>DLGT01000020.1:1182-23942 GCA_002482845.1 Saprospiraceae bacterium UBA7687
GCGGATTTCTCAGGTTTCGCAGATGAAACAAAAATCATAAACCCTATGCCGATAAATAAAAACGCGCTTATCCGATACAAAGTATTAGACAATTGTTTTCGCAATCGCCAACGAAAATGGACGCTAGATTTGCTCGTAGATAAAGTCAGTGATGCACTCTACGAATATGAAGGTATCTCCAAAGGTGCATCCATCCGAACCATACAATACGACATCCAAATGATGCGTAGTGATAAGCTTGGCTATAATGCGCCTATCATCGTGGTAGACAAAAAATATTATACCTACGAAGATCCAACATATAGCATTACCAATCTGCCAATCTCTCATGCCGATATGCAACAGATGTCTGAAGCGGTAGAACTATTAAAGCAGTTTAAGGGATTCGAACATTTTAACAATCTCAATGATGTGGTACAAAAACTCGAAGATCATGTTTATAGCACATCAAAAAAACAACCTTCCATCATCCACTTTGAAAAAAACGAAAGACTTACTGGCATTCATTATTTAGATGTATTGTACAAAGCCATTCAGGAGAAAAAGGTATTATCTATAACGTACAAATCTTTCAAGGCAGAATCAGCAAATATCATTACTTTTCATCCTTGGTGGCTGAAGGAATATAAAAATCGTTGGTTCCTATTCGGTATGAAGGCAGATACGATATTGAACCTTGCACTTGATAGAATAATCTCGATTGAAAATGATGAGAAAACGACCTATAAACATTCGCAAATTTCATCCATAGACGATTATTTCAGAGATGTCATAGGCGTATCCGTGAGTCAGAATGTTCGTGCTGAACATGTGCGCATTTGGATCAATGCAGAAAATGCACCTTATGTAGAAACCAAACCGTTGCATCATAGTCAGCAAATCATAGAGCGAAATGATGATGGAAATATCGTAATTAGCATACATGTGCAACTCAATTTTGAATTGGAGCGAGAAATCCTAGGATTTGGAGAAAGTATGGTCGTTTTAACTCCAAAAAGATTGGTCAATCGGATAGCGAAAAAAGTAGAAGCTATGTCTTTGAAATATTTGGGCAAGAATATAATTCATTAACCAAAGTTGCATTTGCCACTTGAATTCAGGTTTCGTACATTTGTATCATTCATATATTTCTAGCTTCTCTTACACTTCCTATCCGTGGGAAAGTTTTAGGTTTCGTTTATATAAATTAAAAAGTGATCTTACACATTACTTACAAGTTTCAGAATAATCTGCAAGCATAATCAAAAACTCTTCTTTTTTATATTTTCTCTTCTTGATATTTTCTACCATTATTGGGCAAATGTCTTTGATTGCATTCGAAAAAAACTTACGCATTTGTTTATCATAAGTATTAAAAGGATCTGACATACCTTCGTCCAAATCTACAATATTGAGTATATAATCTTGTCCTTTTAGTTTTACAAAACCTGAAAACATTTGCCAACTACGTATTGCACCGGCATTGTGCATTACTTGTGGCAAAGGGCTATAAAAACCCTGAACTTGCTCCGAACTATACACTTCATATGCCCAAATTTCGTCCTTTGAAATCTTGGGCGTTTTTCCCCATGTGTAAGCTGCAGCTTTGTGACGTCTGTAAACAATGGTATCAGAACTTTCAAGTTGGTAAAGCCCAATTTCCGTAAGATCTACAGATTTAAACTTTATTTTATCACCATCAGTATGCTCTTTAAAATTGATATTACTGTCATAACCATAAAACATTTCTATCATACCATTTTTTTTCTCACCAGATGAAGTGATTAAATATCCTTCATAATACTTGTTACCCCAAACTGTGGAAGACAAAAAAATAAAACAACATAGTATGCTTGCGCTTAAATATTTCATTGATGGTAATTGATAAATTTACGTAATAATGCAAAAATAAATGAAACCAATAACAGAAATAATTCTAAATCACAATATGTAAAATTCTAAACAGTTTTTCTTCATAAAAACTCACCTACCGACAATTTTCTTATAATCATCCCATTAAAAATAAAGCCATGAAAAGGCAGCACAGCATACCAATACAATCTACCCATTACACCTAAAGGACGAAAAGTAGCAGTCTGAGTAAGGATGTTTTTTTCATCTATTTTGAATTCTAGCCATGCTTCACCTGGGAGTTTCATTTCTGCAAATAGGAGCAATCTTTTTTCTTCTTTGTCTGCCAAAAGTACACGCCAAAAGTCCAAGGCATCGCCTGAATGAATTTCTGTGGGACTCTTTCGACAACAACGCATGCCTGCAACATTAAATCCTATTCACAAAGTTTCCACAAAAGGTCACCAAAATTGCATCCATTCATAAGCATTTCAACTATTTGCAATATAATCAATCCAAAATAACCATAGGCATAACGAGCTGATCTTGATTGCCACTGATCTTTACAAAATATGTACCTTTAATAAGCTGTTGGGTTTCTAAATGAATCAAGTGATCTCCTTGTCCAAAATATTCATTGTCTCTAATGTTGCGGACAACTGCACCTGTAGCATCAATAATATCTATTTTGACAGAAAAGCCTGAAGTAATGCTAAATGCTATTTGTGTCCAAGAAGCTTGACTTCTAGCTACAGGGTTTGGAAATATCTTACCTGAAATATGTTTAGACCTGATATCGTTTACAGATGTGCTTGTCTCTTCGAATACGATATTTTCATCTCCTGATTTGTAGGGAACATAAAAAATAGGAAGGTAGTACATCTCATCTTTTGTACCTTCTCCCCACGTAACAAATTTAGGTGGCGAAGTAGGATTTGCTGGATTATTTGATGTATTATCATAGGTCGCTGTTGCCCTGATCTTGCTACCTTTTTTAGCATAAATATACTTATTAAAGTAGTAATCGCCTTGCCAATTAAAATCCCATTCGTTGATACGAATTAGATTGGTCTTCGTACCATCAGGATTTTCTAAAACTACTTCCCAATCTTTACCTAGATAATGCATATGTGGAGAAAGTCCGATCAAACTTACATCAAATGGCACGGTGTAAACACCTTCAAATTTCTTTACATGATTGGGTAATATAAAGAATGAATTGGCACCAGTCACTAGGTCGAAAGGAAGCATTATTTTTCCTTTGACAGTGCGATCTATAACTTCATTGTTCTTAGCAAAAAAAATATTTACGGTGGAAGAGTCTTTTTCATCTACACTCCACGGTGCATAGTGCATCTGAACGACTAAGTCACTATTGGCAGGCATATCTTGTGCCAAACCATCAGGAAAGTACCTAGGCTTTTGCCCTGGAACATACCCAGGAAATTGGTCTCTATTGATCACTTCGAAAGCATCAAAATCTTCAAAATCATCTGCTGAAAAACCATATTCGGGCGTCTGTGCATCATATTGTCTAGCTTTACCTGATTGGTCTGCAAAAAACAAGGCATGGTGTACAATTTTTGTATTGCCTGGACGCAACTCTAATGCTTTTATCTTTTTATTTTGAACGAGTCCACTAGGTAGTACAAAGTACCTATATTCATCTTTCCCATTTCCTTTGTGCGTATAAGAATTCTTAAAGGTGAGCACCAAGTCTGGTGTACCAAGTAATGAATTGGTAGGAAATACTGGGGCTTGTGGCAGATCACTAGCCAATCCTTCCTGGAGTCCATCATCTACCCAATCAGCAATCTTTTTGATTTGATCATCATTGAGATAATTTTCGCCCAAAAACCTACTAAAATCATGATCTGCTTTCCATGGTGGCATGATACGTTGTTCTGTGACATACTTGATGGTATATGCCCAGTTTTTTACTTCTTCATAATTTGTAAGGCTCATTGGCCCGATCTCACCTTGTCTGTGACATGACATGCAGTGGTTAAAAATAATAGGCGCTATATCTTTATTAAATGAGACTTGCCCTAAAGCAAATTCAGCTAAAAAAATAGTGCAAATGATGAAAGGAAGTATTCTAAACATTTTATTTAATGGTTTAAAAGATTGTCATTAAAATTTATAAAACAGCCTATGGGTTGAGTAGACTTGATCTCTGGTGACACACCATTTATGACGCTACCTAAAGCATCTCTAAGATAGTGGTTTGTAGATTGTGCTTTTCTTTTGCCTGGTTTGTAAAACAAATCATTGATGGCGCCGATGTACTCGATTTTTTGTTTTGTTTCATTGTAAACTACCGCTGTAGGGAGTATTTCGGCATTAAATTTTTGTGCGATTTTTTTATAATAATCAGTTCGAGTATGAAGGGTTATGTTGTACTTTTTCTTAAACTTATCAATACCACCTTGCTTAGAAGCAAAATTGGGAAACAAACCTATAAAACCGATATTCTTCTTTGCAAACTCTTGATGAATTGCGTTGATCTCTGGGGCCAACTCCTGACAAATTCGACATTCATCCAGTAAAAAAAGATATACTGTAATGCTATCAGAGCTAAAACTCTTCGTTATGGTAACAAATATGATTAAAATTGTCGCTAAAAGCCGCATGGTGCAATTACTGTAAGACAAAAGTAAACCTTTTTTTGATTTCTTTCATTTAAAAAATTTAAAACGTCCATTGATCAGATTAACCAGCAAATTTATCTGTCATGTCAATCAAAAGGACGAATCCCTTTCAATGATAAGTTTTAAGCGATAGCTAAATATTTATACCTTATAAAAGCTATCTGCCCACCAACTTCTTAATCATCCCATTAAAAATAAAACCATGAAAAGGCAGCACTGCATACCAGTATAATCTCCCCATCACACCTAAAGGACGAAAAGTAGCTGTTTGGGTCAAGTTGTTTTTATCATCTATCTTAAATTCAAGCCACGCTTCTCCAGGGAGTTTCATTTCTGCATAAAGGAGTAATCTTTTTTCTTCTTTGTCTGCCAATAGAACTCGCCAAAAGTCCAAGGCATCACCTGAATGAATTTCTGTGGGACTCTTTCGACCACGACGCATACCGACGCCACCAAAAAGCTGATCTATAAACCCACGCAATCCCCACAGGAAGTCGCCATAATACCAACCATTCTGTCCGCCTATCGACCATATTTTGTTCATGGTAGTAGAGATATCTATCACTTTTTCTTTGCGAATATCTGTAAAACATCCATTAACGGGAACTTCTATATATTGGGAGATGCCTTTATTAAGTGTTTCGCTCGTCAGGGCATCTTTCCAACTAGAAATGACTTGATTTTGTTCTATTTTACCAAAAGCCAATCTGATGGAAGTATCATAATCTAAAAGCGTTATACCTAGTAATTCTGCCAGATTATTTGGTTTGCAGACGACTTCTACTTTCATACTGTTGACTAGGTTTTTTGCCAATGCATAAGAAGTAGATGTGACAAAATAAAGCCAATAAGATGAGATTTTGGGCGTCATAACAGGCACTACCCATATATATCGTTTCAGATTCCTGATTTTGGCAAATCTGAGTAGCATTTCTTTATAGGTAAGTATATCTGGACCACCAATATCATACGTCTGTCCGTATGTTTCTGACTTGTCTTTGACACCATCCAAAAACTGAATTACATTTCTTATTCCAATTGGTTGACATCTCGTTTTGAGCCATTTTGGTGTGATCATTGCAGGTAGTTTTTCTACCAAATCTCGGATGATCTCAAAGGAAGCACTCCCCGACCCTACGATGATACCTGCACGCAATGTAGTCAAAGCAAAATCTGCATCTGACAAGATATCTTCCACGTGTTTTCTGGATGTCAAGTGTCGCGATAGTTCTATTTCATTGACTATTCCACTGAGATAGACAACTTGTTTTACTTGGGTTTGATCTAGTCTTTCTTTAAAGTATTGCGCACAATGCTCTTCCATATTTTCAAAATCACCTGACAGCGTGGACATGGAATGAATCAGGTAATATGCCACATCTATGTTTTCTGGTATGGCTTTTAGCGTTTCGGGATTCAAAAAATCAACTTCTATGACGGTGATGTCATTTTTATTGTAATTATGGTACTTAAATCTACGAGCATCTCGCACACAACAAACCACATGATGGCCTTGCTCGAGTAAGACAGGTAAAAGTCGCTGTCCGATGTACCCTGTGACGCCCGTAAGTAATATATTCATTATAAGGTATTTATAAATTTATCTGCTTTTGCTAAAAGTGCATTTTGTTTTTCTATGGGCATCTTGTCAAAACTACGTACTAACATACCTAAACGTGGATTCTGCAAAAAGAAATCCCGATGTACGTGCATAAATCTCCAGAATAGCGCATCCCAGGTTTCTTGCCAAGGACCTTTCTTAAAATCGCTCATCTTCATCAGGTAATTACTACCACTGATATATGGTTTTGTGGACATCAAACCGCCATCTGCAAACTGACTCATGCCATAGACATTCGGCACCATGACCCAGTCATAAGCATCTATAAACAACTCCATAAACCATCGATATACTTCATCAGGATCAAACTCGCAAAGAAGCATAAAATTGCCGACGACCATCAATCGTTCTATGTGATGACAATATCCTGTGTCCAAAACTTTTTTGATCGTAATGTCTAGTGGCTCGATGCCTGTGGTGCCTTGCCAGAATGATTCAGGTATTTTTCGGGTAAATCCCCAATAGTTTCGATTGCGTTCTTGGGTACCTTTCAGTTGGTAGACAGCTCGAATAAATTCTCTCCAACCGATGATTTGTCTGATAAATCCTTCTGTAGAATTGATGGGAATATTATGAGCGCTAGCATATTTTATCGTCTCGTCTATAATGAATTGTGGCGTCAAAAGACCAACGTTTAGTATGGGCGTCAATACACTATGATGCAAGACTATTTCCTTGGCTACAATGGCGTCTTCGTAAGCACCAAACTCTGCAAATCGTTCTTTAAAAAACAGTTGGAGCCAGGCTTTACTTTCGTCAAATGTTGTGGGAAATAGGAAGTCAGTGTTCACCTTTCCATAATGATCATGAAAATGTTTCTCTGTGTAGGTAATAGCTTCTTGGTAGTAATTATTTTGGGTGCTCGATGCTGTTTTAGGTGGTGTTTTATCCTTCGGATATTTGAGTCTATTTTCATCATCGAAAGTCCATTTTCCACCATTAGGATTTCCTGATGCATCCAATAAAATATCTCTTTTCTGCCGTTGATGTTTGTAGAAATCAGTCTGGAAAAATCGCTTTTTATTAGCAAAAAAAGTATCTATTTCTTCTGGTGTATTGATGAATAAAAGTGATGGAAGTTTGGTAATGGCTAATTTTATTTCGGAACAAACCCTAGATATTCGTTTATCGATCCACTTATCCGTCGCGTCTATATAAATGACTTCATCCACATTATTGGCTTTGAGATATGGCAATAACTTACGGATATCTCCGAGGTCTGAATATGCATCTATATAAATGACTTCGGCACCTTGCTCTTTCAGAAAATCGGTATAAAACTTCATGCTAGCCCGATGGAAAGCAATCTTTTGTTTGTGAAAGTGATACTGTCTGAAAAACAAAAACTCTTCTATTATGTAAATTTGATCACAAGATACGATCAATGGATTTTGTTCGAAAAGTTGGTGTGGAAAAACGATTCCTACAGTCATGTTGTCTTGATTTTATTCATTCTACACTTATCACTACAATATTTGACTTCATGCCAAACCTTTTCCCATTTTTTACGCCAAGTGAATGGCCTTCCACATACGATACAAATTTTAGTAGGGAGATCAGATTTTTTTACGTTTTGCAAAACACTTCTTATTTGGATAGGGATGGAGAACAGTAGAAATGGGAGGATGTTTTGCGCAAAATGCTAATTCATGCAGTATTGAATAAAATCATTCGGAAGCTATGAAACTATTTAAACTAAAGCTTTGTTTTTTAGATAATCATATTAAAATGGAGATAAAATTAAAAAATAAAGAAATTTTTGAAAAGCTATTAGCTCAGGTTGCAAAGGGTTTGGGTCCTTCTCTATATCATCAGGCCAATGTAGATATTGAAGACGAATCTGAAGTTGAAAACATCAAACTCAATTTTTTAGAAAATAGGCTTGGTATAACTATGAATGAAAATAATAGTAAATATTATTATTCTATTATTGGTTCAATAAACCCTAAAATTATTAACAGAGCGATTTTGTATACAATATTAATAGATTCATTTGATAAAGTAAATTTATTTATTAACCATAATGCAGCAGAAATAGTGCAAAATCCAGCAGTAAACGATGGCCGACCAACAATAAAAGGTACACGTATTTCTGTAGGGATGATATTAGAGAAAATGGCAGTTGGCGATACACTTTCTGATATTTTGGATGCATATCCACACCTGACCAAAGAACAAGTAGAAGAAGCTATACAATATGGTGCGAAAATAGCAAATGAAAAAGTTGCATCTGCTAAAGCATATTTATGATCGTTGCTGATGAAAACATAGACGCTAAACTTATAGCAAGTTTGCGAGCATTAGATTATGAAGTTTTTTCTATACGAGAAAACAACTCAGGCATTTCAGACGAAGAAGTACTACAATTGGCAAATAATAAAAATGCATTGCTTATCACTGAAGACTCCGATTTTGGCACTTTAGTCTACCAAGAAAGACTTGACCATAGTGGCATTTTGTTTATTAGACTGTCAACAATGCCAAGAAATGAAAGAATCAGTGAAGCTTGTAAACTAATTGCAGATAATTTTGAATCCCTGAAAAATAAATATCATGTGCTGACTCCCTTGGGAATACGACCTTCTTTATTGTAAATTGTGTGTGATTTAATCTGAGTTTTCAAAATGTCATTGTGTTGACTTCGATACGAAAGTTTTATGTGTCATAATTCAAGTTTTTGTGAATAAATGTTTTGTCAAGCTAAATAAAACTTACTAACAATATCAGGTTGTGCCATTTTCCACTAAAATGGGGCATCTACTTCGATATTCATTTTTTGTTTTGTACTAGGGTGGATAAAACTGATCGCTGCTGCGTGCAAAAATAGCCTACCAGCGCGTGATCCATACAGATCATCACCTACAATTGGAATACCAAGCCCTAATTGATGTGCCGAATGTACCCGAAGCTGATGGGTTCTGCCAGTTTGTGGATAGAAGGCTATACGCGTTTGATTTTTTTTAATCTCTAGGCGTTCCCATTTAGTAATAGATTCCTTACCGAATGTTTGGCAAACTACTTGACGAGGTCGATCGTCCAGGTCTACACGGAGGGGAAGGTTTATTGTCCCTGCATCAGATTTGACAATTCCGTCTAGAAGGGCAATATATTTTTTAGTGATCTTATGACGTATGAACTGGTTTTGGATATGAAAATGACTGTCTTTGTCACGTGCAAGGATCATTATACCAGATGTGGACATATCAAGTCTGTGAATGATGACAGGTCCTGTAATGTCTGGATAAGCGGATAGTATGCGTGTGTAAACAGAGTCACTTATTTCTTTCCCTGGCACCGACAAAAATTCAGTTGGCTTATTGACTATGATGATTTGAGCATCTTCATATATTATGGGTAGATCCCTAACAAAAGCAGGATTGATCAACATGGGATTTGGATCCGTTTCTGTCGCACCTAGCATGTGGGCAAGTATGGGCTTACATTTGCTATTGCAAGCAGGATAATATAATCCATGTTTGCGAATTTCAGATTGAGGACTGTTCCCGTACCAAAACTCTGCCATAACAATTGGTTTTAGCTGATGGGCAAATGCAAATTGTAATAATTTCGGGGCTGCACATTCTCCTGCTCCTGAAGGTGGTGTAGTTTCGTCCGTGATACCGAATATGTCTATTAAATTTTTGGTTTCACCGCGAGCATTAAGGAAGTTGTAACATTCAAATAATCTTTTTTGGAGTAAGCCTGATTTGGCTTTACGTGCCGATTTCAATTCATTTATTTGCTGCTCAAAAAATTGCAGTGAATCGTTTGCTGCACTTAAAGCAATATTATTATTTTCTTGAAGATATTTGAGTTGATAACTGAGCGCTATACTTTGATCATCAAGCGATTTTAATGCGTTTTCAAGTTCGGAATCTTTCAATAACAACTTAAAATCTATTCTTTTTTGCGCCCTAATAGCTTTTTCGGTTTTTATAAGTGCCTTAAGGTTTTTTATTTTGAGTTCTGTGTCTTTTTTGGTCCATTCAAGATTTGATTTCGATTCGAGATATTGGATTGCGTTTTCGATATCGCATATTTTTTGGTTGATGACATTGGTTTCTGCCTCTTCAATTTTGTAAAATCCAGAAGGGTCTAACGTATCAAAAATCGGTGGCACAAAACCTTCATAATGGTTTAACTCGCCCCATTTGCCAGAGAAAGCACTTAAATAGCCAAGCTTATTATCGCTATCAGTTACAATTAGCACACCAAACATTTTGCCAACACCTTGCCTTGTGGCATATTTTTCATCAGGATTATCACGATCATGAATGGATGCTATACGACATTTTAAGTCTTCGACGGCATAAATAGCCAAAGGATGCGGTTCGTAACTAAATGGAAACGTGAATTTCTCAGGTAAATCGTAATCTTTCCTAATGTGTTCGAGACTTATAAAACAATGTTGATTCATGCCGCAAAAGTAGTCAAATAAGGATTATTTACTATAGTTTTGGCGGTAGATTTAATTCATAATAAACATCGGTGAATTTGCTTGGGGTACGATATAAAATAAATTGTAGTTAGTTGCTGCTTCATTCCAAAGGTTTCTGAAAAGCTGAGCAGTTATTTGTGATGCTACTTTTTTAAGGCTGTGACTTGTGACGTGCCGTATCGTTAGAGCAGCATGTATATCAAAGCCAGCGTTATGGTTTCACGATTCTTTCCCTTTTAACTTTTTCAATGACTTCAAGAAGGTTGGTATTCTTTACTGCATTTTCAAAACTGTCAATTTTTACTCGAGGTATATTTGATGGTTTTGCATTGTCCAATTCTTCATTGATTATCATAATTGGATGCCTTTTCAAATCCAATTCCATGATGTTATTCTGTGTAAGCATGTTTACTTATTTTATTAGTGTATAAAATGGTAAATAGTTGAATTTACTTTAGATATTCTTTATAAAGCTTGTTACTCGTTATCAAACGCTCAAAGAATCTAGCCTTTCGGTTTTTTTGAACTAAAGAATATAGGGACGAAAAAGTCTTTGAAGGCACCATGATTATGTATTGTCATCAATAATCAATAATTCTTTTTTAAGTTCATTAAATTCCTTGTAATATACTTCCCCTCGAGCATAGAATGTAAACGTTTGCACATTACCATCTCCACGTAACTCTGTCACTCCTATCCCACTTTTATACCATTGTTTAACGCAACTCCTTAGAAATTCAAACTGATCGCTGTTTCTTATTATAAAAGAAAGGGTTTGAGTTCTATTATCTCTGAAATAAATTTTTATTTGAGCCATTCCATTAGAAATTGGATCATACTTTCCCCTTTGAAATCCTTGATACATGTCGTATAATAAAAGTACTTTGTCAAAATCTTTTAACAGTAATAATTCTGAATCATTTATTGAAACTGATTCCTTATTAAATTTTAAAAATCCAATTTCATCAGTTTTACTTACCCAATCAGGAAATAATCTTCTAGTATATTTTACAATTAAATAGCAAACTGCCCCAAGAATCAACAATTTTAATGAGATATGGAAATCAAACATTCTTAAGAAATAACCACCTCCTACTATTATTACTATAAGACTGATCCTGATAATAAAATCAGCAGTCCCATTGTCTAAGTTCTTCGAATATCTATCGTTCTCAATTAATTTGATTTCCATTATGCCAATTATATTTCACAATAAATACTTTGTTAAAATTTCATTCTTTGCTATTTGAAATAATTTATAGATAACTTTTTAACTTCTAGACCCAATTTTAAACAAATAGTTTTGATCTATATCCTGAAACGATTCTGCTATGAGACGGTTTTTGGAGATAGCCAAAACTGTCGTCAAAGCTTCAGTGCCATAGAACGGCATAAATTATTGCTCCGAGATTAACTTTTTCTTAGTTTTTGATGCTACTTTAGGCTTGTTTAGTTTCAATAATTCACCCGTTTCCTTATAATGACTTATTATTTTGGTCATAAGTTCAGTATCAGATTTTGTGTATTTATGTGGTTCTACGACCAAATCTATTCCTTTGGGCTCGATGGCTAGTTTCATGATTTTATTTATTTTAAATCAGGGAAATATTTCTTAATTAATTTTAATGCTTCTCTAGGTTCAATAACCATCCTTTGATCAAAAACGTTCACCGCACCCAATGTTTTATTGTAGTGTTCCATAAGTTTTGTTTTAGAAATAAAAGGCACAAAGCCTTGATTTCCTTTATCCCAACTCAGTTTACAAGCAAATGCTAAAAGGTTACCTGGCACTCCTTCATAAAGTTTCTTTTTGCCTATGTTAAAGGGTGCATTTTCTATAAGATTGACAAAAATGTGGTCTCCTTTATCTTCAATGCTAATAAGACCTTGTATGATATCAACGTTATTAACAACAGTTAACTTATAGACTTCTGTCCCTACTTTCTTCAGTTCGCCTTTCCAATTGAAGTTCCAACCCCTGGATTTTATCACCAACTTAAGGTCATGTACAGTTACCTAAATTATTTGAGTAGGTAAACTATCGCCGGAAATAGTATTAACAATACTATTTGTCAGTTTATCTATCCAAATATCTATTGTCGTTTGTTTTGCCATATTTTACTACTTCAATTCCTTATATTTTTAACATCTTACCACAAAGATAAGAATTGCTGTTGGAACTACAGATAGGTTTTACGGTATTTTGTATTTCAGGAATCCTATTCATTTGTTGGTATTGCAAAAGCTAAGCTTTTTTCTCTTTACGAGCTTTTACTGCTAGGCTTTGTGATGATTTTGACTATCGCCAAAACCATCACAAAGCCATTGCAACTTGCTGTGTTTTTAAAAATTCAATTTCAAATTTAATTATTCAGCAAATTTCCTTTTAATACTTGCACAAAGCATAAGTTCCTTCTTTCCTTCTCGCAAATATGGATTAGATTTTATCTATTATTGTTTTTATAACTTGTAATTTTTTGATCAATATTTACTTTCAAACCATTCAAATACAATTCAAGTCCATGTTCTCCAACACTTAATTTAAAGTTTTCTGTTAAATTATTTAAGCGACAAGTATTTTTATCAAGCATAATTTCTGAAAATCTTATTTGATAGTCACTAATTAATATGCCTTTATATTTGACACTGTCGATAACGGGCTCTCCAGATCCAAAATATTTTCTAAGTATATAATAATCTTTATTTGCTTTTTTAATAGTTATACTTTGACCTGCCCAATCATCAATTAAAACTATTTCCTTATTCACATATTCATTTATTTTAGCTCTGTTAGACTGACTCCACACCATTGTGCTGCAACTTAAAAATACTAATATATATACTAACAATTTCATTTTAATAAATTAATAATTTCATTTATTGTAATTTGTATTTCTCATTTTTCAGTTTCTGTTTAAACTATTCAAGTTAAAAGTTGAAATTACTTTAGATACGCTTTATAAAGCTTGTTACTCGTTATCAAACGCTCAAAGAATCTAGCCTTTCGGTTTTTCTGAACTAAAAAATATAGGGACGAAAAAGTCTTTGAATTCATTATGATTATTTTATTAATACAAATGTATGATATTCTTATCGAATGTGCTAATTTATTCTGTAACTCATATAAACAGATAATTCACCAATTCTCCTTATTGCTTTTTATGTACCGTAAACTTACCTTTGGCATTTGTGTGTTTGGCAAGGATGCGCTTGCCTTCTTGTTTGACGTCATCAGATTTGCGGAAGCTCCATACGATATCTGCTGCTTTCTGACGACTTGCTTCTACATCTACTATGGGTGCTGGATAATCTCGACCCAACTCAAACCCATAAAGCTGTTGCTCCATGGCGCTTAGTTTCCATGGTTCGTGGATGAAGGATAGGGGAATTTGTGCCAATTCTGGAACCCATTTGCGGATAAAAACACCATTTTCGTCATGATCTATGGAGTTTTTTATTGGATTATATATTCTGATGGTATTGACACCTGTGATGCCTGACTGCATGTGTGTTTGGGAATAGTGAATGCCTGGCTCATAGTCTAAAAACTGTTTGGCCAAGAAGTGTAGATCTCGCCAATCTTGCCATAAATTAAAGACAAAAAAAGAAACTACCATGGCACGCATTCTGAAATTGATATAACCTGTTGCGACAAGACATCGCATACACGCATCGATGAGAGGTACGCCTGTCTGACCTGATTGCCATGCGATGATGTGTGCTTCATAACGCGGTTTGATCATGGCATCGTAGGCTTTATTAACTGGAACAAATTCCATAGTACATTCATCTTCAAACTTTTGTATAAAGTGACAATGCCAATGTAGCCTGGAAATAAAATTGGACAACACCCGCTTGTTTGTTGCTGTCGGGTATCGCTCCATGGTAGAATGATAGACTGCATGCATACTGATATTGCCATAAGTGAGATATGGCGAAAGCCTGCTACAACTTCGGCGACTTAGTTCAGGTTTGGAGATATGTTTGGAATAGGTAGGATATCTGTCTTGCAGGAAATTACGCAGATATTTCCATGCGATGGTCTCTCCACCTTGTTGGAAATTTTCATTACGAATTGTCAGTTCGGACGGTACTTCAGGACCTACGATGACTTCTTTGACAGTTGGATGTAGTATTAAAAAGTTGAAGTTTGCTAGATCAGCTTTTATGATTGGTTTTGACATGGTTTCTTTCCATCGTAACTCCCAATTTTTTCTGGATTTCAACTTACGGACTACACCATTCGTAAGCGATTCTTTCCAAATAATGTTGTGGTTAAGACAGAATTTCTGCACTGCCAAATCTCTATCGTAGGTGACTTTGTTTCCTGTCTCTTGATGGGAGTAGATATGTTTGATGTCATAATGATTCTTCAGCAAATCAATCACATCTATCACTTCTTGGTGACAAACTTGGATTTGTGTGCCGAAGGATGACAATCTTTGGTTCAGATCAACAATTGACTCATAGACAAATCTCCAATGACGTACATCGCTGTCATCATACTGCATAACGGATGGCTCAAAACAATAAAGCAATAAAACGGGAAGTTGTGATTGCTGCGCTAGGAATAGTGGTTCATGGTCATACAATCGAAGATCTCTTTTAAACCAAACGATGGAAATGGCTTCTTTAACATTCAGAACATTTGGAATAGTGACATTATCCACTATCGTTTGCTGATCTTATTCATGGATATGGTACGTTGCAAAGCACATTTAAAACGAGATATTTCTGGATTTCGTTTTTTACTGTGTTTTTGGCTTACGCCGCTGTGTACACGTGCTCGCCAAAGATTGAAGCTCGATCTTTTCAATTCTTTGCGCATGATGGCGATGACTTGCGACTCCGAGATACCAAATTGTATTTCGATGGCTTCGAATGGTGTGCGATCTTCCCACGCCATTTCTATGATTCTATCTATGTCTTTTGCTTCCATAAAAAAAGAAGGGGAACAGTGTGATTAAGAGAATGTTTAGAAGAGTGTGATGAAATTCACAAAAATATCTTTTATACTATTAGTATTAGCTACTAATAGAGTCTTTCTTTTTAACGCTGTGCTTGGGTTTTTAGAAACTAGGCAAACAAGTTTGTAAAACTAATTACCAAGTCATGTTGCAAACAAGTTTACAACTCCATTAACTCAGTCATGTTGCAAACAAGTTTACAACTCCATTAACAACTCCACTAGCAACTCCAATATTTATCTTACATTCATAAGCTTCATCGAAGATGTAAATTTACTAGATGATACTTTCAAAATATACAATCCTGCTGGCCAAGTGGTAAAATCATAAGTTACAGATTGTAATGGACCTAAAATAGGTATAAACGGCATTTGTTGTCCATTGACATTGTATACAAATACATTCAATGGCTGATCGTGTTTACTATCCAAAGTGATTTGTTGACCATGGATCATATTGACTCGTACCAAGTCTGATATTTGTGTTTCTTTGACAGAAACTATGGTTTCAAAACATGGATTCAATGCTGTCAAAGTGAAACACTCTGGTAAACCAGGCACTAAGGTACACAACTCATAAATGATTAATGAGTCTGAACTCTGAATACCTGTGGCAATAAATCCTGTATTGGTTTGATTTAAGTCGATTGTATCACCATTGACCGTAAGGGACCAATCATAATTGATACATGATCCATTGATGCTATCCAAAACGATATTTAGGTTAAAACTATCTCCTACACAAGAACTAGCATTAACTGAAAATGATGGTTCGCATGGGCAACACAAAGCTGCTACTGTATCTACTGCTGTACACAGTCCATCATTAGTATCTGTGATGGTGAATATAAGTGCTTCGTCACAATCTGCAAGCAATGAAAACAAAGTAGTATCAGCCAGGCTAAAAGATTGACTAAATCCTGTATTGGAACTAACCGTATAACCATTGGTACCGAATGAAGTACCTTGGAAACTAAAGTTCAAATCTATGATCTCACCTCTGCAAGAATTGATATCTGATGTGACAACAAAACTTGTAAGCTGACACGTATCTGTGTTTGTGGACTGGAAACATGGATTTATTAGTGTATCAACGAAGCATTCTGGTAAACCTGGCACTAAGGTACACAACTCATAAATGATCAATGAGTCTGAACTCTGAATACCTGTGGCAATAAATCCTGTATTTGTTTGATTTAAGTCGATTGTATCACCATTGACCGTAAGGGACCAATCATAATTGATACATGATCCACTGATACTGTCTAAAACGAAATTAAGGTTAAAACTATTTCCTACGCAAGAACTAGCGTTTACTGAAAAAGATGGCTCACACGGACAACACAAAGCTGCTACTGTATCAACTGCTGTACATAGTGAATCATTGTTATCTCTAATGGTGAAGATAAGTGCTTCGTCACAGTCTGCAAGCAATGTAAATAAAGTAGTATCCGTCAGGCTAAATGATTGGCTAAATCCAGTATTGGAACTAACCGTATAACCATTGGTACCGAATGAAGTACCTTGGAAACTAAAGTTCAAATCTATGATCTCCCCTCTACAAGAATTGATGTCTGAAGTGACAACAAAACTGGTAAGCTGACAAGAATCTGTGTTTGTGGACTGGAAACATGGATTTACAAGTGTATCAATGAAACATTCTGGTAAACCTGGTACTAAGGTACACAACTCATAAATGATCAATGAGTCTGAACTCTGAATACCCGTGGCAATGAATCCTGTATTGGTTTGATTTAAGTCGATAGTATCACCATTGACCGTAAGGGACCAATCATAATTGATACATGATCCATTGATACTATCCAATACGAAATTTAGGTTAAAACTATCTCCCACACAAGAACTAGCACTTACTGAAAAAGATGGTTCACACGGACAACACAATGAAGCAATTGTATCGACTGCTGTACATAGTGAATCATTGTTATCTCTAATGGTAAAAATAAGCGTTTCGTCACAATCTGCAAGTAAAGTTAGCAAAGTTGTATCTGTCAGGCTAAAAGATTGGCTAAATCCTGTATTCGAATTGACGGTGTATCCATTGGTGCCAAATGAAGTACCTTGGAAACTAAAGTTCAAGTCTATGATCTCACCTCTGCAAGAATTGATGTCTGATGTGACAACAAAACTTGTAAGCTGACAAGTATCTGTTGACGTGGTTTGGAAACATGGATTTACTAGTGTGTCTTGGTAACATTCTTGACCACCAGGAACGACACTACACAAGGTCAATAATATTAACGTATCGTTACTTGATAAAGCTGATGAAGCATATCCTGTATTCGTTTCGTAGAGTGCTACTTCTTGGTCTCCTATAGCAAGCGTCCATTCGCCTGCGCCACAAGATTGTTCGTCATTTCCAAAATCAATATTCACAATAAATGATTCATTAAGACATTGAGTTGTACTTGCTGCATAAATGGGACCGCATGGACAACAAACAATGCCTAACTGATATTCTGAAAAATTATTTGGATTGGCATCATCAACTATTGTCAACAACACAGATTCACTGCATGCGGCAGGAAGTATTAATTCAAACACATCACCAGGCATGTAGGATTGACTAATGCCTATGCTTGTGTTTATGGTAAATCCTTGTAAACCAAAATTTTCACCTGTAAAACTAAAAGGGATTGCCATGGTACCATCTACACATGATGCAGTATTTATAACAGCGGTAAAATCACCAATAGACGTAAAACATGGATTTGGCAAAACGTACTCAAAACATTCATTCAAATCAGGTACCTCAGTACAAATTACATATGTGATAAACTCTTCGCCAGAAATAATATCTTCCGTTTCGTACAAACCTGTATTCCTATTATAATCAAAAGGAACGGTTGTACCATTTACTTGAAGGCTAGGATTATAATTTGTACATGATCCCGCACTTTCATCGATGTAAAACGTTGTGGTTAAACTACCATCGTTACATGAACCTTGAAGTACTTCGATATTTATTTCACATTCACAACAAACAGAACCATAGTTAAAGGTAGCCATACAGTTGGGATTGTCATTATCATAAATAAAAAACTCATAATTTTCATTACACAAGGCAATTAAAGTAATGACCTGTTCATCACCAAGCGTATATTCATTTGACCAATCCCCTACCACTCCAAATGTGTACCCATTTAGTCCAAAATCTACCCCATTAAAAGAAAAGCTTAAATCAATTAGTTCACCAGTACAGGCAGAACCTGTTACCACAAAGTCTGAAATACTACAAACTACTTCTTCCTTTGGTTCAGATGTTATTTTTGATGGATTTCCATCGCTACCAAAAAGAAGTGAAACATTCAAAAAGGTAAAAAATGTTGCTAAAAATAAGTGTTGAACTGTTTTCATTTTTTGTGGGAATTAGTTGTTTTAAAATGCGTTCTCGATAGTAAGAGTCCTTAAGATGGGTATTCGCTGCCTTGGGTATAAAAACTTAACATATTATATTTTGATAAAGCTGGTTTTTACCATAAAATATTGGAGTATTTATGTAGAAACAAATTTAGCCATTAAGGCCCTAAGTACAAAGCGAAATCACGTTTAGGCAAGGCAATGGTTCCATTTTCCAAGACGTATTGAACGAATAGATTTTATATTGGTTGTATTACAAAGATATCCTAGAGATGAAACCCGATATAAGCCAAAGAAAAGATATAGAATTGCTCATAAATACATTTTACGAAAAAGTAAAAACCAATGCAGTTATAGGGCATATCTTTAGTGATGTAGCCAAAGTAGATTGGGTGAGTCATATGCCTGTGATGTATTCGTTTTGGGCAAGTGTGCTACTTGATGAGCGAAGTTACGATGGCAATCCGATGCCCGTGCATATAGACCTGAGTAAACGTACGCCCATGACGGAAGCAGCATTTGATGAGTGGATGCGACTATTCAAGACTACGACGGATGAATTATTTGAAGGAGAAAAAGCTGATGAGGCAAAGTTTAGGGCAGAAAACATCGCTCGCCTGATGATGCATAAGATCGAGCAGCATGGGAATGGAATATAAGAATTTAGATTGTGTTTATAATAAATTTTTTCCATAATTTTGCAAATCAAAATAGAGCGTTATGAAACAATTGTCTGACGAACAAATCCAAGAAATAGCAGAATCATTTGATATGGGCATGACCTGTTTTTGGAATAAAGTGACAGGTGTTCTTGTTTTTGTTCCAAAACAAGAACATCAATATGAAATAGATATGGAGCTGTTTGAAGAAGATATGCAAAAAATAGAAAACGACTACGAAAATTTTTTAGAAATAGCACCACCTTCATCGAGTGACCAATTCCAAATTATGGCAGACTTTGCAGAACAAGTAGATGATAACCAGTTGTTGCAAGACCAACTCATATCCGCCTTAAATAGACATAAACCATTCCAAGGTTTTAAACACATCATCCATAATTTAGGAAAATATAGAGAACAATGGTTTGCCTTTCAGACTGAACAGTTACAAAAATTTGTAAGAGATAGCTTTAGGTTATTTTGAAATAAGATCAAATTGGCTTAATAATTCTAGTTTGTTACATTGAATACAAGGTATACGATCTAATTCATTCAAGCCTTTCAGGCTTGTTTTTTTTTGTCTTTTTTACCATAGGTTGCACCTATGGTTATTCAAATTAAAGCCTTTTCAGGCTTTTAAATGGCTGAAACTTCAAATCCCTCAAAGGAGCAACATTCGGTACGGAGCTTTTGGAATGAGCAATATTAATTGACTTAAAAGACATAGCTAACTTTTGTCTAATTCTTACCATCATATCTCCAAAGTCGTCCATTAGACTCTGTAAAGGCAACGATTCCTTCCGTTTTATTGTAGTAAGCTCCTGACTTGTCCCCAGTAAATTTAGTGCGTTTTTAAATAGTTGAATATCAGCATTGTAATGATTTTTTTATCTAAAATTACCGCACTAAAAGGGTGTTTTGTTATGAAAATCAGGGTAATACAGACCGCATCAAAAGCCGAGTTGACTTAAATATTACGGTTTCAAAAGAACAAACGAATTATTTTGCAGCACATCGGATCTGCTCATATTGAATCTGAGTTGGATAAGACGTTTAGGGATCCAAAAAGTAACCTGCAAAACCATACCAATATTCGATCTGAAGGAACAAACCAATAAACCTACACATACTGGTACGTTTTATAGTCTAAGTCATCTCGTAACACATCGAATTAAAGGCTGGTTATTGTTAAGAAAGTTCAAAGTTGAACATAAAAATATAATAGATGGCCAAAGTCTAATCCACATAACCTACAAGTCCGTCATTGTAAACGCCTAAAATGAGCAAATTAGTGGGTAAATTCTTTCCACCAAAAGGTACAAGTCAGGAAATTAAAGCCTTTTCAGGCTTTTAAATGGCTGAAACTTCAAATACCACAAAGTAGCAAAATTCGTTATTGCGTTTTTGGATTGAGCAATATTAATTGCCTTAAAATACATAGGTAACCTTTGTCTAATTTTTACCACCATATCTCCAAAGTCGTCCATTTGATTCTGTGAAGGCAACGATTCCTTCCGTTTTGTTGTAGTAAGCTTTGTGACGGGGATTCGATGTTGTAAAGGAAGAAAAAACATTGGTGTAAGTGGTGTCATACACTTCAAAGCTATCATATTTGGTCAATACTTCTGATGTCATTGCTGTGGAAGAACGATTGTCCACCGTCATTTTGAATGCTGAAAAACCTGCTATGTTTGTGATGTTTTCTGAAACTTGGATTTCCACTTTGTCTAAAACTTTTTTCTCTCCAACGGAAAGGTCAAAATCGTTATAAATCTTTGCATTTAGTAAAAGGGAGCCCCCTATCTCTTTTAGGGTGTATTCCCAACTTTGGCTTTGCATACAGTTTACGATGCTGTCTACAACTTTGTTTACTTCTTTGATATAAAATATGTTATTCAATGAACTGTGGCTATCTCTAAATGTGACTTCAAACACTTTTTTCACACCTAAGGAATCTCTGAATATTAGATTCTGTACATTTTTGTAAGGTAAAAATTCTTTACTCGTTTCTACAAGGTTTTGTTTGCCTAAATCAAAGGTACATTTTACGGTACCATCTGTCGTATCGTCTGATTTTAAACACGAAGTTGTAGATGATAATATTACAAAACATACAAACATTCCTATCCACCAATTACCATTTTTGAACTTCATTTTTTAAGTATTTTGAATTATTTCTTTTTGTTTTAAACTATGATGTACTTTAACAATAAAAAATATCTATATGTTTGGAGATTGATTTTTTTATATTTTTTCTAAAACTGCTCTACCCTATCAAATCTCTATCGCTTACATCTTTCATTGAATGAATTATATTATCGTTAGGATATTTTAAGTCCAAACTGAATGTATAATTTAAATTTATTCGTACCAATTCAAGGCAAAGGTGGAGAGCTAAAATCATTAGCACTTTATCTAGTCTTTTGCCTTATGCAGGCGGCATTTACTTTTTTTCATTTTGCTTACCCTTATTACTTTGTAATGCTAATTCAGAAAAAAAGTAACCAAAAAAGACCAGTTCAAAAAAAGGCGATTGCGAAGCACCGTTCATTCTCGAGTCAAAATGCTTTTTCTATCGCTAAAAATTTTATTCTTTTATTTTTATTATACCACTTAAGGCGATAGACGCACTTTCCCGCCCACCCCGCCATGGCGGGTTCACTTCGTCAAAGGCTTGCGGCCTTTGGTGCTTTGCACTACACTTCGTTCTTATTCTCTATCGCTTATTTTTTGAACGTCGATGTCCCAAACAAATAACATTTTAAAAATATAGCTAGACCAATATCCGTAGGATGTCTTGGAGCCATCCGACGAAGAGTAAAGAATGAAGAGAATCGATTGATTTAACTAAATAAATATCCGTAGGATGTCTTGGAGCCATCCGACGAAGGGTGAAGGTTACTCTATGATACATCAATCGATTTTACCCTGACCCTGAAGGGAATCGATTGGTTTAATGAAATAAATATCCGTAGGATGTCTTGGAGCCATCCGACGAAGGGTGCGTATTGGAGCCATCCGACGAAGGGTGCGTATTAGAGCCATCCGACGAAAAGTAAAGATTGAAGAGAATCGATTGATTTAACTAATTAGATATCCGTAGGATGTCTTAGAGCCATCCGACGAAAGGTCAAGATTATTCTATGATAAACCAATCGATTTTACCCTGACCCTGAAGGGAATCGATTGGTTTAATGAAATAAATATCCGTAGG
>DLGT01000138.1 GCA_002482845.1 Saprospiraceae bacterium UBA7687
ATTGATAATCAAAGTTATACCCCTTTAGGGGCAGGGGTATTTCCCTTTAGGGTGCAGGGTAAAAAACGATTGATTATCAAATTTCGAGTGTTTTCGAAGTGGACTAAAGGTTAAATTATTGACAAATCAAGCTGTAGTCAGATTCATTTTGGAATGGTGAAGTCTCCATCCTTTGACGACCAATATCAAACCTAGTAATATAACAGCAGGGTGAAAATACTGTGGCAAAAACTGAACTCCAGGTATGGCATTTACAATACTAACTACTATACCTAATAATAAGAAGTAAGAAAAATATTTGACATTTGGACTTCCTTTTTTCTGCATCCACCACCAAACGGGAATCAATGGCGAAGCCCACAATAAATTCCAATTATCTTTGGTAGGAATATGGTCTGTACCGACCCACATAAATACCATCAATAGACTACAAATAGTAACCACCCAAAACCACAACAGATCATATCTTATGATCCATTTGTTTTGTTGATTTTTAAGTGACCTCATCAGAATATTGACTTCAACGATCAGAAGAATGATAAAAAAGAATATGGGCGACAATAAAAATGCTACGAACTTGTTAGGTCCCGCACTTTCAGGAAATGTAATTAATGTCCTATTTTCTAGTACGATCTTTTTATTTGTCCCATCGTTGACGGTCACTTTATCTAGCGCCATGGCAAGATAGTCAGGAATGAAGGTCTCTTCCATCAAGGTAGTTTTCCGATCTGCTTTTGCACCAATGATTAGGTCAATCCCAAAGTTGGTCCATGGCATTGGTTTTTGGTATTCTTTTATGATTTGTCTGAATGTTTTATTAGATGCGCTTGATTGATCCCATGTGATACGTGCTACGTTATTTTGTAAGATATCTCTCAGTCGTGTAGCACAATTATCCATAAAAAAGTCATATTTGTATGCTCGATTTTCTGGTTGCATATTGACAGCAAGTGCATCCATGATCTTTTGTTTTTGTATGGAATCAAGATCCAATACTTGCTCTGTCACTGCTCTTTCAAAATATTGATACTCTCTCATGAATCTGACAAAATCACCCATTGCGAGCAAATATGGAAGTTTACCACGCATAAATTTAACGGTAAAACCAGGTGTATCAAAATCAAAGGTACCATAATTATAGACCATATCCGATTGTGCAGCTCTATCCTGAATCCTTATGGCATTATGACCATAAATAGAATAAATTTCTTTGCCTGGAGCGCAGGTCAATACTGAAATGGTAACATCTGAAGGCTTAGATTGTGAATGAGCCACCACAAAATGCACCAAAAAAAGCAAACTAAATATGATCTTTTTATCCATGACCCAAAGATAATGGGATTTTGAATACATAAAATATTTTTTTGTTAACTCCTTTTTGAGCTTGATCAGATCACATGTCACTTTTTGTTAAGAGTATGTTTAAAATTTTTTTTAGTTGCTAATCAATAGGTTATGGTTCTGACGATAAAATAATTAAAGAGTGTAGCGCGCCTGCCTACCATCAATTTCAGACTGGCAGGTGAACTAAACGATGAGATTATTTTGAAGTCAGGTTCATAAGATATTGATTATAAGGCAATAAAAATTTATACATACTCTAAAATTCATTACCTTTGAGCCATTAAATCGAAAGACATTTGGAACGCATTTTAAAATATTTTCCTGAGCTGACAGACATTCAGATCAAACAGTTCGAAGCGCTTGGACCACTTTATGAAGAATGGAATAGCAAAATCAACGTCATTTCTCGGAAAGATATTGATAACCTCTACCTCCATCATGTACTTCATTCATTGGCCATTGCTAAATTCATCCAATTCAAACCCGGTACAAAAATCATTGATCTCGGAACAGGTGGTGGATTCCCGGGCATTCCACTAGCGATCTTGTTCCCAGAGTGTCAATTTACTTTAGTCGATAGCATAAATAAAAAAATAACGGTAGTTAATGCCGTAGCCGAAGCATTAGAATTACAAAACGTCACCGCCAAAACGGGACGTGTAGAAGAATTAAAAACCAAATTCGATTTTGTTGTCACAAGAGCCGTTGCAAAAATAGATAAGTTGCTCCCATGGAGTCGTAAAGTCATCAAAGACAACCACTTAAATCTCTATCCGAATGGATTGATAGCCTTAAAAGGAGACCTTACAGAAGAACTAAAATTGATACCAAAATTTGAATACAAAGAAAAGGAACATATTTTAAGGTACTTTAACGATCCATACTTCGAAGAAAAATATGTGCTTTATGTGCAGGGGTAAATAAAATGATTCTTATGATAAAGAACAATAGAAATTATTTGGTAATAAAATGTTTTTTGATAGTCTTTTTGATTTTATCGTTTCAGATTATTAAAACACAAGATGGAATAAACTATTTAGATATAAAAGAAAGTCAAAAGAAATTTACTTGTTCGAAAAATGATCTTGAGTCTGTCAATACGACATTAAAAAACTTGCTTGAACTAGACACAACCAAAATAAGTTTTGGTCTATCTGATTATTTTTATGATCTTGGCATGGCATATTATATAAAATCAGAAATGTATGGTGAATCTCAATTTCGCCCATCTAGCATAAAAGCTTTTGAGTCCTGTATCAAAAAAGACAAAAAAAGAGGGAATGCGTTTCATAATTTGAGCATCATTTATTACCTCCATCAAGATTATCCTAAAGCAAAAGAATACCTAAAACTGTATAAAAAACATACTCCAAAGAAGTATTGGGATAAAGAATTTATTGAAATGGTGAATAAGGCATGAAGAAGCTAAAATATTTCTTTTTTCATAAAGGCTAATATTCCAAATAAATAGATCTATTATAGCTATTCCCTTCTAATATATATTTACGTAACTTATCACCATACTGCAGTGTAAGTCTAGATTTATATGTATAATTCCGTCCTCGAGCGGTAAACTTGAGACTAAATGAGCCACTTTTTTGTTCTTGGTCATAGTCTGTGGATAGAGGAAGGTTCACATCCCAATTTAAACTTCCCTCTAAATTTTCAATGTTAATGATATTTATAGGCATTAGATCATAACTAAAGTCCATATGGATTTCTGTCTCGTTGGTACCATCTATATTACTGAAGGACGACCCTACCCCATCTGAATGAATCTCTGGATGGTTTAATGAAAAAACTTTTTCCAATTTCAATTTTACAGTGTCATTTATAATTATTGCTCTATAATTATTACCTAATGAAACTAATAAACTATCTTTAAATATTGCCAAAGTATCTATCAATTCCAACTCCTTAATATTAAATTCTAAGATATACTTTCTATCAACATAACTTTGCGCACTGCTTAATAAATACCTTTCTACAACAACTTTCTTTGTATCGTGGGCTATTACTTTCAACAAATAATGTGGAGTATTATAATCATTCAAATCTCTGCTACCCTCCAGATAATCGCCATTTTCAAGATGATAAATACTTGACTTATTTTTTAATTCTCTGTGTTGAGTTGAAATCCTATCATATTCCATTTGCATTCTTTCTGCTTGAAAACTCATGTATAAATAAGGAACTAGATAAATCGAAATAAACGCTACAATCCACCAAATATGATATCTACGATGCTGACCATAATTATCTTCTTCTACCACTAAAGTCTCTGAAAAATTATCATGCCAATCTCCTTTCCAAAAAAAAGAAAGTGAATCAAATGGAATAAACCTACAAAGTGACCGTCCTAACACATGCCCAAAAGTTGCATTCTCATACTTATACATATCCACAACTCTCGTACCCGTAAGACATTTGATGGGTGTCACTCTGAAAACACCTTCGGTTACAAGATAATATAAAAATAAGCTTAAGGCTAGTATAAATACAACCATCCATTTTTGATTTCCAAATAAACTCATCAATTTTGGACTAATGATTGTTATTATCCAAATAAAGACTGAAATCACAAATGGAGTTACAAAATATATAGCCATTACTTTGTCAAATAAAAAATGTACAAACCTTATACTCAAATTTGCCTTTACTCCATTACAAACTATGGTGTCACTTTTTTTAACAGTTTCGTCCATTCTTATTTTTTGATCAGCACTCAACCATTTTGTTACCCAAAATGAAAATACCACAACTATAATGGTAAACATAAATACAATTACAAAATCAATAGTAGTTGATGGTGCTAATTTAAATAAAATTGGAACTACATTATGGTTTTGTTTATCTAGAAAATATAAAAATGGCAACGATAGCAAAGTAAATAAATGGTAAAGAAAAATTGTTGAAAACCCAAACCTAAGTAATCTACTATCTTTTTTGCCTGTCTTCTTATACAATATTCCGCCCACAATGAGCATAATAAAAAATAAACATGAAACTGGACTAAATGGAAATTTTGAAATAGTACTATGCCATCCGTAAGAAAAACCATTGCTAATTAAATCTTGGACATACAGAATCTGAAAGTGATGAAGAAACAACAGTTTACCACTATACAATGTCATCAGTATGTGAGATACAATACTCACACTTCCAAGCCAGATGGAAATTTGTCCTATATTGGAATATATTCTACTCTTGATAATCTGCATCACTGTGTTATGGTTATATAACTATTTAAATTATGGTCTTAAAAATTTCTCAAATGTACACCGAAATGTAAACTGATTGTAAAAGTTCTAAACAAAAAAGCCACAATAAGTTAAATATTTGCGAATGTTAAAACTAAAATTAAAAACAAAAGTTACCATATCTCCAATGCATCTAAAAAATCAAAATCAACAGCTCATGGCACTTTTATAGTAGTTGTGGACTTACTATTTTATTTTGACAACCTAAATTTAAAAAGAGAATGAATTTTCCCGCAAAGTATTTTATGCTATTAGTAATTAGCACCATTTCATTAAGTATTTCCGCTCAATATGATTGTAATTGTGGCAATGTGACAGTTACCACCCTAACCAAAAATCCATCTGGACCTGGATGTTTAGTAGCGGCACAAGGCACTATCACTGCTACACAGAGTACATGTGTCAATAATAGCTGGTCATGGAACACAACACCTACAGGTAGCTCTGGTGGTATTTATGTTGGGTTTTCACAGAATGCCGCTGTTCCTTTTGCACAGCCATATTCATTGGGATTTTATATTGGTCAATCATGTGAGAGTCTAGGTAGTGCCTTTATCAACTTTTATCCACCGAATGGCGGCTCTTGTGAACCTGTCCCTTTACCTGTAGTCTACACTCAAATTTACCAAGACAAAAATGAACTAATTTGGATCACCAATTCAGAAATTAATAATAGTCATTTTGTCATCGAAGGATCAGTAGATGGTATTAGGTGGAACGTAGTAAGCAGTGTAGACAGCAAATTTTCTAACAGCAGAACTGACACCAAGTATGCTACTATTATCAAAGATAAATATATTCAATATTTACGAATCGTGCAAGTAGATTTGGATGGTAAAATTGATATTTCTGATATTATCAAATGGAGACAGACGGACATAGTTTCTAACAGTGTAAAACAAATCACTATTACGAGTGGCGATGATGTACGTTTTCCAGATTTTACCTTGCCTGAGAATGCCAAAGTTAACATTATAGATTTCTCTGGACGTACTATTTACAGTGGCAATCAAATAATAGATGTACCCTTAAATTTAAATATGGGACAATATTTTGTAGGATACTTTAACGAACAAACTGGATTTACTTTATTGGCCAAACTAGTTGTGATATAATATGTGAAAGCTATACTTTAAGATAAAATATCCACTAAAAGTATTATTTTTCTACTTATCAAAGGTAATTACTTGTAGATTATCTATCCACAATTCTTTATCTCCACCTGCGTGCCAAAACAAAATATCTACTCGGGTAAATTGTTTTGGCACCTTTGCATCCATATAAATGTCTTTGGTTTCACCACTATTTATAAATGGATGAATCCTGATCATATTCCCCTGAATCTCTGTATCTCCATTATAAAATCTACAAATAAACTGAGTTTGCTTCCATGTTTCCCACTCTTTATCTGTACAATGAAAAGTCGCTTTTACCCTCATCCATTTTTTAAACTGACCCTCTGAAAGTATAGTAAAAGTAGGCGAATATTCAGTATCTTTATTCATTCTAATCATCTTATTCCCATCTTTCTCTATCCATGAGACGGTGGTATCTCTTTCGAAATCATTGAAATATAAAACGGTAGAATCTTGTACAAGACCACGATAGACATGTTTATTCTCTAATAACTTTTTGTCATTATCATCAGCCGTCCACCTTCCTACCTTCGCCCAATAATAAGCTCTCGAAAGATTTAAAGCTTGAACTTGACCGCCATGCGCATGATAAACCCACCATACATTGATATATGCTAACAACAACATTCCCGGAAATAATACATATTGATACAGCTTTTTACGATTGGCTTCTTCTACCAATGCTGCAAACGGAAACGCAAGTATCGGATAATACTGTACCATAGCCCGACCTCCATAATCCCAAACATCCCAAGCTGTAACAACATAATAACTCAATAAAAAGAAAAATATTACCGGAATCGTATTGACTCTCCTTTTATAAAAAATCCAAAGCCCTACAAACGGAAGAATCATCATAGGTGCAAATCGCAACCAACCACTTTTGTAAGAAAATGTGTAATCATATATATGTGGACGAAGCCAACTGAAACCTTGTTCGCCATAACTATAAACCAACCACTCTCCTGTGACATATTTCCAATAAATAGGTTGGATCATGGCCACAGCCAAAAAACAAATGATTGCAAGTGCATATTTATTAAAATGAGATACTATGGTATTTAACCTTGCTTTTATATCGGCAATCGAACTCATACCCCATAATAAAGGCAACAATAAAGACATCAATTCTGTAGGCCTTATCAATGTTGCCAACCCGACCAATAATCCTATACAAACCGCATACTTGATGGCGAATGTTTCATAAAATCGAATAGAATACCAAATCAAAATGGCATATACCGTAAATAAAGTACTGTGTGCCATAGCTTGATCGACGGCTGCATAATTGATGTAGTTAGTACCGATAGCATACACTATCAAAATAATTGCAACTGTTTTGTCCTCATAATATCGCAGCAAAATCTTCCTTAAAAAAAACATGCCTAGCAGCGCAACCAAAAACAATCCAAAACCGATCGAAAATTGATAAGGGTATGAAAATCCATCAGCTGGATAAATCACAGAATTAGAAGCCCAAAGATGACCTACAGCAAAAAAAGGAAGACTTACTACAGCCAAGCCTGATGCATATTTCATGACATAATTACCAGATTTTTCATGAATATAAGCTTGCTGAAACTCGGAAGCAAATTGATATTTCTGAAGCAAAGAATCCTTAAATCCACACTTCTTTAGGTCTTTGTAGATAAAAACAGCAGGAAGATACATATAATAACCAGCCGCATCCCATGACAAAGTAGACTCTCCACCTGTTTTCTCCCACCTCGGGTAAAATTTAAAAGCAATGAAGGTCATGCTTACAAAACATAGAATCAATGATATTCTTGAGATTGAGTTCATTATTAGATGTTGGTTATTATAAAATTTACAATTTAGAATATATTAAATTGATCCATTAAAAGGACAGTCAAAACACAAATAATATACAGAAGCCATAAACTCTTGTATACGCAAATGTAGTTAAACTTTACAGTTTTATTTTTTTAGAATGTATAAATAAAAATTATTCCACACTGATGAAGCTTAAAATTTCACAAATATTAAGAAATTCTCATTCGCTACTTTCCTCTCACGATATCACCGATCGTCAAAGTATCAGCAAACAATAAAATTTTGAGATTTGCATTTCTGTGTAGATTTACTATCGCTTCATCGAGTATAGCTGATATCGCTTCAGCCTTAGTGACGTTTATTATTTTAGTCATATTGCCAGCGATTTCTTTTTCTTTATCTGTAAGGTTGACCTCTTCACTTTTTGTATACATCCAAAAAACAAACTGATTAAAAAAATGAAGACCATACTCTAGAAAATTCTTTTGATCATTTTTTGTCATACCATCTACAGTACTAATCCATTTATTAATTTCTAGAGGATCTGATTTGTAAGCTATTCTCAACCATGATATCAGTAAATCTGAAAAATCAGGCGCTTCATCGGTAGCTATACTCATGGCCAGATTGATATTACCATCTGCGAGATTAGCTATTTGTTCAGCTTTACTGATAGGTAGTTCTAGTTTTTCTATGATGTACTGACTGACTTCCTTGTTTTCAAATTTTGGAACTTTGATCAGCTGGCATCTACTTAAAATGGTTTTAAGGACGAGATTTTGATTTTCAGCGACCAAGATTATGAATGTATTGTCTGTTGGTTCTTCTATAAGTTTGAGCAATCTATTTCCTTCTTTGTCTAGATATTCAGGCAACCACATGATAAGCACCTTATAATCAGACTCATATGACATCATATTTAACTTATGGATGATATCATTACATTCTTTGACATTGATATTTGGTTGGCTATCAGAATCCATTTGTTGCATCCACTCATTCAAGCCCATAAAAGGATTTTGAGATAATATTTCCCGCCATTCAGGCAAATAATCGTCACTAGTTGTGATTTCTCTCTTTTTTTCACCCTGCTTTACGACAGGAAAAGAAAAATGAATATCAGGATGTATAAATTTGTTTGTTTTTAGGCATTGTCCACATTGACCACAGCTATCAGTTTCCGTTTTTTGTTCACACATAAGGTAAGTAGCAAAAGCAAGTGCCAATGCTAGCCCACCATAACCTTCTCTAGCAAGAAATAATTGTGCATGAGGTATCCTGTCCTTTTGGACCTGTTGTATAAGTTGCCTTTTTACTTCGCTTTTGCCCAGAATCTGTGAAAACTGCATTTTCTTTTCTTATGATTATAAAAATCCCCGAAGGTAAACACTTGATCTAATCTCGGTACAAATGTACATATAAAGCTTATTTTATATTCACTAGACACAACAAATCTTTATTCATTGTTGTTAACCGTCTCTAAATTAAAACACTTGATGAGAGTAGCCGTTTACAGAAAAGCACATTTTAATGCTGCACACAGACTGAATAATCCTAATTGGTCAGTCGAAAAAAACAAAGAAGTTTTTGGTTTATGTAATAACACAAATTATCATGGACATAACTATGAATTGGAAGTCAAGCTTATTGGTGAGGTAAATCCAGAAACCGGTTATGTTTATGATATGAAAGATCTCGCTGACATTATTAAAAGTGAAATAGAAGATCGTTTTGACCATAAAAACCTGAATCTTGATACTGTAGAGTTTTCCAATATGATCCCTTCTGCTGAGAATATAGCATATGTGATATACAATATCTTGAGGGACAAAATAGAGACAAAATACGATATCTGTATAAAGTTATGGGAGACACCTAGAAATTATGTAGAGTATCCTGCATAGTAATGGTGTTATTTAATAAAAAAAGACCTTGCGTTATTTACTCAAGGTCTTTTTTTATATGCTATGTCTACTAATGAAAAAATCAATACTATACTCCGCTATGAACCTTATTGAGTTTTACAGATTTGACTACTTTGTTTTTGTCGTTGATTAACTTCACGATGTACATACCTGTCTTAAGTTCAGATATTTCATGTTGTGCATTTGGATAATGGAAGTAAGATTTCACTTCTTTGCCAAACATATTGTACACTACAATCTTTTTTACACCTACTGTATTTGAGATTTGGAAATAATCAGTTGCAGGATTTGGGTAAACTTTTAAATTATTCAACCCACTTAGATCCTTGGTAGAAGAAACACCTTCAGTCACATTGATATTTATTTGTGTAGAAAACACTTCTTGGGTAAAATTCTTATCCGAGTAATATCTTACAATCACAATAGAAGTACCATAAACCCCATTTGGTTTGAAATGAAAAATTAAAGTGCTACCGCTAGCAGTCATCAAATTTGGTTTATTCGGTGGGCACCTTTCAGTATTTGAATTATAACAAAGATTCAGATCACAAACAAAAAACTCCCATTCAGAATGAAAACTTGGTGCTTTCTCTAGCTTCCAATAAACTGTGGATGAGTCCACACCTGCGTTATAAACTGCATCTCTAACTACTTCAATTGTTGATTCAACCGTCACAATATTAATGCTATCAGGTCCTTGCAAATATTGCGCTGATAGACTTAAACAAGATACAACGAAAATTAATAAAAGTAATATTCTATTCATCAGATAAATTTTTTATTTCGTAAATGTATGAAAGATATTACAAATCAGGTATAAAATGAATGTTAAATTTTAAAATAAAACTAATTTAGCCTTCATTTACCAATTAAAAAGTATATTACATACCTTACCATCGTGACATATCCTATGAAATGTAGATTCTTAAGTAAATATATAATTGTAACATTAAGATGAATATCCATACCAATATAAGTATTTATAGTCTTATATTGTTATCAACATAGTGCTTGTTTTGGGTATATCGCCAAAAAAAAGACCTTGCATTACACATACAAGGTCTTTTTTTTTACTATTTATTAGCATTATACGTTAGACTCCGCTATAACTCTTATTGAGTTTCACAGATTTAACTACTTTATTTTTGTCGTTGATTAACTTCACGATGTACATACCTGTCTTAAGTTCAGATATTTCATGTTGTGCATTTGGATAATGGAAGTAAGATTTCACTTCTTTGCCAAACATATTGTAAATAACAATTTTTTTAACACCAATTGCATTTGACAATTGGAAATAATCAGTCGCAGGATTCGGGTAAACCTTTAGATTATTAAAATTATTTAAATCCTTGGTAGAAACAGTCTCAGATACTGTAATATTGATAGTTGTAGAGTGAACTTCTTGAGTAAAATTTTTGTCAGAATAAAACCTAATAGTTACTGAAGACACTCCTACTTCTCCATGTGGTTTAAAATGATACATAAAAACGCTACCACCAATACGCATATAATTTGGCTTATTCGGCGGGCATCTCTCTGTAGTTGGTGAGTAACATAGATTCAAATCGCACACAAAAAACTCCCATGCTGATTCGAAGTTTGCACCTTTTTCAAATTTCCAATACAAAGTCGTAGAATCTGCAGGTGGAGTATACACAACATCAGTAACAGTCTCTTCTTTCGTCGGCAAACTTACTATACTTACATTCACTGGACTCTGCACATACTGCGCAGTTAATTGCAGGCTTAATGTAAATAAAAATATTAAAAGTAAACTTCTATTCATCGGAACAAATTTTATATTCTGCAAAAATAATAAAGTTATGACAATAAATCTACTAAAAAAGTGTTAAAATTTAAAAATTGATTAATTTTGTCTGCATTTAGACAATTTATTATCTTTTCTGGGAGTTTCTACGCACATAATATATATAATTTTATTTTAATACGTAAGCTTTTTATTCATATTTTATGAACGTTGACATCCAGAAAATAGACAGTGCGTTATCTGACAATGTAGTGCTAATTACCATAAAAAATGACGCTCAACATTCACTTTCCGTAACTAATTATGGTGGTATTGTCCACGCTTGGTTTTGTCCTGACAACAAAGGAAATGTTTCAGATGTGCTTCTTGGGTGCAAAAATATTTCCGATTATCAAAAAAATCATCCATATTTTGGAGCGATAGTTGGCAGATATGCTAATAGAATTGCCAATGGTAAATTTACTATCAATGATGTAACGTATGAATTAGCAACAAATAATCCACCTCACCATCTGCATGGTGGAAATGTAGGTTTTGATAAAAAAATATGGGACTACCGGATCATAGAAAATTCGGATTACATAACCATTCAACTTATTACCGAAAGTCTTGATCTAGAAGAAGGTTACCCTGGAAATTTAAAGATTCAAGTTTCTTACACATTTGATAATGAAGGGCGATTGACAATTGAATATGAAGCTTCTTCAGATCATCTGACGCATATAAACCTAACCAATCATTGTTATTTCAATCTAAGTGGTGACATTGGATCTACAATTTTAGATCATCACTTACAAATTAACTCTGATAGTATTACCGAAACGGATGACTTGCTCATTCCTACAGGAAAAATCGTTAATATTAAAGCATCTAACCTTGATTTTTCAGAAATGACAGAGATCGGCTTGCGCATTAAAAATGATGACCCGAATCTTAATAAAGCAAATGGATATGACCATAATTATGTTATAAATGGTCAAATAAATTCAGTGATAGCCATTGCACAGCACCCACCTACTGGTAGAAGATTACAAGTATTCACTACTGAACCAGGAATACAATTATACACTGGAAATTGGCTCAATGATGTAAATGGAAAAAATGGACTTTATCAAAATTATTCAGGATTTTGCTTAGAAACACAACACTTTCCTGACTCACCCAATCATCCAAATTTTCCATCTACTCTGCTCAAACCAAATGAAACTTATAGATCCAAAACTATTTACAAAATAGATCTTGTATCTTAAGTTTAATAAATCAATACCAAACTCCCAGCTATTAAAATTAATAATTTGCGAAGGTGAATATTGATATAAATCCATTGATATACAATAACTTAACTATCTTACGACTACACCTGATGCCATAAACTTTAATTCCGTTTTTGGTTCGGTGATTTTTGCAATCTCTTCAGCAGACAGGCCTTCATCTTCAGCAAAATGTTTAAGATCATCCACCGATGTCACCTCTCTGTAGGCTTTACCTTGAAGCGTTACATTTTTGCCAGCAAGATCCTTAGGCATAAAAAAACCGTAATCTTTAAATTGGACAAAAAGCTCTGTTTTAGTAGTGTCTTGTGCCGAAACTAAATCCATCCAACATCCTTTTGTCTGACAAACTGCGGACACTGTACCATTGACTTTAGTTTCAATAGAATCTGCACTAGCCATCTGTGATAAAAGACTCTCAAAGCTAATCGCTCCTGTGGTGTCAATAGTTTCACCGAAGTGAATTCCGTCTTCTTTTACTTCTGCCGTCTCCGTATTTGCATTTTTGCAAGAAAACATTCCAACACAGATAATAAAAATAAATAATGTTAACCTTGTCATAAAATAAGATTTTTTGTAATAATTTGATTAAAAAAATGGTTTATACACTGATAATTTTGGTCGTTACATGTAACTTTACCCTTTAAAAAGAACATTTTTATCTTATCTTATGTATAAAATAATCATTCTAATATCCTTCGTGGCGACAGCAATACTGCCTACTGACAACCTGCTTGCAAGTTGTATCTCAGGCAATTGTAACAATGGCAAAGGTACGTATTTATTTAAAGATGGATCAAAGTACATAGGAACTTTTTTAAGATCTCAACCACACGGAAATGGTATTTTTTACCTGTCTGACGGTAGTAAGTATGAAGGTGAGTTTTCACAAGGTGACAAAAACGGAAAAGGAAAAATGTCGTTTGCCACCGGTGATGTCTATGTAGGTAATTTTTCATCAGGTCTCATTTCAGGATCAGGTAAAATGGTATATAGAAACGGCGATGTTTACACTGGCTACTGGGTAAATGGCAAGTCTTCAGGCAAAGGACGGTATGTGTTTTCTGATGGCGACTATTATGTAGGTGGTTTCCTTGATGGAGAATTTAGTGGTACTGGAAAACTTGTCAGAAAAGATGGCTCATATTACGAAGGTGAATGGATGAGAAGTAAAAAACATGGCGAAGGAATTGCTTATTCAGGTGGTAAAAAAATGAAACATAAATACCACATGAACAAATTACTGCAAGAAACAAAATATCAAGAAAATCAAGAATCAACAACCATCTTGACAGATCAAAAACCCAAACTAAAAGATTGTACCAAACAATATTGTAATGCTGAGAAAGGGAGTTTCAGATATGGGGATGGCTCTGTTTATGAAGGAGATTTTATAAATGGTGAAGGATCTGGCGTAGGAATATGTAAATACGCCAATGGAGATAGATATGAAGGCGGCTGGAAAAACCATGCACCACAAGGTAAAGGAACAATGAATTTTGCCAATGGAACTATATATGCAGCCATCTGGGATGACGGTGTACCCGTAGAAAAAATCACTCCTGCAAAACCAAAGGTCGAAATTGCAACCATTGAACCAACACCTTCAAAAACAAAAAAAGACAATGGTCAAACAGAGATTTTTGCACTGATAGTAGGTGTAGCGTCTTACAATCATATGCAGTCACTTAAATATACGGATGACGATGCATATCAATTATATGCATTTTTAAAAAGTCCCGAAGGTGGTGCGATTCCAGATGATAACATCAAAATATTGATAGATGATGCTGCCACTAACAAAAGCATTTCACAAGAAATAAACTACATCGTTTCAAAAGCAGATAATAATGATGTAGTGATGCTTTATTTGTCCGGTCATGGACTAGATGGAGCTTTTGTCCCGAGTGACTTCGATGGTAAAAAAGGCCACATGGCTTATGGACAAATCCTTGAGTTATTAAACAGTTCAGAAGCAAAACATAAACTTTTCATCACAGATGCATGTCATTCAGGTTCAATGATTGCTTCAGCTCGAACACCTTGGAATGTAGCTGTGGAGAAATTTTATAGTGCATACAATACAATAAATGGTGGTACAGCCATCATGATGTCTTCCAAAAAAGAAGAAGTATCTTTAGAATATGGAGGACTTAGGCAGGGCATTTTCTCACATTTTCTTATCAAAGGTTTAAAAGGTAACGCAGATAAAAATAGAGACAAACTTATCACAGTCACAGAACTTTATGATTACGTATCTACCAATGTTAAAAGTTATACCATGAATGCTCAGAATCCTGAAATAATGGGCGATTTTGACAAAAACATGCCTGTAGGTTTGATTAGATAATCATAGGGGAATTTGTAATCTTAGCTTTCAATAATTCAGACATAAGTACCTTTTATTATCAGGTAGCTAAAAATAAAAAAGTTCTTGCTTAAACCGCAAGAACTTTTTTTATATCGTTGATTATCAGACTATTTCACTTGACTTAGCGTCATAGAATACTCTGCTACTGCTTTTATCTCAGGCAACGTAAGTATATTTTCGAAAGCGGTCATCACACCTTTACCTTTGGTAATCATAGCAATCCTTTCATTAAGATCAAAGTCAGAAATGGTCAGATCCTTAGATCCATTAGCTCCAAGCTTACCATCGGGTCCATGACAAAGCGCACAGTTTTGTTTATATATTTTTTCCCCATCTAGCGCTACTGTTTCCGTAGTAGATGATGAAGTTTCTTTAGGTTTATTGTCCTTATTTGCGCAAGCGATGATAAAAGACGCCATGATGACTACTATAATATATTTTGTCATGATTGTTTTGATTTTTAAAATTATACAAATTTAAGTACAAAACTAAAATAACTTTATTTAATAAATGGTACCTTTTGTGCTTTTTTCAAATAAAAAAAGGCCTCAACTTTCGTTCAGACCTTTTTTACCTTGAAAAACATTACAGAGTTACTACTTATTCCATTCTATTTTTTCGTCTTTCTTTGACGTTACTTACAAGCTTTTCTTTAAACTGACGCTCTACTTTAAATAGCATCGCAATCTTTTTTGCAGGAATGGCTGACTTCATTTTGCCGATATACTTTTTCTGGATATCGATTTCTTTGGACTTAGCATCGAGCATAGCGTAAAGCATGTCTTCGGCTTCTTTGTCTGACATGTCCTTTTTAGGGCGTATATCCATCGAAGCCCTCATTGCTCCAGATTCTTCCTTGTAGGCATTGTATATTGGCCAAAATTTCTGCGCTTCATCTTCCGTTAATTCTAACTCTTGAGTGATGTATGCGACTTTTTCTAATTTAACTTTTTCCTTTATCCTTTCTTTATTTCTTCCCTGACCAAAGCCACTGAAAGATAAACTCAAGCATATAAATGAAAAAATAAATGTCTTTAAAAAATTTGATTGCATGTTCATGTGTTTAAAAAATTAAATATGATTAAATAAAATTAGGGGTCTTAAAAATCTGATTCGAATAAGTCGGTATTTTCATCTTCTACAGAAATATATGACAAATCATCCAAAGTAGTTTCATCTATGATTTCTTGGTCTATCAGCATATTGATATCAAAATCTTCTGCATGATCTACCATATAATCCAATACCTCAGCTTGTGTAAGTTCGGAAGCTAGTTGTGTATTTTCTTGTGGTTTAAGAATATTAAACACTACCAATGATGCTACAAGAACAACAAGAATAGCTGCATACTTCATATATGCAAATCTCGTAGTAGGCATGGACACTATTTTTGCTCCTTGTGCGTCATCATCAATTCTATTCAAAATAACATCATCTAGTTTTTCGAAATAATCCGATGGTACAGCTTGTTTTTCTTGATTTTCACTCTTGATGATGTTTATTTGACTAATGATACTTTCTTCTACTTCATAAAAGTAATTTTCTGGTACTTGATGCACCCTTAACTTCGGAATAGAAGCTAAAATCGGCGTCATTTCTACTATTTCTTCGATTATATTACTATTTTGATGTGTCATACGGTTGCTTTTAAATGTTCTTCTATTTTTTTTACGGCGTGATGATACGAAGCTTTTAGTGCTCCCACACTTGTCTCTGTAATATCGGCAATATCCTGATAAGGCATTTCGTCATAATATCTTAAATTGAATACCAATTTTTGCTTTTCAGGAAGTGCGTTGATAGCTGTTTTCAGATGATTTAGAGCCGAATTTTCATCAAAATATTGACCATCTCTTACATCTTCCAGTTGCAAACTATCTAAACTCTCGCTGTATTTACTTTTTTTAGACTTTATAAAATTTAGGCTTTCATTGGTGGCAATTCGGTACATCCATGTATAAAGGGTAGATTGCTGCTGAAAACCATTCAAACTCCTTACTACTTTTATAAAGGTGTTTTGAAGAATATCATCTGCATCATCATGATGATCCACCATCCTACGTATATGCCAATACAATTTTTCTTTGTATTTCCCTACCAATAGTCTATATCCTGCATCTTTCAAAGCAGGCTGCCCTATCATGGTCAATATTTCGAGATCATCAGGAAAAGTCATCTTGTTTGCGATTCTGTACATAACATAGACTACTTATGGGCATGAAAGTTTAATGCGTTAACAAAAATACAGAAAGTTTTTTTTGAAATGACTTGAGAATGAAATCAAAAAAAGAGCTCCATAAAAAACTCAAATAAGAACTAAGTCATCAACTTTCAGCTAGATAATCAAGTCAGAATACTTATTTTAAAAGAGAATAATTGTATCTTTGAGACTTCTAATCTTATATAAATGTTTCGATTATTATTTGCCGTCATTATCAGTGTAGTTATCTTTTCATGCAAACAAGATAATGCCAATTATCAAAAAGATGCTTCCGATACAGCCATTCTTCATCAGTCCGTAAAATCACTCACGGATGTCATGGTACATGATATATTCTCTCCACCAGTTGCGAGTAGAATTTATGTCTATGCCAGTATAGGTGCTTACGAAGCCGCAAGGTTTGCAGATTCATCATACATCTCACTTGCAGGTCAGATTAACCATCTTAAGCCAACTCCCACACCAGAAGCGGGCAAAGATTATTGTTTTCCAATGGCATCGACACTGACATTCCTAAAAGTGGGGAAAACTTTAATCTTCTCTGAAGATACTATTCAGGTACAAATTCAAAAAGCGCTTGATTTTTATAAAAAGACAGGAATGCCCGAAGATGTGTACAATAGGAGTATAGCTTTTTCTGATTCTATGGCTGCACATATTATAAAATGGTCTTCAAGTGACAATTACAAACAATCAAGATCATTTCCTAAATACAGTCTACAAAATGACCCAGCCACATGGAAACCTACTCCACCAGCATACATGGATGGCATAGAACCATCGTGGAATAAGATCAGAACATTCGTTATGGATTCGGCGGCACAATTCAAACCGCTACCTCCTACTCCTTTTAATATGACAGATAAAAACAGTCAGTACTATCAGGAAGCACGATTTGTATACGAAACGGTAAAAGAAGCATCTGAAGAAGAAATAGCTATTGCAAATTTTTGGGATTGCAACCCTTTCAAAATGAACGTTACAGGTCACATCATGCACGCTACAAAAAAAATCACGCCTGGTGGTCATTGGGTAAATATAACAGGTTTGGCTTGTAAACAATCAAAAGCAGATTTTATAAAAAGTACGGAAGCATATGCTGTGATGTGTATAGGATTAGCTGATGCTTTTATATCCTGCTGGGACGAAAAATATCGCAGCAACGCCATAAGACCTGAAACGGTCATAAACGAATTTATAGATCCAGAATGGCTACCTTTATTACAGACACCACCATTTCCTGAGTATACGAGTGGTCATAGTGTAGCATCTTCTGCAGCATCTATTATAATTACAAAACTATTCGGCGATAATTTTGAATACACGGATGATACAGAAGTAGAGTTTGGCCTTCCACCAAGATCTTTTAAATCATTTGATCAAGCAGCAGAAGAAGCATGTATCTCTAGATTATATGGTGGTATTCACTTTATGCCAGCTATAAAAAATGGAATAACCCAAGGTAAAAATGTTGGTAATCTTGTTGTTTCAAAAATTAAATGCAAACAATAACTTATCGGTAATAAAAAACAAAAAAAAGCCTTTGAACTTATACTCAAAGGCTTTTTTTATGGTCAAATTATTTAAAATTAAAATTCAGACCTAATGTGAGATAACTCTTGTCTTGTGTAAAATCGTTATTGCTCAAATTAATGCTATAACCGTATTGAAGCTGAAGTTTTATCTTTTCAAAACCACCTCTAAGGGTCAATGCAGGTTCAATTAGAAAATTTGAGCTGTTATCTTTCAAGTAATTTACTTGATCGACTCCATCAAAAATCAAATCTCCTTCAATATTACTATATGTCAGATTTACGACTCTAGAAGACAATGCAGCCGAAAAGTTATTAGATTTATATCCAAAATTTGGCTGAATACCGTACCGTAAAACCGAAGCGGAAATATCACCTTGAGTTAATGGATTTGACTCCATCGTAGAAGGTAAATGATTTTCCATACTACCAAAACCTGCTATAGCATAGGTCTCAAATACTAAATTCTCTCCTATAGGTTTAAAATATCCACCACCAAACTCAAAAAAACTACCTGATCCTCCATTTCCATTATCTAAGTCAGGTGGTATGAAAAGTCCACCATTTGCCTTAAGTGCAAAACCACTAGAAAGTGCAAAAGCCCCTTGGAACTCAGCTTGATTACCATTCCCAGAAACTGTCAAATTGGTTTCTCCTTTTTCAGATAACAATGGGACATTCTGTGTATTTGGTGTGTAATATTTTGGATTACAACCCATTGATAAAAAACAAATAGCAATAAAAGCCCAGACTAAGTGCCTCATAAAATAAAAATTTAGATTGTGATAAAATTACTTAAAATTAACAGATTGTCACCCTTCTGATCAAAGGATAAGCCTATAATTAAAAACCAAATTTGGGTTTGACAATAGTAATATTACAATATCTGTGGTGAGAGACTTGACTTTTTATATCGATTATTTTGCCATAACAATCATGAATCGTCAAGATATAGAATTAATCCAAATTTCAGTAAATAAGTTCAATTTAAATTTATATGTTAAAATAAAAAATTAACTTAGATTTTGAGATCGAAATAAATTTCATACTAGCAAACAACAGAAACACAAAAAGAAAATGAAAGCAGTTGCCTACCATTCACCCTTCCTGAAGAATGAATATATTGGTAAAGTCATGTAATAAATCACCATTCCTACATCCAATAGTGGAAACCGCCAATAAAGGTCTTCTCCTATCAATAATTTGATGGCTTTTTGTTGAAAAGTCATTTGAACCGACCATTTTATAGATAAAAACAACACTAAACTTAAGGGAGAAATATTACCAAAAGCTAATAAAAGTACAAAAAGTAAATAAAATCCTAACTGTGCAAATGCAAACATAAATAGTAGGATTTTATGTATATTATTGTAATGGACAGAAGTAGTCACATGTCTTGACTTCTGATTAAAGAAAGAAAGAAGATTATTTTTCCCATCGGAATATACAAAGCTTTCAGGTTTTAAATTTACAATTGTGTTTTTTTCTGTTGCTATCTTACTTATCATAAGGTCATCGTCACCTGATGCAATGTTTTCATGACTTTTGAATCCGTTGTGCTGCAAGAACAATGATTTTTTATACATTAGATTTCGACCAACGCCCATATATGGGATTCTAAAAACAGCATAACTCATATATTGCAATGCAGTCAAAATTGTTTCATACCTTACGAAAGCGTTTAGCCACCCTTGTGTTTTGTTCATTGGTCCGTAACCCAAGACAACTTCGGTTTCTGTTGATTGCATCATGGCAGATGCCATAGATGTTATCCAATTAGTGCTTGCGGGAATACAATCTGCATCTATAAATAATAACAAATCATTTTTTGAATGTAGAATCGCTTGAGTCAGTGCACTTTTTTTCCCAGGTGTGTCCTTAACTGCTGTAAGTAACGTTAATCTATCATCATTTATATGCTTTAATGTATCAGAACTACCATCAATACTAAAATCATCAATGGCAATGAGTTCAAAAGTAGGATATTGTTGATTTAGTATACTTTGTATGGTCGTGGGTAAATGATGTTCTGCATTTTTATAACAGACGATTACCGAGACAAAGGGTTGAACGTCTTTGTTTGTGAATTCAGTTTTAGACAATAAGACAAATGCCTTATAAAATAGGAACCAAAAGGTCGCTATTATTATAAGGCATATTGTCAATATTATTATTAGGATATTTTCCATCAATTATAATTAACCACAATCAATGGTCAATCTATTTCTAAAATCAAGACCAAATCTGAAAGGAATTCTAAATTTAATCATTGAAAAAAGGCTCAAACTATACCACAATTCTACCAAAACTTCCAGTATATTGCCGCTACAGCCAGAATCACCACTAGACTCATAATATTAAATCTCATACTAGTCTTAAATAATGACCTATCAAAGTAAATGGCTTTAGGATCGTCATTTTTATTCTCCAACATGGAAATAACCATCATAATTGCTGAAATCAAAAGGAAGCTTAATCCCATTCTATCCAAGAAAGGTATCCCAGGTGTTAAAAACTTAAATGCCATAGAAATAGGTATGGCAATAATAACGCCTATCATAGCAGCATTGGTAGATGTCCGCTTCCAAAATAAACCCAAAATAAATATCGCTAAAACTCCTGGACTAATGAAACCTGTATATTCTTGTATATACTGGAAGGCTTGATCCAAATCTTTAAGCGTAGGTGCAATGATAACTCCAATAATGATAGATATCAATGAAAACCATTTGCCAATACTCACCAGCTTATGCTCTTCTTTTACAGTAAGCTGACTACTATTATTCTCCAATGGGGTCAGAATCTGAGCTCTTTCGGCATCAGACTTCATAAATAATGGTCTATATATATCCAAGGTAAAAATAGTAGCCGCACTATTTACGATAGATGCAACTGATGAACCTATGGCAGCTATCAATGCTGCAAGTGCAATACCTTTAAATCCTACACCTACATAATTACTTATTACCCAAGGGTATGCTTCATCTGATTTTGTAATATCTGCTTCTAACACATATGCTGCAATACCCGGAATGACAACTATAAGAGGCAACAATACTTTAACAATTGCAGCAGCAGCAGTCCCATCTTGTGCTTCTTCTAGACTTTTGCAAGCCAATGATCTTTGGATAATGTATTGATTGGTACCCCAATAATATAAATTTGCTATCCACATACCTCCTATCAATACACTTATACCAGGCAAGTTCATATATTCAGGATTAGATTTATCAAGAATCATATCAAATTTCTCAGGTGCTTTTTCTACCAAAGTTGATAACCCTGAAAAAACACCACCACCTACTGCATCCAAAACCATGTAACTTGCAACGAGTCCACCAAAAATCAGGGCCACAACTTGTACCACATCCGTAAGAGCCACTGCCTTCAAACCACCCGTAACTGAAAAAGATGCTGAGTAAATAGCTAGACCAATAATGGCGTATAACATTGGTATTCCCATAATGGATTCTAGTGCCAAGGAACCTAAATATAACACCGTCGTAATATTTACAAAAACAAAAAGTAAGACCCAAAAAATGGCTAAACCAGTTCTAACACGACCATCAAATCTTTTTTCAAGAAACTGAGGCATGGTGTAAATCTCTTTCTTTATAAATATCGGTAAGAAATATTTAGCAACTATTAGTAAGGTAATAGCCGCCATTAATTCATACGCAGCAATCGCAAAACCAACTGCATAACCAGATCCAGACATACCAATAAACTGCTCTGCCGAAATATTAGCTGCAATTAATGATCCGCCTACTGCCCACCAAGGCAAAGATTTGGAAGCGAGAAAATAGTCATTTGCTGTTTCTTTTTTACTTGTCCATGAGATATAAACCCCAAACGCCATCATGAATACGATCCATCCGATGACGATGCCAAGATCAATGTTTGATAAGTTCATTTTGTTTTGTTTTAATGATTTTGAATTTTGATTTAAATTTTGATTGCTTGTATGATATACTGAAAGTCTAAGGAAGTATCGTCCGTTTGGATAACTTCGTATCCTGCATCTACCATCATATCTTCTATGACATCTAGGTATACTCTTTCGCTTTTTGGTGGCGCATTTATAGGCAGTCTCTTCATTTTGTAATCTATGATCATTACTTTACCACCTTTTTTCAAACCTTGTTTAAGGGTATTTAGGTATTTAGGAAGATCTTCAATATATGCCACCGTGTTTATAATTAAAACGATATCAACTTCATCTTTTGCTAATTTAGGATTATCGGGGAGTGCAAGACGGGTTTCTAATCTACTTTTGAGAGAATCAGACAGACTAACTTTAGAAGAGTCAATATAATTTATTAAGGTTGGTTCGATTTCTATAGCGATCACTTTTTTGGCTTTTTTCGAAAGACGCAATGAAAAATAACCAGTACCTGCTCCAATGTCAGCAATTGTTTTATCAGAGATATCTCCTAGTTTTTCTATAACCAAACCCGGTTTTTGCCAAATGGCTCTACCTACATTTGAGTGTATCTCATCTTCATCATGATAGTTTTCTAAAACATCTTCTTCTCCTAAGTTCTTCGCATTTTCTGAATCAATTTTAGTGGCCTGACTATCTCTACAGCCAAGTGCAAAAAACATCCACATTGATAAAAATACGATACTCAAAAATTTCATAAAGCGGCCAACTATTGATTTGATGCCCCAAGTTATGAAAATCTATAAATTAGATCCAATATTTTTTCTAATTCTACTTTATTTTCGTTTTTTTTCTTTGCAGTGGACGCATTTAAGAAGACAGAAAATGCAATATAACGACCAGAAGCTGCTTTGCAATAACCAGAATAAGTCAGAATCTTGTCCATGGAACCAGATTTGACCCACATATTTCCTTTTGCAGGTGAATTGGTTAGTAAAGATTTTACAGTTCCTTCTACACCTACACGTGGCAATAATGTGGCTATTTCATTCAGATTCTTATCTCTTACATAATTACACAAAAAACTAGTGAGAAAATCAGGGCTTACCAAGTTTCTAGATGACAACCCACTACCGTCTTCCATATGCAAAGCCTTAATATCTAAATTCTTACTTACCAACAATTCTTTGATTGCTGCAATACCTTCACCACCAGAACCAGCATTACGTTTACGAAGACCTATGGTTTTTAAAATACTTTCACAGTAAATATTGATACTACGATCATTAGCCAACTTGATTATTTCATCCAGTGGAGAAGAAAAATAAGAGATAATTTGTTTTCTATTTATGCTGTTTTTGTCAGGTTGGTACTGAGTTTTGTTTGTATGCCCGCCCATATCATTCTTTTCCAGTTCCTTTAACAATCTATATGAAAAATACAATGGGGGATCGGGAAGAGAGCCTTTTACTACAAAAAGATTTTTTCCTTTAGGTATAGTCCCTACGACCCGCTTACCATAATGATATGGTCCACCAAAAATATAAGCATTGTCACCTGAATCTGCATCGTCAATCGTAACTTCATTTTCTAGTTGCAGATGCGGCACAAATGGCTTGAAATAAGCAATTCTTGTAGGGCTTCCTATTGGTCCATTGCGGTGAAAATAGATGGAATATTCATTTTCATGGACATTTAATCCCCAAGCGCCTGCTGCATAATAGTTGCCAAGATCATTCCATTGCCATGAAGGTGAGATCGGAAATGAATTAAATACAGACTCGTCCGCAATAACATCTCCCTCTATGCAAGTGATCCCGTGAGCTTTTATATCTTTGATAATTTTTGCAAATAAATCATCACCATTCAGGTTACCCTTTATCCGATCAGAACCAAAAGTAGGGTCTCCACTACCTTCTATATATATGTTTCCCTTTAGCGTACCATCACTATCTATAAACCCATTATGGGTAATTTTTGTCTCATACCTAAATCCTGGACCTAAGATTTGTCGTCCAGAAAGAGTAGTAATCAGCTTCAAACTAGATGCAGGCACAAGCATTTTGTCTTTTTGGACATCACCAATTACTTCTCCACTCTTGACGTCACGTACAGAAATCCCTAAACTAGCGTATTTATAAAAATCCGAAGATGCAATTTGGTCAACTTTTCTCTGTAAAACAGTTGTATTGGCCTGACCAAGTAATTTTATACCAAATGACTGTACAAAAAATTGTAATAATGCGAAAAAAACCAAACGACTAAACATATATTTAATTGAATTTCAAATACTTAACCTAATTCACCCACTTTTGTTCAATCAAAACATTAACATAACAAGATGATGAAAGATTGGTCAAATATAACAATTTAAACAAAAATGAACTATTATATTCACCTTGCCGTAAAGCAATATCAAAAAAAAATGCAAAATATCTACATTTTTTCAATTGAGAACTACCTTACAATAAAAATAAAATCTATCTTTGCGCTCCAATTCAGAAAAGTTAAATAAGCAAGATCATGGATTTAATAGATTACGTACACGAACAACTGACTCCAAAGAGAGAATTGCCTTCTTTCAGACCAGGAGATAATATATCAGTGAGTTATAAAATCATAGAAGGAGCCAAAGAAAGAATTCAGGTTTTCAGAGGTGATGTGATACAAATAAATGGTACAGGGGCTACCAAAACTTTTACAGTAAGAAAAATTTCAAACGGTGTAGGTGTAGAAAGGATTATTCCTTTTTCTTCTCCTGCAATTGCTGAAATCGAAGTACTTAAGAGAGGTAAAGTAAGAAGAGCGAAACTTTATTACTTGAGAGCACTTACTGGTAAAAAAGCAAAAATCAAAGAAAGAAGATACATCGCTAAATAATTATTTTAGCAGTCTTGTTCAGATATATGAAAGGAATCAATCTAGATTGGTTCCTTTTTTTTGTTGTATAGAAAACTAAATCTGAGCTACATTTGACCAACGACTATATTAACTATAACTGATATTAACCTACATTTAAGAATCATTTAACTATTTGTAACCCACTTTTGGAACCAATAATGCATCTTTATTGTGTTATATATAATCTGGCAATTCCAAAAGAAAGTCAGATTCTTTTATTTAAATAAAACAAACAAATGAAATCCATCATCATTGCACTTAGTATTCTTATGGGACTGACATCAGATTTAGGACAAGCTTATGACTATGACAAAGCATGGCTAGAAGTAGAAAAATATATCAATGAAGGACTTCCTAAATCAGCCCTTGAAAAAGTAGAAGAAATACACAAAATGGCACTCGCTGACAAAAACGATCCACAACTTGTAAAAAGTGTCGTCTATCTGACTCGTCTCACCATTCAGTCTGATGAAAAAGGTATAGAGGCATCTATCGAAAAGCTCGAATCTGTAGTAAAATCAGCAAATGTTCCAACCAAACAAATTACAGCGTCCTATTTAGCAGAATTGTATCAGAGATATTTTGACAATTACAGATGGGAAATCTCTCAAAGATCTGAATTAACGGGCGAAAAAAGTGTAGACTTCCGCACGTGGAGTACTCAACAATTCCTTACGACTATAGAATCTTGGTATTTATTTTCGCTAGAAGACAAAAAAGCAGTGAATGTGCCAGTTGAGTCTTTCAAAATAGTTCTCAACAAATATGACGCTGAAGCTGTAATCTTTAGACCAACCATTTATGAAGTCCTTGCAGATAGAGCATTTAATTTTTTTAATAATTATGACAGTTATTCAAATGAAAATAGTCAAAGTTTTCAAGTAAGCGAGTCTTGGTATTTTGAAGATGCAGAAAAATTTTCAAAAAAAGATATCCTCACAACTGACAAATCTTCTGCCAAATACAAAATGCTGAGATTATATCAGGATATCCTGTCAACTCAAATAGAAAATAAAAATAAACTTGCTGCTGCAGATTACGATCTTAAAAGACTAGAATACGTTTACAGCCAATCAACCTTAGAAAATAAGCAAGAGGTGTACAAAAAATCTCTAGAAAATCTAGCAGAAGAGAATGTAAATATTGACTTCTATACGGAAATAATAGCAGTTCTTGCCAACCAACTGAGAAGTGAAAAAGAAGATAGTCTTTCTAATGTAAAAACCATAGCGCTATGTGAAACAGCCATTAAAAAATATCCAAACTCAACTGGTGCTGCCAAATGTCAAAACATCATTAATGATATCAAAAAACCATCTATACAACTATTTGCAGAACAAGTATATCCTACTAAAAACCACATCTTGCTTGCCATTGATTATAACAATGTATCGAATGTAACACTCGAAACAGTAAAATTGGATAAAGATTTTTTTGACTTTAACCAAAGAAGAAATCAGGACGAAATAGTCAATTATCTGAAAAATGCTAAAAAAGTAACCACACAAAAACATGTATTAAAGCCTAGTCCATCGTTAAAATTACAACGAATGGAACTAAGCCACACCAATCTTCCACACGGTTCTTATGCTGCAATTGTGAGAAGTACTGACAAAAACAAGGAAGTATTTCAATATGTCGTTTTTCACATTTCTGACCTTGCATATACTAGCTTTATGTCAAATGAAGCACGCACTTTTATCGTCAGTGATCGTATATCGGGGAAAGCAGTAAAAGGTGCGAATGTGACACTTTATTACCAACAATATAATCCTTCTAGTCGTAAAAATGAAAACATAAAATCAGAAAAATATACGACTGACAACAATGGAAAAGTCAAAGTAAATGGATTGACAGATAAAAATACCAAGGTAGTTATTGAATACAAAAAAGACATCCTTGACCTTAACCAGTATCATTACAACTATAATAGATATACTCCAGAGCCGTACAAATTTGCAGAAATATTTACAGACAGAGCGATTTATAGACCTGGACAAACGGTATATTTTAAGGCAATTTTATTAGAAAATGATCAAAATCAAGTGCCATCGATTTTATCAAATAAAAATGTAGAAGTCAACTTTAAGGATGCCAATTATCAAGAAATTTCAAATTTATCTCTCAAATCTAATGAATTTGGTAGTGTCAACGGTAGCTTTACGATTCCACTTGGTAAACTGAATGGAAATTTCACCATAGAAGTTGGTTCTAATATTGGTACAAATGGTCAGAAAAGCATTCAAGTAGAAGAATACAAACGGCCTACATTTGAAGTAAAAGCGGATGCTATCACAGGTGAATACAAAGTCAATGACAAAATAAAAGTCACAGGTTCTGCTTTAACTCTAGCAGGAACAAATGTAGATGGCGCCATAGTAAAATACAAAGTCGTAAGATCAGCAAGATTCCCTGGTTGGGGCTGGTATTGGAGAATGCCTTACCAAAGTGCAGAATTTATCGTGGCTGAAGGTGAAACAACTACAGATGGAGAAGGAAAATATGCTTTCGAATTCCAAGCAATTCCTGATCTAAAAATAGCCAAAAAAGATCAGCCTGTTTTCAACTATAATATTCAAGTAGATGTGGTGGACCAACGTGGAGAAACTAGGTCAACATCAGCATCAGCTTCGGTGGGCTACACTGCTTTTTCATTGTCATCTAATGTGCAAAAAGAAATCGACCTAGCTGATATTAAACCACTAAAAGTCACTGCCACAAGTACAAATGGTCAAACCATTCAAACAAAAGGTAATGTAAAAATATCCCAACTTCAAGAGCCAAAAACAGTACAAATCAGCAAATATTGGGATGGTAAAGTCGACATTCCTTTGCCTAAGTCTATCTCTGACAAACATTTTCCTCAATATCCTGTCCTTGCAGATCGAGATTTTACGTCATGGCCAGTAGCTAAACAAGTATTTTCTGGGGAATTTAATACCAACGATTCTATCCAAATCAAATCTGCCCTAAAAGCTGGCGTGTACAAAATAGAGCTTGAAGCCACAGACAAATATGGTGAAAAAGTAAGTTCTGAAAACTATATGGTCGTCACGGACTTTGGCAAAGGAGTCTTTCCTAAATCTGATTTCCTATTCACGAAAGTAAATAATAAAGTGCTCGAACCTGGCGCTAGTTTTGACCTTACCTTTGGCACCAACGAAAAGTCGCTTACAGTACACACAATCATAGAAAAAGATGGTCGTATCTTATTGGAAAAATCTCAGGAAGTAAATAAAAAAGGAACGATAACATTACCTATCACAGAAAATCATCGTGGTGGAATCAATATAAAAACCACATATATTATACAGAACCGTACATTCCAAAACGATTATCACATAGATGTGCATTGGAGCAACAAACAGCTTCAGATTACCTACGAAACATTTAGAGATAAGACATTGCCAGGTGCAAAAGAAGAATTTCGCATCAAAATAAAAGGGTTAAAACAAGATAAAGTAGCTGCTGAAATGGTAGCCGCCATGTATGATGCTTCTCTTGACCAATTCGTCACTAATAGCTGGAGAACAGATTTTTATCCAAATTCTTATGCGCAGTTAAATGTAGAAGTCCCTGGTTTTAACCTTGTCCAAGGTCAATACTTTTACTATGGAAATGGCAACATGGTGAATGTAAAACACTTATTATATCCATCACTTTTCCCATTGATCGATAATTATGGTTATTATGGTGGAGGACGTGGAGAAGTCATGATGAGAAGCTCGAAAAGTGACGGTATGCCTGCACCAGCTGCAATGATGGACGAAGTGGCTTCAAAACAAGCTGTAGATGCAGAAGCGGGTAATGTCCTAACAAAAGACAATACTACACAAGGTGATACCAAAATAACATCGAATGAACAGCCAATTTTAGTACGTAAAAATCTCAAAGAAACTGTCTTCTTTTTTCCTGAATTAAAAACAGATGCAGAAGGTAACATCATCCTGGCATTTACCATTAATGAAGCACTGACGAAATGGAAATTGATGAGTTTTGCACATACCAAAGATCTGATGACGGGATATGATGAACGATTTGTACAGACACAAAAAAATCTGATGGTCTTCCCGAATGCACCAAGATTTGTAAGAGATGGAGACGTCATTTCATTATCTGCCAAAGTGAGCAATCTGTCAGAAACATCCTTGACAGGTCATGCAAGTCTGCAATTATTTGATGCCATTACCATGACAGACATTACTAATGAGCTAGTCAAATCAGGATCAAATGTTAGTTTTGATATCGAAAAAGGTAGATCTCAAGGTTTGACGTGGGACTTAGTCATTCCTAACACAAAATACCAAGCCATCACCTACAGAATTACAGCTCAGGCAGCTGACCATACTGATGGCGAAGAGAATACCATTCCTGTAGTGACAAATAGTATGCTCGTGACAGAGTCGATGCCGATGTGGATCAAAGGTAAAGAGACAAAATCATTTTCCTTTAATGCATTCAAAAATAACGTGAGTCCTACTAAAAAGGATTTCAGATTTACGGTTGAATATACGTCCAATCCTGTTTGGTATGCTATCCAGGCCTTACCTTACATGAATAATTCCAATAATTTTAGTACACAAGTCGTAGTAGATAATTTTTATGCGAATGCACTTGCGTCAAAAATTGCCAACGCACATCCAAAAATAAAAGCCATTTTCGACCAATGGAGAACCAAAGATAAAGATGCACTCTTGAGCAATTTATCTAAAAATGAAGAACTAAAATCGGCATTACTCGAAGAAACACCTTGGGTGAGACAGGCACTTTCGGAAGGAGAGCAAAAACGTAATATTGCCATACTTTTTGACCTAAACAAACTGGCGGACGAAAAAGCCACCGTCATTCAAAAGTTAAAAGAAAGACAATTGACCAATGGAGGATTCTCATGGCTTACGGGCGGACGAGATGATGTTTATACCACACAAAACGTCTTGGAAAACATAGGACATTTATATCATCTTGGTGCACTTGAGATCAATGATCCTGAACTTACTACGCTGACTGCCAATGCCTTGAGATATATGGACGATGAACTAGTTATAAGATATACCAAACTCCAAGAATACATCAAAAGATATGGTGGCAATATAAATGACGACCATCTAGATGAACTTTCTGTACACTATTTGTATGTCAAGACATTTTTTAAACACGTCAATGCCACTCCTTCATCCAAGGAAGCAAGAGAGTATTACTATGGTCAAGCCAAAAAATATTGGCTCAAACGTGGTCTTTATACACAAGCCATGATAGGTCTAATTTTACATAGAAATGATGACAACACCGCTAAGTCCATCGTAAAATCTCTCCGTGAAAAATCATTCTCAAATGATGAATTGGGTATGTACTGGAATGAAGGAAATGGATTCTACTGGCACCAATTGCCTATCGAACGACATGCATTGATGATTGAACTCTTCTCAGAAGTGGAACTTAAAAAGGATGAAGCAGATAAAATGAAAATTTGGTTGCTCAAAAACAAACAAACCAATCACTGGAAAACATCCAAATCTACATCTGCAGCCATATATGCACTACTTCTACAAGGCGAGACAGGCGATATCTCACAATGGGTGACAGAAAGTGTGCAACCAGTGATCACTGTTGGCAAGGATGTCATCAATACAGATGCTCGAAACACAGAAGCAGGTACAGGTTATATCAAAAAAACATATATAGCTGACAACTTTAACAAAGACTTGGCTACCATCAAAATAAAAAATGACAATACATCCGTCGCTTGGGGAGCAGCATATTATCAATATTTTGAACAGTTAGACAAGATTAAAACATTTGCAGATACTCCACTTAAGATCAATAAAAAATTGTACAAAGTGGTAGCATCAGGCAAAGGCGACGAACTATTAGAAGTCAAAGAAAACACCAACCTAAAGCCTGGTGATAAACTAAAAGTACGTATTGAACTAGTGGTTGACCGACAAATGGAATATGTCCACATGAAAGACATGCGTGCAAGTGGCTTGGAACCAACAAATGTCATCAGTGAATACAAATATCAAGGCCAATTAGGATATTACGAAACGACCAAGGATCTAGCCACGCACTTCTACTTTTCATATTTACCAAAAGGAACCTTTGTATTCGAATATCCGCTAACTGTAGTACACAAAGGAGACTTTTCAGGTGGCATCACGAGCATTGAATGTATGTATGCACCAGAATTTAGCAGTCATAGCGAAGGCATTAGGGTGAAAGTGAAGTAGAATATGCCTGAGTAAAAAATTTATGGGTAAATCCATATTTGATATAATTCTTTAGAAATTCCTTTTGACTCCCTTGAGGGTTTGGGGTAAAACAAAAAGAATTTTTCGTGAAAGTGAAGTAATGTTTAGTTTCTATTTCCATTTTGCCCTAGCTTCATAGTTAGCAACATGCTTGAATAAATTAATCCCGAATTTGGTAGCTAGTCTACGGAGTTCGGGATTATTTTTTTTTTTGCGATTGCAATGTAAAACACTTCCAAATGAATTTGGAAACACATTAAAAATTATAGCTACGTTAGGGCATTGTCATTAGTCTTGTATGTTCAAATGTGTATAAAGCACCAATGTGATGTAGTCATGACGTAGGTTATAATGTCGGTTTACAGATAATAAATTGGAAATTTGCATGATTAGATGATAGAACCTATTGATTTTAGGGTTAAAATTTATTTTACTATTATTTAAGCGTTTAAAATTTATTTAACCAACCTAAACACAATTATGATGGAATCATCATCAGTTCAGCAGAGATCAAATCTTTCTTCAAAAATCTCATTATTTGGGAAAATCTTTCAAAATATTAAGTCAAATTTTTTAGGCGTCTCATTGATATTTTGTTTATTTTCATTTTGTACGTTATATAGTCATAATTTACAGGGACAGACATATAATGGTACTTATAGTTTTTCTTCCTATAGTTTTAATTTCTCGGTAGTTTATTCTAGTCCAGCTCCTTCTACATCGGCTCTTATAACGGTAACATTTACAACGGCAATTCCTCCCGGTCTAAATCCACAATTAAGATTAGGGCCTGCTTCTGGTCCGTTTACATTTGTTAATATGACTGGATCAAATCCATATTCGTATAATATGACTGGAGGCAACTGTTGCCCAACAGTACCTTTTATTTTTCGATTTGCCTATGCAAGTGGTGGACTATACGAATCTCCTTTGCAAAATTTCCCATTACCAATCATTTTGTCCGACTTTTCTATCACAAAAAACGGTGCTAAAAGTGCCTTATTGACATGGGAGACATCATCTGAAGTTAATAGTGATTACTTCGGGATAGAAAGAAGTACTGACGGTACTTCTTGGGATCAAATTTCAAAATTGAGCGCAGCGGGCAACAGTAATACTGAGCTCAGATATAACTACATAGATACTGATTTTTCGAATAATAGGACATCAGATAAGATATTTTATTATAGGTTGAAGCTTACAGATCTAGATGGTAGTTACAAATACTCTGACATTAGAGGAATCAACTTATCCACAGATTTTTCTAATATTAGCATTTACCCCAACCCTGCCACAGATCGAATAAATATAGATTTATCAGGTAGGAATACTGAATTAGGGAATGTAAAATTTATGCTATACAATTATCTAGGAGCTGAGATTATGACCAAAATAATAACTGGTAGTGGCATTGAATTAATTGATTTAAATCATCTACCTTCAGCCACTTATCAAATCGTCTTGAAACAAGGTTTAGAAACGATCCACCAAAGTACCATCTTAAAGGTGAAATAGTATTTTAATACAAAATAAATACTTGGCTTATAGAAATTTAATAATCCCGAATTTGGCAGCTTTTAGGCCGAGTTCGGGATTCTTTTTTTTGAGATTGAGATGTATTATATTTCCAAATAAATTCGTAAACTTGGATAGGATTTGATTCAAGTGGATGGTATATATTATCCTTCCAAATGAATTTGGAAGCCCATTAAAACCTGCTAACGACTATTTTAGTTGTCGTGAATTACAAAGTAAAGTTAGAATTTCTCTACATTTGTGCCAGAAATATATTGATGAATAAACCGAATGCCTTTACCTTATTAATTCCTACTTACAATCCTTCCCCTGGATGGGACGTTACATTTAATAATAGGTATCAAGAGTTTTGTGCATTAATTGACGAAAAAGTGAATGTGGTACTCATAAATGATGGGAGTAGCAACGATTTAACTATTGGAGTAGAATATCTTTCAAATGCTATCGGGGAAAAATTTCATTGCATCGGATACACCCCAAATAAAGGAAAAGGATTCGCTTTAAAATTCGGGGTCTCCACTTTTCCAAGTGAGAAATACATGTTCACAGACACTGATTTCCCTTATGATTCAGATAGTATGAAGCAAGTTTGGTCTACTCTTATGTCCAATAATGGTATAATTACGGGCTATAGAGACCAATCTTATTACAAAGATATATCGATTTATAGAAAAATTCTTTCCAAAGGACTACGGTGGTTAAACCAAAAAATCCTAAGACTACCTATTAATGATACACAATGTGGACTTAAAGCATTCGACAGAAAAGTAGGAGAAATCTTACTAAATTGTAAAACCGATAGATTTCTAATTGATCTTGAACTACTACTTGCGACCAATAAACAAAAAATCAATATCATCCCTGTGCCAGTAGTACTTAGAAATGATATCGACTTTACACAATTTAATTCTTCTGTTTTAAAAAATGAATTCCTAAACTTTTTAAAACTACTTTGGAAATATAAACTTTGAGTCCACTTAGATAAGACTTTATATTGGATAAAAGGAAAATAATTATTTCTAACATATTGATAATCTGATGTTTCCCCTTCAGGGTCAGGGTAAAAACGGCAGATTATCATTCGATTTATGTTTTCTGACTGGACTTAGCCTTAAACTCACAAACCTACCTACTCAGAATACTGATCTAATTTGTGCATTTTCTATTTTCAGTTCATGCTTCTTCTTCTGATTAAATTTTGTTACTCTAATCACCACCTTGTTCACATTGGGTTTTATGTTAATCGGGGTTTCTATTAGGATTTTATTTCCATCTATTTTTTTATAATTAAATCTATTCCCTTCCCCGACATAATCCATAGAATTATGATTGCCATCAAATTGCCAAGCTTCTGTAGAACTTAGCACGTAAGTTGCATCTGGACATTCCATAGTGTAAGAAATAATATAGTTACCAGGAACCAAAGCATCAGACGTCCATCCCGCTTCATAGCCCCAACCCTTTGCATTTTCTAGCTTTACAAATTCTAGTTTTTGTGACACAGCAGGAGGTAATACTACTAATTGACTGATCGAATCATTAAACTCTTTGACCACTTGATCAAACATATCTAGAGACAGACTTTTTAATCTGAACTCATCGTTCTCAAATACGATAGGCGCTTTTTTTGTCCAATGTGTGAGCTTTGGTCTGTGGTCTTGGATCTCCTTTTTCGATTCTATGACTAACAGTGGTTTTGAACTTTTCGTCCTAATGATATCGATTATTTTGGGTACTTTGTAAGGTTGATTGGTCAGTTCATTTAATAATAATGACTGGCTAAATGACGTCCTACTCATCATGACACCCATTGATGGCAAACCCATATTAAAACCAATTTTGTAGGTTTGGTTTAGTACATCTCCTTGATCAGGCCATGAAAAACACTCTGAGCCAGTATTAAAATATGGATCAGGCAAGGATGCTTGAAAATCTTTTAGATTAATAGGAAGGCTAAATCGAGATTCACACAAAAAATCTGGTATATTAGTCTGATACCACTCTTGTCTGTTTATAAACATGGCACCTTCAAAAATAAGTATTAATGGAATGGTGTACAAAAATTTGATCGTTTTTGCACTTGATTTTAACCAGTGATAAATCACGTAAATGGCCAATAAATTAACGGCATAAAAACTGACCCAACCTACACGTCCAATACTCCTAAATTGTTTGTACGGTCCCATATAATCTAATAACCACTCAAGACCGGGAATTGTAAATGGCAACCCAAATGAGATTAAAGAAGATAAGAGAAAAACACTTACAAAATAAATCAAAATTTTGTCCTGACTAATGAAAGTTTTAGTTTTTGTAAATCTAAAAATCGCATAAAATATACTAGAAATCACAAAAATCACTCCTATTATACCAATATAGTTTCTTCCTTCGGGATCTACATTCCTAACTTTGATAATATTGGTATTAATATATTCAAAAAGTGGAAGTTTGTAACTAAACAATAAGCCTTCCCACGAAGAATGATAAGCAAAGAAACCCCAAGGATCATTAGGTCTGTCGTTACTATAATTAAAGTAAGAAGAAAAAAAGTTTAATATCAGAAATGGTAAAACTACTTGTAAACTAATAACCTTAAGCATTTCTAACCACTTTCGGTCAGATTGTAAAGTATAATAAATAAATATAGATAACAGAGTAAAAATGGAAATGGTAATAAAATAATACATGTGAAATAGACCACTACAAACTACCAACAAACCAATAATTGCGCTCGTTTTCAACCTATTATTACCTTCCCAAAACAATAACCAAAGGTAAAATATCCACGGCAACACTGGATAAAACATAGAGAAATGTCCATTTATCCTCCCAGCTTGAGGATTTAGAATCATTAAGCCAAGGGTACAACCTAAAGCGAATAAAAACTCTATTTTCAGCTTTCTGAAACACAAAAACAAGCCTAAACCTCCTAAAATAATTCCAAAAATGAGTGTCATATTATGAAAGGCTACTAGATTGCATTCAAACCAACTAGGAAATATATTTGATAATACTTTAGTAAGATTTGCTATTAATGGCTGATTATCCGTAAAAATTATATTTTCACCAAAAGGATAGTTCATGCCTTCGAAAGTCATAAACGTGGAATCATGTTTTACATGGTACATATAAGTAAAATAGTTTTTCAAACCATCTCCTCCATTTACCAAAAAATCATTGGGCACTTTGAGCACCCTTTGATAGCTAAAACAAATAAAAATCCCTATGATTATAAAAGCAAACAGTATTTCTTTCTTCCTTATATTTGTTTCAAAATTCATTCTATATGACTATTTATATCTTGCAAAGATAAACTTTATATAAGTGTATCCCATTTTTGCACAGAAACTAATTTAAAATTCATTTTGTCACCTTTAGGGTCGGGGTAAAACAAAAGGAATTTTAAACTAAGTATATTTTAGTAATACGCACACTTTATATGATTATTCAACTTTTTCTAAGGCCTAATGGATGAAACTAATTAATAACTTCTATCTGCAACATCATTCTTTAAGTCCATAAAGTACAGACCTACCAGATTTAGACTTGCAAATGACATCATATTTTGCGACCAATTGACTATCAATTTCAATGGTATTCGGATGTTCCATATGCATCTCTTTTTTTCCTATCACTAATACATATTCTATCGGTGTTTTGCCAGTTTTTTCCGCATATGAAGTAAAAAGAGCTCTCGGAGGTCTGTCTTCAAAACACATCCCATCTTTTCCTGTAGCATTATAAAAACTAAACTTCTGGTCTTTCCAGTTGAGCGGAAACCAACTCATATGTGCTTGGTAATTATCAGATAAAATCAATGGTTTTTTTGCACCCAAATAAGATGTCCCGTGCATAAATGTCCAATTCTGAGGAGCTATTAACCGTCCATCTACCGTAGTACCATTGTAATCATAATTTAGTGTCAAAACTTTAGTTCTAGGCAATATTTGTTCTTCACATTCCATATAATCATCTACCCACGCAGAAGCTTCAGCATATGAGGGATATCTTAAAAAAGCAAAAATAAAAATAATTACCAATGCAAAAACATTAATCAATGCCTTAAACCAAATAGCCAATCTCAACGAACTCATCCACAACAGAATACAAATATGAGGCAAAAACTTAAGTCTATCACCTCCGATCATAGAGTCATTTATCAGATTTGCATGAAATAAAAAAACAAAAAACAGACACAATAACAACAATCCATCCGCAATGTGTACAATAGGTCCACGTTTTATCCTATTAATGACACCAATAATCAAAATGAGAATTGCAAACTTTCCGACAATCAGAGAAAATGATCTTTCACCATCAGCATATGTCATTAAAGAATCCATATTCCAGAGGCTATTCCAATCCAACGGCTTTGAAAAACTGGAACCCATTACAAATGAGAGATACAAAAGTAATGAAGGCAAAACAATAAGTGCCAATGGTGATATTTTCTTCAAAAATTCAAGTACAATTTCTTTAGCATTGGGCTTTATAAGTATTGAAATTAAATCTGCAAGGGTGATAAAAACTATACCCGCAATTGCAAAAATAAACCCAATAGGGTGCATAAAATAGTTTATGGTAAGTAATAATGCCAATTTTAAAGCAGTTTTCCGGTTTCTTAAATCATTTTTGTGCTTTATGTAATAACCCATCACCCAAAAAGAAGCAGCAAAACTGAAAGTATAATTTAAAAATCCCTTCATCATCAGATGGTGAAAAGTAAACAAAAGCACAGATAAAACCGCCCAATCACTGTTAGGAGAAATATTCTTACATAAATACCTCGCTCCAAAAGAAAAAGTAAAAATATAAGTTCCAAAAAACAATTTTTCTGAAATACTTGGTGAAAAAAATATCTGAAAGAATCCGAGTAATATATGATCCCACAAATTGGGCGTAAGCTTATAGTTTACCATATAAAAATCTAGGTAAAATGCCCTGTCCATATTTAGAATGATATCTTTAAGAACCTTTGCATTGTACAAATGGCATGGGCCATCTCCTGTCACCATCCAAGTATTGGTCAATAACGGATATAAAAAAACAAGGACTCCTACATAAAACAATTTGCTTGTTATCTTTTGTAATCCACTTTCAGTTAATATCATTTTAGCAAAATTAATGGTTTAATAAAACGATGCGAATATACAACATAACTAATTTGTACTTGAAAAAATATTTTTAAGTCCTAAGGATTTAATCCAATTAGCAAATACCCTCAATGTAATTTGAGTGTTATGTATTGGATATTCCCATTTTATTTTGCCAGAACAAAATAATACTGCTATTTTGTGACTTCAATATTAAATCCGGTATCTAAACTTAGTACAAAATATGTTTAAAAATCTAAACTTCGACTTAAAGAGTTCAAATCAGTGGTATTTGATAGCTGTTTTGATTTATCTTTTATTTTGGACATTATTGCGTGCTCAGTATATAGACATCCCATTCTATTGGGATGAAGCTTGGGTCTATGCACCTGGTATTAGACATATGATGGATAGTGGACCATCACTTTTACCTGATGCCATACCTGAATTTTATTCACGTGGGCATCCTTTATTATTTTATTTTTTAGGTGGTATTTGGCTTAAAATATTCGGAACTTCTTTTGTAGCATACCACACTTTTCCACTTACCATAAGTGTATTGTTTTTGTTTTTCATTTTCATTACTGTCAAAGAATGGACAAATAATCTGACAGCGCTCGGTGTTATGGTATTAATAAGTGTTGAAAAAATATTTTATACAGAAGCTGCCAATGTATTGCCAGAAATACTCGTCGCCTTATTTTTTCTACTTTCTGTTCGATACTATCTGAAAGAAAAGATGTGGCTTTACATCTTGTTTGCAAGTCTAGGCATATTGACCAAAGAGTCGGGTATCGTAATACCTGCTGCCATACTTTTTGGCAACTTTTTGTGGAATATCAAAAATCTTAAGTCATTATTTAGTGGTGATGCCCTTAAAAAACAATTGTTGATCGTTGCACCAATTATGACTTTCATCCTTTTCCTTTCCATTCAATACATGTACAAAGGTTGGTTTCTATTTCCTGAACATACGGGAATGATGATCAAAAAGTCAACTGAATTTATAGAAAAACTAAATTTTGCTTTCGAATGGTTGTTAGAAGATGGACAGATATTCTGGATGAGCGGTTGTCTTGGTTTGCTTTTGGTATTCGGTGGTAAGGAACAACAACGGCAAACTTTATTTATGTCCTTGATTGGTATTTTAGTATCCATGTATGTAATCAAAAATTTCAATACAAATATAGAATTTATGGTCCTTATGGCATTTGCCATTCTATTAGGAGCTATACATTTGATAGGAAGAACTTTATTTGGTGATGCTGATGTCAGTTTGAAAAAAATCTTGATTATTAATTTTGCTGTGTATTTGTCCTATCTCATATTTTGTTCTGTCAATTTTGTGACCGTAAGATATTTGATTGCACTGTTGCCATTTGGCTTCTTTTTGTATGTAGTTATTATTAAAAAATTATCGCCCAATAAGTGGGTGTTTAGTGCTGTAGTTTTATTTTTGTTTGCAGTATTAGCTAAAGAAAATTTTGCTAAAAACAGGCAAGGAAATCTTACTTCACAAATAGCATACTTAGAAATAAGACAAGACCTAGTTAAAAAGCTGGAAGAGTTACAAACATATGACAGCTCCATAGGCATTAATGATTTTGTCATCCGACGTACATTACAAGATCCATATAGTGGTTTTCTATCATCCGCCAAAGTGTTTTCAAAAGTGGATTGGTCTGTGGACGAAGGTAAAGATTATCTAGTCATTAGCAACCTTGACCCTTATCCCGATTTTGTCAAACAAGGTAAATTTGTATTGGTAAACAAATGGGAAAAAGGAGTGAGCTGGATAGAACTTTGGCAAAGACAAAATTAATATTTTGTGGCTCAGCTTTCGCTTTGTTCAAAATATTTGATAACATGCTCAATGATGTATGATTGCTGATCATCTGTAAGTTCATAATAAAACGGCAATCTTAAGAGACAATCCGTATAACGGTCACTTTGGAATAGCTCTCGTCCATCATGCTGATGTGTATAGTAAGCACTTTTGTGTAGTGATTGATAATGAAAAACAGCATAGATACCTACGCTTTTTAAATATTCTATTAATTTCGTTCGCTGTGCTAAAGTAATACACACCAGATAAAACATATGTGCATTATTAGTCGCATAAGTTGGGATTTCAGGCAGTTGGATTTGATATTTTTTTAATGGACTGAATGCTTCCATATATTTATCCCAAATACGTTTTCTTTGGGTTTGAATGATATCCATTTTCTCCAACTGTGCATACAAAAAAGCAGCAATAATATCTGATGGAAGAAAAGATGAGCCAATATCCATCCAACCATATTTATCTACTTCACCTCTGAAAAATTGACTCCGATTAGTTCCTTTTTCTCTTATGATTTCGGCACGTTCATTATATTTTTCGTCATTAATACACAACATTCCTCCTTCGCCAGAAATGATATTTTTAGTTTCGTGAAATGAAAATGCACTTAGACTACCTATACTACCTAGTCTTTTGCCTTTGTAATAACTATCTATTGCCTGAGCTGCATCTTCTACGACGATTAAGTTATGTTTAGCGGCAATGTCCATGATAACATCCATATCACAAGCTATTCCAGCATAATGAACCACGATGATTACCTTTGTTTTGGGTGTAATCAGCGACTCTATTTGAGATTCGTCTATGTTTGGATTTTCTGATTTACTATCTGCAAAGACTATTTTTGCACCACGAAGTACAAATGCGTTTACAGTAGAGACGAAGGTATATGATGGCGCTATGACTTCATCACCTTCTTGGATATTCGCTAGAATTGCCGCCATTTCCAGAGCATCCGTACAAGATGTGGTCAATAGGCATTTTTGAAAACCCATTTGTGATTCAAAAAATTGATGTACTTTTTTAGTATATTTCCCATCACCAGATATCTTTCCCGAGATGACAGCATCTGTGATATATTCTGTTTCTGAACCACTCAGAAATGGTTTATTAAAAGGTATATTCATATCCAAAAATGGTAGATCGCGGTTTGACTTAAAGGTGCAAACCCTTGTTGTTTATAAAAATTATTAGCACCCAAATTTTCTAGTTGAGTGCTGACTTGTAATGTGTCGATTCCTTTATTTTGACAATATGCAAATACTGCATCCATAAGTTTAGCACCTATTCGTTGTCCCCTAGCATTGGCATCCACGGCTATTAGTCCTATCGTGGCCACACTTTCATTAAGTTTGATAGTAACGAATCCTAAGACTCCTGTCCCATTATCATATATAAAAACTTCATCAGCAATGATTTTGTCCAATGAATTTGTAACCCATGTATGATACAATTTTTCAAAAGATCTATTTGGAAATCGACCATCTATTTTAAATCTAGAAGAATGTCCTGCCTCTATACCTAAACTTAATAATGCAGAAGTATCTTTTTCTGTAAACACAGTTCTGATACATGGATCCGACCTAAATGGCTGTTCACTAATAGAAATAGTATATAAAATATTGGTGGTAACATACCAATCTCTAAATTTATCAAAATGGTGTGCTGATGAAATTTGTTGTAAGTTTGAAAAACCATACATTAAGTCATAACCTTGTGTTTTCCCAAGATCAAACAATGTACTTGCTTCTATTTCAGGGGATGAATTAAGTTGAATTTTGCCAATCTTCTTTTCAAAAAATGAAGAGTCCCATGTCAAATAGTCTATCTCCATTCAATTGATTTTTTTAGCAATGATATACGTAGGTCTTTGTTTTACAGCTTCAAAGATTTTTCCTATATACAAGCCACTTATACCAAGAATGGAAATAATAATACCAGAAAGAAACCAAATGGAAATTAAAGTACTTGCAAAACCTGGCACTAGAATCCTGCCCGAAAAATACAGCCACAAATAATAAATGCCTACACAAAATGAAATTACAGAAATAAATATCCCCAATTTTACGGCTAGTCGGAGTGGTTTGTCAGAAAAAGCAATCATATTATCAAAGGCTAACTGAAGCAATTTCCCTAAAGTATAGGTGGACTTTCCTTCATTTTTACCATGAGCAACATTAATGCTACTTTTATTAAACCCAACCCATCTAGACATGGTAGGAAAATATCGGATATGGTCCTTCATCGAAAGAATGGCTGCTACTACATTTTTCTGGTAGATTCCAAAATTTGCAATGGTATGATCCTGTTTTGTATCCGTCAAGTAACTAAATACCCCATAAAATATCTTGGATGATGCCCGTTTAAAAAATCCATCTTGTCTCTCTGTCCTTCTAGCATAAACAATCTCAAATCCTTCTAAAGCTTTTTGATAAAGATTTGGAATTTCTTCCGGTAAGTCTTGAAGATCGCAATCCATGACGATGATCCATTCGCCACTAGCATGTTCTAGCCCTGCAGTGATGGCATAATGCTGTCCGAAATTCCTACTCAGTTTTATACCTTTGACTTTGATATTTGCACTACAAATTTGTGTTATTTTTTGCCAAGAGTCATCAGGACCATCATCTTCTACGAGTATGATCTCGTAATTGTTGGTTATTTTTTCTACACTTTTAATTACTCTTTCTACAAGTTCATCAATGACATTTGCCCCACGATATACAGGGGACACTACACTCATAAAGATTTGATCACTTTTATCCATTTTGAACTTTTATCGGAATTTTATACAAAATTACAAATAAAACAAAAAATGGAACCAAAAACAAATACGAGTAAGGTGCAAAAACAAAATTATAGAAAATAGTCAAATACAAACACATGCTCCCTAACAAAAATAAATTGGTGTCTTTTATTTTTTCTTTTTTGAAATAATAGACTACAATAGTCATCATTGTGATTGATAAAGAAAGAACAATATGCACCATTTTGATAGCGCTAATTTTTTCCAAAATAGTTCCATCCCAAAAATCTAAAAAGTAGATGGCAAACCCTAATCCTTGGGCTAGCGTATACGGTTTACCAATATGCTGATACCATTCAGGCACTGAAGACCAAAGGTGCTCTGCCATCTGATCATAATTCTTCAAACTATTAAAAAACAAGAATGGATCCTGAGTCATAAATGGCAATACATAGAGCACTACAATCAAAGTTACAACAATTCCTGTGAGCTTTAAAGTTTTGTGCCATCCTTCTTCCCAATAATACACAAGCGCATAGGCAGGCAACCATAACAAGATACCATATCGAGATAATAAACAAACAGCAATCGCAAATGAACGAAGGTAAATCGATTTTGAAAACAAACTATAGGCCAACAATAGGTAATAAGCAACGTCTAGTAGTTCAACAGAATGTGCGAAAATGGCAATATGAAACCTGATTATCAAATATATAGAAACAAATGGCAAAACAATTTTAAAAATATTCCAAATCAACTCAGGAGTAATATCAGGAGTCTGATTTGTCTTTTTCAACACAATGGCTATCATGATTACAAATGCAATAAATGCTAAAACTCGGTAATCAATTTTCAATAATTCGGCTAGCGCAAATGGTAAAAATTGCATCGTTAAATAACCTGGTTGAAATGACCATCCGGGAAACTCTACCACTTGATAAGGAGATTCTCCTTGGACCAATCTTTTGGCCATAAATTGTAGTGTGGGTACTACATCAGACTGCATGGGATCCGCAGGATGATTGAAAAAGACAACAGATATCTTTGCAAAAACAAGTATAGCCAAAATCACAAAAATCCAGAAAAAATAGTTGGGTACTTCCGTTGGTCTTGCTTGGTTTATTTCTGCCCGTTTAAAACTATAAAAAACAGCCGCAACACTAGCCAAAATACCTCCTGAAACCCAAAAAATTGGGAGCAATAGATAATGTTCTTCATGGCGTCCCCATGTTAAAACCATTAATTCTAAAAAAATACCTAGCAAAACTAGAATAGCACTTACATTAATGTCCTTTAGCGAAAATCCCATATTCGACCATAATTTGCGCCAAATATAGCAAAACTCTAGAACTTATTCTCCACTTCAGCGACTTCTAGCATAAAATAGTGCATATCTGTATTGACCATAAAGGATTTCATACGCTCGCTTCCCGGTCCAAACATAGCCAATTCTGTAAAATCAGATGAATGCTCCATACCACCAAAAGCTATAGAAGTATGATCTTGTTGATAAAGTGCATATTCTTTAAATGGCAACTTATATGAATTATAAACTCCATCTGATGCCTGCTCTTTATATTTGTTTATAATGAATGCCAATTGATCTCCTTTCAGTTCATAACCTTGGTGCGACATGACCCTATCAGCAAGAGTCGATGCCAATCCTTCTCTATCGAACCCCATAAGAATCCAATCATTGGTATGTTTGTAATTAAATAGTTTTTCAAAATTTTTATCTGCCTTATCACCATAATATAATCCTGGATTGGCATTGCCATGATCTGATGTAATGACTACCAAGGTATTGCCATCTTTTTCAGCAAAATCAATGGCTACTTTTACAGCATCATCAAAAGCTACTTGATCATAAATCAATCCTGCCGCATCATTGGCATGTGCAGCCCAATCTACTTTACCACCTTCTATTTGCAGACAAAAACCATCTTTATGATCTTTCATAAGGTCGATAGCTTTTTGGGACATTTCTGCAAGTGAAGGGACTTTAGCCATAGCATCCACATCATTTAATCGGTCTAGTTCAAATGGCAATCCATCCTTATCAAAAATGCCTAGCACCGGTTTGGTATTTGTAGCCATTTTCATGTCATATGCTGACTGAACCACCGAATATCCTGCTGCCTTAAACTCATTATACATATTTCGTCCATCCTTACGATCAGCAAAATATTTACCTCCGCCACCCATCATCACATCAAATCTAAGTGCAAGATACTTTTCTGCTATTTCGTTTTGGTCATTTCGCGACTTTGATGTCACACAAAAGCCTGCAGGTGTTGCATGTGTAATGGGAACAGTGGTGACACATCCTACCTTTTTACCTGCCTTTTTAAACTTTTGCCATATCGGCATGATCTCCTCACCATTCTCACCAATATTTAGTCTCCCATTTTTCACCCTTACACCGCCACCCCATGACGAACTTGCAGCCGCGCTGTCCGTAATCATAGAGTTAGCCGATGCCATATCCATCAGTCCACGTGCAACACGCTGATTTCTATATAGATCTATCCAGTTACTTCCTCTTCCTTCTTTGCGTTGTCTGAATAGGTCACCCATATTGAGCGTACCAGAACTCATACCATCACTCACCATAAAAATGATGTTTTTTGCTTTTTTGCCTTTTCCTTGACCATTGACTATTGGTTTTGCAGTACTGCATCCTTGAAATGGTAAAATCAAGCTACCACCGGCAGCAACTAAGGCTGACTTTTGGAAAAAATCACGACGTTTCATAGGCAAAATATTTACTTTTACTTGGTTATACCTAAAGTAAATTGGATTTCAAAATAACACGATGTTTAAAGTCACATTTCTAATGCTATAAAATCGGTTATTTCCACAATCCAATTTCTTTCAAATATAAAATATATTATGAATTGGACAAAAGTAATTATTTCAACTTAATAGGCAACCATATCTATTATTAATTCTGTGTGAATGTTGTTATATTCATTTTAAAAATAAATCTCAAAACCAATTTTCCCACCAACTTGACCCGGCCCTTCAGAACCGACGCCATATGCATAAGCAGAAGCATTCAGTCCAATTTTCGGTTTTATTAAATATTGATATTGGAGTTCAAGACCTCCTCCCAAATTTTTATTTTTTTCATGCATGAATCCAAGAAAATTACTTGACCAACTTCTAATTTTTTGCTGTGACGAAATGGTATACATAAAATAAGGAATGATACAAAGACTAGAAGATTTATGGCTATTTATCTTTACTTCCAATCCTAAAGAATATATGTCCAAAAGACTAAACTCTGCTATTGGTTTTTTTGAAGTATTATCGCCATCAACCCATTTACTACTCAAAAAATTGTCGATCTGATTAAATCGATCTTCAATATAAGCATCTCCTTTGTAGTAACCCAATTTTGCCTTGACTTTACTACCCAATCTATAACCATAAAAAATATCATAGGTGTAATCAGGGGAAACTCCATCGCCACCACCATAGCCAATATTCCCGCCAAAAGAATGTTTAGAATCCTGACAAAATGCCTCAGAAATAAAAAATACACTTACTATGATGTAAAATACTAATCTCATTTGTTTTTATTTTTATTGATGAATGAAAAGTTGTAAGACACACCAGCCTCCAAGCCATAAAAAGATGGATTTGACAAATACTTTCCCCCAATAGAGAAATGAATTTGGTCAGTAATCATATGTTTGTAACCTAATCCTATATTGATACCTACAATATTTCTTGTCGTAAGAACCACATAATAGCTTTCATAAGGATCAGGGTTGCCCTCTATATCGTACAAGAAATCTCCAAAAACAGATCGTTCTAATCTAACACCGCTAAAGCCCACCTTGAGACACATAAATCCTTTATCACTGATCCGTACATCCTTGGACAGGGACAATTCAATCAACTTTAAATGTTCAAAATTCAATAGTACGTTTGGATCTATTTCTACAAAGGCAAGTTGAGATTTATCTAAGATTTCAGAAGCCTTTAAACCTCCAGAAGCTGAGCTGTAACTTAGATTCATCGCCATACGGTAACCAATATTTCTTGCTGCATTAAATCCAATGCCCGTTAAACGATAATTATCACTATTAAACAATAAGTTCGTGGTAATTCCAATGCTGTTTTTGTGTTCTTGCGCATGTATACTGACAAAAAACACTAAAAATAAAATAACAAACCAAATTCTATACATCATAATCATTCATTTTTATGTTTTAATAATAAATTTATAATTTTATCCAAAGCTATTTAAACTTTCTGCCATATCTCAAAGTCATTCCCGTCACCGCATCATCATAAGAAACAAAACCAAATCTAATTCCTAAGAAATTCTTTGGATTTATAAAAAAAGTGTAGGAAAGTCCACCATTATAGTTGTAATCATTTGATCTCCTCACATCAAGAAAATCGGGAATCGACTCAATAACCCTGACACCATTGTAAAAAGTCCATCCCGATCCTAGTTCGATACTTATCTTGTGTCTTTTTGTTCTGACCAGATTAAGATGAACTAGCAAATTTATATCCGTTTGTCTTTCATAAGTATATGGTTTACCTTTTTCGATACCCTGCATTGACCCATATGAATATTGTATCTCTGACTCAAAACCTATTACATTATTCTGATCTCTAAAAATACCAAGCCCCACTTGATACCCTGGATTTTCATTAAAATAGATGTAACCTGCTCTCATAGAATAATACATTTTAGTCTCGAGTCTTACCACTTTTGTTGGAAGTGGCAACTTAAACAAATCTCCTTTTTTGTTTGAATTAAGTCTAGTTGCTAAACTTGTCAACCCAAGTATAGGCATATAAATATCCCTAGAAATCGCAGAACTATCTACGGTTTTTTCGGAATCGTTTACTTTGATGAAATCTCTTTTACTACTTTGAATATCATTGGATTCACTGCCTGTTGAAGAGTTTTGGTTAAGTTCATTTGATATCAACCGATTAGGTTTAATTGAAGAATCAAACGTTATTTCAGAGTTCTCATTATAAGTCCCATTTGTCTTTGCAGCACTATTTCCTTTCGTATTAATCTCCTTTGAACTAGAATCTAGTCCATTATTCACTTTAACAAACGGAGATGATTTCTTCTCTATATTACCTTCATTAAAATCCTGAATATCTGAGTTGTCAATAGTCTTTATTTCCCTTTTCTTTGATTTCCCCTTGATACTAAATGGACTTTTTTCTGTAGCATTAGATGTATGGTTTTCTGCTACTTCCATTTCAGTTGCACTTGTTTTTTGATTGGCAGCAGTTGCTTCGCTTTGATTTATTGGAGAAAATTGGTTGGATTCTTTGGATTTAATATCATCAATTTGATTGATATTGTCTACTTTATCAATTACTTCATCTTGTGGTGACTTGCTATTTAATGATATAGATTCATTCGATATTAAACTCCAATCTTCTTTAATGAACAAACCAAATATCGTACCTATGAACACAAAAAAGAACACAAAAAACCACCATCTTCTTTTCCTTTTTGGCTGTAAATGGTCTAGCATTTCACTCATTTGCTTCCATGCTTCAGGGTTTACCTCTGACTTTTGTCCATTTAGCCTTGCTCTAAAATCCTTCATTTCTTTGATTTTGTGATTTTAAAAGTACGCTCCACCATCTGCTTTAATGACGTTCTTGCTTTGGTCAGCAACCACTTACTCGTATTTTGATTTATAGAAGTTAAGGACTCAATTTCTTTGTGACCATACCCTTCTATTTCAAACAAGGTAAAGACCAATCTTTCATTTTCTGGTAGTGCCTGAATAATTTTGGTGAGATCATCCACTTCCAATTGATTGAGCAAATCGTCCATGCCATCATTTTCTATTTGTTCATGGGCACTGTCTATCGCTACCAAAGTAACTTTGTTTTTTGTATTTGACCTTATATAATCTATCGCTACTCTTACCAAAATCGTCCTCGCCCAACCATCATAATTGGTACCAATAGCAAAAGATGATAAACTAGTGTATATCCTCAACATCCCAAGATTAAACACCCAATCACGCTCTGAGTTATCCTTCACATACAAAGCTATGATACTCGCCAGGGCTTGGTAAGTATAATCATACAAATCCTTCTGAGCAGACCGATTCTGCTTAGCCGATTCTTTTATGATATGATCAATGGAGTGTTTCACTAATTACTAGACAATTTCAAAAAAATACAATTAAAACCTGACATTCGCCAAAATAACTATCAATTACATTATCGTTTGGACACATCACCAAAGTTGGTAAAATACGATTTATTTGTAAAAAAAATAAAATAGCATAATTGGAAGCTAAGAATGTTTAGTTATAATCTATGAGAAATCAAATCATTATCAGCTAGTTTTTTTAAATGGAAATAAAAACGATACGATTTGATACGCAAATATACGTTTATGATATACAAATCCTAGTAAACATTTTCTAGATAGAAAACTGATCTAATGCTAATTGTAAAATACAAAACTCCAAGATTATGCGTGAATATTCTCAATTTACAATTGGGAGTATTTGATAAAAAATGATAGATAACATTGATTTGCGGTGAAAAAAGCGTATTTTTACCGCACAATTTGCGGTGGTAAGTATGTATATACACGAAAGAGAACATTGGACTAACTTTACATGGGATAATGATAAATTGTCTCCTATCTTATCTTCCGTAAGGTATCTTCAAGGACGATTGCTTGGTCGTATGGAAAGTTTAGGTTTCGAATTTATCGAAAAAGCGACTTTGGAATCTCTTATTTTGGACGTTGTCGATACGTCAAGAATTGAAGGAGAATTTTTAAATCCCGAATTGGTTCGTTCATCTATTGCTAGAAAAATGGGTATTGAAAATGCTGAATTTTTAAATACACCACGAAATATTGAAGGCATTGTAGATGTCATTTTAGATGCCACCCAAAATTTTGAACAACCATTGACAGAAACACGACTTCTTGGTTGGCACCACTCACTTTTCGAAAGTGATTACAATGGATATCAGCAGATAGTTGTAGCTAAATTTAGGTCTGGTGGTATGAAAGTGGTTTCAGGAAATTTTGGTAGAGAAAAAATACATTTTGAAGCCCCATCAGCAGATAGAGTATCACACGAAATGGAACAATTTTTAAATTGGTTAACCAATGAGAATAGTCTAGATTTAGTGATAAAATCTATGATAGCACACTTTTGGTTTGTCACCATCCACCCATTTGATGATGGTAACGGTCGAATAGCAAGGGCTATTTTGGATATGATTTTAGCTAAAAGCGACAACAGTAAAATTCGTTTTTACAGCTTATCAAATCAAATTTTTAAAGAACATAAACGTTATAATGACATTATTGAAAAAACACAGAAAGGAACACAAGATATTACCCTATATTTAGAATGGTTTTTGGGTTGCTTTGAAAGAGCTTTATTATCAAGTGAGCAAAATTTGGAAATCATTTTGGATAAAGCCCACTTTTGGGATATACATAAATCAATCAATATTAATGATAGACAAAGACTTGTAGTTAATTATTTCTACGACAACTACACGAAAGAAGTTGGTTTTTTAAGAACGTCTGTGTATGCTAAACTTGCTAATTGCTCTACTGATACCGCATTGCGAGATTTACAAGATTTGGTTTCAAAAGAAATGATTACAACAGAAGATAAGGGTAAGAAAACAAACTACTTAATAGTAAGTCCTAAAGGCTTAAGAATTCCAAAATTAACATCAAATGGTTAATTGTAACTAATCAGGTATCACCCCGAATGGGGTGAAATATTAATAACCACGGATGTAGATCCGTGGTAAAAATGGAAAACTGTCTGATTTTGGCGGTATTTTTGTCTGAAAGTTGCAAACCTGTCAAGCTTCAGCATGAATTCGTGCTCGTCTGCCTTTGGCATGGACAAAATCAATTTAAAACAGCTTGTACCTGAGTAGAAACGGTGAATTTATACAATAATCTATTTATCAGATGATAATACATTAGCGGTACTCAAAAGGAATACGAAACATTCTAAATAATTAACAAGCCTATAAAAACATAACTACCCTTACCACCAAGAATTTTTCTTAGTCGAGCTTCTAGATGTAGTGGCCTTTACACCAAGCACGCCCAAAAGTCCTCTCACCAATGTGGATGCAACTGTACGACCTACTTGTTTAGTAACTTGACTGTCCAATACTTTTTCAAAAGTTGATTTTTCTTGTCTAGTACTTGCACGTGGTGTTGGCACAGCCTTTTCTTGCTGTTCTATTAATTTTCTTTGATTCTCTTCTGATTGTGCTTCTTCTATTTTACAAGAGAGTATCTCATGAGCACTTTCACGATTGATGACCTCATCATACTTATATTTGATGCGGCTACGACCCATTATCTGATTAATCTCAGTAGGTGTCAATACATCCATTCTAGATTGCGGCGCCCTCAGATAACAATGCACCAATGGTGTAGGAACACCTTTTTCGTTTAAGGCAGCAATGATGGCTTCTCCTATTCCAAGCTCTGTAAGCAATTGATCTACAGCATAGTAATCAGTCAAAGGATAATTTTCTGCAGTCAGTTTGATTGCCTTTCTATCCTTTGCAGTAAATGCTCTGAGGGCATGTTGCACCTTAAGACCTAATTGGCTCAAGACTGCATCAGGAACATCTGTTGGGTTTTGGGTAACAAAAAATATACCTACACCTTTAGATCTTATAAGCTTGATGATTGTTTCTATCTGATTGAGCAATGCCTTACTTGCTTCATTAAATATAAGGTGAGCTTCGTCTATAAAAATGACAAGCTTCGGTTGCTCCATATCTCCTTCCTCAGGAAACGTCGCATATATCTCAGCCAATATTTGTAACATAAAGGTAGAAAACAACTTAGGTTTGTCCTGAATATCTGTTACCCTTAAGATTGAAATGTATCCTCTACCTTCTTCGTCTATTCTAGTGAGATCATCTACATCAAAAGATCGCTCACCAAAAAATAAATCACCTCCTTGTTGCTCAAGCTCTATGATTTTTCTCAGAATTGTGCCTACTGAAGCGGAAGAAATTGCTCCATATTCTGCTTGAATAGCATCTTTACCCTCATTAGAGATGTAGTTTAATGCTTTTTTGATGTCATCCAAATCCAAAAGTGGTAGCTTGTTATCATCACAAAACTTAAATATCAGCGAAACAACACCAGCCTGTGTATCATTTAGTTCGAGGATTTTGGAAAATAAAACTGGTCCAAACTCTGTCACTGTAGCCCTCAGTCTTGCTCCTGCATCATTTGACAAACTTAAAAATTCTACGGGACTCCCTGCCGCTACAAACGGCAAACCTATATTACGATGTCTTTCTTCTATTTTTTCATTGGTAGCACCAGGAACCGCCACACCACTCAAATCACCTTTAATATCCATCACCAATGACGGAATACCTTTTGCAGAAAGTTGCTCAATTATGATTTGTAGGGTTTTTGTTTTACCTGTCCCAGTAGCTCCTGCAATTAGTCCATGTCTATTGAGTGTTTTCAAAGGTACTCTAATAAATGTATCCGTTAGTACTTCACCATCAATTTTAGGTGCACCCAAAATAATGGAATCACCTTTGAATGTGTATGCCGCTGAAACCTCCGACTGAAACTTTTCTTTTTTAGACATGATTTATTTTATAATTAAATTTATTATCAAATTTTGTTTAGACGTGAAATCTGTAACATTGTCATCATTGAGCCTACTTTGAAAGGTACTTGACATCAATATTTGATAATCAACTGTTTCCCTTTAGGGTAGGGTAAAAAACGGTTGATTATAATATGTTCTCAATTTTCGGAGCAGACTCACGACCTATGCTCACAAAGCGAATAACTTTTCCCTCTCAGGTCCTGTACTAACCATTGAAATTTTTGTTTTCAATAAAGATTCTAATTGATGTACATAACTTATTGCTTTTTCTGGCAATTGATCAAAAGCTGTAATATGGTCTAGACTTTCAAACCATCCTGGATATCCTACCAATTCAGGTACAATGTGTTTGTCTACAATATCAAAAGGTAATTCGTCAGTGACCATTCCATCATATTTGTAATTAGTAGCCACGCTGATTTCTTCAAAACTATCTAATACATCGAGTTTTGTAATGATCACTTGAGTGACGCCATTAAGCATGATGGTATATTTCAATTGTGGAATATCTATCCATCCGCAACGTCTTGGACGACCAGTAGTAGCACCAAACTCCATACCTACTTGTCTCAATTTTTCACCTGTCTCATCTAGAAGTTCCGTAGGAAAAGGTCCAGAACCCACTCTTGTACAGTAAGCTTTTGCAATTCCTATCACGTCTCTGATCTTGTTTGGCGCAATACCAAGTCCACTGCAAACACCTGCACTAATGGTATTAGATGATGTTACAAATGGGTATGTACCAAAATCAATATCTAACATTGAGCCCTGAGCGCCTTCTGCCAATATTTTTTTACCATCCGTAAGTGCTTGGTTTACATAATATTCGCTATTGACAAATTTAAGACTTTTTATTTTTTCGATGCTTTCAAAAAACTTCTTTTCTTCCCCTTCTAAATCAAATTCTATTTCAGGATACAATTTGATCAATCCTAAATGTTTTTCTTTGATTGTTTGATATTTACTTTCAAAATCACTTGCCGTAAGATCACCTACCCTCAAGCCATTTCTACCAGTTTTGTCCATATAGGCAGGTCCGATTCCTTTTAAAGTCGACCCAATTTTACTGACACCTTTTGATGCTTCTGATGCTGCGTCTAGATATCTATGGCTTGGCACGATGAGATGCGCTTTACGCGAAACGAGCAATCTTGATTGATAATCTATATCTGCTGCGTCTAGTGCATTGAGTTCCTTGACCATCGTGATTGGATCCAAAACTACACCATTTCCTATGACATTGGTGATGTCAGGTCTGAATATCCCCGAAGGAATGGTATGAAGGACGTATTTTTTACCATCTATTTTAATAGTGTGTCCAGCATTCGGTCCACCTTGGAACCTACAGACTAGATCATACTGCTCTGCTAGATAATCTACTATTTTTCCTTTTCCTTCATCTCCCCACTGAAGGCCTAATATAACATCAACTGCCATTGTACTTTTAATTACTGATTGGTTTTTAAAGGTCAAAATTAATTAAAACCTGACAACTTTTTCTCATAAATCACATAAATACTCTGATAATTTTCTAAATATTTAAAAAAATGTAAAATATGACCAAACTCATGCAAAAAGAACCTTTAATCTTTTCGGACTATTATTTAAAAACTTTTACCTTCGCACATCGTTTCTAAACTCAACCAAATAATACAATCCATGTCAAACCAAACACTGACAAATTTTGCCAAAAGACACATTGGTATTTCATCATCTGAACTTGTAGAAATGCTCAATGTAATTGGTGTTTCTTCCCTCGATCAACTCATAGATGAGACAGTTCCCGCAGGTATACGCATGTCTCAGGAACTAAATCTTCCAGAAGCATTGACAGAAAATGAATACCTGACTATGCTGAGAAGCATTGCATCAAAAAATAAAATCTTTAAAACTTATATTGGCCAAGGATATTATGGCACCATCACACCGACGGTAATCCTGAGAAATATCTTCCAAAATCCAGGTTGGTACACACAATACACGCCATACCAAGCAGAAATTGCACAAGGAAGATTAGAAGCTTTACTCAATTTCCAGACCATGGTTTCTGATCTTACTGGACTTCCGATAGCTAGTGCATCACTTCTCGATGAAGCAACTGCCGCAGCGGAAGCTATGGCTATGTGCGAAGGTCTTAGAAATAAAAAAAGAAAAAACAATCCTGCTACGAAGTTTTTTGTAGACCAACATGTGTACAAACAAACCCTTGATGTATTGATCACAAGAGCTACACCATTATTTATAGATGTTGTGGTGGGAGATTGGAAAACTTTTGATTTTTCAGAAGATTATATTGGTGTCATGATTCAGTATCCTAATGCTGAAGGTCAAATAGAAGATTTCAGATCATTCACAAGTACATGTAATGAAAAAGAAATTCAAGTAGTGGTCGCGAGTGATTTGCTGAGCTTAGCATTACTTACACCTCCAGGAGAATGGGGCGCAGATGTTGTGGTAGGCAACTCTCAAAGACTAGGCGTACCGAAAGGATACGGTGGACCACATGCTGCTTTTTTTGCTACCAAAGAAGATAACAAACGTGTCATCCCAGGTAGAATCATAGGTATGTCCATCGATGTAAATGGCGAACCTGCACTCAGAATGGCGCTTCAGACCAGAGAGCAGCACATCAGAAGAGAAAAAGCAACATCCAATATCTGTACAGCCCAAGCTTTATTAGCCGTTATGGCAGGGATGTATGCAGTCTATCATGGACCAGAAGGTGTCAAAGAAATTGCATCGACTATCCACAACTTGACAAATCATCTTGCAGATAACTTAAAAAAGGCGCATTATAATGTAGTCAATTCAGCATACTTTGATACTGTAACCATAGAAACAGACCAAGATACCTTATTAAAAATAAAGGCTAAATCAGAAGAAGTAGGTATTAATTTTTATTACCCTACACGTCACAAAGTAAGTATTTCACTAGATGAGACAACGACTTTAGAAGATGTGAAAGCCATTATTTCCCTTTTCGGCAAAGTAAATGATTCAGGTCACGCATTCGAAGCAGCAAGCGAATCTCAAGTTTTGGGTGGCATGGAAAGAAGTTCAGCCATACTTACACATCCTGTATTCTCGTCTTACCATACAGAAAGTAAGATGATGAGATATATCAAAAGTCTAGAGAACAAAGATTTATCTTTAGTACATTCCATGATTTCACTTGGATCATGTACCATGAAATTGAACGCGGCATCAGAAATGATACCAGTTACTTGGCCTGAGTTTTCATCATTACATCCATTTGTACCATTAGACCAGACAGAAGGTTACCAGCAGATATTTACCGAACTAGAAGCATACCTAGCAGAAATAACAGGATTTGAAGCATGTTCTTTACAACCTAACTCTGGTGCCCAAGGTGAGTATGCAGGTTTATTGACGATTAAAGCTTACCATGAAGATAGAAATGAAGGCCATCGAAACATTGCTTTGATACCATCTTCAGCACACGGTACCAATCCTGCAAGTGCTGTCATGTGTGGTATGGAAGTGGTAGTTGTAGCGTGTGACGAAAAAGGTAATGTGGATATGGATGATCTCAAAGCAAAAACTGAGCAACACAAAGCCAACCTTGCTGCGCTGATGATTACCTATCCAAGTACACATGGCGTTTTCGAAACATCGATCAAAGAAATATGTACATTAATTCATGACAATGGTGGTCTAGTATATATGGACGGTGCCAATATGAATGCCCAAGTAGGACTGACAAGTCCAGGCATCATAGGTGCAGACGTATGCCACTTGAATCTTCACAAAACATTTGCGATTCCACATGGTGGTGGTGGTCCAGGTATGGGTCCTATCTGCGTAAATAACAAGTTAGCACCATTTTTACCAGGTCACGCTGTGATACCGACTGGTGGTAGCAAAGCCACACATGCTGTTTCTTCAGCACCTTGGGGAAGTGCCAGCATACTCTTGATTTCTTATGGTTATATCCGAATGCTAGGCGCAAAAGGTGTAAAAGATGCCACCAAATATGCTATCCTCAACGCCAATTATATCAAAGCGAGACTAGAAGGAGCCTACCCTATCCTATATTCAGGAGCTATGGGTAGAGCAGCGCACGAAATGATCGTGGATCTTAGACAATTTAAAGCAGCGGGTGTCAGCGCAGAAGATGTTGCTAAAAGGTTGATGGATTATGGATTTCATGCGCCTACTTTATCATTCCCTGTAGCAGGTACCATCATGATAGAACCGACAGAAAGTGAAGATAAAGACGAATTGGATAGATTCTGTGATGCTCTCCTATCTATCAGAAAAGAAATAGACGAAGTAGCAGATGGCACCATGGATCAACATTCTAATGTGCTCACCAATGCACCACATACAGCACGTATGGTCACCAATGATACTTGGACATTTACATACTCTAGAGAAAAAGCAGCTTATCCATTACCATATCTAAGACATGGCCATAAGTTTTGGCCAAGTGTTGCAAGAGTAGATAGTGCATTCGGAGATAGAAACCTGATATGCATCTGTCCACCTATTGAAAGTTATATGGAGAAGTAAGGTTCAACCTTATAAGGCAAATATTAAAAGAGCCACTTCTGATTACAGGAGTGGCTCTTTTTATTTTACTTGGTGTCATAATCTAAAGAGTTTTTGAACTTTGCAGATTATGAAATTGTTGTGATACTAACTTTTATAATGGCAGTTTTAAGAAATATTCCTTTAGTTTAATATTCTTTATTATGAAAACACAAAACATATTCATTGCGCATCCACAAACAAGTGAACAAGTTTCTGCTTTAAAAGCATTTATGCAAGCGCTCAAAATTAAATTTGAGATTTCAAAAAAAGATGAGTACGATCCTGAGTTTGTAGAAAAAATAATGGAAAGTAAAGAACAGGTTAAAAATGGTAGGGTAACAAGAGTCGAAAAAGAAAACCTTAAAGAATTTTTAGGTTTGTAACATGGCTTACTATTTAGATTTTACGGATAAAGCCAAAGATGATATTAATGCTTACAAAAAGTCAGGCAATAAAGTCGTTTTATTTAAACTTCTTGCCTTATTTGAAGAACTATCTGAACACCCTTTTATTGGAACTGGCAAACCGGAGCCGCTCAAGCATGAATTTTCTGGCTGTTGGTCCCGCAGAATAAACCGAGAACACCGTTTAGTATATGAAGTATCAGACAATATTGTTTCTATTCTTTCTGCTAAAGGCCACTATGAGTAATATCTATTATTCCAATTATATACTTGACATTTTAATAAAAGCTGCATATCCACTACTTTACCTGAAACTGGAAAAAAAATCTAGCCTAGTGCTGCAAGATTAGAAAGTCATTCGGTGATAGAAATCTGATATGTATCTGTCCTCCGATTGAAAGGTATATGGAGAAGTAAGGTTGGAATCTTATCTTCAAAACATAAAAGAGCCACTTCTGATAACAGGAGTGGCTCATTTTATTTGCTTGATTTCATAATGTTAAATTTGCGATGTGTACTTAATGGCGTTGTATTCTCCGAATGCAACATATAAAGCATCTTGCAATCAGAGATTGTAAGACCAATAGAAAGGAGTCCCACAAAACACCACAAAAAAAAAGGGACAACCTTACGATTATCCCTTTTCTATATCTAAATTCTCTTAAGAATTATTTCTTTTTCTTACCTGTTGCTCCGGCAGCAGCTTTTGCTTCAGCAGCAGCAGCAGCTTTCAATGCTCTTGGTATTTCGATAAGTGCTACTGGTGTTGCAGCGTTGTTAAGGATTTCTACGCCCGCAGGAACGATCACCTCTCTAACTCTTAATGCTTGACCAAGCTCTAATTTAGAAATATCAGCTTTCAACTCATCTACCAATTTCTCAGGAGTTGTTTTGATTTTGATTTTTCTTAATTGCTGAATCAATTTACCACCTACTTTTACACCTGGAGATACTCCTTTGAATCTTAATGGAACTTCCACTTTGATTGGTGTATTGTCGATTAGTCTTAGAAAATCAATGTGAAGCAACTTGTCACTCACTGGGTGAAATTGTGCAGACTTAAGAATTGCTTTGTAAGCTTTGCCATCAATAGACAAATCAGCAATTTTAAAATCTGGTGTATATATAAGGTGTTTTACAGATGCAGGTGTTACTGTGAAGTGAACTACGTCACCACCACCATACAAAACAGCTGGTACATTACCATTATTTCTATCTATTCTTGTGCCTTTTTTACCAAGCTCAGACCTTGTATTTCCTTGAATTTCTATCGATACCATATCTAAAAAACTATACGTTAATTATAAAGAGCCGCAAAGATACTATTTGTTTGCATTTCTTGTAATATTTTTATAAATTATTTTTACAACTTGTCAGATAATTATCCCAGACTCAATCAATTATATGCCTTTATCCACAAAAAGTGCTGCTATTGATTTGTATTCATGGGTATTTCTGATCGCTCTAGCAAAAAGTTTTGCACATGATAGCACCTTGATTTTGTCAGATTGACCTCTTAATGGAATACTATCCGTCACTATGACTTCTGTGATCTTTGAATTATTGATATTATCATATGCTGCACCGGACAATACTGGATGGGTTAGTATCGCCTTTACACTTTTTGCCCCTTTTTCGATGAGGGCATCCGCTGCTTTGCACAAGGTACCTGCTGTATCTATGATGTCATCTATTAATATAATATCCCTTCCCTGCACATCACCTATAACCGTAATACTTGCGACTTCATTGGCCACACGTCTTTCTTTATCACAAATGACAAGGTCTCTTTCAAAATACTTGGCGTATGATCTTGCTCTTTTTACGCCTCCTACATCTGGTGATGCAAAGGTGACATTGCTCAAGTCCATCTTGGCCAAAAATGGAATAAAGATGGCTTCACTTTTTAGGTGATCTACCGGAATATCAAAAAATCCTTGGATTTGTTCTGCGTGTAGATCCATCGTCATGATACGATTTACACCTGATGCTTGCAATATATTTGCAACAAGTTTGGCTGAAATCGGCACCCTAGGCTTATCTTTTCTATCTTGTCGAGCGTACCCGAAATAAGGTATGACAGCAGTGATATATCCTGCAGATGCTCTTTTGGCTGAATCTATTAATAGGAGCAACTCCATGATATTGTCAGCAGGACCAAAGGTAGATGCTATAAAAAAGGTGTATGAACCTCTCACAGACTCGTTAATGACAACTTGCATCTCTCCGTCTGCAAATGTATTTACAGTTACATCTCCTAGTGGATAACCATAATAATCGGAGATACGCTCAGCAAGGTACCTTGATTTGGTGGCTGAGAATAATTTGACGTCAGGCATAATTATACTTTGTTGGATTTGACTGCAAACATAATGCTTTTATAATCAACCTTAAATGCTTTTGGTAATTTATTTATCCTTGAAGTAAATTTTGTTCCTAAAGTCCGATATTTTAATCATCACATTTTCAATGAATTAAAATACCAAACTTTCATAATTTAATATCTTGTACCTAGTGAGCTAGGCCCTATTTAAGTGACTAGCTTTGTACGACTATAAACTTTGAGCAAAGAAAACCCCATCACAACCTGTTTATTTGTCTATTTTTACCCAAATGATTTAATGGTAAATTTTATCTGAAGTGTTTATGATATTATTTAGTATTAAGAGCATGTTTAAAAATTTTCTTAGTTGCTAATCAAAAGAATATGGTTCTGCCGCTAAAAGAAAAAAGAGTGAGTCAAGCCCGAAAAGTCATTTGTTCAAATAAATGAAAAAATCTAAATCCCAATTTATTGATAATCAAACGTTTCCCTTTAGGGTCAGGGTGAAAAACGGTTGATTGTCAATAAATTTGTGTTTTCGGATGAGAGGATAGAGTTGAGTGCACTAAACGATGAGATTATTTTGAAGTCAGGTTCACAAGATATTGATTAAAAGGTAATAAAAAATTAAGCATACTTAAAGTGCCGTTTATATAGGGTCTGTATAAAAGGTTATATGTTTTTAAGATATACATCTTGGATCTACGCAGAAAAGTCACTAAATTAAAGAAAAGATAAACTCTGATTCCTACTGCATTGTTAATCAATTGTTTTCCTTTAGGTCTGGGGTACACAACATCTGATTATAAATCAACTTGTGCTCTCAATGTTGACACTAGTTTTAGTTTATTTTTTCAAAGCACTAATCAAACAACATCCAAATGATAACGCGAATAATATATGTTATACTTGTTTTCACGATACTACTTGCTTTCGTTGGCTGTAATGGACAAGCAAAAAATAATAATCCGTCTGTGCCCATCACACCTACAGAAAAATCTACATTAGTGGGTGGTGGTTGCGATGGTTGTGAGCTGATGTATGTTGGGATGCCAACAGATATATTTTCTGTCGATACCAGCTCAGGATGGAATGAAATAGGAAAAAAGCTTTTAGTCAAAGGGACTGTTTTTAAGCTTGACGGAAAGACACCTGCTCCTAATGTCATTATATATTACTGGCAAACAGATGATAACGGTTACTATTCACCAAAGGATGGTATGGACGAAAAAGCCATAAGACACGGGCATATACGTGGTTGGGTAAAAACGGACAAAAACGGTAAATACGCCATTTATACCATCAAACCTGCTCCATATCCCAATGAAGATATACCAGCACACATTCATATATCCATCAAAGAACCCAATATACCCAATGAATACTATATAGACGAATTTGTTTTTGACGATGATAAATTCTTGAATGCTGAAAAAAGAAAAACAATGGAAAATCGGGGTGGCAGTGGTATTTTGAGTATACAAAACTCTGACGGCTTACAAATCGCGAAACACAATATTATTTTGGGGTTTAACATTCCTAATTATCTAGAAAAAATATAACAGCATCCTATTTTGTGGTGTGTGCTTGAAAACAATTCAAATTAAATTTGATCGTTTTTAAACTGGCGGGCAAACAGTATCACACTTTCGCTCTAAAAATAGTACCAACCTGCTGGAAATTTGGTTATTGAGATACAAACGACTTGCTAAAATGCGCACTAAATCCATCCTTTTACCTACATTTGCTTCCTAAAGTATTAAATCTCTCTTGTATGAAATCAGTCATTCGTTGTAGTGTTGTTTTTATTTTGATTTTGAATTTTGTTTTTATTCTTTCAGGGCAAAGCAAAATTCGGTGGGCAAAAGAAGGAAGTAGTTATTTTAAAATGGAGGAAGGTGAATTAATGCAATACACACTTCCTGATAATACAAAGTCTGTATTTGTATCCAAAACAATGTTGACCCCAACAGGTGCAAGCGAAAATTTACGTATCCGAAATTATGCCTTTTCTAATGATCAAAATCTGATGTTGATTTTCACCAATACACAGAAAGTATGGCGTTTAGATACCCGAGGAGATTATTGGGTATTGAATCTAAAGACCAAAGATTTAAAAAAATTGGGTGCATCTTTACCCGAATCAACCTTAATGTTTGCCAAGTTTTCACCAGATAATAGTAAAGTCGCTTATGTGTCCAATTATAATCTTTATGTAGAAGATCTCACCAATAACATGATTACAGCCTTGACTACCAATGGAAATCGCAAACTCATCAATGGCACTTTTGACTGGGTATATGAAGAAGAATTTGCTTGTAGAGATGGATTTCAATGGAGTCCGGATAGCAAGCAGATATCGTTTTGGAATACAGATGCCAATCAAATTCGGGATTTTTATATGATCAATAATACGGATTCCATCTATTCACAAATCATACCCGTAGAATACCCAAAGATAGGATATCCACCATCGCCTGTTAAAATTGGTGTCATCGACTTAGTGACCCAAAAAACCGTTTTGCTAAAAATACCAGGTGAGCCCAATCAAAACTATCTACCTCGGATGGAGTGGCTAAGTGCTAATGAAGTTTTTGTCCAACAACTAAACCGTCATCAAAACGAAACTAAGATATTTTCATGCAATCCTACTAGCGGGGATGCCCAATTGGTTTATACAGAAAAAGATGACGCTTGGCTAGATGTCTATACGCCTTGGGAAGATGTTTATGCTTTAGATTTTAGACATAAATTTACTTTTGTGGATGGTGGCAAAGCATTTTTATGGATGACTGAAAAAGATGGCTGGCGTCATATGTATAGGATTCCAACCCATAAAAACAATGGTAAAGAAGTTTGCATTACCAAAGGAGATTATGATGTCATGGATACTAGATGGATAGATGAAAAATCCAATGCCGTTTATTTTCTCGCATCTCCCAAAAATGCCACTCAAAAATATTTATACAAAACAAGCTTGGATGGAAAAGGAAAGTTGGAAATGATCTCTCCTACAGAACAAGAAGGCACACACGATTATAGTATTTCTGCGGATGGCAAATATGCACAACATAGCTTTTCGAATAGTTTTACACGTCCTTTGTCAGAATGGTTAGATATGACTACCTATAAAGCAATCAATGAAAGTAAAAGCATAAAGGCCAGACTAGGAGAAGCGCAAGAAGAAAAAACGGTAGAATTCTTTAAAGTAAATACTTCTGAAGGCATAGAAATGGATGGCTGGATGGTAAAGCCAAATAACTTTGATCCATCAAAAAAATATCCCGTTGTTTTTTATGTGTACACAGAGCCATGGGGAGCCGAGGTACACGATGCCTATGGTGTGGCAGATAATGGTTTGTATAGTGGCAGCATGCGTGAAGATGGCTATATTTATATATGTATGGACAATAGAGGTACACCTGCACCGAAAGGAAGGACGTGGCGAAAAAGTATCTATCGCAAAGTAGGAGTGATTAACATCAGAGATCAAGCTCTAGCTGCCAAAGAAATTTTGAAATGGCCATATGTAGACCCGGAGCGAATAGCAGTATGGGGCTGGAGTGGCGGTGGCACCGCTACACTGAATCTTATGTTTCAACATCCCGAAATATACAAAACAGGTATTGCTGTGGCTGCCGTAGCCAATCAACTGACGTATGATAACATATATCAAGAGCGATACATGGGCCTGCCCGAAGAAAGTATGGCTGATATCGTCGCTGGATCACCTATCACACATGCCAAAAATCTACAAGGCAATTTACTGTATATCCATGGTACTAGTGATGACAACGTACATTACGCCAATGCAGAAATGCTCGTCAATGAGCTGATCAAGCACAATAAACAATTCCAATTTATGCCCTATCCAAATAGGAGTCATGGCATATCAGAAGGCGAAGGCACATTCGAGCATCTATCGACATTATATACTAATTATTTGAAGATGCATTGTCCACCGGGTGGAAGATAGTGGGGATATTGTTTATCGGTAATTATTAAGTTGAATCAAGTACAACAACTGTTGAATCAAGTACAACAACTGTTGAATCAAGTACAACAACTGTTGAATCAAGTACAGCAACTGTTGAATCAAGTACAACAACTGTTGAATCAAGTACAACAACTGTTGAATCAAGGAACGTGATCACCGAATCAAGTAATGCGATCACTGAATCAAGGAACGCGATCACGAAATCAAGTAACGTGATCACAAAATCAAGTGACACAACAAGATTGTAGAATGGGAGTGTAGGGATTGTAGAATAGAGCTCCTCCAGAGAATGTAAAAAAATAATGTGTAAACTCGAGAGAAGAAAAACACGGAAAATTTCAGTTTTAGCATGGTTACAAATTCAGAAAATATAATTTATCCATCATGTTAAATAAGTTGGTCTTTATTTGGGGAGTGTAGAATACTTTGTGTAAACTCCCTGGGTTAGTTACTCACATAAAAATTGCTTTATAACTTCATAATAGCTAACTAATTTTAAACAGTTACTAATTAAATTATACTAAAACATACAAAAAACTTACTTTTACAATAAACAAAACAAATTCTAAAATGGCAACGAACGTTCATGACGACTATTTGATCTGTAGAGAATACCAAGAACAGATCGAAAAAAAATCTTCGGAGTATCCTGGATTTATAACTTTTAAGCACGACAATGGCAACCATTATTTTGCATGGGTAGATGGCGATAAAATAATTATGCGCAGTGAAGCATATCCCGATGCCGACAAAATGGAGCGAGGTATTAAAGCCGTTATTAAAAACCGAGATATCTACGAAAGGTATTCAACAGAAGAATCTCACGGGGCGCACTTCCTAATATTATGGGGAGGCGGAGAACATCAAGAGCACACAGGTAACATGGAAAGCCATAATGAAATTGGCCGCTCATGCCCTCAAAAAAGTGCCGATGACCTAAAAGCTTTATTAGCAGGATACAATAGCGATTTAGCAAACCAAATCAAATTCAGCGGACTAGCTGCTTTGGCAGCTACTACGGTGACACACCCAGCTGCAACAGCAATGGCCGAAACATCATCAACTTCTAATACTGATAGCGATACTGGTGGGATGGGATGGCTTAAGTGGCTGATTCCTTTGGTACTTATTGGTGGTCTAGCTTGGTGGATGATGGGCACAAAAGGTTGTAGTAAACCTGAAGCAGTTGCTCCGATCGTAGACACTGTTGCAGTAAATACTACGATGGACCTTCCTAAGATTACTGTAGACAGTGTGACAGGATATGTAACATATGATCTTGGAGCAACAGGTGATGTAGATCTTCCTAATGGAACTAAAATCTTAGGTGCTGCTGCCAATGGTTTTGAGAGAACATTGTTAAACTTTATAACAACAGGTTCTATAGACACCGTAGATAAAACCAAAAACTGGTTTACGCTCCATGATGTTCAATTCAAAACGGGTACAGATGAGTATGCTACCGAAAAAGCTATGGTACAACTTACCAATGTAGCTTCAGTGCTGAAAGCGTTTCCTAATGTGGTATTGAAACTTGGAGGCTATACTGATGTACGTGGTGATGATACTTCGAATATGAAACTTAGCCAAAAAAGAGCAGATATAGTGATGAAAGACTTGATAAAGCTTGGTGCAAAACCATCGCAAATCAAAGAAGCGGTAGGCTATGGTGAAGGTTTCGCAACGGCTACAGAAGGTGATGTTGAGGGTATGGCACGAGATCGTAAGACAGCTGCTAAAGTAGCTTCCATGTAATATAAAGATTAAATTAAAATATCAGAGCCCGTCGGTAATTTATCGATGGGCTTTTTTTTTGAGATAAGGAGTGTAACAACTGTTGAATCAAGTACGTCAACACCGAATCAAGTTCTACAAGTCTCATATTACAATCATATTAAATGGCTTCGTTTTAAAAAATGTTTTACATTTAAATGATATCTTTTATCTTTGTTCCGAACAGATGTATGATATACTACCTTAAAAGTAGGGTAAAAGCAACCATAATCATTTTCGGACTTGCAGCTATCACCAATGAGCAATAGTACCTTTACTCAGAGCCAAGTAACCATACCGAACATAAAAATCTGTTTTTCTTCCAGATTGGTGTAGCAAGAGGCAGACATACATCAGCGATGATGGCCCGATTATTTGTGTTTATATTGTATTGTTAAAAAATAAGGTGCATTGAGCATGCAGATATGGCCTAAAAAGTTATATTTATGGTGGTAAAGTGTGAGTGAATGATATAAAAATGACCTACATGTATAGAATAACCAGACAAAGCGAAATAAAATATATTTTTGGTTCGCAAAGAAACCAGTTATGTATCAGATGAAACATGGAAATACCTAAGAACATATTTGAGTTAATTGAGAGTAGTCATTTTAGAAAAAGACCATCAATGTATTTAAGGGGAAATCGAATTTTAGATATGGTAAAGTTCATTGATGCGTACCATACTTGTGAACGATTCAATAATTATGATTCAGGGATGAATGAATTTTTCTTCAATTTAACCGAACCAATTAAGAATGAAATGGCAAGCAAATTTCCTGAAGAGAAGTATGGAAATTATCATTGGTATCAAATGATTGAAATCCTGTCAAACGGAAAAATAGATGATGAGATTCCTATATTTTTTGAGCTTTACGATAAATACAAATCGCTGATATGGGAAATGTCTTAAGTGTCCATGCTGAAATATATATGAAAAGGGTAAATGAAAAAATCGATAAACCGGTAAAACTTTTGTCTGAAATATTAAAATTTCAATTTGATCAAGCTTATAATGGTTATCCAATAATAATCAAAGAAAATTGGAAAAACAAATCAATACAAATTAGCTATACAAGTAAATACGAACCAACATCTCTTTATAAGTTTAGTAGGGAATATGAAAATTCTATTGACAAAATATTTGCAAGGACATATGATGAGACTGGAGATTTTGACAATATAATTGAATTACCAAAAGAACAACATGAATTCGATATTGACAAGAGAAAATGTAAGTATTCTTTTGATGAAATCAGATATAAAATTATTGGGACTCATGACTATCAAACTGCTAAATTATCAGGAAAGATGAACTCATGTTCTAATCTCATTAACCAAGAGAATAGAGACATTGTCAACATTCCTATTGAATACTTGGATAATTTAAAAACATATTCTCTTCTTGAAATTGAATCAAATAATATAGATGAAATAGTAACACTTATTGAAGCGTCTATTGACATAATATTTCTGAATAAAAACATTACGATACATAGAAAAATCCGAGTTGGAGAGTATAAAAAGTTAAATTATTTAAGGAACAATAGTGAGTTTATGGCTATAAAATACAACAACGGAATATATGATATTTATTCTTGTGGCTGGTTGAATTGTGTTAATGAGAACTATTTGAAATATTTAAAATCAATAAAATCCGATACATAACAATGCACTGGACTTACAGACTTGCTATCGCTGCGTCCGTCGCCAGTGCTTGACGTTATATAGGTTGAGAAAAATCACAAAAAACACTTGACAAAGATACCAAATATTGGTATCTTTGTAAAAAAATGTAGAAATGTCAAAGAACACATCAGTAACTTTAGGGAATCATTTTGAACAAATCATTGAAAAAAGTATACAATCTGGTCGGTATTCTTCTGCAAGTGAAGTAATTAGAGAAGGACTAAGACTTGTCGATGAAAGGGAACAGAAAATTAAAATTCTTAGGGATGCTATAGAAGCGGGAGAAAAAAGTGGTTATGTGAAAAATTTTGATCCAGTAAAACACTTAGAAAAACTTAATCAAAGTTACGAAAAATGAAGCTTAAGTTTGAAATAAGCGAATTAGCATTAGAAGATTTAGATAATTTATGGGAATATACATTTGAACAGTGGTCTAAAGAACAAGCGAACATATATTACAATGAGATATTTTCAGCAATAGGGAAAATTTGTGAAAACTCGGATATTGGTAAACCTTTCGACGAAATCAAAAAAGGGCACCGGAGAACTAATGTGATATCTCATATGATTATCTACAAAGTAAAAGGAACAACAATTTATATAGACAGAATATTGCATCAAAAAATGGATATCGAAAAACATTTGAATGAATAAATCACCCTACACACAATGCACTGGACGGACAGACTTGCTATCGCTGCGTCCGCTCCATATCATAAAGCCGCAAGCAAAACAACAAAAAATGCATTAAAATCGAAAACTTTGATCATCCTAATAAAATATTAGGAAAAATGAAATTAAATAATCGATTAGACTACCTCACCACCCTTACTCAATAGTAACTCCCCCCAAAATTTTTCACAACTATATCATCTCTAACCTATACAAAAAAAGTATCTTTGCTTATTATATAGAAAACTGAATAGATGACCTTAGTTGGTTTAGTGACTGCCTTAATTTTCACCTTCCTACTATGGGAGCATTTTCATGGTGGCGTTACTAGTCATCATATCCTACATTCCAAGGACCTTCCTGCTATTTCCAATTGGTGGAGTGGATTACTATTGCCTACACTTACCTGGTTTCTATTAAGTAGGGTAGAAAAGAGATTGGATCAAAATGCTACAGTGCCACAACAGCCGAATAGTGCTATAAGCAAGGTTGTTTGGATTTTTATGGCAGGCTTAGTATTGGGCATTGTGCTTGCTGCATCATTTACGTATGCATTTAGACCGTTTTTGGACAATGTTCTATATATAATAATCGTACTAAGCTTTTTTATACCTTTGTACTATTCAGAATTTATCTTAGGTTTTATTTTGGGAATGACTTATACCTTTGGCGGCATACTTCCGACGGTTTTTATACTCGTGATTGCAGGGATTGGATGGGTTACTTACAGATATATCAGACCTTTAATATTGAGAATAGGGAATTGGAATTAGAATAAAAAAGTATATTTACATAGTTTTTTATTTTGCATCTTTTTGCTTTTGTATCGTTTTAGTTAAACCCAAATTACGCATTGGACTTTATTCGAATGGAAATATGACAAAATAGTTGACATTGCTCATGAATGAATGGTGCTTTAGCAAAATTGAACGGCAGTTCAATTTAATGAGTGAACCGCAAGCTTACCTTGCGGCTTAGACCAATCATGACATAAAATTGAGAACGATGACAAATATGAAGACAGATTTTCATGTAGTTCATTTCTAATGCGTATTTTGGGTTAAAAATAAAGAATGGAGGATATAATCATAATTGGAGCAGGTTTAAGTGGACTGTCAACAGCTTATCGACTTAAGAAAGCAGGAATTAGCTTTAAGATTATAGAAGCACAAGACCGTTTGGGCGGGCGTATAGAAACCATCTATGGCCAAGATGATACACCTATGGAAATGGGTGCCACTTGGTTTGGTAAAGAACATGTTAACCTTTTAGGTTTATTGTCAGAATTCAATATTGGTTATTTTGAACAACATACAGAAGGCATTGCCTTATTTGAAACAATGTCTTTTGAGCCACCACAGCAATTCTATGTGCCAGCCAATAGTCATTCAGCTTATAGAATTCAGGGCGGTACTTACAGTATTATTGATGCATTATATCGACATATTGGCAAAGAAAATATTGTGTTAAATTCCAAAATTATAGAGATTGCAGCAGAGGATAATAAACTTAAACTTACAGATAATTTGGAGAATCATTTTTTCTGTAAATACGTAATTGTTGCCCTACCACCCAAATTAGCCATTCATTCCATCCAATTTTCTCCAGAATTACCACAAGCACTCATCCAAGTGATGCAGAAAACACAAACTTGGATGAGTGGTTCCATAAAATTTTCTGTAGAATACAAAAAAGCATTTTGGAAAGACAAAGGTTTTTCAGGAAGTATCTATAGTCAATCAGGGCTAGCTACTGAAATATATGATCACACCAATTATGAAGACACAAAATTCGCATTAAAAGGATTTTTAAATGGTTCAGCTTCACATTATACTTTTGCAGAACGAAAAGAAAAAATTATTGACCAATTGAAACGCTATTTTGGTAATGAAGCTACCGAATTCATTAGTTATAACGATAAGATTTGGAATGATACATACATCCAACCCAACAATGATACTTTTTTGCCGCCACATTTTAATAATGGTCATGCTGTATTTGATGAAAGTTATATGAGTAACAAACTTTTCTTTACTGGAACAGAAACCGCAAAAACATTTAGTGGTTATATGGATGGAGCTATTAAGGCTTCAAACGCAATTGCAGATAGAATTTCAAAAATAATTTAAACTAAGTGAAAAGCTTTTGATGACATTAATGATATGTATGCGCACTCAGGTCCAAAGATCTTTACAGAGATATAATGATTATCAATTGTTTTTGTGAATTTCAACATACCTTAAAATAAAAAAGTGTTAGAAAATCAACTCTTCTAACACTTTTATAATATTTTTAAATGATTCTACACTGCAAAATACTTTTAATAATAATGGAAATATAATAATTCCAATTAAACTGATAATCAGACGTTTCCCTTCAGGGTCAGGGTAAAAAACGATTGATTATCGCTCAATTTGCATTTTTGGTTTACATTTATTAATCAATACTATTTTGCTGGTTCTTCAGACTTAAGTCTTGATTTTTTTACTTGAATGGTTTGTGGACCTGCCACTATCTTGAATTCTGTACGTCTATTGAGCTGATGCTCATCTTCGCTACACCTAACGCCGTCTTTACATCTATTCAATAATTGCTTCTCACCATAACCGACGGTTTTGATACGGTCACCTTGGATACCTTCAGCGACCAACCATTTTTTTGCAGAATCTGCCCTCCTTTGAGAAAGCTTTTGGTTATACGCGCCTACTCCCCTACTATCTGTGTGTGATGACAACTCAATCACCATATCAGGATATTGATCCATCAATTCTATCAAATAAGTCAAATCTTTTTCCGCAGCTGGCAAAATCTTATCATCATCAAGATCATAATAGATATTGTTAAGTCTGATCGGCTCGTTTATAGCGTATGTTTCTGTATCAGATTCGAATGGTTTAGGTTTCAGGACTACCGTTTTCTTTACAGTATAATCATCAAAAATCCCATTAGTGTTGAATGTAATGGTATCTGGATAATAACCTTCTCTTGTCACATAGGCTATATAGGACTTATCAGCATCAAGAAGAAAACCAAAGTTATTTGAAGTGAAATTAGTTTTTGAGTCTGTCGGGACTTTTTTACCTTTCTCAAATAATTCTACGGTTGCTCCTTCTAAAGGCCCTTTATCGTTAGTCACCAATGTTTGTAAATCTATCACTAAATCTCTGATTTGGATCAAGTAGATATCGTCACAACAAGTTTCGTTGCCTTTAAAATTCTTTTTGTCTTTGTGTATTCTATTCGAAACTACAAAACCTGCATTTCCACTTGCATTAAACCTTAAGAAAGTATCGTCATAAGATGAATTATAATTATAACCCATATTGGTAGGTTCTTCCCATTTCGATCCATTCCACGATGAAAAGAAATTATCCATTCCACCCATACTCGGATGTCCTGCTGAACTGAAATATAAAGTTCCATCTTTATAGAAAGGTGATTCTTCATTTTTAGATGTGTTGATGATAGGGCCAAGATTGATAGGATTGCCATATTTATCACCTGTAATCGGAGAATAATATATATCGTACCCACCTAATCCACCTGGCATGTCAGACACATAGTATAACACTTTAGTACCGAAAAGCTCACCTTCGTATGGATGACGTGATCTAAATTCACTATTTACAACATCCAAAGCATAAGGAGTACCCCATTTATCTCCCACTCTATTGGATAAGAAAATTTCTGATGTGGACAATCCATTATTAAGTGGTTTTGCTCTAGTAAAATACATTCTTTGGCCATCCGCAGAAAAAGAAACGCCACCTATATGATACTCTACCCTATTGATGGACTCTTCTAAAGCAGTTGCTTTTGCAAAGTCACCTTGCGGTGTTCTTGCAGCATTATATAATTTAGCGTGATAATCTCCTTCTTGACCATCAATGACCGTTGTTGTTTTTGAATTTAAACTAGAAAAATAAAGTGTACCATCAGAATACATAGCAGGTGCTGACTCAGCAGAAGGAGAGTTTATACTTTCATTAGCAAAACTGACAGCTGCTTCGATGTTTTCAGGATATTTCTCAAGACCTAAAATACCTTTTAATTCTAATTTAGCTTCATTTCTAAGAGAATCGCTATCTATAATGGATATAAATTCATTTAATGCATCCAAAGCAAGTTTGTATTTACCTTGGAATTTTAATGAACGCGCATAATCTAATTTGATATCTGTGAACTCTTCTGTTCTATCTTTTTTTAAGATTCTGTCATAACCACGTTCTGCTTTTGGATAGTCGCGTAGCAACATATACAAGTCAGAAATGGCAATCTGCAAGTATGGGTCTTTACTTTCTTTATATGCTTTATCAAACCACTCAATGGCGTTTTGGTAATCGTAATTAGCGGCCGCAGTTTCGGCAGTTTCGATCATGGTTTCATAGCTAGTTGCCGTTACGGGTTGTGCATAGGACACAACACTTAGTAAAAACATACTACACAAAAATATAATAAATCTTAATGTCATCTTTTGAGAAATTATTCAGTTCTTTATTTATCTAATAAATTATTTTACAGTCTAGGACAGAATATCACAGGTTTTGGCTTCGGCTTTTTGTAAATCTTACCCATGTAACTAGCACAGAGTTCGAAACCACCTACATTATTAGATCCCAGGACTGCTGTGGATATATCCATGTCAAAAGCAAAGCCAACTTTAATATCTTTTATGATCGCCCCAGCGTAAAAAATAATAGCCCTAAGATTTCTAGTACCTAGACCTGCTGTCAGCTTAAGGTCCTTTTCTGGATCTAACTGGTATGTAGCATGAGTATTCACATTAAACGCAGTTGCTGGACCAAGGTTATAATAGTAAAATCCAGGGATGATATTTACCCTTTTGTTGATGGTCATATCGTATTCTCCATGAAAATTTATACCTCGATATTTATTTTCTGTTGAGTCAACAGTCTTGACAAAACTAACCACTGGAGCAAAAAGGCCTTCTAGTGCAATACCTAATTTTAGATCTGAGTTTTTTCTTCTAGCATTAAATAATATCCCTGAACTCCAGTCTTTTAAACCTAAAGATATTCTTTCATTCGGATCGGTTCCAGAGCCGCCACCTTGACCTTGATTACTGTTAAACTCCTGTATATCTTTATCTATCTCCTTAGCTTGAGGAAATACCCTTGCATCATTTTGGGTAAGCATATTATAACCTCTATTTCCACTCGAATATTGAATACCAAGTGTCAAAATATTCGTTTGTTTTTTGTCCAACGATAAGTGATAGGCCAAACCTGCTTTTATAAAAGTCATGGTTTGTAGCGCACTTGGATTTATTGTGGTTTCATTAGGAGGAGTAAGACTTCCACCTGAACTTCCAATTATATCCGCTTGTACGCCTACTCCTATCCAGTCCTGCTTTCTTATTCCCCTAATGATAGGAGCATCGGCAGATACTGTAAGTGTTCTAAAAGGACGGGGTGTGATGGCAGCTTGTTTATCTGAAAAAATACCACTGACCCTATATGATCCTGAAAATGCACCTGCATTTGCTGGATTTACATTGAGTGGCGTAAATTGATAGTAAGAAAAATGGAGATCTTGACCTATCAAATACACATTCAAACAACTGATTAACAATACTATATGTAAAATTTTAAACCGCATATTACCGGATATTTTATTTGTTTAGACCACGAAAGATAAGGCAATTTTTTAATATCAAACAAAAAACACCCATTTTAACAGTATTTTTTAGCAGAATAGTCTCTTAGCCGCCACATTTTTGCATTTTTATTGTAATGTTAAAGCTTACCAACTTTAAATCACAGCTTTTCTTGATTTGTTAAGATCTGAAACCTATAACTTACTTATCTTTTTTAGCCAATCCTGTGTACGATGCTTCAAGTTCAATTCCGCTTTGAATGTTTGAGAATTGGTCATTAGATGTTTTGTTTATATCATAAGCAAGACTTAAGTTTACACCCCTAAAGACGCCTCCTGCGTAGATGATTGTCCTCTTGATATCCGTGATCCCCAATCCTAGATATACTTTAGATATTTTTTCTTTATTTATCCAGTAGGAAACATTGGTATTGATATTCAACAACTTTGAAAACTCAAAATTTGAATAAAAGAATCCTGGCGTCAGACTGATATTTTTATAGACATCGATATCATAAGACCCATGTGCATTAAAACCATATCGATTTAAAATTGGCTTTGTAGGCAGAGTGGCCAACACACTATTTAATCTGTAAGTAGATATCCCAAATGATTTTGTTTGATGTCCAATGGTAGATTTGTACAACAAACCGACCGACCAATTGCTTTTTTCTGTTCTATCGTAAAATGTAGTATTTTGGAGATTAAATAAATCAATATCCGGGTCTCCTATTGGATTAACAGTCAATATCGAAGGTTCTATAGGCTCTTCAACAAAATACCTTGAATCCGAATTATACTGAATTCCAAAAGACAAAAAGTCTGTAGCAGCAGCATTTAGACTATAATGATACGCTGCTCCAAAGGAGTAATTAGTACCATTTGGTAAAGGTTTTGGGAAAGGATAAAAACCTCCAAACCCTATCAAATCCACACTCACCCCAATTCCAACTTTGTCATTACTCTTAAATCCCTTCATAATGGTGTATTCAGAAAAGAAATTAAGTTGTGTCGATGCCAATCTATAAACATCATTAAACTTATCACCAATCATGGATGATAACCTAAACAAACCATCTGATCCCGCAAGCGCAGGATTAACAGCTAAAGGTGTAAACTGATAATTGGAATATTGAAAATTTTGATTTTTGTTTATTGTAACAGGAGGTAATATCTGAGCTTCTACAACACACATTTGAAATAATGCAACTATAAAACCAAAAGCGACTTGTAATAATTTAATGTTTTTCATGGGAAGATTTATTCCGTTGTTTAAGGTGCAAAAGTAATTAAAAAAACAATATACAACATACCGGTTGTGTAAAATTATCCACACTGTCTTCCTTAAACGTATTTTAACCATAAAATGACATTGATTTAAGGTTGATTGAATACCTTTGTGAAAACTTTTAATTTGAAAAGCAAGTATTGTTTACTTACCATTTCATTTATACTAATGATACAAATGTTAGGAAAGACTCAATCTTTTCTGATACCTTCTGACACTTTGCATAAAAAGCGATACAATACTGCACTAATTTTTACAGCTACCACATACACAGCATTTTCCATAGGCCTTTACAACACATGGTATAAAAAATTTGACCAAGAACCTTTTCACCTTTTTAATGATTGGGCAGAATGGGGACATATGGACAAATTAGGTCATATCCATACCGCCTACCTCCAAGGTGTGCTATGTTACCAAGGTGCACGATGGACTGGATTAAGCAAAAAAAAGAGCTTACTCACAGGTATGGTTTGTGGCACATTATTTCAGTCTACAATAGAAGTCATGGATGGTTTCTCATCAAAATGGGGCTTTTCTATACCAGATATGGCTGCCAACTTGACGGGAACTAGCATTTTTGCATTGCAACAACATTATTGGGACGAACAGCGCATTTCCATCAAAGTTTCTTCTATTCCCCAAAGCTATTCACGAGAGTTATTTAATGCTAGCAACGGTAAAGCAGCAACTTCTGCCTTTGACCGAGCTAATGATTTATTTGGTGCCAATTTTTTTGAAAGATTCCTTAAGGATTATAATGCACAGACCTATTGGGCATCTGTGAATGTACATTCCTTTCTGCACGAAGGAAATAAATGGCCAAAATGGCTGAATCTCGCCGTCGGTCATAGTGCTGAAAACATGTATGGCGGATATAACAATACTTGGGAAAAAGATGGATTTACCTTTTCTTTGGATGATAAATACCCAAGATATCATCAGTTTTACCTAGGATTTGACGTGGATCTACCCAAATTAAACCCCAAAAATCCACTGTTAAAAACAATATGTTCGGTGTTCAATATTTTTAAAATACCGTCTCCTGCATTAGAAATAAATACGCAAGGCCAGATCAAGTTCCATTTATTGAGGTAAAGGTTAAGATTGAGATTAAGGTTAAGTACCCTTAGGTACGAAATATCGGTAGAAAAAAATAAATTCCATGCGTTAAGTCCCGTAGGGACGAGACATTTGATCAGCCACGTTGTCCAAAGTCTGTGACTTTTGGACGAATATATTGTGGCTCTCCTGACCGAAGAATAATGAACTTGATTGTAAAAAACCCGCTGGAACTTAACATGAACTCCATACTTTCTCCATTCATACTCCCTACTTACTCCGTATCAACTCCCTACATGCTCCGTAGCTAACCCGTAGATAATAGCACCATACTCCCACTATACTCCCACTGAGTTCCCACTGCATTCCGACCGAGTTCCCACTGAGTTCCCACGAGTTCCCACTGAATTCCCACTAGATCCCACTGATGCATTAAAGTATCAGTCTAGTTGCATTAAAGTATCATATACAAAAAGTCGTAGTGAAATTAGTAATTAATTCTAATGAGCAAATCGAGCAAATAGTTTAATCATTCAATATTCACCCACAACTTTTTCAGACTGACACCAACAAAAAGTGCTATTACAAATGCTATAGCAGCATTTGCCATCTGTCCATAGATAATGTATCCTGTACCAAACAGAAGGGAATAAATACCTATACACCCTAAAAACATCATGAGCACTTCAGTAGAAAGTTTACCTGTTTTGGTATGTTCTTGTGTGATAGATCCGTTTGCCATGCCTTGAGAAATTACGGGTTTCCATCCCATTCCATGTGGTCTGATAGTCTTATAGAATTGTATTAAGACTTTACCATCCGTAGGCTTTGTGACTAAAGCGGTTACTACCCATGCAATAGTTGTGAGTAGAACACCGATCACTAGTTTTTCGTGAGATGCCAATTGGTCTTTGACACCTATTTCCATAATTACAGCTATTACAAACGAGACAATCATGGCAACGATTTCACTCATTGCATTAATTCTCCACCAAAACCATCTTAAAATAAACAAAAGTCCTGTACCTGCACCTATTTGCAAAAGTATATTAAAAGCTTGTAATGCATTTGTCAACAATAAAGCAAAGATCGCAGCCAAAATCATCAGAACAACGGTAGAAATCCTACCCACATTTACCAATTCTGTTTCTTTTGCCATTGGATTAACAAAACGTTGGTAAAAATCATTTACAATATAAGAACTACCCCAATTCAAATGTGTACTTATAGTCGACATCAATGCCGCTATCAATGCAGCTATCACGATACCTAACAAACCAGCCGGAAGAAAAGAAAGCATAGCTGAAAAAGCTAAGTCGTCCTTAACAAAAGCAGGATTTATTCCAGGGAAAGCGGTTTGAATGGAATCTAATGTTGGAAAAACAATCAAAGATGCCAATGCTATCAAAATCCACGGCCAAGGTCGCAAAGCATAATGTGCCACATTAAATAGAAGGGTTGCCGCAATAGCATTTTTTTCATTTCTTGCTGATAACATTCTTTGCGCTATATAACCTCCACCTCCAGGTTCAGCACCTGGATACCATACACTCCACCATTGCACTGCTATGGGAATAATGAGCAAAGGTACTAAGACTTCCATATTATTAAAATCTGGTAGAAAATCTAATTTAGGCGTCACCGAAGGATGGGACAATAGGTTAGAAAGTCCGCCTATTTCAGGCATATTTACGATATAAACACTTGCCCATATCATACCTATCATAGCCAAAGTAAACTGAAAAAAGTCCGTATAAATGACACCTTTAAATCCTCCTATAGATGAATAGATCACAGTTACAACAGATACAATCAATACCGTCGTGACAGGTGATAATCCCAATAGGATTCCACTTATCTTAATACCCGCTAGCATGACCGTTGCCATGATCATGACATTAAAAAACACACCCAAATATATGGCTCGGAACCCACGCAAAAAGCTAGCTTCCCAACCACTATATCTCATCTCATAAAACTCCAAATCTGTCGTGATGCCCGAACGTCTCCACAATTTTGCATAGACAAAAACAGTCAACATTCCAGTCAACAAAAAAGCCCACCAAGCCCAGTTACCCGCTACGCCACTAGTCCTAACAATATCTGTGACAAGATTGGGGGTATCAGCAGAAAAAGTCGTCGCCACCATAGAAACGCCTAATAACCACCAAGGCATACTTCGCCCACCTAAAAAAAACTCAGAACTACTAGTTCCAGATTTTCTAGAGACCAAAAGTCCTACAATCATAGTAATAATAAAAAATAGCGCTATAACTACCCAATCCACAATGGCTAAATGCATGATAATTCGTTTTGATGGGTGAAAGTTAGATGATATTATTTATACAAAAAAATTTATCCATCATGTTTTGTATTTATAGCATAATTGGTTGATATTTTTATTAAAAGATCGAACTTTGATGACTTAGCTTTCGTTAAAAGGATATGCATAGTGAATTAGATAATTTTTACATAATAAAAGAAGAACCCAATAAAAGTTGTTTGCTTGCCTTGCGTGCATTAATAGTCGGTTTAGACCCCAAAATAAATGAAACTATCAAATATGGAATGCCTTGTTTTTGTTATGCTAAAAAACCACTTTGTTATCTTTGGGTAGATAAAAAAACAGATGAACCTTACATCTTGATGGTTGAAGGCAAGAAGCTCTTACACCCCAAATTAGAAGATGGTAATCGATCCAAAATGAAAATATTCCGCGTAAATGCAAACGAAGACTTACCTGTAATAACTATCAACGAGATACTACATGAAGCTCTAAATTTTTATAGTTTATAAAGTATTGTGCTGCCTTTCACTAGCTCCTAATCACCATAAACATTCAGCTAACCTTAAAGCATAGCTTTTTGTTTATGGCGCAAATACAAAACGTCGTGGGTAAGACAATGGGGCAAGTAAAGACTTTTTTGTCCCAGTTTTTATTGTAACAATATATATAAATACGCTACCTTTGCGTTTCTTACGTTAAAGTGTAATTTAAAGATAATGAATATCATAAAAAGTGTGTCAGTTAAATTGGCATTATTTGCAACCATAGTTTCTTTTTTTTCATGCTCCAATGATTTTGATCTTACCGAAGGCAAAGTAGACATACCTGTTGTTTACGGTTTGATTTCAGACAAAGATACAGCAACATATATAAGAGTAGAGAGAGCATTTTCAGATGAAGAAACATCCGCTTTTATATTAGCAAAGGATCCTGCTTTATTGTATTATGATAATATTGAAGTCTCAATTGTTCACGTAAAAACAGGTAAGAGTCATCCATTAAAACGTGTAGATGGAAATCTCGAAGGCTACCAAAGAGCACCTGGAACTTTTGCAGATGCACCGAACTATCTTTATAAGATAAAAAATAGTGAGATCAATTTTGTAGGGAAAGACGATTATAGACTTGTGATTAAAAAAAATGATAATACAATATTGACAGAAGCTACTACAACAGCTATTACACCATATAGTGTATCTAGTGTATCAACCCCTAATGCTAGTGCAAAACTAGCTTTTGGTTACAACACTGACTTTAGAATCAGGTGGTCAGGTGGTGTAGAAGGTGTCATCCATGATATCAAATTGTTATTCCACATCACTGAGGTAAAAAACAATCAATCTGTAGATACCACAATTACTTGGAATGTAGCAAGAAACCTCTCAAGATATGAGCATAGTTTTAAAGGTCAGGCATTCTATGAGTTTATGAATGGAGCCTTTATTAAAGAAACCAATGTAGAAAGATTTTTCAATTCTGCTGAGTTAGTGATTATTACTGGAGGACAAGCAGTCAAAGACTACATATCAATAGGTCAAGCCAATCTAGGTATCACATCAAGCGGAGAAATTCCAATTTACACTAATTTAAGTAATGGAGGAGTTGGTTTGTTTTCAGCGAAGACTGAGTTTATCAGAACTGATATCGAACTTGCACCCGCTACTTTGGACTCACTTAGAAATGGAATCTTTACAAAAAGCCTAAATTTCAAATAAGTTAGTTTTAGTATACATATTGAAACATAAGGTAGTGTAAAACAAGAACAACTGACGAACTGTCAGGGATTCTTGACTTTTTTACCGACTTCTTATCCATTTTGACAGACACTTTATCTCGATTTTGCTAAAATTTCATTTGGCATAAGTATTGACTATACATAATTGTAAATTAAAAAATCAATTACTTAAAATCAAATAAAAACACATAGCAATGGGTAAAATAATAGGTATAGACTTAGGAACCACAAACTCTTGTGTCGCAGTAATGGAAGGTAATGAACCTGTCGTTATAGCGAATGAAGAAGGCAAGAGAACCACGCCGTCCATCGTTGCATTTCTTGACAATGGTGAGCGAAAAATAGGCGATCCTGCAAAAAGACAAGCCATCACTAATCCAACTAGAACCATCGCATCTATCAAAAGATTTATGGGAAATAGATTCAGTGAAGTGGGTAAAGAAGCTGGTAGAGTAGCTTATAAAACAGCAAAAGGAGACAATGATACCGTGAGAATAGACATCGACGGAAGATTGTACACACCACAAGAAATCTCTGCCATGGTACTTCAGAAAATGAAGAAAACCGCTGAAGATTTCTTAGGACAAGAAGTAACAGAAGCAGTCATTACAGTGCCTGCATATTTCAATGATTCACAAAGGCAAGCAACCAAAGAAGCAGGAGAAATCGCTGGTCTGAAGGTACAAAGAATCATCAATGAGCCTACTGCAGCAGCTTTGGCTTATGGTTTGGACAAAAAACAACACGATTCAACTATCGCTGTATTTGACCTTGGTGGTGGTACATTTGATATCTCAATCCTAGAGTTGGGTGATGGTGTATTTGAAGTTAAATCAACAAATGGTGATACACATTTAGGTGGTGACGATTTCGATCAAGTGATTATAGATTGGTTGGCTGATGAATTTAAAGCTCAAGAAAATGTTGACCTTAGAAAAGACCCAATGTCTCTTCAAAGAATCAAAGACGCAGCAGAGAAAGCAAAAATAGAATTGTCATCTTCAGCTGAAACGGAAATCAATTTGCCTTATGTAACAGCAGTAGACGGAGTTCCAAAACACTTAGTTATGAAACTAAGCCGTTCTAAATTTGAGCAATTGGCTGATACGCTTATCAAAAGAACACTGAAGCCTTGCGAAGATGCTTTAAAAGATGCAGGATTGGCAAAAAGTAAAATAGATGAGATCATCCTTGTAGGTGGATCTACTAGAATACCAGCTATCCAACAAGCAGTAGAAGACTTCTTCGGCAAAAAACCAAACAGAAGTGTTAACCCTGATGAGGTAGTAGCGCTAGGTGCTGCCATCCAAGGTGGTGTATTGAGTGGTGATGTCAAAGACGTGTTATTACTTGACGTGACGCCATTATCATTAGGTATTGAGACAATGGGAAATGTATTTGATGTAGTTATCGAGTCTAACAGTACCATTCCTACCAAAAAGACCAAAACATACTCCACAGCTGCTGATAATCAACCAAGTGTAGAGATACATATCCTACAAGGTGAGCGACCAATGGCTCGTGATAACAGAAGTGTTGGTAGATTTATCCTTGATGGAATACCACCATCACCAAGAGGTGTACCACAAATCGAAGTAACATTTGATATGGATGCAAACGGTATCCTGAAAGTTGCGGCAAAAGACAAAGGTACTGGTAAGGAACAAAATATCAGAATAGAAGCGTCTACAGGTCTTTCTCAAGAAGAAATAGCTAAAATGAAAGCAGAAGCAGCTGCTAATGCTGACACTGACAAAATAGCTAAAGAGCGAGCTGAAAAACTTAATACTGCTGATGGATTAATATTCCAAACAGAAAAGCAAATGAGTGAACTAGGCGATAAAATACCTGCTGACAAAAAAGCAAGTATTGAATCAGCACTTGCAGCACTTAAAGATGCACACAAAATGCAAGATATAGCGGCTATTGACAAAGCGATGGAAACCATGAACACAGCATGGCAAGCGGCATCTCAGGATATATACCAAGCTAGTCAAAACGCCGGTGCAGAAGGTGGCGCTCAAGATTTCGGTGCAGGTACACCTAATGATGGGAATAATACCACTGAAGACGTTACAGATGTAGAATTTGAAGAAGTAGGCGAAGACAAAAAGTAGTTTAGCAATATAATCGAATAGATAGTCCATAAGCCAGGATAGTAGCAATATTATTCTGGCTTTTTTTATTGTACCCCAAAAATGATATAACTTTTCATACTGAATATGTGTTAGTTGAATGAAGCAGAAATATTTTGACAACAGTTGCTATATTTACTTCAGAGTCACTTCAACACTAAAATGTATTCTTTTGGGTGCAATTGTAAAATTTTTACCTTATAATTGGTTCAAAGTTAGCTTTGGTGTATTCGTATTATTGATTATGTCTTACATGATGAAGGCAACAAATCAAAGTCATCCATTACTTGGTTCACAAAATGAGATAGTTCTACCCTTTGATTACCATCAAGGTTTTATTGTAGTAGATATCATTTTTCATAAAAAAATACCATTAAAATTCATCCTAGATACAGGTGCTGAAAATTCCGTTTTACTGAAAAGACAATATGCAGAAATACTAAAAATACCTTATTCCAAAAGAATTAAACTTTTGGGTTCAGACATGAATAGAGATGTTTTTGCCCACGTCTGCAATAGCATTTATTTACAATTGGTTAATACCCAGACTATAAAGAGCAACATCATTGTGTTAGAAGATGATATGATTTTTCTTGAAGAATTTATAGGTAAACCCATTGATGGAATTTTAGGTGCAGAATTTTTTAGAGGATTGATATTAAAAATCAATTACAAAAGAATGGAAATAACCGTATCCGATCCCAATACATATAATTACAAAAAACTGAATAAACACCAATCCTTTGACATAGAAATCATAAATTCCAAACCATATCTCAGTTGTAAAACATCCGTTCTCCCAGGTAAAGAAACCGTTTCAAAATTATTATTAGACACGGGTGCGAGCCTTACTACGATGTTTCATAATAATACTGATAGTCTACTCATTCTGCCCAAACAAATTATAAAAGGCAATCTTGGAAAAGGATTGGGTGGTGAGATCAATGGTTTTGTAGGCAAGGTGCACAAACTAAATTTAGGCACATTTGAGTTTAATAATTTGGTGAGTAGTTTTCAAGACCTAGATGACATCGTATTAAAAGCTGACAAAGTAATACGTAACGGTCTGATAGGTAATCATTTATTAGAACGATTTGACGTAGTTTTAGATTTGCATCATTCTAAACTATATCTTAAAGCACACAAAAATTATAACAAAGACTTCGAATATGACAAGAGTGGGATCACGCTTTATGCATTTGGCGAACATCTCAATGAATATTACATCAGACATATTGTAGAAGGTTCTCCTGCTGATGAAGCAGGTCTACAGCCAGGTGACATTATCAAAAAAGTAGGTTTCTGGTCCTACAAATGGTTAAATATAAACAAAATAAACAAAAAACTAGCTGGAAAAGTAGGTAAAGAGATTACATTTAAAATACTAAGAAATGGTCAAAAGCTATCTAAAACGATTATTCTGAGAGACCTTTTGGATGACAAAAAATCAGAGAATTGAAAAATTTTCACTTAATTTGTATTTTTTAATGTCAGAACCAAATAATGGACATACAACAGAGGAGGCAACAACAAGCTAAAGCCATAAGGGGATTCAGAAAAGTGCATAGAGTAAGTGGTATTTTTTTGTTTGCGTTTCTATTTTTGATAGGACTTTCAGGCATACTCTTGGGTTGGAAAAAAAATAGTGGCGGGTTAATACTCTCTAAAACAGAAAAGGGAGTGTCAACAAAACCAGAAGATTGGTTGACCATTGATAGCCTTTACAAAAAAGCATCTCTTTATATGCAAGATTCCATGGCAGAAAAACTTGATCCCACCATCGATCGATTAGATATTCGACCAGAAAAAGGTATTGTAAAATTTACTTTTAAAGAACATTATTATGGTCTACAAATAGACGCAATGACTGGGAAAATATTAAAAGTTGAAAGAAGAAATGCTGATATTATTGAACAAATACATGACGGTTCCATGGTTGATAAGTATTTAGGTATCAAAGATGGATGGTTTAAATTATTATATACAACAGTAATGGGACTAGGTTTAATAACCTTTACAGTGACAGGATTCTGGCTTTGGTACGGTCCTAAACGAATGAAATCAAGCAGTTAAAAATATTTTATAATTTTAAATTAAATCTAAAGAGTTATGGTTGCATTTTTGTTATTAGTTTTAGGACTTGCAATGATTGTATATGGTGCCAATTTTTTAGTAGATGGAGCGTCAGCACTTGCCAAAAGATACAATATTCCCAATATTGTCATTGGTCTCACCATTGTAGCATTTGGAACTTCTGCACCTGAGTTGGCGGTCAGTGCTTATTCTTCTCTTTCTGGTAATCCTGAGATTGCATTAGGAAATGTCATTGGGTCAAATATCGTAAATATACTTCTAATTTTAGGAATTACAGCAGTCATATATCCACTGACTATACTGAGGAACACTGTTCAAAAAGAGATTCCATTAAGTCTACTTGCGGCTATTGTTGTATATTTCTTAATTAATGATATAACATATTCTGGAGGATCTGTAGATATTATTTCTTTTGCCGATGGAATAATTCTGCTTGGTTTTATGTCCATATTTGTTTACTACATGGTGCATTTGGCAAAATCTAGTGGAGAAGATGAAGATTTAAGTATTCCCAACTTAACCAAATATAAATCTTTATTATACATTATGGGTGGTCTTGTATTATTAGTAGGTGGAGGAAAAATATTTGTAGACAATGCGGTAGCTTTAGCTTTAGAAGCTGGTTTAAGCAAGGAAATTATTGGTTTGACTATAGTAGCTATTGGAACATCATTACCAGAATTAGCTACAAGTGTAGTAGCTGCATTAAAGAAAAATTCTGATATTGCAGTGGGTAACATTGTGGGTAGTAATATCTTCAATATTTTCTTCATCTTAGGTGTAAGTTCTGTATTAGCACCACTGCCTAAAGGTGGCATTACAGAAATTGATTTATTCGTTTGTATTGGTGCAAGTGTACTTTTATTATTTTCAAGTCACTTTATGGGTAGATTCAAAATCGTAAAAACGGAAGGTATTATATTTATACTTTGTTATATTCTGTATATTGGATATCAAGTAAGCCAAGTAACAAGTTAAAGTTAAGTCTTCGCTAAAAGGTTAAAAGTTTTCAAGATTCTATGTTCCTAAACGAACTTAATACTATTTAGTAAAAAAATAAATATTAAAGGTCATTGATAATGCGCTGCATTTCTTCATTCAGCTTCGCATAATTGGTCTCTGACATAGGAGCAAGTGGGAGACGTACTTCATTCGTACAATATCCTAATATCTCCATAGCAGATTTGATACCTACCGGATTGCCTTCGATATATAACCATTTGTGAAGATCGTATGTCTTAAAATTTAAGGTACGAGCAGCATAATAATCCTGATCCAAAGCAAAATTAATCATCTGACTGAATGCCTTAGGAAATGCATTGGCCATTACAGAAATGACTCCATCTCCACCTGCAGCTGTCATTGGGAGTGCCACTTCATCATCACCTGATGTTACAATGAAGTGATCAGGTTTGTTCTTTATAATCCTTGTGGTCTGGATAAGATCTCCAGAAGCTTCTTTGATGCCAATAATATTCCTACTATATTCAGCTAATCTTACAGTTGTTTCCCATTCCATATTTGACCTTGTCCTGCCTGGTACATTGTATAACAAAACGGGAACAGGACAAGCATCTGACACCGCTGCATAATGTCTAAAAATACCTTCTTGTGATGGTTTGACGTATGCTGGGCTAGAAGATAGAATTGCAGCTATATTACTAAAATCATATTCTTTTATTTTTCTGCATAATTCTTTAGTATCATTCCATCCGAAATTACCCGCGACTAGTGGTACTCTATTATTTATTTTTTGGATACAATAGTCCAATACTTCTCTGGCTTCTGTTTCATTTAAGGTTGCTGTCTCACCCGTAGAACCTAATGCAACGATATAATTTACACCACCATTGATGACATAATCGATGATGTTTCCCAATGCAGGATAATCGATTTCATTATTTCTAAAAGGTGTGATAATGGCTACACCTGTTCCTATAAATCTTTGGTCCTTCATGTATCTACGTTTATTTACAACTTTTCTTGAAAAGCATTTTTATTTAAAAAATTAGCATTGTATTCTTCCCAAAATTATTTTATTGCAATCTTATCAATACCAACAATTATTTTATTTATCAAATTTTGCAATCCGACTGACTCTTTGTTATCGACAATAAAAGTAAAATATTGTTCTGACCTCTCGATGTTAGGACCAATGACAAAGGTTGCTTGAGATTTAGCAATAATAAACTCAAAATGCGGACGCATTTTTTCACATAAAACGATCAAAATATCAAAGTTTGTTTGAATAAATTCTTCTACTTTTTCACCAAAAGGCAAACCATACCATTTTACATCTTTTTGATTGTAGGCGTCGTAATCAATATTGTCTAATGGTAACTTATTTTGGATAAAAGCAAGTGATTTAACTTTTTTATTACCATTAGGATTTAATTGCTTTTTGAATTTATGGACTATCTTACGATCTTCTTCAGAAGTTCCATCAAATAATATCCCAATGACAGCTGCTGCATTGACTCCATTTCTAATATTCTTTTTCGAAATGAGTTGTGCATTCAGATCCCTTTCAAAAAACCATCTCTTTATCCTCTCAATCATTTGACCATTTTAGCGCCATTATTTAATCTCCACAATGTCATATCTTCCCATTTTACTGTATTTCTCTATACGTTGAGTGATTCTTTCTTCTGGATCCATGTTGATAAGACCTGCAAGTTCGGTTTTGATATGCGATTTGAGGGTTTTAGCCATCTTCTCAGGATCAGTATGGGCTCCGCCAAGCGGTTCCTTTACGATATCGTCTATCAACCCAAATTCCAACATATAATCAGGTGTCAGTTTAAGTGCTTCAGCAGCTTCTTCTTTATGGTCCCAACTACGCCACAGAATAGAAGAACAAGATTCTGGAGAAATAACGGTATACCAAGTATTCTCGAGCATAAATACCTTATCTCCTAGTCCAATACCCAAAGCACCACCTGAAGCACCTTCACCGATGATGTAGCACAAACTAGGTACTCTCAGCTGTGCCATTTCAAATAAATTACGTGCAATTGCTTCTGCTTGACCACGCTCTTCTGCCTCAAGCCCTGGAAATGCTCCTGGTGTATCGATAAGACAAATAACAGGCAAGTTGAATCGTTCGGCTAACTTCATGAGTCGGAGTGCCTTTCTATACCCATCAGGATTAGCCATTCCGAAATTACGATATTGTCTCATCTTAGTATTCACTCCTTTTTGGTGACCAATTATGACAACACTCTGATTATCAATTTTAGCAAGACCACCCACAATAGCCTTATCATCTTTGCAATACCTGTCTCCATGCAGCTCTGTGAACTTTTTGGTGATTTGCTCGATATAATAAAGTGTATAGGGTCTTTCAGGATGTCTAGAAAGCTGCACCCTTTGCCAACCCGTCAAATTGGCATATATATCCTTTTTAGTAGTTTGTATTTTTTTTTCGAGTTCTTTAATGTTTTCAGTTACGTCGATCACTCCTTCTTCACCGACTTGACGAATTTTCTCAAGTTGTTCGTAAAGGTTTTCCAAGGGTTTTTCGAAATCAAGAAATACCATACTGAGTTTGATTTAAATTAAAAAACTTACTGTGAGGGACAAAATTAACCATACTAGTTGATAAGATGCAGAAAATGGAAGAAATAAAAAAAAATAAAAAAAATAAGCAAAAGCATTTTGATAATTAAAAAGTATCAATATCTTTGCGTCGCTTTAGAAGAAAAGCATACTGTTGGATCGGTAGTTCAGTTGGTTAGAATGCCGCCCTGTCACGGCGGAGGTCGCGGGTTCGAGTCCCGTCCGGTCCGCAAATCATAACGCCAAATAGAAGTAATTTTCTGTTTGGCGTTTGTGTTTCAGGCAGTTACGAATTTTGAAGGAGGTTATAGGTGGTAAAACAAAGTATATTTAGGTATATAAAATGCAGCCAATTTGCAGCCATATTGCAGCCAACCATTTTTTTGCAGCCATTGGCTGCAAATGCTTTTTCCCTTCAATTTTGTTAAATAATACTCCAACTCAAATTTTTTGCATTGAATTTAACACAAAACCCATTTGTCAAACGTTAAATTTAAACATCATGCAAAAAATTGAATCCATGAATTTAAAATTCATTATTAGAAAAAACAGAATTGTTAATGGCGTCGTCCCAATTCAAATGCAAATTACTATTGATAGTGAAAGAATTTTCTTTACTACTGGTCAGAAAATAGAGCTAGAAAACTGGGATGAAAAACTTGGTCGAGCCATAGGTAAAACTCCAAAAATAAAAATTCTCAATGAAATCCTTGACAAAATGAATGTTGATGTACAACGTACATTTAACGAAATGAAACATCTGAATGAAGATGTTTCAAGTGAAGCTCTTAGGAAGAAATTAATTGGAGAAGACAAGGTTTCCCTTAAAAAACTCTTTGAATTAAGTCAAGTTTTTAACACACATTCTTCAAAACTTATAGGAATTGAAATAAATCAGCACACTTGGGAAAGATACAAAGCATATTCTCAAAAAATATCTGAGTTTATAAAAATCAACTTAAAGCAAGATGATGTTTATATTCATCAGCTGAAATATAGCTTTATTGTTGAATACGAGTTTTATCTAAAAACTGTTGTTAAAATCCATCAGAACACAATAGTTAAGTACATTAGGTACCTAAATAGGTTAATGGAATTTGCAGTGAACCATGAATGGGCTGAAAAGAATATATTCCAAAACTTCAAAGTGACTGTCAAAGAATCAAAAAGGGAGTATTTAACTTCCGAAGAGCTCCAAAGGATCATTGAGAAAGATATTAAAATCAATAGGCTTCAGGAAGTTAGGGATTGTTTTGTATTTTGTTGCTTCACTGGATATGCTTATAAGGATGCTGCCGAATTGACACCAGGACACATCGTGACTGGTATAGATGGGAAAAAGTGGATTTATACATCAAGACAAAAAACAGATAATGTATCCAATGTGCCTCTATTGGAACCAGCTTTAGAGATCATTAGAAAATATGAAGACCATCCTATTTGTTCCAATAAGAATAGATTACTCCCTATGAAAAGCAATCAGAAACTTAACTCCTATTTAAAAGAACTGGCTGATATATGTGGTATAACTAAACCAATGACCATGCACATTGCCAGGCATACATTTGCAACTACTGTCTTATTGGCTAATGGCGTGAGCATGGAAGCAACAAGTAAAATGCTTGGGCACAGTAGTATTAAGACAACTCAAATCTATGGCAAAATAGTGGAAAGCCGTGTAAGTTCTGAAATGGACAATCTAAGTAACAAACTATTTCCATCCAAGAAAATTGATCTAGACAAAAAAGCAAACTAAATTTAACATAATGAGGCTGTCTAAAAAGCCAATT
>DLGT01000003.1 GCA_002482845.1 Saprospiraceae bacterium UBA7687
ATGGGACTAATTACGGCTATCATTGGTGGCTTGGTGGTTAGTTTTTTTATGGGAAGTCGACTTACCATAAAAGGTCCTGCTGCAGGTCTAATCGTCATAGTAGCTGGTGCCGTGACTGACTTTGGTGGTGGAGAGACGGGATGGCATTTAGCCTTAGGCTGTATGTTTGTGGCTGCTTTGTTGCAAATAGTATTTGGATTACTCAAATTCGGAAAACTAGCTGACTTCTTTCCTTTGCCAGCCATACATGGTATGCTCGCAGCGATAGGTATCATCATCATAGCCAAACAAATTCCCGTACTACTCAATGTTAATCCGACATTAATGGCAGGAAAAAGCCCATTGGCTATTTTGGGTTCGTTGCCTACTGTTATTGCCAATTTAGATCCTAGAGGAGCAATGATAGGCGTTGTGAGTCTTGCAATTATGCTTGGATGGCCTTATTTAAAAAAATCGTTTATTGGTAAAATACCTGCGCCACTGATGGTTTTGATCATTGCAGTACCTGCTGAATTGATGATGGATTTCTCACATACTGAGCCAGCTTATGCATTGGTACACATCGGTAACTTAGTAGAAAACTTGCATCTCAATGTTGATTTTGGTGGATTTAGTATGCCAGGATTATTTATTAAATATGTCATCATGTTTGCTCTGGTAGGCACGCTTGAGTCATTACTTACTGTAAAGGCAATAGATCTGATAGATCCATACAAAAGGAAGTCAAATAATAACAAAGACATCATTGCTGTAGGTATCGGTAATGTTGTTTCAGCTGTATTGGGTGGTTTGCCTATGATTTCGGAAGTAGCACGTAGTTCTGCCAATGTGAGTAATGGCGCAAAAACTCGATGGGCTAACTTTTTCCATGGGTTTTTTATCTTGGTATTTGTGCTCGTTGCTTCTAGATATATTGAGATGATACCCAATGCTGCACTTGCGGCCATGTTGGTGGCTGTAGGTATAAAATTAGCTCACCCAAGAGAATTCGTGCATACATTTAAAGTTGGAAAAGAGCAATTGGCTATCTTTTTAGTAACTATCTTTTTTACTTTATTTGAAGATTTATTGATTGGTATTGCGGCTGGTATGTTACTTAAAATCATCATTCACCTTTATAATGGAGTGCCACTGAGTGCATTGTTTAAAGCTCCTACGATCATCTCATTTGAAGGTAATAATTACTTGGTTGAGATCGATAAGGCAGCTATATTTACAAATTATATCAGGATAAAATCAAGGCTTGAGAGTATTCCGCCAGGATTTAATGTGACTATAAATTTGCAAACCACAAAGCTGACAGACCACTCAGTCATGGAGAATCTTCAACATTTCAAGCATGATTATGAGTCAACAGGAGGCATCGTGACCATTATTGGATTGGAAAATCATAAACCACTGTCTAATCATGAATTAGCAGGTAGAAAGATGGTAAAATCTGTTCAATAAATTGATATAGATTATGAAATATATAATTCTGTGTGTGCTATTCATCAGCACCACTACATCAATATTAAGTCAATCGCTAAAAGATGGCAAATTATATCTCAACGAAAGCGGAGACCAATATTTGAAACTATCTTTTGTATCTCAGTTTTGGATACGCACAGGCGATTACAATCCGGGAACGACAATATTTGGGAAACCAAAATTATCGGGAACGGATTTTGGGATTAGACGCTTTAGAGTTCAGCTATTCGGTCAGTTATCAGAAAGAGTATTTTTTTATAGCCAGTTTGGAGAAAATAATTTCAACTTTATAGGCGACAGAAAACCTTCTTTTTTTGTGCACGATATTTATTCAGAATATGCGCTGCACAAAACTAAGTTATCTATTGGGGTAGGATTATCTGGTTGGAGTGGTTTGGCAAGATTTGCATCACCTTCTGCTGGTACGATCATGGGAGTTGATGCACCACTTTTTGAACAAACAACCAATGATGTTACGGATCAATTTCTTAGAAAATTAGGTGTTTTTGCAAAAGGTAAGTTAGGTAAATTAGATTATAGAGTATCAATCGCTCAACCGTTGGCTTTCCAAAAGTCGCCAGTTTATACTAGTGTAATTACCAAAAATTCTAATTTCTCAAGTCAGCCACCACATTTTCAATATAATGGGTATTTTCAATTTCAGTTTTTGGAACAAGAAAGTAATTTAACACCTTATACCGTGGGAACTTATCATGGCAAAAAGACCGTTTTTAATATTGGTGCTGGAGTTGTGTACCAAAAAAATGCCATGAACCACTTGAATCCATCAAATGATACCATTAGTACTGACTTGTTGCAACTGGGGTTAGATGTATTTTGGGATGCTCCTATAGCTGCTGACGGATCGTCCATAAGTTTGTATTCGACGGTTGCCCATCTGGATTATGGACCAAATTATATTCGCAATCTTGGTGTAATGAATCCAACTAATGGAGACTCAGATGCTAATGTGATTAATGGTGGAGGATACGCTTTCCCGATGTATGGTACAGGAAATGTATTTTATACACAGGTAGGCTATAAATTTAAAGATAATTTATTGGGTACAGCTACCTTGATGCCATATGTTACCTATCAACATGCGCAATATGAAAGGTTTTCTCAAGCAGTGAATTTTTATTCGCTCGGTATTAATTTTTTAATGAATCAGCATAAATCTAAATTGACGTTAGCATACGAAAACAGACCTGTATTTTTTGATAATGAGAACCCAGTTTTGAGAAAAGGGAGTAGTGTCCTTCAGTATCAGATTTACTTTTAAATAATAATGTAAATGAATAATGCAACGCATATATTTAAGGAAGAGAATGTAATCCATCATTTGAAACATTATCTGCCAGCTCAGGCTGCCTTAAAAGATTTTATCCACCATAATACACTCCACGCATTTCAAGATCGGAAGTTTTATGATGCGCTTACGGAGTCTAGTAAAATTTTTGGTTATAAGACTAGTTTGTCCGTCAAAGAATACAGGCAACTATTTCTTGATAAAAAAATAAGTGAAGACGTATTGGACAAAGTTCTAAATGATAAAAAAGGAACAGAAAATGTGTCTGCTTGGAAATATAAATTGCTAGAGTATCCGTATGAAGATAATTTTTCAGGGCGACGTAGTCATTTGAGAAATAACTGGAAAGATTTGTATTCAGTTGATTTAGATCTAGCGATTCAACCGTTTCTATTCCGATTTCTTTGTAGCTATCTAGACCAAGGAATTGCCATTTGGAAATTTCCAGAATGGAATAAAGGATTTCTGACCACGATAAGGGAGATGGAGCGCAATACGTACACCAGTTTTTTTAAAAAACCAAGGGCCAAAAGACTCTTGATGGATCGTAAATGTGAGATCAGTGATTTGCTAAAAATCTTGGTAGGAGATGAAACTTTGTACGAACATTATCTTTTTGATCAACAGTTTTCTCACCCAGGTTGGTCTGGCATGGTGGCTGTGGTAGAAGAAAATCCTGTTACACTTATAGATAGTAGAAGAATATCCTTACAAGAACTAATTATTTTTGAGTTACTTCTCGAAATAGATACACTTGATGAAAAATTTGGTGAAAATTGGTTACCATTAGGTTTAAGACTGGCTAAAAAAGTCACGCCACTATTTGCACCTGTTGAAAAAACTGAATATCATGAAGTACTGCATCTTTGGCAGGATGCTTTTGAATGGTCTTATTACGATCAAGTATTATCTGGAATAGTCACTGACAAAGATGTGCGAAAGGAAAGCAATCAGAAAAGTTTTCAAGCACTGTTTTGTATAGATGATAGAGAAGGCTCATTGCGTAGGTATGTAGAGGATCTTGATCCTGATGCAGAGACATATGGAACACCGGGATTTTTTAATGTAGAGTTTTATTACAAACCTATGGACGGCAATTTCTCCATGAAGGTTTGTCCAGCACCGATGTCGCCCAAGTATCTTATCAAAGAAGAAATAGATAATAAAGTCAATAAAAAAGACTTTCATTTTGCCAATTATACACACTCTTTGTTTTTCGGGTGGCTCATCACACATACTATTGGTTTTTGGTCAGCAATACGGTTGTTTATCAATATATTTACTCCTAGACTGAGTCCTGCCACTACTTTTTCGTTTAGGCACATGGATAAGTTTTCGAGATTATCTGTGGAAAATTCCGATATCACGGTTCAAGAAGATGGGCTACAAGTAGGTTTTACCATTCCAGAAATGGCTGATAGGGTAGAAGGATTATTGCGAAGTATCGGTATGGTAGATCAGTTTGCACCACTAGTATATGCTGTGGGCCATGGTGCGAGTAGTGTCAATAATACTCATTATGCTGGATACGACTGTGGTGCTTGTTCTGGACGTCCGGGCTCAGTTAATGCTAGAGTCATCTCTTACATGGCCAATCATCCTGAAGTGAGAGCCATCTTAAAAGAACGTGGCATCGTGATACCATCATCGACCTTATTTATGGGTGCATTACATGATACTACAAGGGATGAAATAGAGTTTTATGATGAGATGCTAACTGACACAACCAAAAGTCAGCTTCACCAAAAAAACAAAATGATTTTTGTAAAGGCACTTAGCAAAAATGCCAAAGAACGTTCAAGACGTTTTGTAACATTGAATTCAAAAATAGATATTCAAAAACTGCATGAAAAAGTAAAAACAAGGTCTGTATCACTCTACGAGCCAAGACCAGAACTCAATCACGCAACTAATTCACTTTGTATCGTAGGGAGTCGAAGATTGACTGAGGATTTATTTCTGGATAGACGAGCATTTATGAATTCGTATGATTACAAAATCGATCTCGAAGGCAATTATTTATTTAATATTCTTAAGGCAGCTGCACCTGTATGCGGAGGAATCAATCTTGAGTATTACTTTTCAAGAGTAGATAATCTAAAGCTAGGCGCAGGGACAAAATTGCCCCATAATGTCATGGGACTGATCGGTGTTGCTAATGGGATCGACGGCGATTTACGACCAGGACTACCTAATCAAATGGTAGAAGTACATGATCCATTAAGGTTATTGATGATCGTGGAACACCATCCAGATGTGGTGCTGAAAACCATACAACGCACACCTGAACTATATGAATGGTTTATTAATGAATGGGTACATCTCGTGGTGATCGCTCCTGAAGACAAATCATTGTGGCGTTTTTCGGAAGGTAGTTTTCATGCTTACAAACCTGCAGCCCAAACTATTGTATCCGTAGATAATCTAGAAACCATATTTGAACATCAATCAGAAAACTTACCCGTTTATCTGTTAAAAAATTAAGTATCGTGGAACAAATATTAGAAATATTAATCGTCTGGCCATTTTTGGCTTTCTTTATATCCTTATTTCTTCCAAAAGAAAACGAAAAAATCATTTCTGGTTTTACTTATGGCTTAGTGGGATTACACTTTATGGCTATTGTCGCCTTCATTATTTTTTGGATGACAAAAGGAATACCCGATATCAACATCAAGGAGATATCATTGTATCAAACATCACATTTGAATTTTTTTATAGACTTTTATTTTGATAATGTCACAGCGGTCTATTGTTTTGTAGGATCGATGCTTACGTTTCTGGTCGCTACTTATAGTCGTATTTACCTACATCGGGAGTCAGGATACAAGCGTTTTTTCAATACTTTGCTCCTTTTTTATGCAGGATATACTTTGGCTGTTTTTTCTGGTAATATGGAGACACTTTTTATTGGTTGGGAAATTTTAGGCCTGACATCTTTCTTATTAGTAGCATTCTACAGAGACAGATATTTGCCTGTAAAAAACGCATTTAAAGTCTTTTCTATTTATCGAATTGGCGATGTAGGTATCTTATTAGCGATGTGGGCGAGTCACCATCTTTGGCATGAAAACATCACTTTTGCTAAGCTCAACAACTATGAGCTGGTCCACGAGCATTTAGTAGGACATTCGCTATTTGGTGTATTTATTTCTATGATGATTTTGATTGCTGCATGTGCAAAATCAGCTCAATTTCCTTTTTCATCTTGGTTGCCACGAGCGATGGAAGGTCCTACACCATCGAGTGCGATATTTTATGGGTCGCTTTCTGTACATTTGGGTGTATTTTTGTTATTACGTACGATGCCATTTTGGGAGCAACAGATATTCGTGCGGGTTATGATAGGACTAGTAGGATTGGTGACTGCTGCCATTGGTGCATCCATAGGTAGGGTACAATCATCCGTCAAAAGTCAGATAGCATATGCATCTGTGGCCCAAATAGGGCTGATTTTTATAGAGTTGGCTTTAGGATTGGAAAGTTTAGCTTTGGTGCATTTTGCTGGTAATGCATTTTTAAGGACGTATCAATTATTGGTATCTCCGTCGGCAGTCAGTTATTTGATTAGGGAGCAGTTTTATCATTTTGTACCGAAACATCAGAATATAGAAACGCACTTCTCCAAAAAATTGGAGTATTCCTTGTTTCTATTGAGTATAAAGGAATATAATATGGATGAGTTATTGGATAGATTTATATGGAGTCCATTCAAAAAACTGGGAAATCTGCTTCGATTTATTAATATTAAAAATATTTATTACATCACCATTCCGACTTTTTTGGTTGGTGTATTGATACAAGTAACGAGATATAATATTCCTGATTTTGTGGTGGAGATTATGCCTGAATTATTTGCTTTTATTGGCTTACTATTGGTCTTTAGGGCTTATGCAGGACGTAGAAATGTATTTGTCGTGTGGACATTGCTCGTCATGAATCATTTCTGGACGGTACTAGCTATCTCATTTAATGACAATCTTACGGTTGATGAAATAGTATTTTATTTGATTGGTGTCATCATAGCAGGAACTGTAGGATACTTAATATTGTATAAGATTACCCAATTAGAAAAAGGTGTAGATCTCAATAGATTTCAAGGACACGTGTATGAGTATCCCAAACTTGCAGCTGGTTTTCTGATTACTTGTTTGGGATTGGCAGGCTTTCCGATTACATCTACCTTCATTGGTGAAGATATATTATTTTCGCACATTCGATATGACCAGATATTTCTAGCATTTTTTGTGTCATCAGGATTTGTGATCAGTGGTATTGCATTGATCAGAATGTACGCAAGGATATTTTTAGGTCCACATGTGAAGAGATATCATGAGGTGGCGCAGCGGTCGGCTTAATGAATTTGTAAAATAATTGAAGCGTATATGTTTGTAAAATAAAACATGTACGCTTCATAAAAATCTATACAATCTCACAAACTACCATTATATGCGTATCGTTAAAGCAATAATAAAACTCCAGCTTTAAAATTTTGTTAGTATTTTTGCATGATATAATCGCAAAATTATGAGAATCAAAAGTCTCCAACTGAATAATGTAGGTGTATTTGAAAATGAATTGATTGAATTTAAACCTTGCCCTAGTAAAGGTAAAGCAGAAATACATATTTTTACAGGGACTAATGGTACGGGGAAGAGTACGTTGTTAAAAGCGATGGTAGCAGCATTTGAAAATGTAGGTATAAATCGAAAAGAAGAAATATTATGTAAGGCTGATACAAATAGTTTTACAAGGTATTTACGAGAAAAAAATTCTAATAGTGGTGCTACCATATTTATCCAGTCCACTGAAGATTTTGAAATAAAATATACTGGATGCCCAGAAGGAGCAAATCATCTTCATATAATATCAAAAGATACTGAAGAAATTTCAGATTATAGGTCTATCATTGATGAATCAAAGAAAGTAGATCAATCAAACTGTTTTGAATTTTGTCTTTTTGCCTATTCTGGTAACAGATTTATAAATATTTCAAACGATAGTCCTGAAAAAACTACTCATATAAAAAACCCAATATATGGATCATTAGAGTTTAATAAAAAACCCAATTCTGCATTTTTTATTGATAAATGGCTTGAAACATCTCTGCTGAAAGAATCCTACGCTCGACGTGAAGGACTAGATAAACATAGTAAAAATTTTAATACTATTCTTACTAAACTTGAAACTACCATCGGTGAAATTGTCGGATATGGTGTTAAAATTAAGATGGACAAAAAAACATTAAGAGAACCTGTATTTTTGTATGATGGGGTAGAACACAATATTGACGTTTTGCCAGATGGTTTAAAGTCAATATTAAGTTGGCTCCTCGATTTGTGTATGAGATTAGAAAATCTTACTTGGATGAATAATACCATGATATTCGAAAGAAATATAATCTTATTTCTAGACGAAATTGAAGCTCACTTACATATCGAGTGGCAAAGAAAAATATTGCCAGCCATACAAAGGCTTTTCCCAAATGCCCAAATTTTTATTTCTACACATTCTCCATTTGTCGTCAATTCTGTAGATGATGCATGGGTTTACAATTTAGAAGTGGAAAAAGGAAATGCCCATGTAAGAAAAGTCGAGCTGTCGCAAGATGGAAAAAGTTTTACAAGTGTATTGAGAAATATCTTTGGTGTTAAGGAAACATTTGGACCTGCCATAGAAAAAGACTTATCGGTTTTTAAAGGTTTAATTGCAAAAGCCTTGGAAAAATCTATAACTAGCAAAGAAGAAAAGGAGCTTGTAAAAATTGCAAATAAATTGGCCCATGAGGGAACAGAATTAGAGTCGATTGTGGGATTTGAAATGAGACAAGTGGAGAAACTAGATAAAAAAGAATTGGCGCAATGATTTTTAGGCAAAGAACGATAGCCCCTTCATGTTTAACTGAAATTGCAAAAGGCACTCTCAACAATAGGTATGGAGCAATAGAAAACCAATTAGCTTGGGGACTCCAATATGAATCGAAAATAAAAAATCCTTTAAAATCAAATGATTTCCAATGGGCTACCTATCAAGGACAAAAAGTCAATCAGCTAATAGAAGATGACTTAAGAAATATGACTCAAAATCATTGTGCTTTTTGTGACATTTTCCCATTGAGACAATCTGGTAGAACTATTGAGCATTTTAGACCAAAAACACGCTTTCCAAAGGAATCCCACCTTTGGACAAATTTATTTTATTGTTGTCACGCTTGTCAAGAAAAAGGGGAACAATTTGATGAAAATCTAATAAAACCAGATGAGGTTGGCTACGAGTTTAGCAGTTTTTTCGTCTGTAGATTTGATGGAGATGCAATTTACATTAAGCCCAATCCTAGAAGAACCGACCAAGAACAAAACAGTGCTAATGTCACCATAGAACTATATGGACTAAACCGATTTGATAGACCAGAAGATAGATTTAGAGTTTGGAGACAATTTAATGACTCTAACAACCCTACAATTGATGAATTTCCCTACAGGTTTTTGTTTTTATAACATTAGTCTATTCATTAATCAAATATAGTAATTATCCACCCATATTTCTCTTTAACATAAAGAATGTCCTACCTTTGCCCTATCTAAAGAATATATCACAAAGATGAGCAGAAGTAACTTATTTATCGCCCTCGAAGGCATAGACGGAAGTGGCAAAAGTACGCAATCTAAACTCCTTGCTGAAACCTTGACCGACATGGGACACAAAGTCTATACAACTTTTGAACCTACGGATAGTCGTATTGGTGTGATGATAAGGGATATTTTTAGTCATAGGATGGAAGGAGATCATAGGGTTATTGCGGCGCTTTTTGTGGCTGATAGACTCAATCACTTGCTCAATAGTCAAGATGGGATTCTCAAAAAGCTTGATGAAGGATACACTGTCATTACGGATAGATATTATTTTTCTTCTTATGCCTATCACAGTGCACACATGGATATGGATTGGGTGATCAAAGTAAATGCACTTAGTGCTGAATTGTTAAGACCAGACTTAAATATTTATATCGATATTTCACCTGAAGTAAGTATGGAACGGATCAATAAAGGGAGAACATCTGTAGAAATGTATGAAACATTAGAAAATCTTACCGTTGTAAGTCAGAAGTATCAGCAGGCTTTTGAACTCTTGTCCGATGTAGAGAAAATAGTGAAAATAGATGGGAATAGACATGCAGATGTCATAGCAGAAGAAATCAAGCAGCAAGTAATGTCGTTAATGTAAAAATAATGGTGACTAGCTAAGACTTTTGATCTCTTGTACTAATTTGTTGAGACAATCCTTGGCATCACCAAAAAGCATGGAAGTTTTTGGTTGGAAGAATAGGCCATTTTCTATACCTGCATATCCTGGCTTCATACTACGTTTATTTACAATAACATGAGCAGCATCTTCTACATCTAATATAGGCATGCCATAGATAGGGGAAGATGGATCTGTTTTGGCAGCAGGATTCACCACGTCATTTGCACCGAGCACTAACACGACATCAGTTTGTGCAAATTCAGGATTGATCTCATCCATCTCCAAAAGCTTCTCATAAGATACATCCGCTTCAGCTAATAGTACATTCATATGACCTGGCATGCGTCCCGCAACTGGATGTATCGCATATTTTACATCAACTCCGTTTTGTTCTAATACTTTTTCTAATTCATGACACGTATGTTGCGCTTGAGCCACAGCCAATCCGTATCCTGGTACTATGATGACTTTTTTTGAATACATCATGAGTACTGCAGTATCTGTGACCGAAATTTCTTTGTAAGTTCCACCAACATCCCCAGATGATCCACCAGCTTTTGCGCCTCCAAAAGAGCCCACAATCACATTTGTGAGTGATCTATTCATCGCATTGCACATCAAAACTGTCAAAACTGTCCCTGCGCTACCAACTAAGATACCACCTGTAAGCATGACAGAGTTATCATATAAAAATCCTCCAAATGCAGCTGCCACACCTGTAAAAGAATTGAGCAATGAAATAACTACGGGCATGTCTGCACCACCGATAGGCATAACAAAAAGTATTCCATATAAGGCAGAGATGATTAATAAAACATACATCATAGTCATAGAGTCAGCGGTGATAAATCCAGCGACCATTCCGATAAGCACCACCACAATAAGCACCAATAATCCAATATTGACCATTTGTTGTAATGGCAAGGTTTTATCATTTATATTGCCATTTAATTTACCAAAGGCGATCATACTTCCCGTAAAAGATACTGTGCCAATGACTAAACCCAACAAAATGGTTGTGGTCATCACTGGTTCATTGGTGATATCAGCACCTGTATGTAACATGTGTTTAAACTCAACAATCGAAATTATTGCCGCACAAGCTCCTCCCATTCCATTAAATAGACTCACCATTTGTGGCATGGCAGTCATTTGTACCTTTTTTGCAGCCATAGTACCCACCACAGATCCAATAATCAATGCACCGAATATCCATAAATGATTACCTAATCCCACTCCGTCTTTAGTATATAAAAATATAGTAGCAAAAATGGCTAATGTCATCCCGATAGCAGCATACAGATTACCCTTTCTAGCGGTATCAGGATGGGACAACATCTTTAGACCTATGATAAACGATACACTTCCTATTAGATAGCTTAGAGATAAAAGTCCGCTGTTCATATATTTATTTGAGATTCGATACTTAAATGAGGGATTATATTAATTCTTTTTGCGCTTTTTAAACATCTCTAGCATTCGGTCTGTCACTACAAAACCACCTACAACATTTAAAGTACCTAGGATTACAGCCAAAAAGCCTAAGATTAATGCCAAATAATTATCACTCTCGGCTTGGCCCATAACTATGATGGCACCAATGATGACTACACCATGTATAGCATTGGCTCCACTCATCAGAGGTGTGTGCAAAACGGCTGGAACTCTAGAAATTACTTCAAAACCTAGAATAATCATCAGGATTAATAGAAAAATAAAATAGAAATGCTCTGTTAACAAATTTAATAATTGTTCCATATTAGTTGGCTTTAGAGATAAGTGCTGATTTAATGATTTCATTTTCTTCATTGAGCGTTACTATTCCGTCTTTCACTACTATTTGAAGAAAATTTATGACATTATTTGAGAAGAGTGTACTTGAGACACCATTTAGTTCATCCGCTAAATCAGAATTTCCTATGATGATGACACCATTTTTTACTACCGTTTTATTATTTTCTGTATAAGCACAGTTTCCACCTGTTGAAGCAGCAAGGTCTACAATTACTGAACCCGGTTTCATATTATTTATGGTATCTTCCGTGATCAAAAGTGGCGCTTTCCGACCTCTTACCTGCGCTGTTGCAATGACAATATTTGATTTTAAGGCACGTTCTTGAACGAGGCTTCTCTGTTTTTGCAAGTATTCATCGGATTGCTGGACGGCATATCCACCGGCACCACGATCATCCGCTGCACCTTCTACTTCAACAAAAGTTGCACCTAAGCTCATGACTTCTTCTTTTGCAGCTGCTCTTGTATCAAAAGCTTCCACTACAGCGCCTAGTCTTTTTGCAGTAGCAATGGCCTGAAGACCAGCCACGCCTGCACCGAGTACCATTACCTTTGTAGGAGGAATGGTCCCTGCGGCAGTCATCATCATTGGAAACATATTGTTATAATGATCTGCTGCTTTAAGTACGGCTTTATAACCAGATAATGACGCCATAGAAGACAATACGTCCATAGACTGAGCCAATGTAGTCCTCGGTATCATGTCCATACTAACCACATTTACGGGGTATATTGCAAGGTTTTCTATGACATCTGCATACTGATAAGGAGCAAACATAGATATATATGTGGCACCATTTTTTATCATTTTGAGTTCTTCATCCTGAATCGGCGCTATACTTACTAGAATGTCAGCTTTCGAAAAAAGTGCATCTCTTGAGACCGCATCAATACCTTGTGCAGCATATGTTGCGTCATTAAAACCAGATTTATCACCTGCTCCTGATTCTACTATAATTTCTACACCTAAAGCCTTTAATTTTTTGGAAGCAGCAGGGACTATGGATACCCTGTTATAAGAATGCTCTTTGAGAATACCTAACACCATTTGTTATACTAATATTATTGGCACGAAGATAGTAAAATTAGCATTATATAAAATAATATCTTGCAATAAAATCAGATAGAATGACAAAAATCAGTTTTTGATCAGTGGTCTAAATGGGTCTTCTGATGTATCAAATTTGTACAATTGATATTTTTCAAAGATCAAACTTGGTTGTGTGAAAGGCTTGCGGTGAACTCTTGCAAGAACAAACTATAGATAGGCTTACAAACTTCTAATCCATCCGCTCCAAACCATAAGCAAACTTTACTACCTTTCCGTTCTTTTTTCCCTTGATCCAAACTCCTTTTTCACTATGTTCATAATCGAGTTGTTCATATTCGGGTTGTAATCTTATGGTGCCAGAATAGTCCATTAAGCCATATTTATTGGTGCTTTTTTGTCGGTATATTTGCCAGCCTGTACCTACATTCACATAATCTTCAAAATCTGCCTTATTAGGTAGCAAGTCTAAGGGACTAAAATGATAACCATAATCGGGAATACTTGTGGTCGCACGTATTTTTTCTCCGCGGTCGTTAATATCCCAAAACTGACCATCTTCCATCACCGTTGCACTACGAAAAGATGGACGGAAACGGTGAGCATAATCAAAGGAACAAGGGATAACAATTGCTCCAGCAGTATTGATATAGCCCCATTTGCCGTTGTCGCGCACGGCTGCTAATCCTTCGCTGAACTGATCAGCATATTCCCAGTCGCGGCCAAAATGCTGTTTCCCAGAAATGGAGTAAAAGCCGTAGCGTCCATTTTTAACCCCGATACAAAGTCCGTCATCTTTATGATATTTAAATTCCTGAAATTCAATAGGCAAAGCCACTTTCCCGTCGCGCCGAATATAGCCCCAAAGTCCATTTTTTTTGACCCAAAATACTTTAAACTTAGTATCTGCAATGATCTGATCGTACTCTGTTAAAAGCAAGAATGTACCATCGTGGCTTAACACGCCTTTTTTATCTTTTTTAGTAACGGTCAGAAAATCCCCGGAAGAGAACTCTTTATTGGTAAAATATTCCGGACACAATACATTCCCTTTATAATCAATAAGTTGCCAACCATTTTCATCTTCTACCAAAAATGATCTTTGGTTGTTGGAACCAACACGATCTACTGATTTACATTTTCGACGAAATAGGAGTAAGGTATCGTGGTACATCAGATATTCTCCGTTCTCGAAGGTGCGCCAAAAATCATTGGCCCTATTTGTTACATACATATAGACCTGGCCCGTGTATTTCCGCTCCTTCATATTGTAAATTCGATATTTTCCATCACGTTCATTCTGTACCGCAATTAGGTGTGTACTCAATAACTTTATCTGGTCAGCTGATTCAGGCAATATAGGCTGGAGTTGAGTATCGTACAAATTATAGCGGTTGTCTTTTCCTTGATTGATTATAAATGGCTTGTTATGGAATAACACAACTTGATAAGAATTGGAAAGCACCATACGATCATTTTTCGTATTCCAAATTTCTGTTCCTGATGCACTGTTTAGTTGCAATATCGAAGGAAGGTAATTGATCAAACCATTTAAAGCATAAACGGCTTTAGCGCACAACGGAAGGCGTATTTTTCCCATTAGATCCATGATAAGAATGCTGTCTTTTCGTTGAAAGGTCAACATATCACCATGCCCCAACAGATATCCCCATTTTTCAAAACGACCTTCGACCAAAGGTTCCCCGTTTGGTTTTTGAATATAGAATAAACTATCCTTTTTAAGCATCGAAAAGCCTTGGGTTTTCCAGATGATGTCATAAGGCAAAGGTGATTCGTCAACATGATACAAAGACTGGTACCGAATTTGTCTTTCCTGTTCTATTTCAAGTGAAGACGAGCCGCTCCATTTGCGAATTTTCCCTGTAAATGTGGTTAACGTGCGGTCGTTCAAGTCCTTTATAATCCATGAATCTTTGGCAATTTCGGCAATAAACCGTCCTGAATAGAGATGATACAAAATGGGTGAAATGGCATTGAATGTCCCGATGGGTTGCAAATTACGTCCTAAGACCTCCCATTTTCCATTGTTTTGTACAGAATAAAAGGCATGAGCCAACGGAATGATGCTGTCCATTCGAATCAATTCTTTTCCACTAGTATCAAAAAGGACATTCCCGCCTTCTATAAGGTCGGCCCAAATATGCATCTCAGTCATTCTACCAAAATATCTGTGTATAGCTTTGTAGACAAAAGGACTAAGTGCTTTCCCTTGCGCCGAAAACAAGGCTTTTCTGCTGTTCTCTTCTTTGATGATTAGTTTGCTATTTGAAAGTTTTTCGGTATGTTGTAAAACATTATCTGGGAGTCGTTGGCCATTGCTACTCAAAGCTACGGGTGTCCCATTTATAGTACCTTGCAGCCCGCCTTTTATTTCTTTATAATGTTCTAAATCAACGTCGGACAATTGGCCGCTTTCTACATCAAAAATGCGCCATAGTTTGTTTTTGCGCAGACCTAATATTGGTTTTTCTAAATAGGAATCGTAGGTGGGTGCTACTATCCATGCCCCTTTTGCGTCCAAAACACCCCAAAGAAGATCTTTTTGTGCCAAAAAATAGCCATATTGGAGCGGAATTAATTGTTCAAATTGCGCGTCGAGCAGTATTTTGCCGTGTCGATCTGTCCAGCCCCAAAGGTTGTTTTTTCGGAACAAAAATAATTGCAATTGCCCATTAAAGGTACGATAAATGGTTATTTCGTCGCAGTTTTCTAATATTATTAATCCAGTATCGTTACATAAGGCTTGGGTTCCGTCCTCCATGATATAATGCGGAATGACATTGGATTTTATGGCAATTGCCTTATCTGGAATGGGAATTAAGCCGTTTTTGAAATGCCATAATTTTCGGTTTTCTGGTAGCGCTTTTCGTTCTTGCATATTAAATTCGCTTGGGATAACAGTTTTGTCAAACTGAAAAGACCTATAAGCTTCTGCATAAATACGCTGCTGAATAGTGACAATAGGTTCAAAATTAGATGAAAAAATGCTTGTTTGATCGCCCTTGATTGCAAAAAACTGAGGTGCACAAAAAGTTATTTCATCATATTCCATCGGAATTCTAAATGTACCATCGAGCCACACACCTTTCCGACCCATGTCATCAATCACGATATATACTTTAGACGTAGTTTGATAGTCTACCGATCTATACAAAGGTTCTAAAACCACTTTACCACTCAAGTCTGTCAAACCTTTTTTATTCCCATTTCGGATAATAATATGAGGATTTGCATATCTATTTGGTTCAAAACCTGTTAAAGGAGCCACCAAACGGCCACTCTTGTCGTATTGCCTCCAAGTCCCTCCTGACATTTTCCAGTAGTTCCCATCGGACAAAGGGTAAACATCCTTTAGAAACAACGTTTCTTGCGTTGTGAGATCCGGGTACAACAATCTGCTGTAGTCCCATGCGTTATAGTAAGTCCACCACCCACTTGGATGGGGCCATAAGGGCGGATGTTCCGGTGCTATGGCCCATTTCCCTTCTGAGTCGAGCAAGCCAAACCTTACGCCATCTTCAGAAGCGCAAAGGAGTCCATTCTGCTCTTTACCGTTCGATTTGTATTGTTGCAATATAGGGTTTTTTAGTAATGCTCCAATAGGTGAAAAGTCTTGACAATCATAATCTTCCCCGCAAGCGCGAATGGTGCCATTGGGCAAGCGATGTACGGTGGCATACACTGGTGGCACGATCACTTGGCCGGTAAGCGATAAAAGACCTATAATTTTACTGTTTTCATTTCGGTCACCAATTGCGATGGCATCGGGAAAGCTTTCCGACACAAAAAGATTAGAATAGGTGGCAGGTACTAGTTCGTGTCCGTCGTTTTGCACTACCCCCCAAAGTTCCCCTTTGTAATAAAGGGCTACTTGGTCATTTATAGGTTTTAGTGCTTTATATTTTATCCATGCGTCCGGTATTTTAGTGGCCCAATCAGTAGTTTGCGCGACGCTGTTTTCTGTGTAAAACATGCAAAAAGTCAAGATGCAAAAAAGAAATTTACAAGTGTATCGCATTATTCGATGGTTAATGTTTTTTTACTACACTTATCGTGTGGCTTTGCTTTTTGTCCTTTAATTATCAAGATAATCACCGCCGAACTCTCGCGAATCTTTTCAGCCTCCCATTTGTGCAGATGCATTGATAATTTAGTTTTTGATCAGTTGTCTAAATGGATCTTCTGATGTATCAAATTTGTACAATTGGTATTTTTCTATTTTAGTTATTAGTTTTTGTGAATAATTTTCATCCGTAGCATATCCACAATGCTTGAGACCATTTGCCCATGATGTATAGTCGGTTTTGTCATATTGGAAAAGAGGACTATATCTTTCCGTTTGAGAAAGGAAGTTTGACCTGTCAATATATGAATCAATATCTGAGTCGTACGCTCTAAAACATGATTCTATCAATTGTCCTTTTTTATTAAAATCATCATCTTTGTGATAATAAGTTTTGCCTGTCCAATAGTTTTTACATTTTATACCAAAATGATTGTTAGCCTCAGTCGCTAATTTGCTCATCCCATAATGAGACTCATGAAGCCCTTGAGCCAAAGTAATGCTAGCAGGTATACCTGTTCTATACATTTCTACTACGGCTAACTCTTTGTACTGCTCAATATAAGCTGAAGTGGCAATCTCTGGATTAAAATCAAAAGATACTAAACCCATGCTCACCGCAAACACTAATACTCTCCCTAATGACATATTACATTAAATTATAATAAGTATGTTTCAAATGTCATGCCAAAAACCCATAAATAGGTATATTAAGGGCAAGAAATTAGTTTCAAAACATTTAAATTGCCAAAATCATTGACAGTCACTCTATGGCAAAACCCCATTTTATCTTTTAAAATTAAGCCTTTTGTGGGAGTTTCAATAACAATATCACCTGTGATAACTTTCATAGCGTTCATAAATTGATTACAATTTGTTTGCTGTGCAGAAAGTGTGCTTGTATTTGATACCTTTATTTTCATACATGTACCATCAGGCCTTTTTAAGATTACCCCATTAATTTCCTCATTAAAAGCTAGATCGGATTTTTCGATGTTTGTTTGTGGGTCGCCATATTTATGACATATAATTCTTTGTGTATTTATATTACCTGCAACATCTAAAAACAACCTGAAACAATAACCTTTGGGAGATCTAAGTACGATACCATGATTACTATTAGAAAATATGAGATCGGTCCCTTCCAAAATTGATGTTACTTGTCCAAGATTGAAACCATCACTAACAGGTATCTCAACTTTAAAAGTAAACATTCCTTGAGTAATATCACTGGCCAATATGCATCCAGATGGCAAGTATGGATATACGCCCCATGCACCTTTCCAATCATGCATGGTACTATCATATCCTAATCCATTCTGATATGGATAAGTGTCGTAGTAGGCTATTCTTTTGGGTATCAAAGGATTGGAGATATCAAAAATTTGAACACCATCTTCATAATATGATATGAATAACATGTCTCCTTTTACAAATGGGTTGTGGGGTCTATTATTTGACTTAATAGGTTCTTCTAGTGGCTCTTTAAAAAAACCTACTCTATTCATCTCAGAACCAGAAACATCATAAATACTTATAGGCTTTCCACGAGGCAACTCTTCAGCAACATAGGAATAATGGCCATCGTCAGTAGCCCAACTGCTGTGGTTATAGCCATTTAAACTTCCATCTGATTTGACCAAAACAATATTATTTGGATTAGATACATCCCAAATTTTATTATTATTCGAAGCGTATCCGTGCGAGGCATAAGCAATATGGTCTTTTACATAAATGTCATGAATGTAGGTAGTTGGAAATTTACGCAATAAAACTGGATTTGATGGAGTACCTGAATATGTGACTCCATTAACCACTTCTGTATCTAAGGTGTAGATCGTAATCTGACCATTCACAGCATTTGAGCCGACTACATACAGTCGTGCATGTATGGTATCTATGTAAATATTGTGCGCTCTCTGAAAATCATTGGTGTTTTGAGTGACAGTATAATTATCTAGGTTGATTATTTGTAGACCTTCTGTACATGGCGCACCATCACAAACAGCATATGCATAATTCCTGTAAACTTTAAAATCTCTCCATGAAACTGTACTGCCATCGACATGAGCCATTTTCAGGATAGGATTGGCACAATCAGTGACATCATAAATATTGATAGCTTGACTAGAACCAATAATTGCATATTCTTTATTATCGTCATCGGTGTAGCCCCAAATATCATTGTAGAGAAAACCAGGCATACCACCTACATATGCTTTTTTGGCAATATTAAATGTCTGACTGAATGCTATGGTAGCAAACAGTAAAAAAAAAGTCACAAAAACTAATTGTATATACTTCATTAGTAATAAATTTACGTTTAAAAATAATCACTAAAATTTTAAGATGCCTACAAATATACGTCCTGAAATCATTTCTCACCTAAAAAAAGATAAAATTCTTGCATTATTAATAGATAACTGCACCATTAACATTGAAAAGAAACCAATTAAGGTTTTTGATGACTTGATAAGGTCTATCGTTTCTCAGCAATTATCCACATCTGCTGCAGCAACGATTTATGGAAGATTTATCAATAGTTTTCATAATGAAACTCCGATTGCTAAGCAGATTCAAAACAGAGACCTAGAAGACTTGCGTCAATATGGATTATCCTATCAAAAGGCTGGATATATTAAGAATGTAGTCCAACATTTTGAGGATAATAATCTTTTTGATACAGATTGGGATCAATGGACAGATGAAGATATCATTGCCGAGCTGACAAAAATAAAAGGTGTTGGAAAATGGACGGTAGAAATGATTCTTATGTTTTCACTATTTCGAGAAGATGTCTTACCACTAGATGATCTTATCATTAGGAACCATATGGGGAGTCTTTACAAAGTAACGTCAGAAAAAAAACAATTAGTTGCTGACCTGAATGCCGTTGCTGCATCTTGGAGACCATATCGTACCTATGCTTGCAGATATCTATGGGCTGCCAAGGATAGTAAATTTGTCAAGTAGCGGTTCTACTTTTGTATTCTAAATCTTAAAATATGAAGCAGTTTTATACCATCGGACTTTTGATCATTTCTAATATCTTTATGACTTTGGCTTGGTATGGTCATCTAAAATTTGCCGAATGGAAATGGTCTGCAAAACTGGGTTTGATTTCTATCATATTTATCAGCTGGGGCGTAGCATTTTTCGAATACTGTTTTCAAGTTCCTGCCAATAAAATAGGCTACACGGGTAATGGTGGACCATTCAATCTATGGCAACTCAAAGTTTTGCAAGAAGTAATTACTTTGGTTGTATTTACAGGATTTACACTGTTTGCTTTTAAGACAGAAACCTTCCGTATCAATCACTTGATAGGTTTTATATTTTTGATTTTGGCAGTATATTTTATTTTTAAAAAGTAAGTCTTGAGTCTGCTCCTAAAAGTTCTTGGTTTAAACATTCGAAAACATTTGTTTTGATAATCAACTGTTTCCCTTCAGGGTGCAGGGTGAAAACGGTTGATTATTATATTTTCTGTGTTTTCAAAGTTGATTCAATTCTTCTATTTCCTAGAATCCTTGACCAGGTCCATAAGCTCTGAAATTTCTTTTTCCGTAAGATATCGCCAAGTATCATAATCTATTCCATCCAATGATATATTCATGATTCTCACCCTATTGAGCGAACGAACATGGTAGTCTAAATATTCACACATTCGCCTAATTTGTCTATTCAGTCCTTGGGTCAATATGATTTTGAAAGTGAACTCGTCTATTTGTGTCACTTTACAGGGATTGGTCACCGTGTCAAGAATCGGCACACCAGCAGACATACTTTTTATAAAAGAGCTATCAATTGGTTTATTTACAGTAACGATATATTCCTTTTCGTGATAGTTGCCTGCTCTAAGGATTTTATTGACAATATCGCCATCATTGGTCAGTAGGATGAGTCCTTGAGACATTTTGTCTAGCCTACCTATCGGAAATATTCGTTCTTGAAATCCAAGATAATCAATGATATTGTCGGGTTCGCGCTGATCTGTGGTGCATACGATACCCACAGGTTTGTTGAGAGCAACATACACAGGTTTTGTTTCCTTGGAAATCAGCACATCGTCTATATATACCTTGTCAGTAGCTGTGGCACGATTGCCTTTGCGAGCTACCACATCGTTTATCCTAACACGACCTGCTTCTATGAGTTTGTCGGCTTCTCTCCGCGAACAAAGTCCTGTTTCGCTGATATATTTATTGAGACTAATATGTTCTTGTTCCATTTATTTTAATCCACCTAAATCTACATAAGAGTCAAATCTCTCTACATACCTAAATGATGGTGTTTCCTTTTTTGAAAGATTTTTGATAAGGCTAATTTTAGCACCTTTATTAGGAACAGCATCATGTGTAAGATTGTTTTTTGCTAACAAACTTTCAAGCCTGATACCATACATTTGAGATATTTCATACATGGTCTCGTCCGATGACACTATATGAAAAGCTGTTTGGTCATCATGATAAGCACGTTTTTTCTTTTCTAAAAATACAATTTCACCATCATCGAGTATCTCATCTTGACTTGTTATACCTTCATTATATTCTAGTATCTCGAAGACATCTTTGCCCATTCTATTTGATAAGTCTTTTACGGTTTCTCCACCATTGGCATATACCGCCTTCAAGTCATTGATTTTTGAAGACTTGTATTTAGTATTTGATGATGTTTTGGGTGTTGTCTTTTTTACATCTGTATTTTTGACATCTACCTTTGAATTAGTGCTTTTTGGGTTTTCTTTTACTTCATTACTTACCAAGATAGGTTCACTTGCATTATTTTTTGGTGTCATGATAGGCTCATCGTACTTATACAATTGATTAGATTCAATGATTTTGATCAATTTATTAGCATAAGTAGGGTCTGTCGCGTATCCTGAAAATCTCAGACCATTAGCCCAACCTTCATAATCGGTAGTGCCGAGTGTAAATAGAAAGCCATATCTAGATGATTTAGCAGGATTGGTCAGGAAATCGGAATGTGCTACATAAGATTCAAACGCTGATGCATAAGATCTAAAACAACTCTCCATAATATTACCAGTACTATCTATATCATCATCTAGTTTATAATATACTTCTCCTGTCCAATTATTACCACATTTAATACCGAAATGATTATTTGCTCGATAAGCAAGGTCACTTCTACCCAGATTTGACTCTAACATACCTTGAGCCAATTTTATACTTGCGGGTATTCCTGTTCGTTTCATTTCAGATATCGCTGCAGCTTTAAAATTACTGACATAATCTTCTGTTAATTTTTTGTTAGCAAACAAAAAAGATGACTGTGCCGAAATAGATATAAAAACGAACACTTTTAAAGCAATTATGAGTCTCATACGCATTAAATATTTATTTAATATAATTATACAAATACCATTCCGTTTTTTGTTTTGACTGAATCACTAAGATATATAATGAATTTTTTTAGTAAAATATTGTTATTATTGCATGTCGGATATTCGATATTATTATTAAAACCAACAAAATGGATATTACAGATTTATTACAAGGACCATTAAAGGATGTTATCATTGGTCAAGTAGGAAAACAGCTAGGAATAGAAGATTCATCTAAAACAAATAGCGCTGTTGATGGCATTTTTGCAACTTTATTGAATGCAGTTGCTAAAAATGCTTCTAGCCCAGAAGGACAGACACAGCTACAGTCAGCATTAGAAAAAGACCATGATGGTAGTATCTTGGATAATTTAGGTGGGTTTTTATCAGGGGCAGTTCAACCTTCAAATCCTAAAACCGCGAATGGTGCTGGTATATTAAAACACATTTTGGGTGATAAAACTGAGGTTGCTGCTGAAAACATCTCAAAAGAAAGCGGAATCGATGCTGGTAAAATTGGTCAATTGATGACTACGCTTGCACCTATCGTGCTTGGATATTTGGGTAAAGCAAATGCTACTCAACAAGCTCAACCACAACAAGGTGGAGGTTTGATGGACATCATTATGGGTGCTACCAAAACTGTAAACCAACAACCTACTAATCAAAGTTTCTTAGAAAAAATGCTTGACAAAGATGGCGATGGAAGCATCATAGATGACATAGCATCAATGGGATTTAATTCATTGTTTGGCAAAAAATAGTTTTATTCAGCTTGAGTTTTAACTTAACAGCTGAAATAACACGCTCACAAATTACAAAGCCATCGTTTTATTCACTAAGAATTACGATGGCTTTATTATTTTAAATTGGAGATTAACAGCTACTTTAATGCATATTTAATATCCAAATCATCTTATTACTCTGCCTTTAATCTCAAATAGCTTTCGATATTGTTTCTATCCAAAACGCCTACCAATTGGTCATTTTCTGATACGGAAACAATGGCTACGCCTTCATTTCTCATTAGCTCAATTACTTCCATTAAAAGGTCATCAGGAGATACATTGGCCAATTTTTGAGACATCATCTGATTGACGCTTTTGTCTTGGGTATTATTTTTTATGGTATCCTTTATAAATAATTCTGGTATAGAACCTGAGATATTGCCCATAGAATCAAAAATCAAAAAGTTGTGTTCGCCTTCTCGGTAATATTTTTCGATCACAGTTGTATAATTATCACTAAGGTGTAGTCGAGTGAAGGAAGTACGCATAATGTCACCCACTTTTGTATTTTTGAGTAGAGCCATGACCTTGGTCTGATCGTACTCTTTGCCGGCCATCATAAAGATGAAAAGACCTATTAAAGAGAGTGTCAATTGTTGGTTGAATACTCCATAAATAACAAATCCTATAGCAATCAGTCTGCCTATATTTGAAGCTATTTTAGTGGCCCGAACTTTTCCTATTTTGGCAGCTAAAAGCGATCTCAATATCCTGCCACCATCCATAGGAAAGGCTGGTATAAGGTTAAAAAGGAACAAAGCAAAATTTATCCACAATACATATCTAGCAAATTCTACTGGGTCATCTATTCTATCAAAGCCAGCCTCAGGTAGTGACAAATTGCCTGTACCAAAATATAAACCTATTGCCAGTACACTACCGATCACTAGATTTACCAAAGGTCCCGCTATAGCTATAAAAAATTCTTGAATAGGCTTATCTGGCATGTTTTCCAATCTCGCAATACCACCGATAGGAGAGAGGATAATGTCTTTTGTAGCTACTCCAAATTTACGAGCAGAAAGAGCATGTCCATATTCATGAAGGATTACGCAGAAAAACAACACAAATATATAAAGCATAAATCCTATACCTTGCCAAAGTTTGAAACCATTGGTTAATGCTGTGTATGAAACAAACATAATGAGCAGACCGAAAGTCCAATGTACTTTGACTGGAATACCCCAAAAGGCACCTATTTGCCAAGAATTACCTATTCTCGACCTCACCTTATTTTTTAGACCGTTTCTGTTTTCCAAAGAGGTTCGTATAATTGTCCACTAAGTATATTCCTGCTGATTACTATTCGTTGCATTTCTGATGTTCCTTCGTATATCTGCGTAATTTTGGCATCACGCATGAGTCGTTCTACATGGTATTCTTTTACAAATCCATACCCACCGTGTACTTGTACTGCTTCTACTGTATGTTTCATGGCAACTTCTGACGCAAATAACTTTGCCATTGCTGCTGCAGAAGTGTAATCCATGCCTTGATCTTTCAGCCATGCCGCTCTATACACAAGTAGTCTTGCCGCCTCTATCTCTGTAGCCATATCGGCTATCTTGAATGCAATAGCTTGGTGCTGACTGATTGGTCTTCCGAATGCTTCTCTTTCTTTAGAGTATTTTACAGCGAGTTCGTATGCTCCTGCGGCAATACCTAGTGCTTGTGCAGCTATTCCTATACGTCCACCAGATAAGACTTTCATGGCAAATTTAAAACCGAATCCATCTTCACCTATTCTGTTTTCTTTTGGTACTTTTACATCATTGTACATAATGGTATGTGTATCTGATGCTCTGATACCAAGTTTATCTTCTTTGGCACCAATGGCAACTCCTGGCCAAGATGTCTCTACGATGAGCGCATTGATACCACGATGTCCTTTGTCAGTGTGTGTCTGAGCTATGACTAAATGGACGGATGATTTACCTCCATTGGTAATCCAGTTTTTTGTACCATTCAGCAAATAATGGTCGCCCATATCTATGGCAGTAGTTCTTTGACTTGTCGCATCACTACCAGCTTCTGGTTCTGAAAGACAGAAAGAACCTATCCATTCACCTGACGTAAGTTTAGGTAGGTATTTCATTTTCTGTTCTTCTGTGCCATAAGTTTCTATTCCCCAGCATACAAGTGAGTTGTTTACAGAGACGATTACTGAACAAGAGCTATCTACTTTACTTATTTCTTCCATGGCCAATACATAGGATAGTGTATCCATTCCACCACCACCATACTCTGGTGCTACCATCATACCTAAAAACCCAAGCTCACCCATCATTTTGACTTGTTCGGTAGGATACTTCATTTCTCTATCACGATCTATGACGCCTGGTAACAATTCTCGTTGCGTAAAGTCTCTTGCTGCTTCTTGTACTGATATTTGTTCTTCTGTTAATTCAAATTCCATTTGGTTAAGATATATTTTGATTTAAGAATGATTAAGGTGACACAAAAGTAAGGAAAAATACAGCAATTTGTTTAACACAAAAACTGATATTTAATACTTACTTCTAATTGTGCGTCAATTTTATCCTAAAATCTTATGGAATTAGGAATTTGGCACCTTAATGGTATATTCTTTGCCTGGTAAGACAGTAAGTTTGGATGAAATCAACCATGGATTATAGAACTTAAGCATTCTGTAAGTTAACCCATTTTCATGTGCAAAATCAGTCAAACTTGGTATGCTACTTGTGATTTTGATGTCTTTTAAGTTTTGTGGTTGATACTTATGCTCATCTTCTAGGTAATAGCCGAAATCGCTTGGGTTTTTTACAATTTCTTTGATGGCTATGATTCTAAACAAATACCTAGATGTTTCTTCGTTAATATTCAAATCATAATAACTTGTTTCTTTTTGTTCTGCAAGTGACCTTGCAAACGAAGTAGGCCCTACATTATATGCTCCTGCTACATTGGTCCAAGTGCCAAATCTTTTGTACATTTGTTTTACGTAAGAACATGCTGCCATAGTTGACTTCTCTAGGTGGAGTCTTTCATCTACTTCATCACTTATCTCGAGACCCATCTCCATAGCAGCAGGTTTCATAAATTGCCAAAATCCTTTAGCACTAGCAGATGAAGTTACATTTCTCAATCCACTCTCTGCTATAGCAAGGTATTTGAAATCATCTGGCACGCCTTGTTCTTTTAGAATGCGTTCAACAATTGGAAAATATTTAAAAGACATTTTGATATTGAGCAAAGTAGTTGATTGCCAATAGGCATTAACGCTCAACTCTCTATCTAATCTTTCTTTTGTATCAACATTAATAGGAACTACTTCTCCTGCGAAATCAAATTTCTTATCCAGGTTTACTGCTTTTATTTGCTGTGGCAATTCAAAAAAACTGCCTAAACTAGTATCTTTTGAAGAAAAGGACACGAATATCAATAGACAAAAGATGATACCTGATAAAAATCCGAATATTGGAAATAGGTTTTTATATTTTTCCATGACTTTTTAATTAAAATTTGAATGGTTAGGTTAAAGCACTCTTGGCCTTTTAAAAATAGGCACTGTACTGCATGGTTCGCCAAACATGATGCTCTGTGCATACGGCTGCATCATGGATGTAATATGCGCATAAGCATTGGCAGGTACAGGTCGATTGCTGCATCCTTTTATAACGACCCTTTGATCTTTATATTGCTGATAATCAATTTTTTGGAGAGCTTCTCTGTAGTACATTTTAAGATATTCTTCTTCAGTTCCATTGTATACATCTGCAGCTACATTGACTAGGTGCTGGTTGATCAACATATAGGCCCACAGTGGGATGATGGCATCTGTACTACAACCTACCAATACTATTTTTCCTTGGTATGATGACCAGTCCATAGACTTTAGCGCATCTCTAAAATCTTTTTCTTTTAAGATTAAACCATGAAAGAGATAATCTTTGATGTCAAAAGATATGAAGTCTGCTTTAGGATAAAAATCTTCCAAATTGAAAGTGATGATGCCGCTTTCTGCTACTCTATTTATTAAAGGTGTGGATTCCACTTTTTTATTTTTTACTATTCTTCTTCTACTTTGTCTAAAGAATCAAAACCAATTTTTTTATCGTTTTGTTCTTCTTCGATGGGTGCCTGTTCACCTATTTGGTTTTCTACAGGATCGATTTCTTTAGGTTTTGGTAAGTCTTGAATACTTTTTAGTCCAAAATAATCTGTAAATTTTGCAGTGGTGCTATAAAGTAGAGGTTTTCCTGGTCCATCACTTCTTCCAGCTATTTCTATAAGATCTTTTTCAAGGAGTTTTTGGACAGTATAGTCACTATTCACTCCTCTAATCGATTCAAGTTCGGTTTTGGTGACAGGTTGTTTGTATGCAATGATGGCCAAAGTTTCTAAAGCAGATTTACTTAATTTTTTATGGGTATTTTGTTTTAAGAATGTGCCAATAGTGCCGTGATAAGCTCCTTTGGTCATAAACCTGAAGCCACCGCCAATCTCAATAATCTCAAATGAATAATCGTCGCTACTATACTTTTCCATAAGTGTTCCTATACAATCCGCTACTTCTTCATCTTTAAATTGAGTGCCAAGACTTTCTTCCAAAGCATTTTTGATATCGTCAAAGCTGATAGATGGATTACCTGCAAATATGAGGCTTTCGATATGTAAGGTTAATTTTTCCAATTTTATCAATTATATCATTAATACCAATATTGATTAGTGGAGATGCACAATTGTACTTTATCAACCTTAAATCCTTACTTATGTATGGAATGATTAGAAGATTTGGCAATCCCAAACAACATTGAAATACAAATATACATAAATATTTTTGTGAACGAAATTATTTTTAGGAGTTTTCCACATTTAGATATACATATAAATGTCGATCGGCTAATAAGACCAATGCTCAAAAGAGATGAATTAAGATAAAAGGAACAGGACAAATTACAGAATCAAAGACTATCTAATTGTTTATAAAATAAAGAATGATGAAAATTATAATGCAGATTGCAAGTACTAATAATACTGCAATATGAATGTGTCGTTTGGGATAACTGCTAGTTTCAAGCTTGGATATCGTCTTATTTGTGTCTTTGTTTATTAACTTGTATAATGGCAAACCTTTTTCAAGTATAAAACTCAATTCAAATAATTCTTCACCAAGCATAAAACTGAATATTTTGTCATTTTTGACTGAAAAATCTATGCAGATTATGGCTTGATTAGAATAAATTAAAACGTGCCCAGATTTATCCCCATGGTACATGCTCAACTCATAGTCTATTCCTACTTTGTTTTTATAGATCCAGGAGTGTTGTGCCATATGGTCATGATGAATTATAAATACAATCTAATTCGACACTAAATTACTTATCCATCAAAGAAAATTTGAACATACTCTAAACATCGTATGTCAAAACTACTTTGCTAGTCTTAGGATGTGCTTGACAAGTCAGAATATACCCTGCAGCTACTTCGTCATCGTCTAGCGCATAACAACTGTCCATCACTACTTCACCTTCAGTTACTTTTGCCATACAGGTAGAGCATGCACCACTTGTACATGAGTAAGGTGGATCTTTCTTAATATCTACCAAGACATCAAGAATAGTTTTACCTTTGGGTACATTCACATCAAATGTTGCCCCCTTGAGTGTTACAGACACTGTTGCTTGTGTAATGACACCTGAGGCAGGTTCGCTTGATGACGATGCAGCAGTGAAGTATTCTTTGTGAATACTTTTTTTGTCTATATGTTTATTTAATAATAAGGACTCTATCTTTTCTATAAAATCACCAGGACCACAAATGTAATATTGTTGTTCACTGTTTTTTGGAAGGTAAGTTTTTATAAAATCTTCTACAAGTGCTTCTCCGATCCGCCCTTGGGCGCCTTTCCAGTCAATGGTTTTTTTTGCAAATAAACCACCAATACCACCAGTTTTTTTCTCTAATGGTTTGCTTAATACATAAGTGACAAATAACTGGTCTTGATATTTTGAAGCCAAAGCATCTAGTGCAGACTTAAATATAATATTGTTTTCATCTCTGCTTCCATAAAGTAGGTAACAAGTACTTCTAGGTTCTTCTTCTAGCAAAGTTTGAATCATGGACATCACAGGAGTGATACCACTTCCCGCTGCTACAAAGTAATGATCTCTTGATTTCAGATGGTCCGTTTTTACTACAAAATGCCCCTCAGGTGTCATCACGTCCAGCATATCTCCGACATTTGCCTTTTCATTGAGGTAAGTAGACATAACGCCACGACTCACTTTTTTGACAGTAACTCCGATTTTTGGTAAACCTGAGACCGTGCAAATAGAATACGCCCTGCGACATTCCTGACCATTTATAGTTGTTTTAAGGGTAAGATATTGCCCTGCCGTAAATTGAAATTCTGAAGCTAAATTGCTCGGTATTTCAAAAAAAATAGTTTTGGCATCAGATGTTTCGGAGACTATTTCGTTTATTTTTAGAGAATGAAAATTCATTTTTATACTTTTGTTATTTTATTGGATATTTGCAATACTATTTGAGCGTGCGAAATTAAACATTTCTAAGCAATTGATAAGGTGTAGTGCTTCTATAAATAATATTATTAATATGCTTTTTTAATTAAATATATTGATATATAATACTTTACATAAATATTTGATTACATGTCTTTAAAACTGTCCATAATCATTCCTGCCTATAATGAAGGGAAAACCATTCAAACAATTTTAGAAAAAGTAAGATCCGTCGAATTGATAGGACAGATGACCAAAGAAATAATTGTAGTCAACGATTGTTCAAAAGACGATACAGAAAAAAAAGTTTTTGATTATAAAGAACTTCATCCTAATATAGAAATTTCATATTATAAACATGAAGTTAATAAGGGAAAGGGTGCCGCACTGCATACAGGAATCAAGGAAGCCAAAGGCGATTTAGTAATCATACAAGATGCAGATCTTGAGTACGATCCAAATGAGTTTAACTTATTACTAAAGCCAATCTTAGATGGATTTGCTGATGTGGTATATGGCTCAAGATTTATGGGAGGCAGACCACACAGAATATTGTTTTTCTGGCATTCTATAGGAAATAAAGTATTGACAGCTTTTTCTAATATGCTTACCAATCTCAATCTTACGGATATGGAGACATGTTATAAAATGTGGAAATCAGACATCATAAAAAGTGTAAAACTAAAGGAAAATAGATTCGGTTTTGAGCCTGAAGTTACTGCTAGAATTGCCAGAATACCGAATATTAGAATATATGAAGTAGGTATTTCATATTACGGAAGGACATATGCAGAAGGTAAAAAAATAAATTGGAAGGATGGTTTAAGGGCTATTTATTGTATTTTGAAATATAATATCTGGTCAAAATAAGATGGGTGCAAATATTAATGTTATTTTTGTTTTTCACTATAACCCGATTCATTTATAGATTGCAGCCATTTTATAGAACACTAAATCAATATGAGTATGTTTAAACGATTTCTTATAATCACAATTTGTATGATGTGTTTTAAAACATATACACTTGGTCAAACACCGAAAGATGTTACTGTTGAATTAAGTGCGAGAGTTGAATTAAGTCCTTTATCTATATATTTGTCATGGCCGAGCAATAGTCTAACAAATCAGTACCAAGTGTATAGGAAGCTTAAGTCAGCTACATCTTGGGGACCAATAATTGCTACCCTTTCTGGAGTGGAAACTCAATTCATAGATACTTCTATTAATGAAGGAGTTTCATATGAATACCGAGTGATACGTTTGGGACAAGGTTTTAATGGTTATGGATATATCAATTCTGGCATCCAAATTCCAGCAACTGAAAGTCGAGGAATATTGATTCTTTTAGTAGAAAGTATGCTAGCGGATAGTCTTACAAATGAAATTAAACGGTTAGAAAATGACTTGATCGGGGATGGGTGGATAGTAAGAAAACATATTATTGCTCTAGAAGAATCAGTGATGGCCGTAAAAGATATTATTAAGACAGAATACAATAAGGATATAGTAAATACAAAAGCCGTTTTTCTACTAGGACATATACCTGTTCCATATAGTGGTAATCTAAATCCCGACGGCCATCCTGATCATCAAGGGGCGTGGCCAGCTGATGTATTTTATGCAGATATAAATGGGAACTGGACAGATACAGGCATAAATAACTCAATCGCTTCAGATGAAAGAAATATAAATACACCGGGTGATGGAAAATTTGACCAAACGGTCTTACCTAGTGATGTAGAATTGCAGATAGGTAGAGTGGACCTCTCAGACATGCCAGCTTTTACATTGTCAGAAATCGAATTAACGAGAAACTATTTAGAAAAAGATCATAATTATAGGCATAAAAAATCCAATCCTGTATATGGTGCTGTTATTGATGATAATTTTGGATTTTTCTCTGGCGAAGCGTTTGCACACAGTGGTTGGCGAAATTTTGTTCCTTTAGTTGGTTCAGAGAATATAGAATCAAGTGACTATTTTACTACGCTAAGTGATAAAAGCTACCTCTGGTCTTATGGGTGCGGAGGAGGCTCTTACACAAGTGCGGGTGGAATAGGAAGTACAAATAATTTTGCTTCTTCAGATTTGCAAGGTGTCTTTACAATGCTTTTTGGTAGTTATTTTGGTGATTGGGATAATAAGAATAATTTTCTTAGAGCACCGCTGGCTCAAGGGAAAGCACTTACTAGTGTTTGGGCGGGAAGACCACATTGGGTTCTTCACCACATGGGCTTGGGTGAAAATATTGGTTATAGTGTAAAGCTTACTCAAAACAATAATGCATTATATCATAGCAATTATGGAGGAAGATTCATTCATATAGCACTTATAGGAGATCCTACATTGAGAAATAATGTAGTAGCACCTCCTAATAATTTACAAACATCAGTAGAAGGAAATAATGTAATTTTGACTTGGGAGCCAACCACTGATTCTGTATTTGGATATTATGTTTATATGAAAAACGACAGCTTATCAGATTATACACGACTGAATCAAAACCCTATTAAAGACACAAAGTACACCCATGAATGTTTATTGTACGAAGCTACTTATACTTATAAGGTACATGCCATTCTTTTGCAGATTACACCTAGTGGCACATACTTCAACCTTAGTCAGGGAATAATGGATAGTATAAGTTATGAACATTATCTTATAGTGGATGCAAATGCTGATTATATTAAAAATGGTAATGAATTTAGTTTTACAAATAATTCAACTAATGCCACGAATTATTTGTGGATTTTTGGTGATGGAAATACTAGTAGTGATACAAATCCTACTCATACATTTGCAATTGGAAACTACGATGTAAAACTAATAGCATATAATGAATGTCATGCGGATACCATTACATTTTCAATTAATATCCTTTCGAACACAATAGATGAAATTGAATTTATATCATTATTACCCAACCCTACATATGGAAAAGTTCATATAAATTCTCAGTTATCTGGGACAATCAAAATTGTACTATATAATTCTTTGGGTACTAAATTAAAAGAAGTGTTTTTAAGAGAAAATGAAAATATAATTGATTTGACCGGATACCCTAAAGGTTTATATAATGTGAGGATGGAGAGCTCCCAAATAAATAAAACTTATAAGCTTTACCTTCTTGAATAGATGAAATGAAATATTCCTAGCATTAATTTAGAATCAAATGTAGTCCTGATTAAACTGAATTTATTGTAAACTAAAATTTTAAAATAAGTAAATCCCAATAATATCCGCATATGATTCTAGCCATAGATATAGGAAATTCAAATATTGTGTTAGGACTCTGTCATGATGGCAAATGGAGCAATACCTTTAGATATGAAACGAAGGAAGCACAACCAGAGTTTTATTATGAGAATTCATTGAGAAATATTCTCCTAGAATGGGGTATTTCATCATCGGATATTATAGGCATTGTCATCAGTAGTGTTGTACCTGATTTGAATCAAAGTATCAGAGAAGCAGTTGAAAATGTCACAGGTAAGGAACCAGTAATTTTGGGCAATGATGTTTATAAAAGTATAGATTTTCCGGTGCCACATCCATATGAAATCGGTTCAGATATAGTTTCTAATGCTTACGCTGCCTTGTGTTTGTATGATGACCATTGCATCATTGTAGATTTCGGCACAGCTTTGACATTTACGATTGTGGACAAAAACGAAGGTATAAAAGGTGTGTCTATCGTTCCAGGACTAAAAACAGCCATCCAATCCCTATCCACAAATACTGCATTATTACCAATTGTTCCACTAGCACTACCTTCGTCTGCTATTGGTCATGATACCGTTTCGGCTATACAAAGTGGTGTGTTGTGGGGATATGTTGGATTGGTCACAGAACTTTTAAGAAAAATAAAATCAGAACTTCCGTACGATCACAAAGTAATAGCAACGGGTGGACTTTCTGACATTCTAAAGCCATTAGAAAACCAATTTGACCGAGTAAACAAAAATCTTACCTTAGACGGTATGAGACTTTTGTACGAATTATACGTAAAAAAATAAAAGACATTAGTATGCTTTCAAATAATGATATCCTGAAAAAACTTCGCGTAGCTCTTCAGTTAAGAGATGAAGATATCCTAGAGATACTTAACCTCGTGGATTTTAAAATAACAAAAGGAGCTTTAAATGATCTATTCAGAAAAGATGATCATCCTAATTACGTGGAAGCTGGCGACCAAATATTAAGAAATTTTCTGAATGGTCTCGTCATTTATAAAAGAGGAAAACCTGGTGAAGGGAAACCTGCTGAACCATCAAAAAAATAGTGCTTTTTGATAAAATTCGTTATCAAAAAGCACTATAACACAAATTTATGCAGGCCATTTGATGGTTTCACCATCTTCTTCTACATCAGGAAGGATCTGAATCTCGATCGCTTCACCGTCAGCAAACCATATCATAAAACCTAAATCTTCTGATTCTAAAAGCTCCAAATTTGGATTTTCATCATCTGATAGATCTTCTTCGTTAGATATCTCTATACCTTTTTCTGTAAAAAATGCAAGCACGTCCTCTTTGCTCAGTCCTATCAATGATTTGCCATTTAAGGTAAAAAATGGATCACTCACAGCGATAGACACCAATCTCCAATCGTAATCAGCATCAAAAACGATTGAAAACTCATTCTCGTCGTAGTGCCAAGACTCTAACTCATCATTCACTTCTTCTTCAAAACCAGGTAAATTTTCGATTTCATCAGGTTTGCCGAGTAACTTTTTTGCTTCATCACGTGTCATACCGAATTTCAAGTCTCCTAGACCTACCCCAAATATGATTTCTTTAATTTGATTTTTCATCTACTATATTTATTTGTTTTTAATGCTAATAAGTTATCAACTACGGGTTCTGAAAAAAATATTTCTAAAATAAGTTATGATCATTTTTGCCGACCATTTTATCTTAAAGTATTGATAATTATGGCACAAGGTAAGGAGATAATTATGATCAAAAATATTTTTACGTAAAAAGGTAAGATTTTATTGAAAAAACTACGATATTATTCTAATTTTGGAACAAATTAATCATTTATGGCGGCATTATGGGGATTTGACCTTGGAGGTACAAAAATAGAAGGGATCATTATTGACTCGGAGACTAATCAAATTATTTCAAGGCTTAGAATTCCAACTGAAGGAGACAAAGGGTATGATCATGTAATCGTGCAAATCTGTAAATTGATCACTTTGCTAGAAACAGAAAGCGGATTAAAACCTACAAAAATTGGACTCGGTACACCTGGTACGATGGACCCAATTTTAAATGTCATGAAAAACTGCAATACGACAGCACTCAATGGTAAAAACCTAAAAGCGGACTTAGAGAGTGTGGTGGGCATACCGTTTAATATGAGTAATGATGCCAACTGTTTTGCAATAGCAGAAACCAAAATGGGCGTTATCAGCAAAGATATGCCTGATGCTTCTGTTGTTTTTGGTGTAATCCTTGGGACTGGAGTTGGTGGCGGTTTGGTCGTAAATGGTAAGGTGATAGGTGGTAGACAAGGTATTGGTGGCGAATGGGGACATAATTTTTTGGATGAGTCTGGTGGTCAATGTTATTGTGGTAAAACTGGATGCGTAGAGACTATATTTTCTGGTCCGGCACTCGAAAGGTATTATCACTCAATCAGTGGAAGCAAACAAAGACTCAAAGAAATTGTCGAAGCGTATCATTTAGGACAAGACACGTATGCTGTCGAGACTATGCAAAGACTATTTCATTATTTCGGCAAAGCAATGGCTGTAGTGATAAATATTGTCGATCCAGATGCTATTGTCATAGGTGGAGGAGTAGGTAATATTAATGAAATCTATACATTAGGAGTAGACGAAGTCAAAAAACATGTTTTTAACCATAGATTAGATACAAAGTTTTACAAACCTTTGTTGGGAGATAGTGCGGGTGTGTTTGGTGCAGCATTTTTATAGCTAAAGTTTCGTTAAAAAATCTAATTTTTTGGTTTCTATAAAACAAGGATGGAAAGAAAACGTTATTTTTGTCACGATATAAATCAAAGATAGCAGATTTTGAAGACCATTTTAATAATATTGAGTTTTATGATTCCTTTAGGTTGGCCAGAAGGTCATCCTGATGAAATCGTACAATCTCAAATTATAGAATCAGTAAATAAAGTCAGAGAAAAAGGTTGTTACTGTGGTAGGAAATATATGCCACCCGCAGAAAAGGTCAAATGGAATGATGTACTTTATAAAAGTGCATTCTCCCATGCCAATGAAATGAAGGAACACAATTTTTTTGCACATTTTTCTAAAGAAGGTTTAGATATTGGAGCTAGACTTGATAGGTCAGGTTATAATTGGCTTGTAGCTGGTGAAAACTTGGGTGAAGGCCAGAAATCCTTTGACGAAGTACTGAATGATTGGATAAAAAGCTATTCACATTGTGTCATGCTCATGAATCCTAAAGTAAACGAAATGGCTGTTGCTAAAGTTGATAAGTATTGGGTACAACATTTCGGCAAACAAATGCCACCGAAAAAAGGAAAATAAACTTGGATCAATTCCCCCTTTTACGATTATTCAAAAGAGATTAGAATTTGGTTTTTGTCTACAGTACTACCTTTAGTGGCTGCTATAGATTTTATGACACCACTTCCAGGTGATTTTAGAATATTCTCCATCTTCATAGCTTCTAAACTTAGCAATTTATCACCTTCATTTACTTCTTGACCTTCTGTTACAAAAATATTTACCACCAATCCTGGCATAGGAGACTTTATTTCTTTCACAGAATGTTTTTGAGATTTTAAGAATCCCAAGTCATCTATCAATCTATCGATTTTTTCTTTTACTTTTACTTGATAATCAAAACCTGAAACATTGATGGTATATGTTTTGGTCTTTGGTTGGTAGCTTTTGACGCGTACTTGATATTTTTTATTATTCAGCATTACACTCCAAATATCTCCTTCCTGATGTAAGATTTGGAAATTTTTTGTACGTAAAACTTCGTCTGTATAACTACTGAATTTATCTACTTCAAATACGGTGGTGTCATTATTGTTCATGGCAAATTATTATGGTTTTTCGTCCGCTATTTTTAGCATAAACGACGTCTCAAAAATAGTAAATAATACATAGATTAGCAGAAAAGGTAAGACAAATTTTCCATCTATGGGTTTAAATATTTCTCTATAACCTAGTAATAATACAATAGACATGACCATTCTGACGATCATATTTATTAAGGTATATGAAATAAATAATTGTTTGTTGGTGCTTTTGACGCTTATTTTAAGTGCTATGAATAGTCCAATACTTAGTAAAGTAAATAAAACCACTGTCATTACACTCAGAAGAATCGTATCTGCTTGACTTTCAAAACTATGAACAAATACAAGTACCAATACAAGACATGCTAAAAATATCAACAAGTTTCTCACAAAAATAGAATACTCACTCATTTCGGCTTCATTAGGTCTACAACCAGTTTGTACATGTATGCCCCGAATAAAAGCAATACTAATATCATAGTAGCAATAGGGACTTTAAGTCCAAAATAGGTATCAATATAGTTACCCAAATATATGCCAACAAAAATTACAAATGCTAATTGGAATGCAAGTCCGGAGTACTTCAGATAGACATTGACTTTTTTTATATTTTTTTCTTTAGGCTCTGACATTACTCTTTTGACTAACCGCCTACTTTATTCAAAGGCTCTTTCTGAACCAAAGACTTGAGCTTTTGGCCAGACATACTACATGTTACATTAAAGATTGCGCCAGTTTGTACCATGATTTTGTCTGTCACTATATCACCATTGACAATACCTGTTTCCTTAACACTAAGTAATTCTTTGACAGAAATATTTCCTGTAAATGATCCTTCTATAATTGCATTTATACATGTGATATCTCCTTCTACTTTACCTTGTGGTCCTATGATGACACGACCTTTACAGTCTAATTTACCTATAAGAGATCCATCTATCCTAATGTCGTTAGAAGCAACAATTTCTCCAATAATGTTTGTACCTTCTACAATACTATTACTGACATTAGTAGATGGTTGCGAGCCATTAGAGACATTTTGTTTTTCACTTTTATTTCCAAACATTACTTTACTGTTTTTATGTCTGATTATTGGGGATAATCACGTATTAAAAAATTTACCTAAATATGATATGTTTTGCCTGGAAGGTTACTATAATTATACCTAAAATATGATGAACACATTAATTATAATACAAAAAGATAAATAGAATCCAGATTTTAATTTCCATTAAAGTAGGTCTAATTATTCTTTATCAATCTTATTTAAACGCCAGTGTATATTAAAATCAAATCTTAAGTTATGCTATTTGTTATTTAGATGTATAGAAGATTTAGAATCGTGGACAGTAAACACCTCTACTTTCAGGACCACAAATATTGTAAATCAAAGAAAACTCAAATGCTCCGTTTGCAGGTGATGCTTGACGAAGACCTGAAACGTTGATATCATAACTAAATCCAATACCAAATTGCTCATAATTAAATCTACTAGAAAGAATGACAGCATCAGAATGAAGTCCACCTTCTACTTTGTTACCTACTCTATACCATGCACCTACCTCAAAAGATTGATTGGTGGTTCTTGATGGTCCCATAGCAAATCTGAAGTTTGTACCAGCATTTAAAGATCTGTGTGGACCCTGAGCCATATAAACTCCGAAAGGCAACATAGATATTTTTCTAGCGATTTCAAACTGTAAACCTGCATGAAGTGTATATCTACTGTATAAATTAACATCATCTCCCAAGAAAGTTACATTAGGTCTGTTTAAGTGATGTATTGCAGCACCAAAATACCAATTGGTATTATTGTCTATAATGCTAAACCATAACAATCCCGCAGAAATATCTGCATATAAAAAATCAAAGTCAGTAAAATTTGGCTCGTTGTTAGATGCAGTCGGGTCAAATCCTTTATCAGTAATCTGAGAAGGCCATCTCAAATCTGTATTACTTATACTTCTAGATGACAAACCAGCATCAGCACCAATTACCAAATAACTTGCTTTCTTTCTATATCCAGCCATTTTTTTGCTGTATGACAAAGAAACTCTACCCTGAGTAGTACCAAATCTAGACTCTCCTGCTACATCACCCCAAAGTGATCCACCAATACCGAAATAATCTTCTCTTCCTACAGGAATTTTCTGGTCATAAGACACAGAGTAGGTATTGTAGGCATTTGCTGTCAAAACTGCAGCCCATTGATTCCTATAATTTGCCACCATCCTGGTCTTACAATTCATTACTCCTGTCAAAGCTGGATTTAGATTCAGCGGTGACATATAAAACTGAGTAAAGTGGATATCTTGCGCATTTAATGCAAGCGAAGATAACAACAATAAGACAACACTAATCTTTGAAACTAACCTGTTCATATTAAATTTTTAATTAAATTGTGCTTTAAAAAGCTGCATTTATATTGCAAATGGAAGGTTAAAAATAGATATAAATTTTAAACCAACGTACAAACTAAAGAAAAAAAATTAATTTTTCTTCAATTTTTAATATTTAGATTGACACTCGCTTACTCTTTCCTCCATACTTATCTATCAAGATATTATCGTATTTATCGCTTGTATGAAGGAGATGTGTAAATAATGTAAAAACTGTCTCTACATTAATAAATTGGTCATATATCAACAATGACAAAATAATGTCGTTATTCCTGATAGAAAAGGTGAGACCATCTAAAATATAATTCTGTTTTAATAAGAATTCATATATCACTGAAACATTATTTTCAGGCAACTCACACATATAAACATCACCTACTAATAAACCCGTTTTCTCATAATATGAGATACAGACATCAATACTGCCTTTTTTGATACACCAATTGTTAGGACCCTTCCTTGTAAGTGAAACATCGTACCCTAAACGGCCAATTAATGATTCGACAGTTATGCAAATACCATTCGGTTCATATGCTTTTATGTCAGATATTTTTCGAATTCCTACGCCACATAAAGAACAATTACTTTTTGGGTTATCTTCTAACTCAAAACTTATCTTTTTACATGATGTACACCGAACTCCATTCAGACCTTTTCCTTCTTTATATTCTTTAATACAAGAAGAAAGAAAAAAACTAGGCAATGCATGACCTACATTTTTTTCTTTATGGATATTAAATGTATTAATCCCAATAATCATGCCATCAGGTCCAAATAAAGGACCTCCATTATTGACAGGATTCATAGTGATATCGTGTAATATATAGTGGATATCGTCATTTAGATATTGAATGTCAAATATTTTACCTTTTGTCACATTTTTGTTTTGAGCATCAATCGCCATCACTTCGTCACCTTTTTTGATGACATCTAAAGTGGACAACTCAATAGAAGGCATCTCATGTGCCGAAGGTGGACTTATGAATGCAATATCATTAGTCGTATCTAAATGTAACACGGCTACCATTTGTTTCTCGAATGTAGCACCTGATATGACCACGTGTTTGTTGCCACGTACTACATGTTCATTCGTTACAATGATGTCAAATGATTTTAAATAAAATCCTGTACCCGTGCTGTATGGTGTTGCGATCTGTACGATAATGTCAGCGAAATTATTTATAAAATGCATATTGTTAAAATTCATAGCTTAAACATGATAAGTTGTTTTTTGAATCATGACAAAAAAGCTCTTATAAAATTGGCAATTTTTACTGAAATCTAGTGTCTTCAATGGGATAGATAGATTAGGAAATTCAATTTGGTGTGTTGTTACAATGTTTTTAAGTGCAATTAAGATAGCTTTTTTATCTAAATGATCTTCTCTTAAAAACTGCTGTTGATAACCTAACTCAACAAAAAAACCTGACTCCACGATACGGTAATATAATTGTAATAAATCTTTGGATGGTGCAGGTAGTGAATAAGAATAAAGTGAGAACCCTGCTAAATAGCCACATATTGCTTGCGCATACGCTTCATAACCTTGCTCTGCATACCAATCAAAATCATCCATTTGCGCCTCTATTATATCAGCTAATCGTTGATGACCTTCTGGCATAGAAGTACCGAAGGTAGAATTGACTTCATAGAGTTCTTTTCTAAATGTTTCGTAAGACATCTCATCTAGTTCTTTTATTCGAGCATAAATGATCTCGTTTTTGTTGTGGACATTTGTAATATTATCTTTAAAATATAGATCATGACAATCTTTTATGCATTCCATTATTGTTCCTTCTGGTTTCAGAAGGTAATCTATTTTGTATAACAGGTTTAGTAAAAAGTAAGATAGTCCACCAGGATATTGTGTTTTGTCAAGATTGTTACTTTCGACTTCTGTCACTACAGATTTAATCCAATTTTTAAAATACTTAAACTTCAGCTTTTTTTCTGATTCATCTATTTTACGAATATGGTCATAATCTACTGGGAAAACATCATCAAATTTTGCCATTAAGACATCATCCTTTCTGTCTGCTTCTGTAGCTAATTCTTTGAGTGCTTGATATATTTTGTGTGGTGAACCATCTTCTACAAAGGTATCAAAGACGAGACAAATACAGCTTTCATCATTAATAGCGTATTTTGTATATTTGAGATTAAAGTTTTCTTCTAGAAGTTGTTCCATAAGTTCAATATTTGGAACTTCGTATCTTACGATTCTTGCTTCAGCTTTAAATTGGGTGAAATTGGCTTCTCCATTTATAATTTTTGAACCTTGATAAATTTTAAATACAATTTTGCCAGGGAGAAGCGTGTATGAAACATTTTTTTGCTCACCATGTGTCAAAAACTGCAAAAACTCCTTGTATGATAAAATATATTTTTCATTATCAAAATATTCGATCGCTTTATCCCAATTCGTATACTTCTCTTCTTCTTTATAGGAGTCAGTATATCGCCCAAACTGAATGTCAGGATCTTTTAAATTTCCATTACGATTGAATATTTTCGAAAAAAAACTCATTTTTACATTTTGGTTTTACAACAAGACATCATGGATTTCCGAACAGTATTACAGATTGCACCTACATCTATTCAGATTTCACATCAAGATAGCATCTTGTTGCTAGGGTCTTGTTTCTCACAGAACATCGGCGAGAGATTGCAAAAATATAAATTTAATTGTATTTCTAATCCTTTTGGTACAATCTTCAATCCGATATCTATTTCCAAACTTGTGGGTTATGCTTGCAAAAATCAGCCTATAACTGAAGATGAACTCAAATTTTCACAAGGAGTGTATGTTCATCCTGACTTTCACAGTATCCTTTCTGATGTAAATGCAAACTTGGCTTTGGCAAAAATAAATCACGCCATTGAATCTACACATCATTATATTAAGAAGTGTACACACCTTTTCATCACGTTAGGAACTGCCATAGCTTACAAAATGAATACTACAGGTCAAATAGTAGCAAACTGTCACAAGTTACCTGCATCATCCTTTCAGAAAGTAGATGTTAGTATAAGTGATGGTCAAGAAGCACTAGAAAAAATGATCACCCAAATTAGAGAAATTAATCCCAAAGTACACATTGTTTTTACAGTAAGTCCTGTGAGACATATCAAAGATGGTATCGTAGAAAACACCAAAAGTAAGGCTAGATTACTGTGCATGATAGACGAAATAAATCGACATGATGAAGGTGTAAGTTATTTTCCAGCATACGATATTATGATGGATGATCTACGGGATTATAGATTTTATGAAGCGGATATGATCCACCCAAATGTAGTCGCTATTGATTATATTTGGGGAAAGTTTAGTGGTCACTATTTCGCCAATGAAACTTTATCGCTGAATACACAAATTCACAAAATACAATTGGCTAGCCATCATCGTCCTTTTAATCCGCAGAGTGAGCAGCATCAATCATTCATAAGACAGACATTATCGGAAATTAATGCTATCAAAGATAGGTATGAATGGTTGGATTTTGAATTGGAAACGGAAATGTTGAATCGATCGTAAAATAAATCATGATCAATATTCATATCAACCTATTCACTTCCCCATTATTTCCTACATGGACCAATCCAGGTGTTTTGCCTACTTCTACACTTCCCAATCTATCATGGTAGCCCAAAGCTTGAGCCCCATTGATCGTTGCCCACTGAATGAGTGTCTCTAATGGTACATACGAAGCATATTTTCTGATGGTCTTGACTTCTTCCCATATTGACAGTTGCCAATTGGAAGTGAGGCTATCCGTACCTAATGTTACTTTGGCGTCCGTGTCTAAGAAAACAGCATAATCGGGCATTCTATTTTCGATATAAAGATTTGCATTGGGACAACTTGCCCAGAATACCTGATCATTCCATGTTTTTGCAGCCAGTACATCTTCTCGAGACGTGAGTGTGTTGTGTACAAAAATGGTCTTGAATTTTGGTTTAAGATGTTGGACAGCATAGTGGATTGAAGTCCGTCCTGATGGTACAAAATGGTCTAAAGAAAATCCAAACCCATCATAAAAATCTTTGAATCCACCCGTGCCTTTCTGGAACAACTCATCTTCGGCAGGTGTCTCTTGATTATGAATGCTTATGGTTTGTCCTACTTGATTATGTTCATTTACAAAACTAAATAAATCTGGACTTACAGTATATGGCGAATGTGGCACATAACTCTTGCGGTTAAAATTAGCATCACTTTGACCAGCCATGACTTCTTGATATTGGGCTATAGTGGCGGCAGTCATCGTAGGTTGTAGGAAATCAAACATCTCAATGAAAGAATAATAATCCAACTTGCTTCGGTTTTTCGTAATGGCTGTATCTGTTTTGTTGGAAATGTCTCCTACAGCGACGATGCCATTTTTGTACATTTCTTCATCGCCATCTTGGATAGCTTGCAGTATCGTATCTTGATCGATATCTCTGAATCCTACTACTTTTTTTAAAAAAGGAAGTAAACCAGTACCTGTATCTACTTTGCCTTTCATGTGTGACAATTCGAGATGGCAATGTGTATTTACAAAACCAGCACAGATCATTCCTTCAAGTATTTGTACAGAAGAAGCATCGTGGTCTGATAAGGCATCGATTGCCAATATTTTACCTTTTTCATCTGTCACAATGACATGATCAGAAAGAGCTGGGCCTATAGATGTATATATCTTGTCTGCTGTAAATTTATGGATCATCAGATATTACTTTTTTGATGCAATATTAGTTTAAAATTCTTTAATGATAAGACCGTTTTTTATTCTTGGTTCAAACCATGTACTTTTGGGTGGCAATACATCACCTGCGTCACTTATTTTGATCATGTCATCTTTGGAAACGGGATATAGACAAAAACCTACATAGTCATTGCTTTTTCTTAGTTTTTCTTCCATCTTTTCTAGACCAGATACACCTTCGACATACATGACATCTGTGGCAGTTTTTATATCTTTGATGTTAACCACTTCTTTTAAAATATGGTTATTAAATAAGTCTACATCGAGCAAGACTTCATTATTTCTAGACGACTTGAGTAGTTTTTTCTTCCATGTCAATGAAAACCATTCTTGATCAAGGATCATGGTCATTTGATGTTTTTTGTGAGGTTTGGCATGTTTGTTTATGGGTTTTATATCTACAAAGTGAGAGATTTTTGCCATAAAGTTCAATTTACTCATTTTTCCAGAAAGGTCTATGATTCTGTTATAATCAAGGATTTCTAACTCTTTGAATGGAAAAAATACACACAAAAGTCCAGGATGCACGATATTATCATCATGGAGATAATTTTTTCTAACCAATTTTGCCGTTATGGATGCTCTATGATGACCATCTGCAATATAAGAAGTAGGAACTTGCTGTTTGAAGAGTTCTTGAAGTCTTTCTATTTCACTTGGTTTTGATACTGCCCAAATGGTATGTTGCTCCTGATTTAAAGGCAATTCGATATCAAAAAATGGTTGATTATTTGTTACATATTTTTCTATGAAACTATCTATTTCTACTTTGTTTTCATAAGCTAATAACACAGGTTTGATCATGGCCTTTCTGGACAGCATCAATTGTAACATGGATTGTTCTTTATCCGTTAGGGTGTTTTCATGACCAAGAATCTTTTTATTTTCAATGTCTTCAATATCATTGCTAGCTATGATGCCAGTAAATGTTTTGGAACCCTGAATTCTATAAATAAAAAGCGCCTTTTCCAGATGCGTTGCAAAAAAACCTGAATGTCTAAAATTGACAAACTCAGCGCTCACGGTATCAAAAAATGATTCCGGAGAAGCAATCAGATCCGTATTGGGATATGATGCTTTGAATGGATAGATATTCATTGCGAAAATGTTTGGTTAGGTGGGACGAAGATAGGTTATTTAGCGCAATTTTTACAAAAAAAATTACACTGCTGCTGCTCTTCTCAATCTGTCATTGATAGCAATACCAAGATCTGATTCAGGCAATAGCTCAGCATATATGACATCTATCTCGCAACTATCTAAATATCTCATGCCAGCAAAAAGATTGTGTGCTGCATCAGCAAAATTTCCAGAAGGTGATAATACAATCTGATGCTTAGATGGGACATCTTTTACAAAATTTCTAAATGTGATGATTCCAGTTCGCTCAGGATGTGACGTAGCCGCTAATTTATGGATATCCCCTAATACCAAAGGTACTTGCGGAGCATAGTGACTTGTGAGCATTCCTGGTGCTTCTGGGTTAGACGTAGAGATATCTCGGATTTTAACATTACCTACCACGGATTCTATGCTTTCTATAGACAAACCTCCTTTCCTTAACACTTCTATTTCACCATCTGCATTCATGCCTATGATCGTGCTTTCAAGTCCGACATTACATGCTCCACCATCGAGAATGTAATATATTTTACTACCCAACTGATCTGCTACGTGCTGAGCAGTGGTGGGACTTATATATCCAAAAGGATTTGCACTTGGAGCTGCGAGTGGAAAATCGAGCTTTTCCAATAAAGCTTTAGTCACCGGATGTGCAGGTATTCTCACAGCTACAAATGGAGACCCAGAAGTAACGATATCTGGAACAATTTCTTTTTTACGAAGCAAAAATGTAAGTGGCCCCGGTGTAAATTTATCTGCCAACTCCCTGAAGATTTCTGGTATTTCTTCCACATATTTTTCCACTTTGTCAAAAGATGATAAATGGATAATCAATGGGTCGAAAGTAGGTCGTTGTTTTATTTGAAATACTTTGGCTACAGCTTTGGTATCTAGTGCATTTACTGCTAGTCCATACACGGTTTCTGTGGGTATAGCTACTGCTTCACCTTTTTTTAATAGCGTTGCTGCTATATCTATATTATGGCCTATAAATGATGATTCTGTCATAAGCGACAAAATTATAGTAATTCTATCAAATGTACTAATATTCAGATAAAAAAGAGAATATATATATAATGTTTTTTAAATGTAATTGTTTTTTGACTACAATAGTATTTCATAAATAAACTTTTGCTTGACTAAATGGTCTAAGTGATTTATATCAAGAATGTCACTCTTTTGTGAACTTCTACATATTCTTATTTCTTTATCAGAATGAAATCTTTCCATTATGAAGTCGTTATTCTTTTCAGTTGGTCTTTTTTTTATTACTACCGTCGTTCTTGGACAAAACTTATATTTTCCACCCATCGTAGGTAATGAATGGGATACCATCGATCCTGCTACCTTAAACTGGTGTGAAACAGGCAACAAAGCACTTGATGATTTTTTGATTGAGAAAGGGACCAAGGGGTTCATCATATTAAAAGATGGAAAAATCGTCAAAGAAACATACTTTGATAATTTTACAAAAGATAGTGTTTGGTATTGGGCATCCGCTGGTAAATCTATCACATCATTTATGGTGGGGATGGCACAAGAAAAAGGACTCTTAAATATAAATGACAAAACTTCCAAATACTTGGGTGAAGGATGGACGAGCCTATCTCCTGAACAAGAAAATAAAATAACCATCTGGCATCAATTGACCATGACATCAGGACTAGATGATAGTGGAGATGATTTGGATTGTATGATGCCTGAATGTCTCACATATAAAGCAGATGCTGGTCAAAGGTGGGCTTATCACAATGCGCCATATAGATTGTTACATAATGTTATGGCAGAAGCATGGGGAAATACTTATCAAAACTTTATGAATACGCAACTTACTGTAAAAACAGGGATTGGTGGACTGTGGTTAGATGGTGTACTGTACAGTAAACCAAGAAACATGGCAAGATTCGGGCTATTAGCATTAAATAAAGGGACTTGGAATGGGCAGCAAATTCTGGGTGATCAGACCTATGTTGATGCAATGTCAGTACCATCGCAAATGATCAACAAATCATATGGTCTGTTATGGTGGCTAAATGGTCAGGAATCTTTTATGTTGCCAGGCGTACAATTGGCAATAAATAGATTTTTGATACCAAATGCGCCATCAGACATGTATTGCGCTTTGGGCAAAAATGATCAGAAAATTTATATTGTTCCATCCCAAAATCTAGTGGTGGTTAGGGTAGGAAATGCTGGCGGAGAAATAGCGGGTGCCGTAAGTTCTTTTGACAACCAATTATGGGAAAAAATCAATGGCCTTACTTGTACATCATCCATCAATGAAATATCAAATGATAATTTCCGAATATATCCAAATCCGTTTTTTGACCAAGTAGATATTTTAGGTGCTGAAAATTTTATTGACGCAGGAGTAACTATTTATGATGTACAAGGAAGCTTGATTTATCAAGGAAAATTTAAAAAAGATAGCTTAACCAATGTTTTGAAAGGTTTGTCTAGTGGTGTTTATTTTCTTAGATTTAAGAATGGAAAAGGCCTAGTTACAAGCAAAAAGGTAATTAAATATTGATTTTACTCCAAAGATACCGTCCTTGTTAAAATCGCTTTTTGGTAACCAATGATAGGATATGATTTTACTTCAGGGATGTCTTCTTGACCTTCGGCCTTTATATTACCGGAGACTGTGGCAGGAACGCTTTTATTTACGATAATCTCAAAAATCATCATATCTTCTTGTCTTTCGTAGATAGATGTTAGTTGATTGCCCATTACTTCAAAATGACTGATAAGTTTATTTTCCAATACATAAGCATCAAGCAGTATCCCATTTTTTTCATCCACGACGTAGTGACCTTTGGATTTGTCTTTGGTTTTTAAGATGTAATCTCTTTTTCCTTTTATTTTATCTTCACCATAAATGATGACCCATTGAAAAATATCTGCGGAGTCTGTTCGTAGATTCTCTAAAGACATTGGGATAGATTGGAGTATGTTTTGATGGTTATAAATGTGAAGCGTTCCTTCCCAAACGCCAAGCCATTCATCAGGAAATGTTTTCAGTTGGGCAGAAGTACTATTTTGACCAATGGCAAGTGATATAGTTACTATCGAAAAGAAGAGTATTAAGTAACGTCTAAGCATGGATATTTTTATTTATCAAACCATTTAAATTGGGCTTAAGTTCTAATTTAGATTAAGTAATTCTTTTTTAAAAGCTGCATTGCTAACTTATAAATTGGAACTAAAAAACAAAAATTTACGACTACTGATTAATCCATATTTTCAAGTTGGTTACATTAATAATCGAATATGAATTTACAAACGAGAAAATTAAATACTATTGAATATCTAATACATCTCCAAGATGAAGAAGTTTTAAATAAGATAGAAGAAGAAATACAAAAAAACACAGCAATAACCAGAAGGATCGTTGAGCCTTTTTCAGAAAATGAACTTTTGCAAAGAGCGATTAAATCCAATGAAGATTATCAAACAGGTAACTCTAAGTCACAAGAACAATTGGAGATAGAATCAACAAAATGGTAAAATTTGAGTGAATTTGTTAAAAATGAGAGTTTAAATAATTTGGGTAAACTTCCGAAATAGACGACAAATATATCACATGTTTAAAATGAAATCGAAAAGGAAAGCATACGATAGCTTTCTGTCAGTACTTTCCTTACCTTTAATAATATTAACTCTTTAATAGTAATTAATTATTTAAAACAATCATTCTCTTGATTGCCTATTTGTGCATTAAATGCTCCGTCTAAACCTTGTACTGGAAAATAACAACCTACTCTATCTCGTAATTCTGACACTTCATCTTCACAACGAATCATACAGGCTTGGCCTTCGATTAATTTTACTTCTAAAGATCCGTCATTAAGAACATAGATCGCTTCGAAACTATACTTAAATGGCCCTCCTTCATATTTTTGGTCAGGTTTATATGGGGTCTCATTAAATATATTTTCTCTCATTTGGCCACTCCATGCAGCTTCTTCCAAATCTATAGTATAGCTAAAATCCCTTCTGTAATAGATGACTGTATCTCTCATATTATATATTTTCAACTCTGATATTCCAAATACTTTAGGGTCTTGATTTTTCGCAATAGGATAAAACAAATCATTAATACCATCCTTATTGGGCGTAAAGACATTGGGCACGTAGACAGAGTTTCCTTCTGGCAATTCTATCAATTGTGGGTCGGTACCACAACAGTCTTTGTATTTTTCACTTACAGACGTTTTGTTTTCATCTTGATTACAACCGAAACTAAAGCTTATAAGTAAAAGACAAAAAGTTGAGAAAAAGCAAAAACGATTTTTCATTGTTTGTTATTTTAAATATAAATAATTATTTAATCTTAAATTATAGCAAAAGTCTTAGTAACCAATTGAAAAATATAAAAATTGAATACTCATTAAATTGAGTTTAAATAGTTACAAAATACTTCAATATCAAATTCACATTTGGTGTTATTAAACATCTTTATTAATACCAATGTTCTTCTTTGTCCAAACTAAAAATGGTCTGCACAACTCTTGTCATACAAACCATTTTTATTTATCTTCTTTTGAAAGTATATCAAGGTCTTGAAACTTGAATAAAGCTACCAGGATTTACGCCTTTTTTCTCGTCAATATTGTTAATAGCTAGTAATTCGCCAAGCGGAATATTATACGTTGCTGCAAGGTCTGCTAAAGACTCTTTTCTTCTCAACTGATGCATTACTGGCGTTTGGTTGATGATTGTAAGATCTTGAGCTAAGAGTTGTACTACCTTTCGAGATTTCATGTTGTCTCTGATAGCATACGATTTTACAGGTAACGCATCTAGTTTTTCTAATGCTTGACTGTTATTTGTACCTACATTATATCCACCTAGAAGTTCCATGGATTGATATTGACCATCCGTATTGGCTAACCTGAAATCTTGTGCATTATACCTATCCATATAGACCAGCATTTTTTGTTTTGGCAAAGTAAGATAATACTCGCCACTTTCACTTGCTGGAATATAACCCTTGCGATACATCGGATTAAGCACTTTTACCAGTTCTATGTCTATTTCAAATTCTTTAACTATTTTTTTGAAATCTACTTTATCAAATACCCTGACTGATGCTGCATATTTCAAGTCATCAGATGGCTCGATCGGTTGAAGATCATGGGCATAATAATAATTCATCAAATAAGAAACAGCGATAAATTTTGGAATGTACTTTTGGGTTTCTCTAGGGAGATATTTTTGAATTTCCCAGTAATCTGTACTCCCATTGGCTTTTTTAATGGCTTTGTTTAGATTACCTGAGCCGCAATTATAAGCGGTCAATGCTAATGTCCAATTTCCGTATATTTCATATAAAAGCTTGAGATAATCCAATGCTTTGTCAGTAGACTTCATGAGATCTTTTCTCTCGTCTATATGCTTGTCTATGCGCAAACCATAGAGTTCAGCAGTACCTTTCATAAACTGCCAAATTCCTGCTGCGCCCTTGTGCGACTCTGTATAAGGTATCAGACCTGACTCAATAACAGCTACATATTTCAGTTCGTCTGGGAGATTTTTTTCTCTGATGGCATTCTCGATAATGGGAAAATATAATGAAGTCCTTCCTAAGATGGTCTCACTTTCTCTTCTCCGCACATCGACCAATGCGGATATTTGTTCGGTCACCTCATCGGTCACTCTTACGTCTATGTTGGTGTTCAGGTTTTGAATTCTTTTGATGATTTCAGCATTGCTGGGGGATTTTGCAATGATAAAACCTGGTACCAAAAGAATCCAAATACACACCATCACAAGAATTCTTGTTGTCATTTTAAATGTGTTCATGGTAAAAATCAGCATTTTCTTGGGAGAAAAAATTATTTAAATAAATTTTATCAACACTACTTTTTAATAAGCAATATTGACAGGTTGTAAATAATTTTTGGGACGCAAAGATAGCACAAAAAGATGAATTTGTCAAATAAATATACTTGTTAACAAAACATTATTTGTAATACACTGTAAATCAATAACTATGCCAAACTATAATTTTGTACGAACTGAATTAACTTTTTATCTTCTTTCACATTTGCCATAAGTTGAACACCAAATGACAATCCTTCACTATTTTTTCCACACGGAATAGAGATTGCTGGAATACCCGCAAGATTGGCCAAAACTGTATAAATATCAGATAAATAAATCTCTAATGGATCCGTTGGTTTCTGATCTATGGGCCATGCCACACTAGGAGCTGTAGGCAAAATGATAAAATCATACTGACTGAATATGTCTTGTATCTGTTGTTTTATCATCGTTCTTATTTGCTGAGCTTTGGTAAAATAAGCATCATAATAAGCTTCACTCAAAACAAAGCTACCTAACATGATTCTTTTTTTCACCTCATCTCCAAATCCTTCTGACCTTGAATTTACATACATTTCTTCGAGCGAATTAGCTTCAGCACTTCTATGTCCGTATCTCACACCGTCATATCTGCTTAGATTGGAAGATGCCTCAGCTGTTGTCAAGATGTAGTAAGTGGGAACCAAATATTCTAATAGTGGAAAACTTACTTTGGATACCTGAGCGCCTGATGAATTAAGTGCTTCTATGTAGGAAGTCACAGATTGTTTGATATCAACATCAAGCGCATCACTGTCAATAGCTTCTCCAAGGTAAGCAAATCTGTAGTCTTTAAAATCTTTTTGTAGTTCATTTTGACCACTATATGTATCTTTTTGGAACATAGTCGCATCATATTCATCTGTTTTAGACACTACAGACATCACAATATCAAGGTCAGAAGCATGGTGCGCCAATAATCCCAATTGGTCAAAAGACGACGCATAAGCTACCAATCCATGTCTAGAAACCATACCATATGATGGCTTATAACCCATGACACCACACATACCTGCAGGCTGCCTAACTGATCCGCCTGTATCTGTGCCAAGGGCTACAAGACAAGTATCAGTCTGAACTGATACGGCTGCGCCACCACTCGAGCCTCCAGATATTCTAGTTACATCAGAACCATTTTTGACAGGACCAAAATATGAATTTGTGTTGGCAGAACCCATTCCGAACTCATCACAGTTTGTCCTTCCGATGATGATGGCGTCTTCATTTAGCAGCAATTCCACGGCTGTAGCGCTAAACTGACTTTCAAATCCATCCAAGATTCTCGACCCTGCACTTATTTTATGATTTTTGTACACGATGAGATCTTTGATAGACACCACACAACCAAAAAGCTTGCCCAAAGAGTTTGGATTTTCTTTTATTCTGATGTCAAGTGATCTTGCTTTTTCCAACGCTTCTTCTGCATATACTTCTACATAGGCATTAAGATGTTCTGTAGATTTGATATTGCCGAGATAATACTGAATGATTTTTTCGCAACTTGTAGAGCCGTTTTTTAAAGCAATTTGTATTTGTGCTAAAGAATTATTTTGCATTGGTTGATTTTAAGTTTAAGTCTGCTCCGAAAAGTCTTCGAGTTTCGGGGTGTTAAAAATTTTGGTTTCTACTGCATTGATAATCAAACGTTTCCCTTTAGGGCGCAGGGTAAAAAACGGTTGATTATCAAATTTTGAGTGTTTTCGTAGTGCACCCAAGTTTTTATTTTTCAAAGTCTTTAACAACTTCCCATTCTTTCATCCGCTCAGGATTTAGTTTTGATTGTTCCATCCTTTTTTCAACGATATCTTGATGAGATTGTGGAATGACCATATCTCCTGACCAAATAGCTTCACTAAGTTTTAACTTTGCTTCTGGAGACAATTTTTTCATTTCCAATATAAGTTTGTCTAAAACTTGATCATTATTCAAAGGTAAAGTGCTCATAATACATCAGTTATTATAAATTATATTACAAAGATAAGTGTATTTTATAATAAAATGGAGTTGTGATACGAACACAAAAACCATGAACCAAATGATCAAAAACAGTTTTAGATTCATTTCTTCACAAAATATGAAGGTAAACTCGAAACTTCCACATCACTTTGCTCACCAGTGACCATATTTTTGAGACTCACTTTATTCGCTTCTCTTTCGGTCTCACCGATGATGGCTACAAAAGGTACTTTGCGTGCATTGGCATAAGACATTTGTTTTTTCATCTTGGTAGGTTCTGGATAAAGATCGCATGGAATGCCAGCTTGTCTCAGAATCGCTACCTGCTTGAATGCATATCTGTGGCTCTCCTCATCCAATGCGACAAACAGAACTTCAATATCTTTCTGCACATCCTCTGGAAAAAGGTTTAATTCTTCCATGACGTCATATATTCGCTCCGCACCAAAAGAGACACCTACACCCGACACGCCATTCAGTCCGAAAACACCTGTAAGATTGTCATATCTACCGCCACCACCAATACTACCCATACTGAAACCAGGGTGACCACTTGATGATGTATCTACTTTCACTTCAAAAATACAGCCTGTGTAATAATTCAATCCACGAGCGAGACTGATGTCAAATGTTAGTTCGGGTACACTTCCGTCAAGATAATCCAATACATTCTGGATTTCTTCAATACCTTTGGTTCCTTCTTCTAATCCTAAGAAAGCGCTTTTTAGGTCAATAACATTGTCGATATTAAGCAACGATAATACTTTTGTGGCTTGATCTTCAGATATACCACGATCAGCCATTTCTTTGATGACACCATCCTTACCTATCTTGTCAAGTTTGTCTATGGCAATAGTCATTTCCATAAATTTGTCAGTAATACCTGCTGCTTCTGCCAGTCCAAAAAGTATCTTTCTATTATTGATTAAAATCCGAACTTTAATACCCAATTTACGGAAGACTTCTGCATAGATATTGACTAGTTCGGCCTCATACATTAATGATTCTGAACCCACTACATCTACATCACACTGATAAAACTCCTGATATCTTCCACGTTGTGGACGATCCGCACGCCATACTTGTTGTATCTGATATCGTTTGAATGGAAGGTTGATTTCGTTTTGGTTCATCACCACAAATCTCGCAAAAGGTACGGTAAGGTCATATCTTAGACCACGTTTTGAGATAGAAGAAATAACCTTATTGGAATCTAAGTTTTCCAAGGCCGTTTTGTCCGCACCAGCCAAAAAGTCTCCATTGTTTAACACTTTGAATAGCAACCTATCACCTTCTTCGCCATACTTTCCTGTAAGAGTGGATAGGTTTTCCATTGTTGGGGTTTCAATAGGCAGATATCCGTAAGTCTTAAAAACAATTTCTATCGTGTTGAAGATAAATTTTCTTTTGATGACTTGTGATGGCAGGAAATCTCTTGTGCCTTTTGGTATCGATGGTTTTGAAGACATATTGGTTAAACTTGATTTTGTAATTAAAGTGAGAAAGAAATGGATGATCAATATTTTACCCTTTTAGGGGCAGGGGTGAAACAGGTCATCTTATTTTCTCTATTTTCAGTTTGGACTTAATAATGTGTTTTTGAACGATTGCTCTTAATGTCCGCAAAGATACAAATCTTTGTTAAACCTATTGATTTCGATCAATATTTACCTTTTTAGTATACTTTTTGGTTAGTGATTTCATTATATTTCATCAGATTACTATAAATTTGTAATTGAAATCATTTTTACTTTTTTTTGAACAATTTAAGCAAATTTTTCTTTTGTCCACATGCAAAATGCACGTCATACATATCTACAATATTTTCGGTTGGGAGATACCGCATTTAGAGAGAAGGTAAGGTTTTATGAAGAAAACCCTGAAGCTTTATCTACGCTCTATTTTGATGAAAAAATAGATATTGACATGGATTATTTGATTTGTTTGTTTGAGGTAGGCCGATATGAGCGATTCTTAGAAAAAGTAGATCCAATCATCGAAATCATCATCGAAGAAAATATTTTCGAATTCAGAAACGAAAACATATTTAACGATTTATTGCTCAAAAAAGCAGCTTGCTACTACCATACTAATCAGTTTGAAAAGGCAAATGTCATATTAAAGCAACTCATAAAAATTGCCCCAAAGCATCCTTTAGCCATTGGTTTGTATGGAATATGTAAACGCAAACAAAACAACGACATTGCTACCACCATAAAAGCCTTGGGTATTGCAGCCTTATTGCTTGTAGTAAGTATATCTATCATTCAGATTTTATTATTTGAGCCTTTTTTTGACGAATACATGGACCCATTTTTGGTTTTGCGAACAATGTTGACGGTGTTCTCTATTTTAAGTTTCATCTCCTTAGAAGTATATTTTTTGACTTCGATTTTTAAGGAAACAGGAAGGTTTCCTATTGCATTTCTAAATCGACTTTTTCGAATCGACAAAAAAAAATAGATACACACAAAAATTGTGTGTCATCTTCGAGTAATCAGAAAACATTACTTTTACAATGAAAAGACTATATGTAATACACTTAAGTCTTTTAATAACGAGCCTTTAATACGCCATTAGTAATCACAGTAGTCTTTGTGCCGAGACCTTGAGCTCCTATCCCTTTAAAAGTTGCTGATATAGTTCTATTTTTAGTGTCAATGCTAGTCACATTTATAACGGACATTTCATTATCTAATGTAAAAAAATCTCCTTTTGGAATGCGCATAAAGAAAAATACACCTCCATCGTTCCAGTCCATACCATGAAGTCCTATTGCAAGGTCAAGTGGAAAGTTTAGATTAAAAGTATTGTCACCATCCTTTTTTGATATAAAAACCCGATTGTCATCTTGTAGATAGGTAGTGTCAACTTTGAAATCAGTGAAAGTATAATTTGTACCGTCGATAGTAAATGAATATTCTTGAACGAATTCAGGTTCTTTGGTATCGTCTTCTTTGGAACAAGCCGCAAAAAATGCAAATAAAACAACTAAAAATAATAATTTTGAAACTTTCATATTGATTTGTTTTAATAATTCAGGGCAAAAATAGAAAATTAAAATATAACTCTGGAATTTTGGACTGTTTGTTTTGTACATACCTAAAACCAACAGTTGTAAAACTTCCACCTCCTGTATTTAATTCTGAGCGATCAGAAAAACAGACCTTGTAATTTAGCATCAAAAAGTGGTAAATCAATAAAGAATAAAAGAAAATAAGACTAGCCAGTTATAACTATAACCTTTTTGAAAAGTTGACTCATCACATTTGACAATAAAATCATTGTCAAGTGTTTGTGACAATATTTTTATTGTCAAGTCTTATTTAAGCGTATTAAAAGTTTTCAATAGTCCAATTTTATTAAATTTCGTTAATTGAAATTTGTAATTAGCATATTAATTAATAAAAGAATTTCAGATATAACAACTTACTGCAAATTGATTTTAAAATTCGTTACCTTTTTATCCCTACTAACCAAAGTTACAAACTTGTGACCATAATCTTACCATGCCACTGTCCACTTCTGCTTGTGATAGTTTGCAAGATGTGCGCAAAGTCATACACTTCCGCGCTTCACTTTCGACCATTAAGCTGAGTGCAACGAAGACAAATGAGTGAAAGTACTTACTGTAGCTCAATTTCGTTAACTGTTCGTCCCCGCTACGATGCAATATCATCAGGCATCCTGCCTTCGTTAAATATCTAAATAATGCGAAGCTACCCCTGAATAAGCAATTCCGCAAATCAACCAAATCTCCAAATCCGCAATTAAAGGCAATCACTTCCTCTTCACCATTTCCCCAATCGCATCG
>DLGT01000170.1 GCA_002482845.1 Saprospiraceae bacterium UBA7687
ATCCCACTAGCGTCGACTGAGATGATTGATTTTATGTAGTATTATCATGTATTTTCTCATTGTTATGCAGGTTTAAGGCATTTCCCTACTGTTAAAAAACGGATTCTTCCATTTTGTGCCCATCAATGTTACAAACTTAGGTAATTTTGGTTAAAACTATAAGAAAAATTCTTTTCTAACTAGCCACATCGCATTAACCTACTTTTTTCAGACAAAGTTCCACTAACTAATAACCACAATCTCATCACTCATCACTCATTACTCATCACTCCTATCTCCTATCTCATCACTCCTATCTCATCACTCATCACTCCTATCTCATCACTCCTATCTCATCTCTCCAAAAACAATCCCTTAACATTAAAAACATTGGCTTAACAATTACATCATACCTTCATAATATTAAAGCAACTTTCTGTTAACGATGCATTACCACCTTTGCGCATTATTTAATTTAATAAAAATTAATTCAAAATGCTTACACCAAAACAAACACCTACCTTGTTGCTATCCATGCTCATGGTATTATTTTTTTCCAGCTTTTCATTTGGCCAAGTGAAGATCACTGGACTAGTAAAAGACGCTAACGGAGCACCACTCATTGGCGCATCTGTGGTCGAAAAAGGAACTACAACCGGCACCATAACTGACATTGAAGGAAACTTCGAACTATCTGTGACGAATGCATCTACAACTTTGGTCCTAAGCTACGTAGGATACAAAACTATTACCTTCCCACTTAATAATCAAACGTCTGTCATGGCTACCATGGAAGAAGATGCTGTAGGACTTAGCGAAGTCACGGTGACGGCTCTTGGTATCCAAAGAGAGAAAAAAGCGCTAGGATACGCTGTACAAGACGTCAAAGGTGATGACTTAGTTAAGGCTAGAGAAACCAATTTGCTCAATTCCCTTGCAGGTAAAGTAGCAGGTGTGACCATCGTAGGCAATCCAAGTGGTATCGGTGCTTCTGCTAGAGTAAGTATCAGAGGTGAGCGTTCACTTAATATCAATAACAACCAACCACTTTTTATCGTGGATGGTGTGCCTATTACCAATCAATTTAATGGTTCATCAGGTCGTAGCTTCCAAGAAGCAGATTATGGTAACGGTGCAGGCTTTGTAAATCCTGATGACATCGAAACCATGACCGTACTTAAAGGTGCAAGTGCTACAGCTTTGTATGGATCAAGAGCTGCAAATGGTGCCATCGTAATCAAAACCAAAACGGGTGCAAGAAACAAAGGTCTTGGCATATCCATTAATTCTACCATTGCATTCGAAAATGCCCTTAGACTTCCTGAATATCAGAATGTGTATGGTCAAGGTTTGAATGGTGAATTCAACTTCGTAGATGGAAATGGCGGTGGACTTCGTGATGGTGTAGATGAGAGTTGGGGACCAAGAATGGATGGACAATTGATTGCACAATATGACTCACCCACGAGCAATGGTTTCAGAGGTGGTGATGTAGGCAATCTTTATACCGTAATCGGACCTGTATCTCTTGCAGCTCAGCTTCAACAAAGAGGTACGATCAATGCTACTCCTTTCAGCGCGCAACCTGATAACATCAAAGATTTCTTCCAGACAGGACATGCTTATACCAACAATATTGCATTCTCTGGTAGCAATGATAAATCAGATTTCAGAGTATCATTTACCTCATTAAACCAAACAGGTATCGTACCGAATACTGACCTAAATAGATACACTACAGCACTCAATGGTGGTTACAATTTGACAGACAAGTTTAAAGTAAGAATGAATGTCAACATTATGAATAATAAAAGTGGTAACAGGCCAAACCTAAGTTATGGTACTGAAAATATCATGTACTTATTCAATTGTTGGTTCCCACGTAATATTAGTACAGAAGCTTCCAAAAATTACTGGCAAGCTGGCAGAGAAGGCATCAATCAATATGGGTTTAATTACAACTATCACGATAACCCATATTTTAATGTCTATGAAAATACCAATAGCCAGGACTTAAATCGTGTTTTCGGAAACCTATCTTTAAATTATCAATTCACGCCTGCACTTAGTTTGATGCTTAGAAGTGGTACAGATATTAATAATGAATTCAGAGCTAGAAAAAGAGCTTACAGTACACAGAGATTCAAGTTGGGTAGCTACCGTGAAGAAAAAATATTCTCTGAAGAGCGAAATACTGATTTCTTATTGGCTTTTGCACCACAGAGCAATACGGATTTCTCTTATTCAGTATCTTTGGGTGGCAATAGATTGGACCAACGATTCAACCTATCTGACGTAAGTGCACCTGAACTAGCTGTACCTGGCATCTACTCGTTGAATAATAGTAAAGTAGCCATTCAGTCTTATGCTTTTAATTCTCAAAAAAGAATCAACAGTTTGTATGCATTCAGTAATCTTGGTTACAAAGACTTTTTATTCCTTGATTTATCTTTGAGAAATGACTGGTCTAGTACCTTACCTACGGACAACAATAGCTACCTATATTATAGCGCAAGTTCAAGTTTGGTGTTTTCAGAATTGTTGAATCTAGACAATAAATCACTATCTTTTGGTAAATTAAGAGTCGGATATGCACAAGTAGGAAATGATACCAATCCTTACCAATTGTTGGCTACTTACAATGCGCAAACAGCTGCCAATGGAATTCCTGCTTTCGAAGAGTCATCTGCTTTGCCTAATGCGGATCTAAAACCAGAAATCAGTTCTTCTTTTGAAGTGGGTACAGAATTGAAGTTTTTCTTAAATAGAGTAGGACTAGATTTGACTTATTACAATTCAAATAGCCGTAACCAAATCCTTCCTATTCAATTGAGTAACACTACAGGATATTCATCAAGAGTAATCAATGCAGGTCTTATCCAAAACAGTGGTGTAGAAGCAGTGCTTCACCTTACACCTTTCAAAAACCATACAGGTTTTACATGGGATATTGATGTGAATTGGTCTACAAATAGAAGTACTGTAAAAGAGCTTTACACCGATCCAGAGTCAGGACAAGAGATCAATAACTACGTCATGGCAGATAGATATATCACGGTGGAAGCTCGAGTAGGTGAAAGAATGGGCGACATGTATGGCATCGGTTTCGAAAGAGTATCTTCTGATCCGAATGATAAATACTACGACGCTTCAGGTCAGTATGTAGGTCAAGTTGTTTATTCTTCCAATGGTAAACCAGTTGCAACAACTGAAAGAATAAAACTAGGCAATTACAATCCAGATTGGATGGCAGGTGTTAGAAATACTTTCAGCTACAAAGGCATAGGATTGAGTGTATTATTTGATACAAGACAAGGTGGAGAAATCTATTCGCACACTCAGACAGTAGGTAGAGAAGGTGGTATCATCGTCGAGACACTAGAAGGTAGAGAAAATGGATATGACCTTAGTCTAGAAGGCAATGGTGTAATAGGAGATGGTGTAGTACAAGGTGCTGACGGTTCATTTGCACCGAATACAACCAAACTTTCTGCTAGAGAATGGCATACAAGTTACACATTAGGTAGAAGATTAGTAGAAGGTGTAATCTATGATGCTAGTTTTACAAAATTGAGAGAAGTACAACTTTCTTACACGATTCCAAATAAAATATTGGGTAAATCTGGCGTACGTGACATCACCCTTTCTGTAGTAGGTAGAAACTTGATGTTATGGTCTAAAGTTCCTCACGTAGATCCTGAAACGGCTTCTACCTCAGGTGGCACGATCATACCAGGTGTAGAGTCAGTAGCGATACCTTCTACTAGAAGTATTGGTGTGAATGTAGGTTTGAAATTTTAATAATCAACAAATTAATTTAAACAGATGAACAAATTAAATATATTTTTGGTAGCCTTGATCTTGAGTATGGTGACCATATCTTGTACCAAGGATTTTGAAGAAATCAATACCAATAACAACGCACCAGAAAAGGTGACACCACAATTATTACTTCCTGATATCCAAAGAGACATGATCAATCAAGTCTTGGGCGAAAGCTGGGGAATAGGCAATATCGTCATTCAGCACACTGCCAAAAACCAGTTCGTAAACGAAGATAGATATCTTTGGGGAGAGATAAATGGTATTTGGAACACAACTTATAACAAACTCAGAGATATCCAAAACATCATCATTGCTGCAGAAGAAACCAATGATGCAGGCACCAAAGCAGTAGCACTCGTGATGCGGGCTTGGATGTATTCGCTTGTCACAGATGCTTATGGAGATATCCCATACAGCGAGGCTATCAAGGCAAAAGACGGTATTTTTTATGCAAAATATGACAGCCAAGAAGCTGTTTATGCAGGTATTCTAGCTGACTTAAAAGAAGCCAATCAATTGCTAGGAAGTACTTCAGGTGTAGTAGGTGGTGACTTGATTTATGGTGGCAATCTTAGCAAATGGAGAAAACTAGCCAATGCTCTTAGAGTAAGGTATTTAGTTAGAATTTCTAATAAAAAATCTCCTGCAGCAGAATTGACAGAAATTATCAATAATGCATCTGCCAATCCTTTATTTACAAGTAATGAAGACAACGCGACTTACACATTTAGATCGACTGCTCCAGATCAATTCCCACAGTTCTCAGCAAGAAGTGGTTCATTTAATGAATACAGAGCGAGTAAATTTATGTTGGATACTTTGGTGTCTTTATCTGATCCTAGATTGACGATTTTCTACAGAGCAACACCGAAAACAGAAGGAACATCTAATCCAGTTTTTATTGGCTTGCCTAATGGTCTTAATGATGTAGATGCATTGACTTATGCAGGTGGACCCGAAAACCACTCTAGAATAAGTGATGTCTTTTATGAGAATGCAGTGACTTCACAAGGATTGAGCATCGCAAAAGGTGTGATCATGACTTACGCAGAGCTACAGTTTTTACTAGCAGAAGCAGTTGCAAAAGGATGGATCACAGGTGAAGCAAATACTTATTATCAAGCAGGTATTAATGCATCTTTCAGCTTTTATGGTTTGACAACACCAAGCAATTACATGGATAAAGCGGAAGTAAAACTCACAGCAAATACAGATGAGAATTTGAAGAAAATAGGTTTCCAAAAGTGGATATCATTTTTCTACCAAGGTATGGAAGCATGGTTTGATTGGAGACGGACTAAAATCCCAACTTTAAAACCTGCTATTTCTAATCAAAATGGTGGTAAAATACCAGTACGTTTTATCTATCCGATCATAGAGCAAGGTCTGAATGGTCCGAATAGACTAGAAGCTGTAAACAGACAAGGAGGAGATGATATCAATACCTTAATGTGGCATTTGAAATAATTCAGTTATATCAAACTTTTTCGTTTTCTATTTAGCAATATAAGCATACTTTTAATTGTTAATGTGGCTTTTAATGATTGGGCCCTCACGATGGTGGGGGCTTTTTTTATTTGAGAATGTAAACCAAACTGTCACTAATCAATAGCCTTTCATTTTTTTATAAGGTAGGAAAATAAGATCAAATCGAACTACTCATTTATACAGGTCAAGCGATAAAAAGAATGTAGAAAAGTACTTTCAGCAATTTTATCCAAACATATTTTATAAAAACTTAACATAAAATACACAATCGAATGTGATTTCATGTCTTATGTTCGCACCATTTTTCAAACAGTCTATATCATCATGTACGAAAACCATCTATTTGACAAAGTAAAACCTTCTGAAAGATTGGTATACGAATTGGTGGACGAGACGAATGTCATTAAGCTTCTCAAAATATTTAAGGAAGATGATAACCCTTACGTAACTGAAGATTACAAGGACCTTAAAAAACTGAAAAAATACTACAAGGAAATGCAAGAAATGAGAATTAAGAAATCCAAACATGCAGGTCATGATTGGTTGATAAGACTTAAAGACAGCGATACTTACATCGGTGTCATCAGCATCTATGAGCTTTCGAGAGAACAGATTGGTGACCTAGACAGGAAATGTTCATTGGGTTTTGCCATACGAAATAACTATCAAAGGAATTATTATGCTACAGAAGCCGTCCAAAACATCTTTGATTTTGTAAAAAATGACTTAGGTAGATCATTGGTATTGGCTTACATCCAAGACGGCAACCTACCTTCCAAACTATTGCTGCAAAAACTAGGCTTTGAAGACGTGACAGAAGAATATATGGGTGGACCCGATGTAAGGTTTTATCATTTAGAGATTTGATAGTTTGTTTCTAAAAGTTAATTTATTTATTTTCGAATTTGGATTGTGTGTAAATAATAGCTTTTCTATGGAGATAAGCATTACAGTTTTCTCTTACTAGGCGATTGCCGATTGGAGAAAAAAGATAGAATTATAATATTTTCATTTTCTACTTTGTAATACATGGTATTGTATTTCAGAATTACCACTCTGTGAACATTATTCTTTTTGGAAATAGGGAAAATATTTGGATTTTTGGATATAAGTTCTGAAATATTTTCTATTTTGTTAGCCAACTGATTAAGTTCCTTGAAACTGAAGTTTGTTTCTAAATATGAAAAAGTATCGGATAATTCTTTTATGGCATTAGCAGTCCAAAGCAATTTATAACCACTTTTCATATGTCTTTCTTACAGTGACATGAGGGATTAAATTATTTTTATCTGCATCATTTAGTCCACTTTCAATAGATTTTTTTTCTTCATCAGATATTGAATCCCACCAATCTGTACTTTCTTCTTTTCTAAATTTAATCAATTTTTCAATAACAACTTTGTCTTCCAATGTCGAAAGCCATTGAATCAACTCAAGTTTTTTATTAAGAATTTTCGATTCCATATTTGAGATTTAGAATTTATAACTATTTTTGAGGGATAAAAGTTCAATGTAAAATATTCAAACTAACGCTTACATATATATTAGCAATAGAGAGACATACTTATTGTGTATTTACCAAGCTTCATAAAAAAAGACCTTCCAACTTTTTGAAAGATCTAATTTATTAACTAACAAACTAAAATTTTAAATCTCTTTGTAGCTTACCTCCACAATTCAAATGGTGTAAAAGGGATTTCATTTTTATTCCTATCTAGGTATCCCGCTTGTAAATGTTGAGATCCTCTGAACTCCATATATTCTATCTTGATCTTGTGTTTTCCTTTGGCCAATATGGTTTGACCAGTTTTGGACATGGCGCTATGATCTCCATCGTGGTCTATGAGCAATTCATCATTGATATACAATTTTGAGCCATCATCAGAGTTGATATAAAAAGTTCGGATACCCGTTTCAGATATTTCGATATATCCTTCTATCACTAGTCCGAAGTTATCTTCTCTGTGCGCTACAGCAGATAGATTCAGCGTTTGCATGTTACCCGTTTTTACAGCCTGAAGATTTGAGAAATCAGGAATATTTTTCCAATCTCCTTCATAATAAGCATAGTTTAGTCCTTTGACCAAATCCTTTTTTACAGTTGGTGCTTGCGGACTCATTTTTTTGACTGATTGTTGGGTGATTCTACTTTGGTTAACATCTTTGGTGAATGCTCTAGCTCTGATCGTACACGTTTTATCTACCATGATAGGCTGGCTATATCGATTACTTTTGTTAGTTGGTTCTGTGCCATCAGTCGTATAATAGATCATCAAATCATCCATTGCGGCAGACAAGGTAACGGATGTACTTTTTTCAAAAACGGGGCCTGATGTTTCTATTTTTACTCCGGGAGGCATCTTGACTATTTTGAGTTTGTCTTTGTTTTTTTCCATCTGAAAAGCATCGATCAATCTTCCTTCATGGTCAATGGCTTTAAATATCAATTGATCTTGATAGATATTGAATGTACAGTAATGGTGGACAGCTTGTAGTTCCGTAGTAAACCAACTCCTAGTCGGAGCGAAATCTTCAATATAGCCACCTGCACCACCAGAATTGATATAAATGACGCCATCTTTGGTATTGATACGATCATTGGTCATCGGCCAGCTTCTTTCATACAAATGGGTGTGACCATACAAACAAAAATCCAAACCATATTTATCATACAAAGGCACTAAGTTCCTAGATTTTGAGCCAAGAATGGACAGTTCCTTAGCAGTATCTCCGTAATCATTACTATCTGATGTATATGGTGGATGATGATGCATGGCTATCTTCCACATGGCAGTAGATTTGGAAAGCTCCCACTCCAGCCAGTTGTACTGTTCAGAACCTTCATAAAGATCTCTATTGGAGTCAATCATAAAAAACTGTATATTACCATAAGTAAAAGTGTAGTAATACTCAGGCGCAGGTGCCACGATATAGTCATAATAAAGTGGCGAATCTTGCTCATGGTTGCCCAAAACGGGATATATAGGAACTCGATTCATCAGTATATGACCATAAGGAAAAAAGTGTTCAGTCCAGTCCGTTTTTTTCAATCCTTTGTCCACTAGATCACCAACATGTACTACAAAGTTTGGTCTGTCTTGCCAGACTTTTTCCGCTATTTTACCCCAAGCCCAAGGTGTGTCATTATTTCGTTGCGTATCACCTATCAAAGCAAACATGAGTGCACTGCTATCCTTTACAGCAGTTTTGAAAGTGGAAGTAGGTGATATCCATTCTTTACCATCTTCTGTAACGGACACCACTCGATAGAAATAATTGGTCTCAGGCTTAAGTTTATCCAGATACACTTCATGCAGTGTTCGCTGTCCTTTGATGTTGACTGTTTGATCTAGATTTGGTTGAGCTGCGTTTTTAATAGCTTCGCCATATTCTACTTTGGTGGTAGCATTTTTATGTGTTTCCCACAAGATGTACATACCTGTTTGAGTAGAAAATTGGAGATATGGTTTCACCAAAAAACCAGTGTCACTTTGTCCAGGCAACAAATAAGCAATTAGGATAAAAACTGGTAATAAAATAAAGGATTTGATGTTCATCGTTTTGTTTTGAAATTATAAAGTATTGTATAATACGAAAAGTCTATATCCTGGAAAATAAAACAATTTTAAGTTGTAATGCATTGATAATCAAATGTTTTACTTTCGGTTTTGGGTATAAAACGGTTGATTATCAAAGGATTCCTATTTTGGTCATTGAGACATGTTGGTTATTTTAAGCTATACTGTAAATGCGTTTTGATAAGTTGTCTGATTTCATCAAGATTTTCATCAACAGGAATTTCAGACTTCGCCATTTCGTCCCATTTTCTCAATTGTATATAACTATCAAAATGCTGGTCTTCTTGAAAATGGCTTGCTTCTTCTGAGCTCATCTTTCCACCTTGAAATTCCAATGTATGTTTGCTAGCTTCAGATAGTTGGTCGTAATACTCAGGATATTTGTATGTGAGATATCTTTTAGCATTCACATGAGAAGCGATGAGTCGGCACACTTTATTAGAAAAGCCCATTTTGCGGAGGAAATTAGCACCAAGTGTTTCATGATCTACGACTCCGTAACTATCCATTACTTGATGTTCGTCGCTCTCATCGATACACAAATGTCCGATGTCATGAAGAAAAGCAGCAAGAACCGTTTCTTCATCACAACCACTAGCTTTAGCCAGATTTGCAGACTGAAGTGCATGTTGCAATTGAGTCACACCTTCTCCAAAATAGAGTTCGTCGCCATATTTTCTGTACAGTGAAATGATAGAATCTGTGATTTGAAATATTCGGTCAGGCATAATATTTTACTTTTGAAAGGCAAAAATAAAGTATGATCTTTACCTTGAAGTAATGGGAATATTAAGGTTTGGTTAAGTTGTTATTATGGTGAATTGGCAAAATAAAGAACCATAAGGAATATGTTTTATTTTAATAAAATTGAATGGTAAATCATTCATTATAGTCTATATCAACATATTATGAATGAGATGTCATTCATTGTGTAAATATATTCGAATATTACTTAACTAATTCATAAAAATAGTCTACTTTTGTATTGTATTTCATTCACTATTGTTAATTATTGTAATTTATGACTGGTTTATCATACACAAATTGGGACTCCATGAGCGATCATGCTTTGGCAGAGCATATTGGCGTATTTATCAGACACCATCGCATGGAGCAAAACAAAACACAAGATACATTGGCTAAAGAAGCAGGGATTAGCCGATCTACATTAAGTTTATTGGAGCGTGGCGAAACTGTCACTTTGGCTACTTTTATTCAAGTATTGAGAGTATTGGATCAATTGCATGTCATGGAAATTTTTAATGTGTCACAAACCATGAGTCCACTAGCTTTGGCTAAAATGGAACAAAATAAACGCAAAAGAGCTAGTGGTAAATCTGAAGGGAAAAGATATAAAGTGGAATTATGAATACAGCATTCGTAAAAATATGGGGAGAACTTGTAGGCGCTGTTTCTTGGGACGAGAAGAAAGGTTTAGCAAGTTTTGAGTATGATTCTAAATTTAAAAAACTCCAATGGGATTTAGCGCCGTTAAAACTTCCTATTGCATCTGTAAATAGAATATTTACATTCCCAGAACTACGTAGAAACAAAAATGCAGATTATGATACTTTCAAAGGTTTGCCGGGCTTATTGGCTGATGTGCTCCCCGATAAATATGGAAATCAATTAATCAATATTTGGTTAGCCCAACAAGGACGTCCACAGGATAGCATGAACCCTGTAGAAATGTTGTGCTTCATTGGAAACAGAGGCATGGGCGCATTGGAATTTGAACCCGCTACGATGAGCGATGGTAAAAAGGCATTTTCTGTGGAGATAAATAGTCTCGTGGACATCGCCCAGAAAATGCTTTCCAAAAGAGAATCTTTCACTACAAATCTTCAAATGGATGAAGAAAAAGCGGTAATGGAGATATTGAAAATAGGGACATCAGCAGGTGGTGCACGCCCAAAAGCAGTCATTGCGTATAATGAAAAAACGGGCGAAGTGAAGTCAGGGCAAACAACTGCGCCTAATGGATTTGAACATTGGTTGATAAAATTGGACAATGTTAGCGATGTACAACTTGGAAAAAGCAAAGGATATGGTAGAGTGGAAATGGCTTATTTTAATATGGCTGTAGCCTGTGGAATAGATATGATGCCATCTCGACTATTAGAAGAAAATGGTAGGGCCCATTTTATGACAAAAAGATTTGACCGTGAAGGTGGTGCGACCAAGCATCATATTCAGACATTTTGTGCCCTCAAACATTTTGATTTCAATATGGTCAATAGTTTTAGTTATGAACAGTTATTCCAAACTATGAGGGAGCTAAAACTGACTTATTTAGACATGGAACAAATGTACAGGCGAATGATTTTTAATGTCATTGCCAGAAATTGTGACGACCACACCAAAAACTTTTCATTTAGATTAAAAAAGGATGAAAAATGGGAATTAACACCCGCATACGATATTTGTCATGCTTACCGTCCAGGAAGCGAATGGGTGAGTCAACATGCTTTGAGTATCAACAATAAAAGAAATAACATTTCGAAAGATGACCTAATGGTTGTAGGAGAATCGATCAAATGTAAAAAATCAACAAGCATCATCTCTGAAATAAACCAAACTATCTCTCAATGGCCAAAATTCGCAGCAGATGTGCAGGTTAGCTCTGAACTCACTGAAAGTATCGAAAAAACTTTGTTGAGTATAGAATGAAATATACTATTTTGTGCATTTCTGATTTATATAAATTGTAATAAACCCAATCCATATCATCTTACTTCTTACCTTCCCTTAATATAACCATAACAAATCCATAACCTTACATTCTGTCATTTACTCATCAATAATAAAGATTTTTGCGGCACTTAACCAAATGCAAATTTCCAATGATACGAATGGTCGTTTTTGATATGGCTGGCACTACGATTGATGAAGATAATATGGTGTACAAATGCGTCAAGAAAGCACTAAATGATCATGGTATAGCTGCTACTCTAGAACAAGTATTACATCATGGTGCTGGTAAAGAAAAACAACACGCTATCAAGGATGTATACACCGAAGTGATGCAAGATATTCCCAGCAATGAAACAATATCTGCCATCTATCTGACTTTTCAAGAGTTGCTCACTGATGCGTACGATCATATGGAAATGAAACTATTTGATGGTGTAAAACCAGTCTTGTTTTTCCTTCAAAAAAGAAGTATCAAAATCGTTTTTAATACAGGCTATACCCATGCAGTAGCTTCTAAAATACTATCTAAAGTTGACCTTGTAAAAGATAGAGATCTAGACCTTTTGGTAACGGCAGACATGGTAAATAACAGCCGTCCTGAGCCAGATATGATTACATACGCACTCGGACATTTCAATATAAATTCATGGGAATGTATCAAAGTAGGCGACTCTGCTATAGATATACTCGAAGGTAAAAATGCCAAGGTGAAATACAGTATCGGCATCACCACAGGTGCACAGACAAAGGAACAAATCGCAGAAGAAAATCCTGATTTTATCATAGATAACTTACGTGAACTAATTCCCATTATCGAAGCAACCAATAATACATTTTGAAACTCAGAATCCACGTAGAACATTGGTTGGGTAGGCATCCGCTTGTCATGACACTTTGGGCTAGCACAGCTGCTTTTGTTTCTTACTTCTGCATGTATATGTATCGCAAGCCTTTCACAGCAGCGACTTATGATGACTGGACACTTTGGGATATGGATTACAAAATATTACTTGTAATTGCTCAAGTAATCGGCTATGCTATTTCAAAATTCATAGGAATTCGATTTATTTCTGGTTTGGATGGAAGCAAAAGGAATCTCTATTTTATTGGGTTGATAAGCTTTTCATTTGCATCACTTTTAGGATTTATGTGGGCTCCATATCCTTATGGTTTGGTATGGCTTTTTCTCAATGGACTGCCGTTAGGTTTGATTTGGGGCATTGTTTTCCAATATCTAGAAGGTCGTAGGATTACCGAAATTTTGACTGTTATCTTGAGTGCAAATTTTATATTGTCATCAGGTGTAGCAAAATCCATTGGACAGTATTTAATCCAATCTGGCATTACCGAGACATCAATGCCTGCCGTCATAGGATTGATATTTTTCCCTATCATGTTGATATCTGTGTGGATGTTGTCCTGTATTCCTGTACCTAATAGTGAAGACATCAGACTTCGTGCTCCGAGACAACCCATGGATGCCCATCAACGAAGAGAACTCATCAAAAACTACAGACCTATTTTGATACTTTTTGTCGTCATTTATATCACACTTACCATGATACGCGACATCAGAGATAATTTTGGCGTAGAGATTTGGAGCGAATTAGGTTTTAGTCAAAATACTTCCATTTACACCACCACAGAGATTCCTGCTACCATACTCATTTTGTTGATTTTGGGCTTGATGTTTTTGATCAAAGACAATCGTAAAGCCTTAAATATCAATATGCTTCTGACACTTTCAGGTTCGCTTATGTTGCTTGTCACAACGATATTATTTTCAATAGGCAGCATTTCACCTGTATGGTGGATGGTCTTTTCAGGATGCGGATTATTCATTCCCTACATCATTTACAATGGTTTGATCTTCGACCGATTTATCGCCGCTTTTAGGATTACGGGCAATGTGGGTTTTCTCATGTATATGGCTGATGCCTTCGGTTATCTAGGAAGTGTAGGCATCATGTTGTTCAAAAATTTTGGCAATGCTGATATCTCTTGGTTGTCATTTTATGTGACTTTGAGCTTAGTTGTAGGAACACTTTGTGTTGGCTTGATTGTATTGACTTATTTTGTAGTCAATCGTAAATATAAATCTTCTTCAGAACTTTCTTCATCAAAAGAAATCCATGTATATGAACAGTATGCAAAAATATGATTTGATTATCGTCGGTGGTGGCATCTTAGGACTTTCGCACGCATATCATGCGTTGTTAAAAAAGAAGAAGGTATTGCTATTAGAAAAAAATAGTCAAGCCATGGGTGCAAGCATTCGCAATTTTGGACAAATCGTGCCATCAGGATTCTCAGCTATTTGGCAAGGTTATGGACGTTCATCGGTGAAGCATTATTTAGATATTGCTAGTCAAGCCGACATAGCAATCCGACAAGAAGGAAGCATCTATATTGCATCGGATGATCAAGAAATTCAACTCCTAGAAGAGTTGCATCAAATCAACCAATCTAATGATTATCCATCACATTTACTGACAGCGGAAGAATGTATTTCCCGATACCCAAATGTGACAAAACAGTATTGTAAAGCAGCTTTGTTTTTTCCTGAAGAAATCAATGCAGACTCCCAAAAAACGATACCTGCCCTTACCTTATTTCTCATCAAAAATCTAGGTCTAGACGTAGATTTTTGATGAGAAATAAGGT
>DLGT01000023.1 GCA_002482845.1 Saprospiraceae bacterium UBA7687
TAATTGGCTTTTTAGACAGCCTCAACCTATTGCAAAACCAATGGTGGATAAACTAAGTAGTATTTGTGTACAAGATACTTTTTTCTTCAAAGATTTCTCAGCTCACTACAAAACTGGGGCAACATTTGATTGGACATTCGATCCTTCGCCAGCGTATATTGATGGAATGGGAACTGATAGTCCTAAGGTTGTATTCGGTGCACCTGGTACTTATGCCGTAAGCCTTACCGTGACCGATAGCATAGGTACATCTACGGGCATTCTGGTAGGCGGTATTTCAGTGCAGAACTTAGGTTGTACGCTTGATACTATTCCAGGCAAGTCAATGATTTCTTTTAGCAATGGAGATTTTGCAACACAAGAAGAAGCTATGAATGTATCTTCCAATACAGTCACACTTTCAGCATGGATAAAGCCCACTGCAGCAAGAAGTGATATAGGTGGACTAATCTTTGCTCGTGGTGCAGGTACACCTGCAACTGGATTACATCTTACAGCCAGCAATGAACTTCGTTACCACTGGGAAGATCAAAAATACAATTTTAGTTCAGGATTGACAGTTCCTACTAATGTATGGTCGCATGTGGCACTAGTGGTCACTCCTACACAGGCAAGACTTTATCTCAATGGAAGAGTGGCTACGAATACATCTACACATAATGTTGTAAATTTTATTCAACCATTTAATTTTGGTGTTGATCCCACATCTGATGCCCGCACTTTCATAGGTCAGATGGATGAAATATGTATCTACGATAGAGCATTATCTACAACTGAAATAAGAGAGCTCATGCATCTTACCAAAAATCCTAGTGATGACAACTCCATAAAAGCATATTATCAATTTAATACCCCAGACCCACTAACAGATATTGATAAAGCTAGAACGAATAACATATTGCTAAATCTTGGAGCTGCAAAAATAAAATCCTCTGTACCTGTAGGAAAGGGATTATCTCAAACTTTGGCTGTCAATACAAGTGGACTGAAGCACTTTAATCTTACTGATTTAAAGATGTATTTTCCATCAGCAGGTCCATACCCTAATGGAGATATCGTAGTGTCAAAAATAAATCAACTGCCAGATACTATTGTCATGAATGGGATTCAACCTAAAGCATATTGGGTAGTGAATAATTATGGTACTAATCAAAACTTTGCGACTTTAGACAGTATTGTTTTCACCAATTCAGGCAATATATCCGCAGGTTGTAACTCAAATATGTATCAATTGTACCAAAGATCTTTTAATGGCGAAGGTTTTACATGGGGAGCACCAAAAGATTTTGCTGAAAGTTTCAGCCCTTACTACCCTTCTTTTGTTAGTTTTAAAAATGGGAATAACGTCACTAATGTAGGACAATTTTATATAGCGAATAACAATACACCAAGTAATGATCCAGAAATATGTAATGGGATAGATGACAACTGCAATGGTTTAATAGATGAAACATATTCTCTTTTGGTCACTTCCAAAACAGACAATGGTTTACATTCCTTAAAGCAAATATTAAATTGTGCACAAAATGGAGATACGATTCGTTTCGCAGCAAATGTTGATACTATTACGTTGACTTCTCCATTGAATATTACAAAAAATGTTGTTTTGCTGGATGAAATTGGCAATGCTGTAGTCCTGAAAATGGATCTCAATGCTGCTGGATTCAATACAGCAAATTACGGAATTCAAATTTCATCATCTACGATGGTAAAAATAGAAAACTTTAATATCGTCCATACCAACAATGCCAATTCCAAACCAATTATATTAAACCTCGGTAATCTTAGTATGAAACAGTGTAATCTGCATGGTAATCCTAAATCAATAATAATGCACAGTCCTAACGCTATTTTCAATATTGAAGGGAATGTAGATGTAAAGTAACCAAAGACATAAAATCTAAAAGTTCTGATGGCAGGACAATGATGAAAGTATAAAACTTCATTAATCCTTTCTACTCAATCGCCAAAAAGTTTTTAGCAATATTGAGTGATCTGAAGGTAAAACGTTTTTTATTTCTATGCTCTGAAGCTCTCTGTAATATGTCTTTGAGCGTTTCCATGACTTCTATGGTATGACTACCCTTATTGATCATGATACATTCAGCTTGGGCAGCATTAACGGCATCTGTGATTTCTGACCTTGTAGCAAGACCAGATTTATTAAGATTTTCTAGCACTTGGGTAGCCCAAATGACTGGAACATGCGCTGCTTCACATATCCAAAGTATTTCTTCCTGTATCTCACCCATTCTTTCGAAACCTATCTCTACAGCTAGGTCTCCCCTTGCTATCATGATCCCAAAAATATCTTGTTTCATACCTTCCAATAGGATGCTTGGTAAATGTTTTACGGCTTCAGGTGTTTCTATTTTGATAACAATATTGGGTTGGCGCTCACTAGTTTCAGTCATTAAGTTTCTTAGCAGCGTAAGATCAGAAGGTAACCGTACAAAAGAGTATCCCACCAAATCAGCATTTTCACATATGAATGGCAAACAAGAAATATCATAACTCGTCAACGGTGATACATTCAATTCCGAATCAGGAAAATTAATCCCCTTTTCGTTTTTAATTACTTTTTTCTCTGACGAAATCCTAGTAATCCTAACAGCTACTTTATCCTTCTTTACTTTTTCTGTCACTCCGCGGATCATGCCATCATCTATATAAACCCTATCTCCCTTTTTAATAGAAGCGATCACAACTGTCCAAAACGTTTTT
>DLGT01000090.1:0-11172 GCA_002482845.1 Saprospiraceae bacterium UBA7687
TACTATTAAGTTCATTTCCTATCTTTTGCATGATATTGCACACCCCTACCCGCGCCTGTACGTATGATCATTCCTTCATTCAATAAAAATGACAAATCTTTTTTAATCGTATTTCTTGATTCATTTGGCATTGAGTTTTCAATGCTTCCGATTTTTGTTGTTTGCTTACTTGTTATAAATGCTAGAATTGATCTTTGGCGGTCATTTAGTTCCAATTTAAGTTTACTGAAAGTTGTATATTTTTCTTCTAATCGAACAGTAAGATTTATCATACATTCTAAAAAGAAAGTCAACCATTCATCAATTTTTTCAGCTTCAGTATTTCGGTCTTTTTGCCCTTGCATCAAAGCTTTGTAATATTCGTTTTTCCGAGATTCAATAACGTGCTCAAATGAGATGTACTGCACGAATTCATACCCTTGCTGTATCAAGAGTAAAGTGGTGAGCAATCTTGATAAACGACCGTTGCCATCTTGATAGGGATGAATAGATAAAAACTCATAGACAAATGTGCCGACAATAATCAAAGGATGAATTTCTTCTTTTTCGATAGCATTATTAGTCCAATTTAACAAATTTTCCATTTCACCTTGCGTCAAATGCGGTTCTGTTGTTGTAAATATAACTTTCTGAGTACCATCCGGGTAGTTAGCGACAACCTTATTTGATACTTGTTTATATTGACCTTTGTGCGCTTTGTCTTTACTGCTATATTTTAATAACATGCCATGCAACTGATGAACATACCTTTCTATTAAACCAATATCACGATAATGCTCAAGTATAACTTGTAACGCATCATAATATCCTACCACTTCTTGTTCATCTCTTTTTTCGAGTTTATTTACCTTTACTAACTTGAGTAGTTTTCCTATTTCTTCATCTGTCATAGTTACACCTTCAATTCTGGAAGAAGACCCGACACTAGAAACGGTAGCCAGTTGCCGAAGTTCTTTTAAGTACCTTGCATCTTTATGTTCTAAATTTTGCCAGGAACCTTTAAATGCATCAATCTGACTTAATAATTTGCCCAGTTGCAAGTGCTTTTTGCTATCAAAGGCTAGTTTTTTAAATATTTTTTCAGATATATCCATTTTGTATCCAATTGTATCCAATTGCAAAGATAGGGATTTCTTATTTATTGTGCTTATTTTAGTAAAAAACGCTTATTTAAGTTCTTGAAAAATAGGATATCTTGCTAAAACTGTTTGATTATCCGATTATATTAATCGTTCGATTGTCCTACGTTAAATCATTCATCATTCGATTTCTCATCGCTCGAATCGTTCGTCGTTCGCTTGCTCATCGCTCGAATTGTTCATTCACACCATTCCTTCCAATCTCCTAATATCATCTTCTAATATCTTGATCCTTTCCTGACCATCGGCAAGCTTAGCTTTTTCTTTGGCTACGACTGCTTCAGGCGCTCCACTTACAAAACGTTCGTTGGTAAGTTTGCCTTGTACAGATGCTACGAATCCTATTTGATACTCGAGTTCTTTGCGTTTTTCGTCGAGTTCTGCAGCTACATCCATAGCTTGCTCCATGACAACTATACACTTCTCAGTACCTGAGATAAACCCTATGCCTGCTGTGTTTTCATCTGCTGTAATGGCGATTTGTTTGAGATTACCAAGTTTTATGCAGATGTCTGACCAACCAGCTTGTGTCAATAGAACATCAGATCTTTCGCTTTTTACCAAGAATACATCGAGTTCGTCCTTCATCTTGATACCATTTTTATTTCGGATATCACGGATGTTGGTGATGATGTCTTTAGCTTGTTCTACCCTATCTATGATGGTCTGATCAAAACTGCCAGGCTTAGGATAGTTACTCAAAATACAGTCATTGCCTACAGCTCTTTCTCGAAGTGCGTGCCAGATTTCTTCCGTGATGAATGGCATAAATGGATGCATCAACGAACATATTTGACTAAATAGTTCTATGGTATTTTCTTTGGTTTGTGGCGCCATTTTTTCTCCAAATCCTGGTTTTACCATTTCTAGATACCACGAACAAAAGTCTGTCCACACAAAACTATAGATGCTGATCAAAGCTTCTGAAAGCCTATATTCCTTAAAGTTTTTGTCGATATCTACTGCAAGTGATGTCAATTTGTGCTGCATCCATTGGAAAGCCAATGTTTCTCCTTCACTAGTTTTGAGATTGCTGTCTATTTCCCAACCATCTACTAGACGAAGGGCATTCCATATCTTATTGCTAAAATTACGACCTTGCTCTACCAACTTTTCATCAAACAATAAATCTCCACCTGCCGGCGAACAAGACAACATGCCAAAACGGACACCATCCGCACCAAAATCTTCTATCAACTTTAATGCATCAGGACTATTTCCTAGTGATTTTGACATTTTGCGACGTTGTTTATCACGCACCATTCCAGTGAAATATACATGCTCAAAAGGTCGTTTACCTTCCCATTCATAGCCTGCCATGACCATTCTCGCTACCCAAAGGAAGATGATATCCCATCCGGTTACTAATACAGATGTCGGATAATAATAATCTAGTTCTTTTCGATTATTAAAACCATCAAAAACGGATATCGGCCACAACCAAGACGAAAACCAAGTATCGAGTACGTCTTCATCTTGTCTCAAATCTTCGGCAGTGATCGACGGATATTTTTCTTGGGCAATTGCCAATGCTTCCACAGCTGTTTCGGCTACAAAAACATCTTCACCATAATAATAAGCAGGAATCCTATGTCCCCACCAAAGCTGACGGGAGATACACCAATCCTTGATGTTATCCATCCAGTGACGGTAGATATTCTTTTGATTTTTAGGGAAAAACTCTACTTCATCTTTTGCAACCGCTTCAGCAGCAGGACCTGCAAGCGCCTTCATGTCCACGTACCATTGAAGCGACAATCTTGGTTCGATCACAGCATTTGTTCGCTCTGATCTACCTACATTGTTTTGGTAATCTTCTATTTTATGGATGTGTTCAGCGGCCTCTAGATCTTTAGCGAACTTTTTACGGACTACAAATCTGTCTTCACCGATATAAACTTGAGCATCAACACTCATAGTACCATCTTCATTAAATACATCGACCACTTCGAGATCATGACGTTTGCCTATTTCGTAGTCATTGACATCATGCGCAGGAGTCACTTTGAGCGCTCCAGTACCGAATTCCATATCGACATACGTATCTCTGATAATCGGAATGACACGACCTATGATGGGTACAATGACGCTTTTGCCTTCCAAATGTGCATATCTCGGATCGTCAGGATGTACAGCCACAGCAGTATCTCCAGGTATAGTTTCAGGTCTTGTAGTTGCTATCGTGACATACTCATCACTATCTGCTACTTTGTATTTCACATGATACAGCTTGGAATTTTCATTTCCAAAGATGACTTCTTCATTGGACAAAACCGTTTTAGCTTCGGGATCCCAATTGACCATACGTTTGCCACGATAAAGTTTATTTTTTTTGTATAGATCGACAAACACCTTGATGACAGCTTCTGATCTGACTTCATCCATTGTAAATGCTGTACGATCCCAGTCGCAAGAAGCGCCTAATTTCTGGAGTTGTTTCAGGATGATTCCACCGTATTCTTCTTTCCATTCCCATGCATATTCTAGAAACTTCTCACGTGTGAGATCACCTTTTTTAATCCCTTTTTCTCGAAGCATTTTGACAACTTTAGCTTCGGTAGCGATAGATGCATGATCTGTTCCTGGTACCCAGCAAGCATTTTTGCCATCCATCCTTGCTTTTCTAATCAGGATATCTTGGATGGTATTATTGAGCATGTGCCCCATGTGAAGTACACCTGTGACATTGGGTGGTGGTATGACGATACTAAAAGCTTCTCTTTCATCCGGCTCAGAATGAAAATATTTTTTATCCATCCAATGGCTGTACCATTTTTGCTCTACTTCCGAAGGATTATATCTTGGTGAAATCATTGTCAAAAATTAAGTTTTTGAATTGCAATTAAATTAATATCTCAGTTTAAAAACATCGGTAGTTCCTGATTTATTAGCCACTACGATGATAAAATTACCATAATCAGACTCATCAAATATCTTGGTAAAAATATCTCTTCCTGCCAATGTATTGGTAATTGAAGGAATCGTATTGGAATGTCCTACCATAAAAATACGATTGTATTCATCATCATATTTCACTTTTTCTAGGGTTTCTTTTAATGTCTTATTATCGTATGGTAGTATTTGCATCGCTTTGATATCTGAAAGCGAATCCACGGTAAACATTGTCCGCAATGTCATAGTGGAATAAATCGCATCTATTCTAGTACCTCGCATGATATCTGCAATTGTTGTTGCCCTATTGATTCCTTCTTCTGTCAAAGGTGGATCACCAGCAATACTTGTGTCCTTCTCTGCATGGCGCACTAGATAAAATATTTTGGAAATACTGTCCTCATTTAGTGTCACACTTTGTCCATCTACTGTGTAGATAATATTAGCTTTGATTTCTTTGATGGTTTTGCCATCAATATTAATTTTTGGCACTTCTTTCTCCTTACAAGAAGTCATCAACATTGCTAGGAGTAACCCAATGATCGAAATTTTGAAAATTAAATGCGTAAAAAAGGACTTTTGCATAAATCAATGATTGAATGAGTGAATGGGATAAAGAGAAAATGATTGAATTAGAAATTGAGTGAATGAATTAATAATTGAGTGTTCACCGAAAAGTATTTGTCAGGAAAAAAAGAAATTACTATTTTCTGCTAAATTGATAATCAACGGCTTCCCCTTAGCGTGCAGGGTAAAAAACAGTTGATTATCAAATTTTGAATATTTTTGGACTGGACTCATAGATGAATAGGTTAATATTTGAATACCTTAAAATCAAACTGTCGCTTCCACTTTGTTAAAAATATCGACGTTAACCTGTGTTTGTATCAAATCATCTAAAGTTTCCCTTCTTCTGATCAGATAATCTTGACCTTCATGGATTAACACTTCAGCAGGTCTATATCTAGAATTATAATTGGAAGCCATAGTGTGACAATAAGCACCTGCATTATAAAAAGCAAGTATATCGCCTTCATTGATTTCAGTCATTTTACGATTTACACCAAATGTATCTGTTTCGCAAATATAACCAACCACGGTATAAATTCTTGACCTACCTTCAGTTTTAGAAATATTGACAATTTTGTGGTAAGAATCATACAACATTGGACGTATCAAATGATTCAATCCTGAGTCTACACCCGCAAAAACAGTGGAAGTGGTTTGTTTCACTACATTTACTTTTACCAAAAATATACCTGACTGACTCACCAAAAACTTCCCTGGCTCGAATATAAGTGTCAAATCACGTCCATAAGATTTACAGAAATCTTTAAACCTTTTGGTTATTTTTTCACCTAGTTCTTCAATATCGGTTTCGATATCTTCTTCTTTATAAGGTACTTTAAACCCACTTCCGAAATCAATGTATTGCAAATCTTTAAACTCTTCCGCTACATGAAATAGAATTTCAGCACCTTGTAAAAACACGTCAATGTCTAAAATATCACTACCGGTATGCATGTGGATACCTTCCACGATCATGTCATGTGCCTTTACAATACGGTGTACATGTGGAGTCTGATGAAAAGAAATACCAAATTTGGAATCAATATGTCCTACACTAATCTTACTATTTCCACCAGCCATGATATGTGGATTAATCCTGATACACACTGGATAATGTGGGTACAAATGACCAAATTGCTCTAAGATAGATAGGTTGTCAATATTGATTTTAACACCTAGGTCAACCGCCTGAGATATCTCTTCAATGGATACACAATTCGGCGTGTAGATGATTTCATCAGGATTAAAACCAGCCAATAAGCCAATTTTCACCTCCTGAATAGATACCGTATCCAAGCCAGAACCAAGTGATTTAAAATACTTAAGTACCGCTATATTATTTAGCGCTTTGCATGCATAGTTAATCTTCAACTTCTTCAGATCGAATGCATTAGTCAATCTTTCGTACTGTTGTTTCATTACGGCTGTCTCGTATATATATAAAGGACATTCGTATTTCTCCGCCAAAAGCAAAGGGTCTATACCGCCTTCCAGCAAGTATCTATTGTTTTCGATATGCATAACTGATTCTTATTAATGGGTGCAAATATAAGAATATTAGCAAAGAAAACAATTCACAAGACGCAAAATTGGGTATGATACCATCCAAAATACTAAATCATTGAATAACACCAAGACAAATCAATCTAGATCAATGTATTAGCTCAAACTATTAAAATGACATCAAAAGCCATCAAAAGATCATTAATTTATTACGATTTTAGTTAATATTTTCTTATTTTGATAATAAATTGAAATTATCCTTTTATTTTTGTGTTTGTAATTTTATTAATCTTTAAAAATGAACATTTTGTCTCTTAAAAACAACATATCAAAATTAGCTGTACTTTCAGGATTTATATTTTTTACATCCATGACATTGTCAGCACAAGCACCAAATGCAGCTACAGCAAAATTAGCAGCAGAACCTACTTACACAGCTGAAAATCCTGGTTGGCTCGTTAATCTTGATGAAGCTTATGCAAAATCAAAAGCAACAGGCAAGCCAATTATGGCAAATTTCACGGGTAGTGACTGGTGTGGATGGTGCAAAAAGTTAACAGCAAACGTATTTGTTCATGATGCATTCAAAAAATGGGCAGAACAAAATGTCATCCTTTTGGAAATTGATGCTCCAAGAAGGAAGTATATACCAGAAAGTGTAAAATCACAAAATGCAGGTCTTCAGCAAGCCTTCCAGGTGCAAGGATATCCTACAGTTTGGGTATTTAACATGGATAAAGATCCGAAAACAAATCAATATACCATAGAAGCACTAGGTAAAACAGGTTACACTGCTACAGTAGAAGAGTTTACAACTGGTGTAGAACAAATGATCAAAAAGTAAAAAACACTTTCAAGACAATATAAGAAGGTATCTGTAGTTTTACAGATGCCTTTTTTTTATGGAAAAACTAATAAAAAAGAAAACGCCTAAAAATATCAGCATTTTTGACTATTATTATCCAAAAATATCCATTGGCATATAACAAAAGTTATATTGTTTTATGTTTTTTGTTACTTTACCTTTGCGGGTGATAAAGGAAGTTATAATATTTTATAAAATCTTCTATTGACCGCCCTCTAGCTCTTTTCCTACCTTTAGACCCTATGTTATCTTGTTTGGGAGATGACATAGGGAAGTTTTAATAGTAAAATTCCCAATCACATCCCCATAAGTCTAGGAAAAAAACCAACCAAAGCCAACACAACTATCTGAATCAAAATAAATGGGACTATACCTTTATATATGTCGGAAGTTTTGACTTCTGGTGGTGCCACACCCTTCAGATAGAATAATGCAAAGCCAAATGGCGGCGTCAGAAAGGATGTTTGTAAATTTAAAGCAAGCAAGATGCCTATCCACAAAGGATCCATTTGGAACTTAATAAAAACTGGCGCTACTACGGGTACGATGATAAAAATGATCTCAATAAAATCTATAAAAAACCCAGCAATAAACACAACGACCATCACTAAAACCAAAAATTGATATGCTCCTAATTGACTATTTTCTACCATCTCTACCAACATCTTATCACCACCCAAACCTCTAAATACCAATGCAAAAGTAGTTGCTCCCAACAAAATCATAAATACCATGGATGTAAGATGCGATGTCTCCTCTCCTACACTTTTGAGTAATGACCAACTCAGTTTTTTCTGTATAAAAGTTAATACCAAAGCACCCAATGCACCGACGGCTGCTGCTTCTGTTGGTGACGCGACGCCAGTAAAAATCACACCTAAGACGGCAAGTATCAAAATCATAGGGTAAAGAAATGACCTTAATAGTTTTGATTTATAATTGTCTTTTTTGTAAGCGGCAATTTCTTCATCAGGTAGCGCAGGTGCTTTATCAGGATATATTCTTGAAAATACAATAATATAAATGATGTAGGCAAACACTAAAATCATCCCTGGGATAACGGCGGCCTTAAACAAATCACCAACCGCTACATTGAGCACACTACCTAATAATACTAATACCACAGAAGGTGGGATTATTTGGCCCAAAGTACCTGAACTTGCTATAATTCCTGTTGCCAATGGAATAGAATATCCCTTTCTAATCATAACAGGTAAGCTGATCAATCCCATAGCAATTACTGTGGCACCGACTATTCCAGTAGATGCAGCCAACAAGGTACCCACGACCACAACAGATATAGCCAACCCACCTTTCATTTTACCAAACAAAATACCCATTGCTTGTAGCAATTCTTCTGCAAGTCCAGATTTCTCTAACGTCAATCCCATGAAGACAAACAAAGGGACAGCCAATAAAACGTAGTTTTGGATAGTGCCCATAATCCGCAAAGGCAAGAAATCCAGAAAATCAGGAACTACAAAATATCCGACTATGACTGATAATCCACCCAACAAAAATGCTACGGGATATCCTGTTAATATAAATAAAAATATTGCTCCAAACAAGATAATCGCTATCCACTCGTAACTCATCGCACTAAAGTTTTGATTTGTTGGATAATAATGACCACGCCTTGAATAAATAACAAAATAAATCCAAAGACAATCATAAATTTGATGACATATAAGGCTGGTAAGCCTCCTGGATTGGGGCTATTTTCTTTGATGTAAAAAGAATTTGATGCATAATTGGTACACGTATGAATGGCAACCAAACACCAAGGAATCAGCAAAAACATACTTCCTAATAAATCAACTACTGCTTTTTGTTTACTAGAAAAGTCATTATAAAAGATATCCACCCTGACATGTTTGTCCTTTTGAAGTGTATAAGCACTACCCAACAAAAATATTAATCCAAATAGATGCCACTCCAATTCTAATATCCAATTGTATGATTGATTAAACAAATACCTCATAAAGACGTCTAGACATATAAGAAACACCAACATTACATTTAACCACGATGATCCAATGCCTATAACTTTGATAAAACTTTTGACTCGTTCCAATATTTTATCCATCCCATCAAATTTGCTGTAAATTTATACAAGTTGTCCCAATATAATAATTTTTAAACACTTCTTTTCGTCGTATAAAATTCCATAAACAATCAAATCAAACTGATTTTCATCTATAACTTTATGAGTCTTTATATAATATTGGTACGTTTTGGACGAATAATAACTTCAATTTGCTTAACTATTTGTTATCTTTGTGACACAATTCAATTATGTAAGCTGTGAACAAAAGTGTGATAAAATGCTTATATCGATTGAAAAACATGTTATTAAAACATTTTCTGAGAATATATTAAATATTAATTTTATATGAAATCGTTCTTCCCTACATTTTTTGCATCTTGCTTAGGTGTATTTGCAGCTTTTGCATTGTGCATATTCATACTCATAGGTATGGGAATTTCTGGCATGTCAAAAACCAATAGTTACAGCGACAATTCCATTCTAAAACTAAGTCTTGAGAATTTCATTCCTGAAAAAACTGGCAATGTAAGCCAACAATCCATATTTATGGGTGGACAAGACGAGAGTTTAGGATTAAGAACGATCTTGAAATTAATTGAAGCTGCTGCCATAGATGAAAAAATTGTAGGTATTGTTATTGAAAACAATAATACAAGTATTGGCCAAGCCACAATCTTGAGTTTGATGGAAGGACTTGAAAAATTCAAAGAAAGTGGTAAGTTTATATATTCTTATGCAGATTTCCACAGTCAGTCTTCTTATATGTTGTGTTCAGTGGCAGATTCTATGTTTATCAATCCTCAAGGTGGTGTTGATCTAAAAGGATATGGTGCATCGATTCCATTTTTTAAAAATATGCTGGACAAAGTTGGTGTTGAAATGGAGATATTCTACGCTGGAAACTTTAAAAGTGCAACAGAACCTTTCCGTTTGACAGAAATGAGCGAATACAACAAGTTGCAAACAAGGACTTTCCTTACTGACATGAAAGATATCATGGTGGAAAAGTTGGCAGCTAGTAGAAAATTGACTCCCGTAGCTCTTGATAGCATTATGACCAATTATGATGGTAGGACAGCAAAAAAAGCAAAAACTGTAGGTTTAGTAGATGAATTGTTCTACAAAGATCAATTTGATGATTTTTTAAGGAAAAGGACAGGTATTGAAGAAGGAAAAAAAATAAAATATGTTTCGCTTTCAAAATACAATACCCTTGCTGACACAGAAGAATCATCTGGCAAAGACAAAATAGCTATCATTCATGCAGAAGGTGAAATCATCTATGGTTCAGACGAATCTGGAATCATAAGTGAAAAGAAATACTTAGGCATGCTTACAAAAATCAGAAATGATAAAAATATAAAAGCAGTGGTACTAAGGGTAAATTCGCCAGGTGGAAATGCATTTAGTAGTGAAGTAATATGGAGAGAGTTAGAAAAAATCAAAGAAGCTGGTAAACCTGTGATTGCGTCTTTTGGAGATTATGCTGCCTCAGGTGGATATTATATTGCCGCAGGAGCTGATAGAATCGTAGCTGAGCCAAATACATTAACAGGTTCGATTGGTGTATTTATGATGTTGCCAAATGCTACTAAACTTTTAAATGAAAAAATAGGGGTAAACTTTGATACCATTAAGACGCATCCGTTTGCAACAGGTTTTAGTCCTGTAGTACAGCTTACCGACAAAGAAAAAGCGATCTTACAAGAATCAACTTTAGATATCTATGACCTATTTATAGAAAGAGTGTCTACAGGAAGAAAAATGAGTGTAGAAGCAACCAAAGAGATTGCTCAAGGACGTGTATGGACTGGTAAACGTGGAAAAGAGATTGGTTTGGTAGATGAACTTGGAAACCTTGAAGATGCCATTAAAATAGCTAGTGAAAAAGCAAATATAACTAGTTATAAAGTGGTAGAATATCCTACAATAGAAGAAGATTTTTTCTCTACTTTGATTCGTGAGATATCAAAAGGTAAGGATACGGAAGATGTGACAAGCCTATTTGTGAGCAAAGAAGAAAGAAAACTTTATGAGCAATACCAACAAGTAAAAGGTATTCTAAGATGTAAAGAACCCAATGCAAGACTTCCTTTCTTATTTGAGTTTAATTGATAGTTTTCTATGCAGTATTTGGAATTAAGATCTGGAGACAC
>DLGT01000090.1:11203-24728 GCA_002482845.1 Saprospiraceae bacterium UBA7687
TTTCCACAATAGTTGGATGGGTGTGGAAACGGTGGAAGTAAATGGCCAAATTTATTCAAAAAAATCATCTGTTTACGGTGCCCAACACTATTTTGTAATCACTGAAAATGGAAAACAGGTAAATTATATCTTAATCTCCAAAGTAGCTGCTGACCACATTTCTGTGATGGTGGATTTACTAAAAGACCGTAAACCAATTTATGAAAACATACCGCTTCCTTATGGTAGTAAACCAAAATCACCCGCAGCAGTTTCAAAACAGGAAGGTCTTAAAAGACTAAAAATGTATGATGTAGATATTGCCATTGAAGAATTTAATAAAGCGCTAAAGATAACTCCAAACGATCCGGAAATTTACTTTAACCTAGCGTGTGCATATTCAAATAAAGAAAAAGCTGATGAAGGATTTGAATGTTTGCGTATTTCACTAGAAAAAGGACTAAAAGAAACAGATAACATTTTTTCGCACGATATGCTTGCTTATTTAAGAGTTCATCCAAGATTCTCTGAAATTAAGAAAGTACTAGAGTAATCTACGTAGATAATTTTTTACATAAGTATTTTTACTAAATAAATTCAAACCTTTAGACAAAATACTCTGCAGAAGCACTGTCTACATTTCATTGAAAAAAGCAACTAAAAAAATAAACTCAGAAATATCCAAAATATTATAACACAAAACACTATATTTAAGCAGTTTATGTATTAACTATATAAATATGTTATAAGCCCGAAATTTTGTATTTTTCTATTCTGCAAATCAAACCGATATTTGTACTATCAAAGTTGTTAAAGCCACATTTTATTAATAACTTTTAGATTAGTCAAAGGATTAGTCAGAAAATTCGGAAATGTTCATGGGATTAAAAAACATTCGGAATAAGGCTGATTTTTGTTATGTAATAGTAAAGATCAGCCTAATTCCCCGAAACAAATAAGTAATAGAGTTTTGAATTTTATATAAATTAGCAAAAAAGAGATTAGTTACAGAAAGTGAGATACTCTGTAATTGAAGTTTTAAAGTTCATGGGTTATAGTCTAAAATGGTCGCTGGGGGGCGACCATTTTTTATTTAAGGTAAATTTTCTTAGGTTTTATATCATCCCAAATGATCTCAAAAACCGTTTTAAGAGACACTGAATAAACTTTACAGAATATTCAGTGTTTTTTTTTATATAATTTTAAATACTCATGAGACTATCATTGTCTTTTTCACCTTGTCCCAACGATACATTTATTTTCGAACCGATTGTAAATAAAAGAATTGACTTAGAAGGTTTAGAATTTGATATCACACTTGACGATGTCGAAAACCTAAATAAAGCTGCCATAAATCACCTACCAGACATTACCAAGTTAAGCTTCAATGCATTTACTTCATTATCAGATCATTACCAACTACTTAATAGTGGAAGTGCCCTTGGCAACAATTGTGGACCGCTTCTTATCTCTAAAGAAAGAATAGCGATGGAAGATATTCCAAATCTGAAAATAGCTATTCCCGGTATCAATACCACAGCTTATCTTTTATTAAAATTTGCTTTCCCTAATGTCCAATACATATCAGAAATGTTGTTTTCGGACATAGAAGATGCTGTACTTTCAGGCAAATGCGATGCAGGACTAATCATCCATGAAAATAGATTTACATACCACTTAAAAGAACTAACAAAAGTTATGGATTTGGGTGAAAATTGGGAAGAAAAAACTGGAAGTCCTATTCCATTGGGAGGAATTGTTTTGAGAAGGTCTTTTAATGAAGAACTGAAGACAAAAGTTAATAGAGTATTATTCAATAGTATTCAGTATGCATTCGAACATCCTAATTCTGGTATGCCATATATTCGTCAACATGCTCAAGAAATGGACGAAAATGTCATGTTATCGCACATAAGTTTATATGTGAATGAATATTCAAAAGATCTTGGCACAAACGGCAAAAACGCTGTTAAAAAACTATTCAATACAGTACATCCAAATACGGAATCAAATATCTTGGATCAGTTGTTTGTTTCTTGATACTCCTTACAATTCAGTGAAAAACGTTCTCAATTCTTTTGCGTCTACTGGTTTCATTTTGCCAGCAAGAATAAGCCTTAATTCACGTCTTCTACTTGCTACTTCAAATTGCTTTTTCTCATCATTGGTAAGTGGAATGACGGTAGGTACTTTTGTAGGCTTTCCAGTCGCTTTGTCAATGGCCACAAAAGTAAAGTAGGCATGATTGGACTGTCGTGGATTGGCACCTGTAATATCAGCAGCTGAGACTTCCACATAAATTTCCACAGACGTATTAAACGCACGCGTGACCGTAGCTGTTAGCGTGATTACATCTCCAAGTTTGATAGGTTCATGAAATGAAATATGATCCACTGAAGCTGTTGCCACTTGTGACTCACAGTGTCTAGCTGCACAAACTGCACATGCTATATCCATCCATCTCATCAGATATCCACCCATAAGATTTCCCATTGGGTTGGTATCATTGGGCATGATCATTTCAGTCATGATGGTACGAGATTCGGCTACTAATTTTTCACGCATAAGGAATGATTTATAAATTCTATTCGATAAAGGTACAAAGAACTATATTTTTAAAATATATAATTCACAAAATTTAAAAACAGCAAAAGTAAATATATGTTCGTAAAACAATCAAATATTCTGAATCTTAGTCAAGACTCATACCAACTCAAATTCAAATAAATCTGCAAAAACTGAAACAAGTTTTTCTCCTACTTCTTGCAGCGGAACTTCACGACCAAGCTCTTTGGCTAAGGAAGTCACTGTTTTGTTTTCATCCACAATGCCACATGGAATGATCTTATTAAAGTAATCTAGGTCCGTATTAATGTTGAAGGCAAAACCATGCATACTGACCCATCGAGAAAGGTGGACGCCAATAGCACAGATTTTTCTGTATTGATCAGATGTTTCATTCGGCGGTAGCCAAACACCTGTGTAAGAATCGATGCGTTCACCCTTTAATCCATATAGCGCCAGAACTTGTATAATTGCTTCTTCTATCATTCGCACATACTTATGCACGTCTGTAAAAAATTCGTCAAGGTCAAATATAGGGTAACCAGTAATCTGTCCAGGTCCATGATAAGTAATGTCTCCTCCCCTATTTATTTTGAAAAATTCAATATGACCTGTTGCCAACTCTGCATCCGTAAGTAGTAAATGATTGATAGAACCACTCTTACCAAGGGTAAAAACAGGCGAATGTTCACAAAATATTAGTTGATTTTTTTGATCTTTAAGATTCTTTTCTGACTCTGCCCAATCTCTTTTTTGCAACTTCCTTTCTACCAATTGTTTGTGAATACCTGTCTGAAAATCCCATACTTCTTGATATGTCAGGCCTTTGACCCACTGAAAATGTACTTTAGGTTGTGTCATAAGGGCAAAATTAGATAAAAAACCATAAATAATATCGCAAATACACTGAAAATGACAAAGTTATATTGATTATTATCATTTAATACTGTAATTTTGTATTTTAATTTTAGTCGACATGGTACAAGTAATACTTAAATTTAGATGCTTATTAATTATTTTTGTCAGCATCTTGGTGGTTCAGCCCAACTTTAGTCAAATGACTATGCATAACTTTACAGTCACTGATTCACAAGGGAATACACACAATCTATACACGTCGTATCTTGATCAAGGCAAAACTGTTGTGATCAAGTTCTTTTTTACCACTTGCCCACCATGTATTGCCATATCACCTCAGTGGCAAGACAAATATGAAGCTTGGGGATCGGGAAATAATGATGTAGAATTTTTAGAAGCTACTACCATCACGTCTGACAACAATGCCAAAGTAAATGCATTCAAAGCTAACTACGGACTTACCATGAAAGGCATCAGCCATGAAGGAAATGCTCCAGCCATTGTCGATCCTTTCAAAACAGGTACCTATGGATCTTGGTATGGAACGCCAACCTTTGCAGTTATTTCACCAGATAGAACGCTAAACTATCCATTGTTTTTTTCTGATCTTGACGAAGCAATAGCTGCCACAGGTGCTCAGATGCCAGGTGGAAATGCACCTGATCCGACAACAGTTCAGTTAAATATTCAATCCAATAATCTAAATATCCCAGATGGACATGTGAAGTTTTATTTAAAACCAAATAATGCATCCACACCAAAAATAGAAATTGCAAAAAACAGCCAAAATCAATTTGTCTTTGATTATCCATCTGTAACATTTCCACAAATGGTAGAACCGATAGTGATTATGGAAAGCAATGGTCCAGGATATACAAATGCCATCACCGCATTAGATGCCTTGGATGTACAAAAACATATTTTAGGTACAAAGCTGTTGACGACCAATCGTCAATTGGCAGGCGGTGATGTCAATAATGATACAAAAGTAACGGCATTTGATGTCTTACAAATTAAAAAGATGATTTTAGGTTTGATCTCTCAATTTCCGAATACGCCCTCATACAAATGTTTATCATGTAATCAAGTCATAACTTCTGATCCAGGCAACACTGTCACCGTAAATATTGAAGTTGTTAAAACAGGGAATGTCAATTAAATAGTTACTTCAACATAGTTTTTCTAGTAATTCAAATAGTTTTGAGTCTGTTGCCACTGCACCAGAAGAAATCATTTTAAAAATTTCAGTGCTACGATTTGGGTTATAAGGTTTTGAAGTTTTATAAATTGTAAATGCTTCTGGTCGATTTGCTATGGCAATGCTAAGTTTTTCAAAATCATTGTAATCAATATCTTCACTTGACAAATGATCCAAGCCTATTAAAGTTATCTTTGCATCAACACACTTAAAAACCTTAAGTCCTGATTTATCTGCATATTCTAGGTATTCTGTTTTCCTGATGATTCCTTCAAAAACAACATCACTAAATGCCTCTATCAAACCATTTGTAACCAAAGGTTGACTTTCTTTTATACTTATCCAATCTTGTGCTGTAATTCCATTCAAAACTAGGAATTTAACAAAATCATCTTCCAAAGCTTCCAATTCCACACTATTTAATACCCTATATTTTGCCATTTTGGAGTTAATATTTTTGAATTGCTCAATCTTAAAATTAAAATTTCAACAGCATTTCTTAACCAATTTAGAAAATCAAAAGTAATAAATATTTCCTTCATGGAAGATAAAGATGTAAAATAAACGGCTTCAATATTTTTATATTACATAAATATTACATACGTTTGTACCACTATAACAATCGATACCATTTAAAGAAAGCAAAATGAATGATAATAATCTTTTTTTGGATTTTAAAATTTCAAAATCTAAAATCAATGCGTTTATACATGAAGAACTTAAAAAACTTCTAGTTGAAAAAATTGAAGTCTCCGGCTACATGATCCAACTGAAACAAGTTGAAAATAATAACATCACGGTCAATGTAAAATCTAGATCCATTATTGTCAACGCTCCGGTTAATTTTGGTTTTACAAAATCCGCAGGTTTATTCAGTATAGAAGGTGAAGGTACCATTAAAATATGTCTAGAAGTGGCATGTCAAGTGGATGAAGATTTTTTATTGACGACAAAATCTACTTTAGTATCTCACGATTGGATAGAATCGCCTAAAGTAACACTTGGACAACTCACCATTCCTGTAGAAACATTAAGCGACTGCGTGATAAAATATGTAAAAGAAGATACATTAGAAAAACTAGATAAAAAGATTGCATCAGATATAAATTTAAATGAAATCTTGATAAAATATTTAAATGAATATGGTATAAACTACCCAATTTACAAAAAACCAGATTTATACTTTAACTTCCAACTCCTTCAGATTCAATCTGATGTGTTCCGAGAAGACGAAAATGACATTCATGTCCATATGTGGTTAGAGATATTAAGTAAGGTTTCAGACTTACCCGTGCAATTTGAGCAAAATCAAGCACCAAAATTTTTCTGGACTGAAGAAAAAACAGAATCAAAACTCCAAAAAATAGACATCGAATTATCATACAAAGGCATAGCAAAAATGATAATTTCAGAACTAAACGGTCAGGAATTAGGTGGCAAATCGTTTGAAATCGAAAGTATCCATATGAGAATGACAAGTTCCTTAGAGATAAAAGCAAATCTACTTCAACCAATCAAAGGACTTATAACCATTACTTGTTTACCTACCTTAGATATCCAACAACAGCATATTGATTTAGAAAATTTAGACATTGATATTGATGCCCAAAACATCATATATAAACTATCATCCCCTATCATTGAGCGTATTATAAGGACAAAAATCCAATCTGTGCTACCTATAAAACCCGCAGAAACTTTGAGTAAATATATTGCAAAAATACCAAATGTACACGTTCATCACAACTTGATCACTTTATATCCACATGTAAGTAAAGCGACTATAGAAACCCTAAACTTTGGCCAACAATCTATCAATTGTACCTTATTGTTGGGTGACGCAGAAGTAGATATTGTGGTTTAAGAAAATAATAAATTGGTTTATTTCGATGAATTACATGATTTAGGGAAATTAGGTAATCCTTACAGAGTCATATAATTCATTTGGCTAAACTTCATTATTTTAGAGAAAGTACTTGTTGTTCAAAATAAAATTTTGTTTACCTTTGCGATAATTAAGAACACAATAAGATATCTAACAATCATGAGTATTAATCCATTAAAAATGTTGTCTGCAAAAGTTCAGGCAATGGAAGAGTCGGCCACCATCAGAATGGCGCAAAAAGCAAGAGATCTAGCTTCTAAAGGCGTAAATGTAATATCCTTGAGTCTAGGCGAACCAGATTTTGACACGCCAGAATTCATAAAAGATGCTGCATATCAGGCACTTAAAAAAGGAAATACCAAATATACACCAGTACCAGGTGCGCTCGATCTCAGAAAAGCCATTTGCGATAAATTCAGAACTGAAAATGGCTTAGAATTCGATCCTACACAAATAGTGGTGTCTAATGGCGCTAAACAAAGTATTGCAAATATCTGTATGGCAGTCTTAAATGAAGGAGACGAAGCCATCGTACTTGCACCATATTGGGTATCGTATGTAGAAATCATAAAATTTGCTGGTGGAAACCCTATTGTCTTGAGTGCCGGGATTGATGAAGATTTTAAAGTACAAGCGGACAAAATCAAAGAAGCTATTACAGATAAAACAAAAATGCTAATTTTCTCGTCGCCTTGCAATCCGACTGGTTCAGTTTACACCAAAGAAGAACTGAAAGCAATTGCAGATGTCATAGGAGAAAATGGAAATATCCTCATCGTATCAGACGAAATTTATGAATACATCACTTTTGCTGGAAAACATGAAAGCATAGGTGCATTTGAAAATGTTAAAGAAAACACTGCGACCGTAAATGGTTTTTCCAAAGGTTTTTCCATGACAGGTTGGAGACTAGGATACATGGGTGGGCCAAAGTGGCTTGCAGATGCTTGCAATAAAGTTCAAGGTCAAATCACCTCAGGTGCAGCGTCCTTCAGTCAAGAAGCAGCTGCTGTAGCCCTAAGGTCAGATAGATCAGAAACCATTGCTATGAAAGAAGCATTTTATAGCAGAAGAGACCTAGTCATCAATGGATTAAAAGAAATCCCTGGATTCAAAGTAAATCAACCACAGGGAGCATTTTATGTTTTTCCAGATGTAAGTCACTACTTTGGTTATACCAATGGAAATGTAGAAATCCACAATGCTGATGATTTTTCAGAAGCAATGCTGACAGAAGCACATGTCGGTACAGTTTCTGGAGCAGCATTCGGAAATGACCAATGTATTAGAATATCATACGCCGCATCAGAATCTGATCTATTGGAAGCAGTCAGAAGAATTAAGGTTTGTTTGGAAGGATTTGCACCAATCCAATAAAAAAGTAGCAAGTTGTATTATTATCCTGAAATTCATTTTCAGATTATGAAGATTGGATTTCAGGATAATTCTTTATAAAAAAACTGCATTAACAAATCAAAAATCTACAAACTATTATTTGGTATTTACCAATTTCAGATAGTTATAAATTCTATTAAAAACATAACAACTATACTAATTTAAAATTAAATACTAAACTCTAAGGTATTTAAGTATCAATTATGGCGTTGTTATCCTGATTTAAATAACTAAAATGTAAATTATTTGTTAATTAAATGTTGTTTAGTTTAAAAAACAATTGTAATTTTCGGTCTGAACGTAATATTTAATAACTTTTTAAATTGTTTCCAATATGAATATAACATTTGATGAATTAAGAAAAATCAAGCACCAGTTACCTACAGGTAGTGTGAGCAGAATTGCATCAGAATTAAATATAGAAGAACAAACAGTCCGGAATTATTTCGGAGCTAAAAAATTTGAGAATGGTGAAGTAGTGGGTTGCCACATCGAACCAGGACCTCACGGTGGTATCGTACATCTTGACGATGACCACATTTTGCATTTAGCAAAAAAAATATTAGCAGAAGCGCAATCAATTGCTTCATAAAAAATAAAAGAAAGGAGAATTTTAAAATTAAAGTTCTCCTTTCTTTTTTAATTACTTTTTGGTTTTGTAAGTTTTGATTGATTTGCTCTTGTTCGTCGTAGCTTCCTAGCTACGATGCAGTATCTCTAGGCATCTTGCCTATGTTTAAACTAAATTGTGAATCTTCTTGTATTTGCAGTACATCTTGTGAAGAATGGGTTTTGCATCATAAAAGAGTCCCGTTTTAATGGGCTTCCAAAACTTGTCAAGCTTCAGCATGATTTATTCCGAAGTATAAGACCTGTTGTCCAAAGTATTTGGCTTTAAGACTGATAGTATCTTTAGGTACAAAATATGGGTAGAAAAAATAATGAAACCACACATTAAGTCCCGTAGGGACGAAATATTTGGTTAGTTATAAAGGAATATTATCTGTAAATTATTCTCTAAAATTCACTAGATATTAATTTTAATTCCAATATATCACTACCTACTTCAAAAGGTTCAATTAGGTATTTCAGATTCAAACCGTTATTTAATATATGAGATACTCCAAATGCAATTGTAATAACCACAGAAACGACTATTAAAATATTATATATGCTTAACTTTTTCATTTCCAACTTTTATTCCACTTCAATTTCACCACCAAAGCTTAACATATTTAATGGGAAATATGAGCCAATAGTGTAAACAGAATCAAAATACATCAAGTACTTTTTTTCCATTTCAATTAATTTAATTTTATAATAAAATGAATTCCCTTCAGCCGGGTCTTCAAACTTTGCCTTAACTATACCACGAATATAAGTTTTCAAAAATTCCTTGGGTATCAATTTATCTTCATATCTCCATCTCACTCCACTTTCAACCATTGTATCACTTTCAGTATTGTTATTTATTAATAAACTAAAAAATACAGTGTCATTAATATTGGGGTTAATAGTAGATACTTTTTGTAAATAGTAATCATCTTGATATCTTTCTTCTATTACAGATTTAATATGATCCTGATATTTCATTTCTTTTGCTGAAATTAATAATTTATACTCATCATCCACTGTACCATTTAATTTATTGTGGATCATTCCTATTATGATATATCCTAAGTCCTTTTCCTCAATAAAATTTGACTTTTTCAATTCAATAACTTCCTTATAATAATTAGTTCTTAAAAGTGGATATAAGCAATCGTAAAGTAACACTTCATGTTTTTCTAACTTGTAAGGCAATGAATCTATTTTTTCTTGTTTAAAAGCATCTAAGTCTCTACAATTCTTTAAATCCTTTATTAAATGAGTAATAAAAACATCGTCCACTATACTTGGATCCCTTTTACAACTCTGAATGAGTATAAGCATAAGGAATAATAAAGTACAAATTGTATTACATTTTAGCATAATCAAATTAGTTGTGATTTAAAATCTCACGATTGTCGAAGTTTATAACTTCGATACATTACTCCTAGTATTTGAAATGTGTTTTAGATTAACCACAAGATAAAGCATCCTTTACATCTTAACAACTTTTTCTTCTTTAATCATAACATTCCCATCCGATATAATCAGCTTTAACTGGATTTTTAATTTATAGTGTCTTAGAATTAAACAGCAACAATCATGGTGGTGATTATTATTAAAATCTGAGTAATCTATCGATATACCATTTTCTTGAATATAAAATAGACGTATCTACTCTAACGCCACCTACTTCCATATCAAAATTGATATAAATGTTTTTAGTTTTGTAATATGATTCTGAACACTCAGCTACCATACGCAAACCGTTAGAATTGCGCTTTTTTAAAGTATTTTCAGATAGTATAGTCGGAAAAGAATCGATTATTTCTACACATTCCAAGCATTTATAATACAAAACTGATGGGATCACATCTCCATTTAGCCTAGTAAAGCTAAATGAATGTATTTTGATATCGGGTATAGTTGGTGCAAGGAATGCAAAAGTATAAGCTAATCGTGGCTTTGAAGTGTCGCTGCTATACTTCTTTATTTCTTTACCTACATCAATTGCATCCAATTTTGAATCAATACAAATTCCAAAACGTCTTTTTGACGATTCGCATTCTAAATCATATATCGTTTTTCTAGTATTTACCAATTCCCTACCGATATCCCAGAAACAACTTTGCAGAGTTATCATTATTGAGATCATGCACAAACAAACCTTCATCTTATTCATTTTTAGATTCTTATACTCCGATTGTCGAAGTTTGCAACTTCGATACACTATTTTTAGCATTTGAAATGTGTTTTTAGTTTACTAGTTCAGAACTATAATACCATAAGTAAAAGACTAATAATTATATAACCTAAAGTCAATATTTTCATCAATAGCGAACTTTCTTCAATAACCAACCTTGGATATATGAAAAAATAATGTACTATGAACACAACAAAACCTAAAACTATAAAACTATTCCATACGAAATCTGAACCAAAGCTTATATTTAAATACCTTTTTATTAATAAAAGATTCAGCATAATGGTAAATGACATAATGACAATCGTATGCATCCTTGCATATTCATTTGGACTGATCAATTTATCAACCCCAACATATACATATTTATGTAGAATATTAAATAAGCAATTATAAAATCTAATCATTTCAAAATTATCTATTTTTCTTATCTCGTAATATTGGGATCATAATCTCACGATTGTCGAAGTTTGCAACTTCGCTACATTACTCCTAGTATTTGAAATGCGTTTTAGATTTCCACAAGGGATAGCATCTTTTATACTGCGAATGGCAAACTTAAAGATTTTTTTCCAAATTTAAAAAAATCTAAGTCAAGCTTTAGCATGATATAACATAAATTCATACGGATTTCCTAATGCATCCGTCTGAAATGTGTGTTACTTATTTTTTTGTATTGGACTTGTATATAATAATTAGAAAAAGTAAATGAATAAAAACTTGAACATAATAAGGTGAAAATTCAAAATCCAATATGTACAAGCAATTGATCCAATAAAACAATGAAATTGATGCACCAACTATAATAAACCAGTTAATTATTTTTAAAACTTTCAAGATAAACACTAACTGTAATACCTTATAAATTAGCGCAATACAAAATAAAAAAGGATAAATTACACCAATCGATATTCCAAAATAAATTGTATGCCACCATACCCAAATCTTAGAACATGATACACACATTTCTAGATTAATATAATTTAGAATTAACATCAAATTGAAAACGATTATTAAAACTTTTTTCATTTTTTTCTATAATTAGTTTTAAAAACATTAAACAATGAATAAATCTTTTTAAGCTCATGATTTGGCATTATAACAAGCGGGCCTTTTGCACCATTTTTTGAAAAGAAATATTCGTTTCCTTTTCTATCTTGACCAAAAAAAATTCCAGCATGATCACCAAGCATAAAAGGCGCTGGATTCCAATAACTAAATGTCTGACCAAATTTCTGCTCACCCACGATTGTCCAACTTTGTAACTTCGATACATTACTCCTAGCATTTGAAATGCGTTTTAAATTGAACCAAATCAATATATTCCGATCGCAATACGGAGATTCCAATGTCTTTAAATACGGCTCTAAAAAACTCATCTCTCAAAACTCATATCTTATATCTCATAACTCATATCTTCACCACCTTCCCACTCCTAATCTCCCCTTTCCCATCCATCACCTTCCACACATACATACCTTTGGCTAGTTGCATCATATCCACATTATTCTGCCCATAATATATTCGCTGAGTATGCATAAGCCGACCAGAAATGTCAAAGATCATGATCTGCCCATGCTGTGGTATATACTCACCTAGCGTGACGAGCAGATAGTCTTCTACAGGATTAGGAAAGAGTGTGATGTCTGCTACAGCAGCTGATATACCATCATCTACACTACTTGTACCTATGGTGATCGTACGACAAGATGTGTTGCTACTATTTTCATTGCTCACAGTGAGACATACATTGTAGGTACCTGATGCGGCATAATTATGATATGGATGTCTAGTATTAACTCGTAGACTGCCATCGCCAAAATCCCAAGACCATGCCTCAGGCCTGAAGTAAGACAAGTCTGTGAAGCGTATCCGTAAATGGTCAATAGTATCAGGCTCGTAACGATATTTTGCAATAGGATGATTGTCTATACCTAGGGTATCACATGGGCTGCTGTCTAGTGGGCCTAGACGGTAGTTTACAAAATTGGGCATACCATTAGCACATGAAGTAGGTAATTTGATGGCATGCTGGACGAGCTGAGATTCATTCACTCTTTCATCAGGGAAGTTGATCACATGCATATGGGAGCATGAGCCAGACTGTGCGGTGCCATATAATCTACCATCAGGTGCTAACAGCCATCGATAAAACTCTGTAGTTCTATCAAACACACTCAAAAAACCATCATATCTGGCTAAGAACCTCATAGAAACTTGGAGATTTGGTTTTGTGAGATCAAATTGATACATGGATACTCCATTACCAGTGTACAGATACTGCCCTGATGGACTCAATGCCATACCCATATAGTAAACATCTTGGGCTCCTTGAGTCAACTCTGCTCTCTTGATTTTGGAAAACTTCCCTGTACATCTATCAAAATCCATCACAATAATATGGAAAGGATTTGGTTCTGAATAAGGTACTCTTAGCAACATAGCATATTTATTGCCATCTTGACTAAATAGGCTTTGCCCCCAACTATTGCCTGACCAACCAAAAGGTGACCCACTAATGGTCTCTCCTGTCCACCCTATGTCAAAGGTGTCTTGATGAACAAGGTGGAATCCATCAGGGTCTAATAGTATGGAATAATTTTTGGTCAATTTATAACCTAACACGGTGATCCACCAATCTCTACCATTCCCGTGTTTGGTGGCTTGTACATAACCATAACTCAATATTGTGTCTAATATTTTAACATCTTTATCTAACACAAGACCCTTACCTTGATTTGCTTCTGTGTCAATCAGTGAATAATGTAGACTACTGCTTGAAGATTTATTCCTTATTGGATTAAAATTGTTAAATTGATTGATCATATATACTTTGTTTTTATCCCTAGGGCTA
>DLGT01000090.1:24738-37177 GCA_002482845.1 Saprospiraceae bacterium UBA7687
GAAGATACAAAATATTTTGTGGAACAACTAACCCCCCATTCCAATCAAACCCCCAGCCAGTTATCTCTTTTTTATCTACCCAATGCTCCCAATATTCTCCATATAGCGTACTATCACCACCTTCTATAATGTTATCATCAGCTGCAAAGATATGATGTCCATTGCTATAGCTAAATAATTTACCATCACCTAAGCTATAGGATGCATTTGTTTCTCTAAAATCAGTGTATCGATTTTTATCTCTGTAGATTCTGACAGGATCATGATTGAAGTCAAAATTGGTAGCACCGTATAACACCGTATCTTCTCCTACTATATCAAACCCTGGCGCATCATTTGCTAATCCAAATAACCAGTAATAATCATGATTTTGGCATGCAGCATTAATATTGTTAAAAAGGATAACCATCGATACGATGACTATCCTAGTGATTAAAATCTTTACCTCTTTAAAAGAAAAATCAAAAAGTATCGCAAGCTGATTCTTTTCAGCAGATTTTAAAGTTTCCATAATAACCGTCACGGATTTTTCAAATCTATTTGTCCATTTGTATGCTTTTTGAAAGTTTTCCATATTTCTACATTTTTACATTCACGTGCTATATTTTTACCAAAGGTAAGCTTTTTATTTTTAAATCAAACTACTACATTATTTAAAATTTGTAGGTGTCTTTTTGTTAGGTGTAAAGTTGTTTTAGGATTATTTATGGTACTTGAGCAACCACGATTGTCGAAGTTTGCAACTTCGATACATTACTCCTAGCATTTGAAATGCGTTTTAGATTGAACCCAAATCAATATATTCCGATAGCAATGCAGAGATTCCAATGTCTTTAAATATCGCTCAAAAAACTCATCTCTCATAACTCATATCTTATATCTCATAACTCATATCTTCACCACCTTCCCACTCCTAATCTCTACCTCCCCATCCATCACTTTCCACACATACATCCCAGTAGCAAGCCCCGTCATATCCACATTATTCTGCCCATAATAGATACGCTTCGTACGTACAGGGTGACCAGATATATCAAATATCATTATCTGTCCATACTGTGGTATATACTCACCTAGCGTGACGAGGAGATAGTCTTCTACAGGATTAGGAAATAGGGTGATATCTGCTACTACTGCTGATATACCATCATCGACACTACTTGTACCTATAGTGATGGTGCGACACGAAGTGTTGCTACTATTTTCATTGCTCACCGTGAGACATACATTGTAAGTACCTGATGCGGCAAAGCTATGATATGGATGTCTCATATTGACTCGTGGACTGCCATCACCAAAATCCCAGCTCCATGCCTCCGGTCTGAAGTATGACAAGTCTGTGAAGCGTATCCGTAGATGGTCAATAGTATCTGGCTCGTAGCGGTATTTTGCTATAGGATGATTGTCAAGGCCTAGGGTATCGCATAGGGAACCATCTAGTGGGCCTAATCGGTAATTTGGGAAGTTGGGTGCAGAACGACTTTGGAAGGGGACGGTAATGTGATGTTGTCTAAAGGTACAAGCTTCTCCTGCTTCATCTGGAAAGTCCATCTGATGGATGTGTAAACTAGACCCTTGTCCACTAAAGTTATAAAGCCTGCCATCGGGGCCAGATGCAAAGACCCCAAATCCTATTTCAACTCTCCAAAACTCCCAATCATTTAGAAAACCATCATATGCAGCTACTTTTGTTTTGCTTACATTTATATCTCCAGATTGTGTTTCGTACTGATATAAGTTATAAGCATTACACGCATATAAGTATTTACCTGATGGAGAAAAACTAATGCCTGTATGTAGGTCACCTTCATAATTTTCAATTGTATCTGACCTTAGATTACTAAGCTCTCCAGAACACCTATCAAAATCGTATAAATTGATTAATGTGCTATGATCCCAATATAACATATCTATTGTGGCATATTGATCTCCATTTGGTGAGAAACATGCTTGACCAAAATCGTAACCCTTATGAAGTGACCCTATTTTTTGCTTTTTATGCTCTTTTATACCTTCTTTATCAAATAGATAAATGTATTGTTCAGTTCCATCATGGCTGTTAATGATTATCCACCAATCTCTACCATTTCCATGTCTTGTAGCTACAATTTTTCCCGATTTAAAAACACCCTTTTTAATCACTTGATCATGGGCCACGATTTTGGATGAAATTTCACTATCAAATGCTAGAACATTGTAGGTAAATAAATCTTGTTTTTCTTCTATCAAATTATAAAGAGATGAAAGTATCAATAAACTATCTTTATCAGGCCATTTAAGTATCAAAATTCCCTGAGGAACGATATAACCTCTTGGCCATTCAGAAAATGTAGCCCAAAGATTCCAGTACTCTATGTTGTTTGCCCCAATTTTTTCACCTCCTTCTACTTTCTGATGACTAGAATCACAGATTGCTTGTCCGTTAGTATAAAACAATAATTCACCTTGATCAGAACAATACATAGATATTGTGCCATACAACCTTAAATTCCTTTCTGGAGTCATTTTAATTTTGTATCCATCTTCATTGAACTCAAATTGATAAAATCTATACAATTTTTCTAATTCTTCAGGAGTCAAATTCCCATCTGGATCTACATAAACATTAGAATAACCCATAGGCCAAATATGATCATTTCCATGTTGGGAAATCCCACAAATACTATCTATCATCATAACCATCGATACAATGACTATCCTTGTGATAATTGTCTTTATCTTATTAACTGAAAAATCAAAAAGCATCGCAAGTTGATTCTTTTCAGTAGATTTTATAGTTTCCATAAAAATCGTCACGGATTTTTCACATCTATTTATCCAATTGTATGCTTTTAGAAAGTTTTCCATATTTCTACATTTTCACATTTACTTGCTATATTTTTACCAAAGGTAAGCTTTTTATTTTTATTACAAACTACTACATTATTTAAAATTTGTAAGTGTCTTTTTGTATAGTGTGAAGTTGTTTTAGGATTATTTATGAAACTTGTGAAGTAATTTTAGGACGAAAAGCTGTCAAAACTACCTATTTCCTCCCTATCTACTCCGTACTTACTCCCTATCAACTCCCTACATGCTCCGTACACGTTCCGTATATACTCCCACCACATTCCCACCGAGTTCCCACTGAGTTCCCACCGAGTTCCCACGAGTTCCCACCGAGTTCCCACTAGATCCCACTAGCGTCGACTGATGCATTAAAGTATCAGTGGACGTGCATAAAAGTATCACATCAAAATTGGTCCGTTTTTTAATTAGCTGCTACCCTACTTCACAACCCATCACTAAACAACTGATTAACAATTATTTAAGGCTAAACACCTATATCAAAATAGAACTAAATACATGTCCCAACATAACCCTTATATAAGCGAAATGCCCATTTTTTTGATACATTTGGACCACTGCTTTCTGACTGTTTTACCATTTACATCCGAAATTACATCCATTTAATCTTAAATTTACGTGCGCTTTCAATTCGAAATCGTACATTTGCGCAAATTTTACCAATAAGATAATGGAACGTAATCACATCATAGGATTTATATTGATTTTTGCAACGTTGATGTTGTGGAATGTTGCTACTGCACCATCTAAAGAAGAACAAGCTGAAGCTAAAAGAATTCAAGACTCTATAGCTTTGGTCAATTCTGTGGACCCAACAGACACATTAGTTACAACTCCAAGCGTCATAGATACTGTGGCGACTCCGAATCTAGTAAATGATTCATTATCAAGCCAAGCAAACGTCATTAAATATGGTGCTTTTGCATCTTCAATTTCTGGTTCGGAATCTGAAGAAGTACTTGAAAATGACTTTATCAGAATCACCTTTACCAATAAAGGTGGTAGAATAAAAGAAGCAATCCTAAAACAACACTATAAGACTGTAACGGATAGCGCAGGTAACGATAGCAAAGAGTTGATTAAAATACTAAATAGCCCGAAAAACAAATTTGACTATACACTCGATGTACCAGGAGCTTTAAACAAATCAGTGAAAACCAGCGATTTGTTTTTTACAGCAGAAAAACAAGGTAATACGATCAGCTTTAAGGCAAAAGCAGGAGAAAATGGCTTTTTCGAACAAAAGTATGAATTGCTTCCTGATGGATATACGTTAAACTATAGTATAAAAACGAGTGGTTTAGGAAGTGTATTGGCTTCAAATACTAAGGATTTATCTCTTTATTGGGAAAATCACTTGAGCAAATACGAAAAAGGTGCGCAATTTGAGCAAAGTTATTCAACTGTCTATTTCAAAGAAAAGGATGAAAGAAGAGACTATTGCAATTGTGTGTCAGATGATAGCAAAGACTTGAGCAATAAAAGTTTAGAATGGATAGCTCATACCAATCAGTTTTTTAATACCTCTCTTATTGCCAAAGGTCAGACGTTTTCATCAGGTATCTTGACGACCAAAATGACAGACATCAAACAAAGTAGTGATGTTAAAGTAGTTACTTCTGATCTCAAAATCCCAATGTCTAACCTTGACAATGGTACATTTGAGATGGCCATGTATGTAGGACCCAATGAATTTAAAAGATTGCAAGCCTTCAATAATGATCTAGAAGAAATCATTCCTTTCGGTTCAAGTATTTTTGGTACGATTAATAGATGGTTCATCCGTCCGTTCTTTGATTTTCTATCTACATATATCGGTAGTAAAGGTATCGTGATCATCTTACTTATCTTCTTGATTAAGATGCTTTTATATCCACTCATGTACAAAATGCTTTACTCACAAGCAAAAATGGGTGCATTAAAACCAGAGTTGGCGCATCTTAAAGAAAAGTACAAAGATGATATGCAAAAGCAACAAATGGAGACCATGAAGATCTACCGTGAGTATGGGGTAAGTCCACTCGGTGGTTGCCTGCCTATGCTCTTACAAATGCCGATTTGGTATGCATTATTCAGGTTTTTCCCAGCGTCCATTACCTTTAGGCAAGAGCCTTTCTTGTGGGCGTCAGATCTCTCAACTTATGACGTACTGTTCAATCTAGGATTTGAAATTCCATTTTTTGGCGCACACGTGAGTTTGTTTACTTTGCTTTGGGCAGTCTCTACGATCGTATACACCTATTACAACATGCAGAATATGGATCTTTCTGCCAATCCTGCAATGAAATATGTACAATATTTAATGCCTGTCATGTTTTTGGCATTCTTTAACAATTATGCATCTGGTTTGACTTGTTATATGTTTTTCAGTAACTTGATCAATATCCTTCAAACGGTTATAACCAAAAATTATATCTTTGATGAAGCCAAGATCAGGGCGCAACTCATGATTGAGAAGGATAAGCCCAAAAAGAAGAGTGGTTTCCAAGCAAAACTTGAAGAAGCCATGAAACAACAACAAGCCGTTCAAGAGCAAAAGAAGAAGAAATAAGATACCCAAAAAGATCTGGGTCTCTAATAATACACGGCCCAACATTATAATTCTTATATCTCTGAGTGGTCAACATCGGCTCTTAAAATCTTTTATTTAATCATGCGCTTATGAAAACAGTCGGTGTCATTGGTGCCGGTAGTTTCGGTATCACAATTGCCAAAATACTTTCGAGAAATGTAGATGTCTTGATGTACTCCAGAAAATCTGAAGTCATCGACAATATTAATATTCGCCATGAACTCATGGGTAACCAATTGAGACCCAATATTACAGGTACTACCGATATTGAAAAAATGACTACATCGTGCGAATTGTTATTTGCAGTCGTTCCTTCATCTAATTTTCGGAATATGATGAAAGACTTCTGTCCTTATCTAAAACCTTCCCATATCATCATACAGGGTACCAAAGGACTTGACGTCAGTAGGATAAAAGAAGAAGATTACAACAATCTTAACTTCTCCAAAAGCGACATCTGTACCATGACAGAAGTCATCACCCAAGAAAGTTCGGTCATAAGAGTAGGATGTCTCTCAGGACCAAATCTTGCAAAAGAAATCTTATCTGGCCAACCTGCTGCCACCGTTATCGCATCAGAATTTGATGAAGTTATTAAGTTAGGCCAGACGGTATTGAGTAGCAAAAAATTCTTTGCGTTTGGGTCTCATGATCTCAAAGCAGCAGAAATAGCAGGCGCATTCAAAAACATCATCGCCCTTGCATCAGGCATTCTCGCAGGAATGGGCATGGGTAAAAACATGCAGTCATTACTCATCACACGTGGACTTAGAGAGATGATATATTTCGGTACAGCTATGGGAACTAGCGGCGCAGCATATCTCGGTATGGCCGGCATCGGTGATCTCATAGCAACAGCCACAAGTGAAGATAGCCGAAATTATACTTTCGGAAAACGACTCGCTCAAGGAGAAGACTTTAACCATATTATGGCTACTTCGACAGAAGTTGTAGAAGGTGTAAGAACGTTAAAAATTATAAACCAATTGGCAAAACATGAAAAGCTTGTCCTACCTATTGTTCAGGTATTACATAAAGTCATTTTTGAAGGATTTGACATGCAGAGAGCGCTTGACTTCCTGATGAACGACAGTTTTGCAGTGGACGTGGATTTTTTGTAAAATAGCTTCTACTTCTGTCATTGGTCAAAGTCATTCAATATTAAATCTTTGACTTGGATGCGAATTTATTTGGAAAAACCTAAAAATCTATGCATTTTTGCCCCTTAGGAATAATTCATTTATGTCAAAATATATTAACAGAGATATCAGTTGGTTGTCATTCAACTATAGAGTGCTTCAGGAAGCTATGGATCCTTCTGTACCACTGTTAGAAAGGCTTAAGTTTCTAGCCATTTATTCATCCAATCTAGATGAGTTTTTTAGAATCAGAGTGGCGAACCATAGGAATCTTGCCCGAGCAGATAAAACGACTCTTAAGACAGTGGCTTACTCTCCACAAGACCTTCTGAAAGAAATACTTACAATTGCGAATGATCAGCAAAAGGAATTTAGTAATATCTTCCAGAAGTCAATACTTCCTGAACTTAAAAAGAATAATATCCAGGTTGTTTCTTGGAGAAATCTTAATAAAGAGCAAGTTGCTTTTGTAGACACCTACTTCAATGAATACCTGCTTCCGTTTGTGCAACCCGTCATTCTTGCAGGTAAAAAAATCAAGCCTTTCTTAAATAATGGTGCGCTATATTTGGCACTGCACATGTACAGTAAAGACCAGGTAAAACTCGTGTCAGAATATGCTATTGTGAAGATTCCGTCCGACCATTTGTCCAGATTTCTAGAATTGCCTTCTAAAAATCCAAAGGTAAAACAGATCATCATGTTGGATGACGCGGTGAGACACAGTGTTAGGTTGATATTCCCAGGATACAATATTCAAGATTCTTTCTCTATCAAATTGACCAGAGATGCAGAATTGTACATTGATGACGAATACACTGGAGATTTGATCGAAAAAATCAAAAAAAGTCTTAACAAAAGGAGCATTGGTGTGGCATCTAGGATGGTGTATGACCGCACGATGCCTAAACATTTTATTCATTATCTAATGAATGTATTTGAATTGGACGAATTGGATTTATTGCCTGAAGGTAGGTACCATAACAATTCAGACTTTTTTAAATTCCCTACTTTTTCGCTTAGTAATCTTAAAGATGCGCATTTACCACCCATAAGCATCGAAGAACTAGAAGGGTCGGATAATATTTTCGAAAGAATCAAAGAAAAAGACCATTTTATCCACATGCCTTATCATAGTTATGAATCGGTCATTAAATTCTTTGAAGATGCCGCTGCTGACCCCGATGTAACGCATATTAAGATCATACAATATCGAGTAGCCAAGGTATCTAGAATCATGAAAGCGATCAAAGATGCTGTCAAAAGTGGCAAACAAGTGAGTACCTTCATTGAAGTAAAAGCAAGATTTGACGAAGAAGCAAACCTTAAGTGGGGCGAAGAACTGGAAAAAGTGGGTGTAAATGTATTTTATAGTATGCCAGGATTTAAGGTCCATTCAAAGCTTGCTTTAGTAAGAAGATTAGAAAATGGCAAACCTAATCTGTATGCCTATCTTGGTACAGGTAACTTCCATGAAGACACAGCAAAAATTTATGCTGATTTCGGTATATTTACTGCCGATAAACGAATGACTTCTGAAGTTGCAAGGGTTTTTACCTTCTTAGAAACCAAACAAAGGCCTACACAACCATTTGAATTCTTTGGCGTTGGTCTTTTCAACTTAAAGGAAAAGTTTATTTCTTTGATAAAAAGAGAAATAGAAAACGCTAAAAAGGGCAAAAAAGCAAGAATGCTTTTGAAAATGAATAGTCTCCAAGATGAAGAAATGATTGATCTATTATATACTGCTAGTAAAGCGGGTGTCAAAGTGAAGTTGATCATTCGTGGTATTTGTTCATTAATCGCAGGTCAAAAAGGGCTGAGTGAAAACATCGAAGCCATATCCATAGTAGATAGATATCTCGAACATGCTAGGGTATTTATTTTCCATAATGATGGCGAACAAGAAGTTTATCTTTCTTCGGCAGATTGGATGGTAAGGAATTTACACTTCAGGGTGGAGACCGTTTTTCCTGTGTTAGACCCTGAGTTGGCAAAAACAATCATTACTTGTATGAATATCCAATTGAATGATAATGTCAAGTCAAGGGTATTGGATGCCAAGCTAACCAATAAATATCGCAGAAACAATGACGATATTGCCGTAAGAAGTCAAATAGAAACCTATTATTATATAAAGCGTAGAGAAGAAACCAAGTTGCTCGCTGAAAAACCGAACGAAAATCAAAAATAATATGCTGACAGCACTTTCCCCCCTTGACGGTAGATATTTTCAAGTTACAAAAGAATTATCTGAATACTTTTCTGAATATGCTTTAATAAAATATAGAGTTCATATAGAGATCGAATATTTTAAAGCATTGGTTGCAATTCCTTTACCACAATTAGCTGATTTACCGAATGATATAACAGTTCAGCTAGACAATATTCTAGCCAATTTTACAGTGGAAGAAGCTAAACAAATTAAGGCCACAGAAAAAATAACCAATCACGATGTAAAAGCAGTAGAATATTACATCAAAAGTAAATTTGATCAGTTAGGTTTAAGTCAATACAAAGAGTTTATCCATTTCGGTCTCACATCACAAGATATTAATAATACAGCATTTCCACTGATGATGAAGGATGGAATATCCAAAGTCGTCATTCCTGCTATCCAATTGATATTAAATGACTTACGAGAAAAGTCAAAAGAATATGCGGGCATCCCTATGTTGGCACGTACACATGGTCAACCAGCATCACCGACGACATTAGGAAAAGAGATCGCTGTTTTTGTTGAAAGATTGGAAGATGAATTGGAACTATTAAGTACTGTCAAATTTAAGTGTAAATTTGGTGGGGCTACGGGTAATTTTAATGCGCACAAAGTCAGTTATCCTGATATCTCTTGGATGGATTTTGGAGATCAATTTGCATCAGGTCTGGGTCTGAAACGTTCCCAAAATACTACACAAATAGCTCATTATGATGATTTGGGCGCCATCTTCCATGCTTGGTCACGGATAAATACTATTCTCATTGATTTTTGTCGTGATATATGGACGTACATATCGATGGATTATTTCAAACAAAAAGTAAAAGCGGGTGAAATAGGTTCTTCAGCTATGCCACATAAAGTAAATCCTATTGATTTTGAAAACGCAGAAGGAAATTTAGGTCTTGCCAATGCTATCTTTGGACATTTGGCAGAGAAGCTACCTATTTCTAGGTTGCAACGAGATTTGACAGATTCTACAGTACTTAGAAATGTTGGCGTGCCATTCGGACACAGTTTGATTGCATATAGATCAATTCATAAAGGGATTGACAAACTCCTGTTAAATGCACCTAAACTTGATGAAGATCTAGAAAATAATTGGGCTGTAGTAGCAGAAGCGATCCAAAACATCTTGCGAAGAGAGATGTACAAAGAACCTTATGAAGCACTTAAAGATCTCACTCGCGGAAAAACAAGCATTACCAAAAACGATATTCATACTTTCATTGATACATTAGATGTAAGTGATACGATAAAAACAGAATTGAGAGCCATCACACCTCAGAATTATGTGGGCTACTATTAGAAGTAAAAGCATTAAGTTTTATCTTTTTGCCATTGTATTTTTGGGTATTTGTTTTGTTATTTATCAAAAAAGACTCGTTTTATACGCACACTTTATGTCAAATATCAAAGAACAAAGAACGGTTTCACAAGTAATAGACGATCTATACGAAAAGATTGAACCTATTTATCAAGGCTTATTGACAAAGGCAAACACGTCAAATCCACCTGACTCTATCATTTTACTTGCTTTTAAAGAAGAAAAGACACTTGAGATGTGGTTTTCTGTGGACAGCATATTCACCAAAGTGGCGACCTACCCTATCTTAGGTGCTAGTGGTTTTGCAGGTCCGAAGCTAAAAGTAGGAGACAAACAAGTACCCGAAGGATTTTATCATATTGAAGCATTAAATCCCAATAGTTTGTTTTATTTATCCCTGAGAATAAACTATCCCAACCCATTTGATTTAAAAATGGCAGCTATCGAAGGACGGGAAAATCCTGGCTCTGATATATACATTCATGGCAAAACATCTTCTATCGGCTGTCTCGCTATGGGAGATGATGTGATTGAACAAATATTTTACACCGTTGCAAAAACGGGAAAAGAAAAAGTAAAAGTGGTCATTTCTCCATACGATTTCAGATCTACAAGTGAAATAGAAGTACCTAAAACTGCTTGGATAAAAGATTTGTACCAAGAACTAAATACATATTTACAAGGATTTAACCATTAACGCTCCATCGTTAGATTGGAATCATCAGTCATTGAGTGTACTCCAAAAAGTCCTTAGTTCAAATAAAATGAGACACACTTATTCCTACTGCATTGATAATCAAAGTTATACCCCTTTAGGGGCAGGGGTGTTTCCCTTAAAGGGCAGGGTTAAAAACGGTTGATTGTCAGTGAATTAATGTTTTCGGAGTGGATTTATCATTATAAAGCCTGAAAAGGCTTTAATTTTAATAACCGTTGGTGTAACCTACGGTAAAAATGACTAAAAAAACAAACCTGCATGGGCTTGAATTAATTAGATACTACATCTTCACCCACTTTGCCATAAATACACGTCCTTTATCATCTTGAATAGAAACCACATACATACCTGAATACAAAGTTGCTGTGTCAATCAAACCTTGTTGTTTTGGAGCGATAGAACCTGATGTCAAAAGACTTCCCGTTATACTGTAAATTTGATAATATAGCCCTTCATGACCATCTTTATTTATGACCAATTGGTCAATGCCAGGGTTCGGATAAATGGAAAGTCCTGTGATCATCTGATCATTTAAGGAACTAACCGTATCGCACGCTTCTGGAACAAGCTTGTAGAGCAAAGTTGGAAATTCTTCAAAACACCTAAGTTTAGGCACATTATTACATTCTGGGAGAGAAATTACACCATAATTTCCGAAAAGTTTAGAAGTAGAGCCTACTTTCTCAATAATATCACCCATATAATGTTTTTCTAAATTCCCATTAGGAATTTGCTCCGTTTTAAATCTTTTTAGTGGTTGGCCTGATTCTGAAAATACATAGTCAATTTCCTCAATGACCAATTGATAAGGTCCTGTATAAATCGTATCAGGATATAGACCGTAAAGTTGATAATATCCAGCTTTGGATGAAATATAGTACGTGACGGTATCCCCTACTTTGGCAGTAAAATCGTAAAGTAGCTTCCATTGATCGTCTTCGTAGAAATACATTTTATTATTCTTTTTATGAAAAGGAACTGTGCTTTCACTCAGGTAGATGCCATTATCCGTAACACCTAAAATTTGGCTCCACTGCTGTTTTATAATGGTGTTTGACCTTACATTTATGGTGTTAATACCTAATTCACATGCTTGACCACCAAATTCTTCTTTCCAGGTTGTACTATACCATGTAGACTTAGGGTCTAAATCAGAATACGAGATAGGAGGTATTGGTTCTTCCCAGCAGCTACTTATTGTTTCACTTTTCCAAACTAAAGTACCATACGAATAAAAACAAGTCAAATTATTATACTCAAAATCTATGTAACAATAACCCATAGCTGATTCAAATACGCCTTGAGCCGGACCTATTCCTTCTATCCAAGTAATATATGGTGGTTCATCTGGATGGCAACTCAATTCCAATACCTTTCGCAACTGGCCAGCAAAATCGTTTATTATTTTTGTAGAAATCACATATAAAGTGTCTTCTCCTTGATTGATGGCTAAATAATCTCCCACCTTTAGATTCATATCCATCACCAATACTTCACCATCGTTATTCATAGAATCGAGTAACCACAACTTACCATCGAGTTCTCTAGCATATTTTTTGGTAAGTTCCCAATTGTTGCCCGTACTGTCTTGAGAGTATAAAATCCTACGGTAGTAATG
>DLGT01000090.1:37192-61328 GCA_002482845.1 Saprospiraceae bacterium UBA7687
AATGCTATCTTCGGCAATCGAATGTCTACCGTAGTTAACTGCTCCCGTAAAACCACTACTCGTAACCGTGTACCAAATGTGCTTAGTGTTTAAAACCTTTGCAAATGAAGAGACTGTAGATGATGGCGTTGCCGCATATGTAATTGAAGTTAGGTAGCAAATTCCAAGTAGCGTAATAAAAGATAAAAATAAGCTTTTCATGACAAAGTGGTTTAGTTTTAAAAAATGTAATCAAAAACGAGAATTCAACATAGATGTACATCAAAGTCGGATTCTTACTGTAAACATACATGATACATTTGAAATCAACAAATATGCATGTTAATATTTGTAATAATTGACTTGTAGGCGACTTAAATGATGGATTGTGGTAGCTTTTATTTCAAATACAATCTTATATTTCATCATTCATCTCTCATCTCTCATAACTTATCATTCATCTCTCCTATCTCACTGATACTGAATGTAAATGGGTCTTGGGTGTAAACTTAAAATTTCTTTTGCGGACATCAATCTATGTGGAGACGATTGCACATCATTTTTATAAAACAATTTGAAACCAGAAAATTGTACGGGTTCATTAGTGATGGCATTTTTATAGGAATTAACCTTTTTAGCTGGGAAACCGAATCCATCCATACTCATAACTACTTGAACTTCAGGACAGGTTTTGATCTTCTTATATTCGGTCACCATTCCTTTGGTAAATCTGTGGACTACAAGAATTTTAGGGGGCAAGTTTTTTTTCTTAACCAAATCTGCTAGGTATGCTATACAATAATTGATATCGTCTGCATTCATACTTCCTATCTTTTTACCTGGTACATGACCTGTATTCATTGCCCACTCAGGATCAATGCCTAAGTGAATATCAGGCATAGACAGGTACTTTTCTAATTCTGGTATTTCTGCTTGAAGTGTACTATGTCCAACTTGCACATCAAGAATTGTTATGGCGTCAATTGAGTTTGACAATTCCAATACCTGATCTATTTGTGTATCTGGCATTCTAAGTCTGTATTTGCCACCTTTGCCCGGTGACTTTTGAGCAGTGACCGCTATATAATGCAATGCCGGAATGGCCTTAGTTGTGGTGTCTGCTTTATTCCAATATTCAACTTCACTTTGAAGTTTAGCGAGCATATCTTCAGATGGTTTTTGGCCTAAGATTCCCATTCCTGATGTGTAAAGATTCCCATAATAAGCGATGACCCTATTAAAAGGCAAAATAGCTCCCGGTAATGGATAAGCGGTCTTTGGTGGCCATTTGGATGTAATGGTATCGTGAGATAAATAAGCCATTTTCTGATCATATAGCCCAGTATCTAAAACAGGAATTACTGCTTCTTTTTTCTCAGCGACTAAGGTATCTATTTCTGTCTCTGCTGTATCATAAGGTTGTGAAATCTTGGACTCACTAAGCGATTGTTTACAACTGTAAAGACTAAAAGCAATAAAAGTATATAATAAATATTTGGTCATTGTAGGTGTTATTACTTTGCAAGATAGGCTTTTAAAGTGTGAATGATCAAAATACTTTGTTATAATATCGATATAAATGAAAAATCCCGTGCAAATATGGTGATCTGCAAGGGACGATATGTTTTAGGAATGAGATATTATAAATAATGCAAATATGATGCCACGTTTTTATTTAATGGGCTTCCAAATTCATTTGGAAGTATAATCATGTTTGCAATCACAGATTGCAATACCAATAGAGAATACCTATTGCTTCACAAATTTCAGCGTCTTTACTTTTTGGTCCATGGCTATTCTTACGAAGTACGAACCAGGTGTAAACGATTGAGTATTTATTTGAATCTCATGAGCTCCTGTGGACAAGGTCTTATTCGTGATGACTTCTATTTGCGATCCGATGGCATCAAATATGGTGACGTTCACGTGTTTTCCTGTATTGACGAAGTTAAGATAGGTATATTGATGGCAAGGATTGGGTGCGACATTGGCTTGGATAACAATTTGAGTATCATCAGTGGCACTTGGCGCCGAACAGTCTTTTATAAATGGTATCTTTTGAAAATCATCAAATAAAACTTCTCTGACTGCATCTTCTTTGGCACCTAACCAATCTATCAGCAAACTTGCATATACGGATCTAAAGTCAAACTGCATCGGAACACCTTCTTGTGCGGCAACGTCTGCACTGATTTCTGGATTTTCGCCATAGACACCTTGATTGACACAATTGCCAAAAACAATCAATGGTGCTGCTGTTCCGTGGTCTGTACCATAACTATTATTGGCTCTGATCTGACGACCAAATTCTGAGAATGTCATACCTACTACCCTTTCTTGTATGCCCAAAGATGCACAATCTTCCATAAATACAGCTACGGCGTCAGAAACATTGGCTAGAAGTGTTGCATGGTCTCCTGTGACTGTGTCACCTATCATTACTTGATTGGCGTGGGTATCAAATCCTCCTAATGATACCACATATATTTTAGTACGAAGTCCTCCTGAAATCAGTTGAGCTACAACTTTTAGTTGGTCAGCAAGTCTATTACCTTCTGGATAAGTTGAGATATTATTTCCTTTATCAAATGATTCTAAAACATTGACAGCGTAGGCATTAGATTGTTTGATGGTTGTTTTAATAAAATCCAATTCCATACCATAACAGGTCGTATCATTGGTAGCAGCTACAGTTTCTGTTACTAATTTTACAGTGGTTTGATTGACCAAAGAATAACTGAAATTACCTATCGGACCTTGGCAAGTTTCGGAGACTACAGCACCGAGTGTGATGGCAAATGGATCAGGATTTTCTTCATTGGGATAACCCACAGGATATCCAGGATATTGTTGGTCTAGATACCTTCCTATCCATCCTGTTGACAAAAATTCATCAGAAGCTGATGCCGAAGTCCATATATCTGTCGATCTGAAGTGTGATCTATTTTGATTGGGATAACCTACAGATTGGACCACTGCCATCTTGCCATCATTATACAAACGATGCAAGCCACTCATGGATGGGTGCAAAGCTGTTTTATCTACCATTTTCAATAACGATGACTCAGGAAGTACAAGTGTAGGTCTTACGGCACTCAAACCTTGGTATTGATCCACGGGAATCACCATATTGAGTCCATCATTTCCACCATTGAGCTGAATGATTACTAATACTCGATCATCATCATTGTTAATGAGATTAAACAAAGAGGACTTAGCAAAAGCGGAAACTTCCATTCCACCCAATAATATAGGAAGCGACATCAATGAACCTGACTGTAAAAATTGTCTACGTTGCATCTTTATTTTTTTATTAAGTTGTTGAATATGAGTTAATAAATAGATGGATTAACTCAAATGATATTCTGGCATGCGCATCATGTAAACAAGCAAACTTCTCACCCTATTCAGTACTGCTTGACGCTTACCGACATTGCTCGGATCTGCTTTATAGGCGTTGTACACATCTGTCCATGTTTGTTCATTCAATCCTAGCAAAAATTCACTTTTTAGTATGGCAAATTGATTATCTGCAACGGGTTTTGCATGTAAGATGATGCCAAAAGATCGGATTACTTCATCTACAACTGTCGGATTTGCAAACTTATCTAAAGTTGGAAATGGATCGATCTGAATACGTGCTTGTCCCTGAGGAAAACCTTGATTGACAATGGCTTCATTATATGATTGTCTAGCCGGAAGGGATGTAGCATTTAACCACAATCTGTAATAGGATGGCGCTTGATAATATGCTTGCCAACCTGCCACAGATGGCGCTTGAAATATAGCCATTTGCAACACAAAAGTAGATTGATATAGAGTATTTAATATCCTTTGTTTCTGAGATGCATCCGCTGGAAATACCATTTCAAACTGATTGATCGGATTGATCAAGAAGTCCACTGGATTTTTGATCATGCCACCGATGACACACTCGTCATAAAAGTATTCGCTGGACAATAATGCTTTGATCGCTGGAACCAGATTGTAGTCATTTTCTCTAATCAAGGCTGCCATAGGCTCGATGATTTGAGATTCTATATTTTCATCGATAGTGAAATATACAAACCATCTGTACAACTTTCTAGCAATAAAAAGAGATACTTCTTCTTTTGTAAATATAATATCTATCAGATTTTTATATTCTTGATCGCCTGCATTATTGATGACCGCATTGCCGAATCTGTGCGATAAGGTTTTATTCGTTGTATCATGTCGCGCCACTCTAAACTCCGTCCTAATAGGAAGGTTATTTCTAACATCGATCCACCCTGTCAGACATTTTGCTACTTCTTTTACATCTTCCTCTGTAAAGGTAGTATAATCGCCCGGACCAACTTGATCGCCTTTGCCGAGGGTAAATAATTCCATCAACTCTCTAGCATAATTTTCATTGGGTGCTTGTCGAGTATTATCTCTTCCATTTAGATAATTGAGCATCGCTGGATCAATGGTAATATCTTTGGTCAGTTGTTTAAAATTGCCCAAAGCTTGTGATCTCAGCAAAGCTATATATTTATATGAATATCTAGGGTCATTGATATCTGCCGTGACAAAGTGATTATGCCAGAAAAGCGTCATTTTCTCACGAATATTCGGCCGACTATTGATCATTTGTTCGAAGGACCATGTACGAAGTGACGTCGTTCTATATCCATTCACATTGCCTGTGGCACCTTTGTCTACCCAAGTCTCTCCTATGGGCACATCGGGATCAAGATCATAATTGATGTTAATAGGAGGCGCTGGCGCTGGCAAATCTTCAAAAAGTCGCTCGATGCATTGACTCAAAGTAAGATTACCGAAAGTACTTATGTTTTCCCAATTGGCACCAAAAGTCGTTCTTCTTAATAGATGAGCGGCAAGATGCTTAGACCATGGACCTGAATATTTGTCAAATAATGCCATAAAAGTTGTTTTTATGATTGTTAAGAACCGAAAACTGAAGTTAGACCTTCGAAACACAAAAGGTTTAATCACTCATGTTAATATTTACATAAATATATAAACCTATACCTTAAAGACAACAAATTAAGGTTTGTACTCATTATTTTCAAAGAAAAATCAATTAGATAAAAATTTATTCCATCTTTCAAATAATTTTGTCACGATTTTTGCAACTTTCGAGCAAAAATAGCGCCAAAATTAAGTTTCGTCTTGCACTATAACGATGGATTTTCATCCATCGTTATAAATATTTCACCCTTACAAGGTTATAGTAATTACTAATATCATCTTATGAATTATATACTTTCTATCGATAAATTTCACATTCTCATCTAGATATCAAAACAATATTTCCTATTTTTACATTTATACTAAGTGCTCTGTCAAGATAATAAGTAAAATCATAATGCGAGCTATTTTTTTCAAAGATCAAGGCAAAAAACGCAGTCATAGCAGTAGCTACTGCGAGTATTTTTAACGCTGAGATTTGGAAAAAGAGCCGCATTTCATTAAGTTCTTTATCTAGACAGAGCACTAATCCATTATTTAAAGCAATTTTTCATCAATCAACTGAATGACTTTACTGTCAAAAACATTCTGTAAAAAACATCTTCTACAAGGAGCTGCTTCACTAGACCAAAAGTATGATATAGAAATTTTTGATTCTATCAATGGTGTGGAAGAAGCATGGTCTGTCATATCTTCTGCGCATGACATTTTTTACAGTGCTGAATTCCTTAGGTGTGTGGAGACTTATCCTGCATCTGGTATAAAACCTTACTACGCCATCGTAAAAGACAGTGACAATCCGGTAGGTATCATCTATTTCCAATCTAAATCTGTAAAACTCAGAGAAAATCTTCGTTACCAGAAAGCTGATCAGAACTCGACCATGTCGCTCCTTGCCTACCCTATCAAACAAGCTGTGGTCAATGCCATCAACTTCGAAACCATCGTTTGTGGCAATCTGCTTTTGACAGGCAAGTATGGCTTTTACTTTAAAGATACGGTGCCTAGAGATGATCAGTTTAATATCGTCCGAAAAGCGATAGACAAACTAATAGATTATCTAAATACGCTTAACATCAAACCAGGTTTAGTCTTGGTCAAGGACTTTTTTAGTCAAGACATTCCCGTCAAAGCGGAACACCAAGCTGATTACACCAAATTTACGGTCCAACCCAAGATGATCTTAAATCTAGATCCTAATTGGAAAAATTTTGACGATTATCTTGAAGATATGAAATCAAAATATAGGGTCCGGGCCAGAAAGGCCATGCAAAAAGCAACCAATATCAAAAAAGTAGTCTTCCAAGAAGAAGACATTGCTACCCATCGCAAAGTCATACACGCGTTATATAAAAACGTATCAGACCAAGCAGATTTTAATGCCTTTGTTCTCCACGAACAATACTTCGAAAATCTAAAAGCGGCACTTGGAGACAAAATGACTTTTACAACGTACTGGCTAGATGATAAGATGGTAGCCTTCTTTACGAGTATCAAAAACTATGATGTCTTAGATGCACATTTCCTCGGTTACGACCCTGTGTACTTACAAGAAAACCAACTTTACCTTAATATGCTCTATGATCTAGTAAGGGAAGGTATAGACAAAAAAGTAGCACAAATAGATATGTCGAGAACGGCTGTGGAGATAAAATCTACGGTAGGCGCTATCCCCTACGAAATGTTCCTATATCTAAAACATACCAATACAATGCTAAATAAAACAGTAGATTTTGTATTGGGCCTGGTCAAACCTGAAGAGCAATATGTGATCAGAAGTCCTTTTAGGGATGAGTAAGCGGAGCACTTCTCTCGATGGCTAAGGTTAAATAAAATCAACTGTATAGCACCTTGAAAATTATTCAACCACTTCATGGTTGTGTAGTATGGGTTTATTAACTCAGCATTTCATACAGAGTTATTGCCCCTGCATTTCATGCTGAGTTATTAATATTTAATCCCTTCAGGATTGGGTGGTATTTTCTTTGGATTACACTGCATACACCATTATTAACATCTAACATCTTCGGTATATTATGGAGGTATTCAAGCCTGAAGGGCTTAAACATAAATAGCCATAGGTTTTACCTATGGATTTGTAATATCATGAACAAAAACAACCCTGAAAGGGTTGAATAAAATAAAATCCTTACAGAAAAATATAATATCCCATACACCTTGGTATTAGAAGCCAATAGATATCAGAAAATGTATGATATTACCTTTACCCAATACAATGGCATTGCAAGTCATGTTAATTGCCGAACTGAAAAAACCGACATTGGGCCTGCTTTTGATTGGGCTAGTATTATATAATCATTTCAACAGCATCGACTGATGATCACCTTGCAATGGTGCCCATTAAGCAATTCCTACTAGTACATTAATTGAATTTAATCCCTTCAGGATTAGGTGGTATTTTATGGAGGTAATCAAGCCTGAAGGGCTTAAACATAAATAGCCATAGGTTTTACCTATGGATTTGTAATATCGTGAATAAAAACAACCCTAAAAGGGTTGAATAAAATAAAACGTAAAGCAATGAGCACCTACACCCAATTATTATATCAAATAGTATTCAGTACAAAAAACAGAGAAAAGACCTTAACCAAGAATAACAGAGATGAGCTGTTTAAATACATTTCAGGCCTATTGAAAAATAAAAAATGTCATTTGTATATTATAAATGGTGTAGAAGATCACATACACATCATAACACACATTCATCCTACAATATCCTTGTCATCCTTGATAAAGGACATAAAAGTAGCTAGTTCTTTGCATATTAAAGAGAAAAATTTGTTTTTAGATTTTATAAGCTAGCAGGATGGCTATGGTGCTTTTACATATAGCATAAAGGAAAAAGAAAAACTAATCAAATATGTTATAAACAAAGACCTTCAAAGATGAATTTATTGAATTGCTAAACGAACATGAGATTGAGTTTGATGAGAAATACTTAATGTAAATATATTCAACCACGTTGTGGTTGTGATCCTTTGGTGTAGTTGGGACACTGCATTTCATACAGAGTTATTGATATTTAATCCCTTCAGGATTAAGGTGGTATTGCCTTTAGGTTTTACTGCATTTCATCTAGAGTTATTGTCCCTGCATTTTATGCAGAGTTATTAATATTTAATCCCTTCGGGATTTTGGCAAATTTATCAAACCTGAAAGGCTTAAATATGAATAACTACAGGTGAATCCTGTAGTTTGATGACCACTGTACATAAAACCAACCCTAAAGATGTTGAACCCCAACGCTCTTACTATATCCTTTCATCCTTCCAATATCCTTTAAGTGACAAATTGATATTTTCCCTATCCCTATCCACCAAATTATGTTAAAGTTCAAAACTTTAACTTTTCCATAATAAATACAAAGTCGATTTTGCTCGTTCATCAGATATTATTAATTTTTTTAAATACATATTTATCTATGGGGTCAAAAGCTGAGACCGGGCACATTAAAAATCTTGCCCACTTTGAAGACTTGATATCTTACTGTCAGTCTTATGGATCGGATTACAATCCGAGTAATTCACAACTTACTGTTGCACAGCTACAGGCTACCTATGCCGCTGCGCAAACTGCACTGTCCACCTTCAAAACTCAGAAAACGAGTTTTGACAATGCCATTAATGATCGTCGCGATGCTTTCGTTGACATCAAACCGCTATCTACACGAATCATCAATGCATTGATTGCATCTGGTGCTTCCAAGTTGACCATTGATGACGCCAAAGGTGTCAACAAAAAAGTACAAGGTATGTCTTCCAAAAAGAATACCAAAGACACTGAAGAGACCGCCGATACGATGACTCCGAGAAGTATCTCAACATCACAACAATCCTACGACAGGATGAAGGATCACTTAGCAAATATGATCCCCATTCTAGAGCAAGCAAGTCACTACGATCCGAATGAAAATGATCTAAAAGTACCTCAGTTAAAAACACGTGTAAACGAACTAGAAAGCTCCAAAACTGCTTGGGTTGATGCACACACTATTTACAGCAATGCTATCAGAGAGCGAAATAATGTCTTATATCATCCTGATAATGGATTAACCGCAATAGCCATGAAAGTCAAAACTTATGTCAAAAGTATCTATGGCAGCCGTAGCCATCAGTTCAAGCAAGTAAGAATGTTGGCTTTCAAGTCACAAAAAAGTGAACTATAATCCTTAATGTCCTAGGCCCGATGTATATGAACTAATGGTTTTATGACCATTGGGTTTATTTATATTCGGGCCTTTTTAAACTATTATGCCAATTCAAAACATCATATATAATTCCAAATTATAACCAACGCCCTAACCAATGAAACCACTTAAAACTAATTTCCCAGTTTTATATAACAAAAGTTATATTTCCTACATCTTAATAATGACATAATTTTGTCCTTATCATAATTGAAACAAAGTCAAATGGTCGAAAGGGATACAGAATCGACTGGGGAGCACTTTGAAAAGGTATCAGCCTTCCCTGTGGTCAGCTTAATGGTCTAAAGGGTTATATTTTAAAGAATACCAAGGGTTTTAAAAAGTGATGATAAAGCAGCTATTCTAAACTAGGATTCAAATTATTAGTAAGATACATTCAATATATACAGAAAAAAAACTACAATATTATCCCTCTCCTTCATTTTAAAACCATATATTTGCCTATGTTACAATATTAAAACACAATATCCTTTGCTGAAGATATGATTTAAATAACTTTCCCAACCATAAACCTGTGCATTAAAAATATTCAAAAATTATCGTTGTGATGTAAAACCAATACACGTTATGAATACATTAAAAAATACAACATCATTTGCTTTCATGATAAATTTCATTGCTGTTGCGGTCTGTATTTTTAATGGTTGGAGTAGTCATAAAGATGTAGTTTTACAAAAGTGTCGGGATAAATTTGTAGAAACTAAAACGAGTTTTTTAGGAGAGAAAAACGAATGCTTGGACGAAAATCCAAAAATAGAAATAATAGGACCATCAACAAATGTAGAAGACAATCTCATTAGAGATACGACCAAATTGCATGATAAAAAGTTATTATCAGATTCAAAACCTACACAAATCATTCAAAAGAAAAGTAAGAATGATAGTTTTTTTCAATCTCGCAACACCGACTATTATTGTGATGATAAATGTTACAAAATTTCAAAACTAAAACCAAGGCCTTTTGCAATTGATAGTTTGCGTCAATCAATCGACACCGTTGAATATGCACCAATACTTTCATTAGACATTGATGGTGACTGTGTACCTGAGATCATGATCAGTGAAGGAAGAAAAACTACTCTTTTTTATTTTTATAATAATTCTATCCTTTTTATTGACTCGCAAACTGGAAAAACAAAGAAAAAACTAAATACTATAAATTTTGTACATCTACCATGCGCTTATGTGGGTGGAGACATTGATAATGATGGTATTCCAGAAATAATTATCGTTTCAGATAGTAATCAAAATCCACCAGATTTACTAAATAGGTTAATTTGTTATAATTTGGATGGAACTATAAAATGGGTCTCAGATACTACAGCCCATTCTTCTTTTTTTAATTTTGGTGGTACTTTGAGTTTAGCAGATTTTAATCAGGATGGTATTCCTGAAGTATTTTATGCAAATAAAATTTTCAATGCGCAAACAGGTGTTCTTTTGGCTGATGGAGGCAATTTTGGTCGTGGATTGTCATTAAATTATGCTTCTATAACAATTGCAGGTGATTTTAATGGATATGGAAATTTAGAATTAGCTGCTGGCAATACGGTGTACACTGTAGATATTGTAAACACAAATGGCTTAAGTGGAAATACGATGACACCATACCAACTAACGAATGGTTTCTCTGATGGTTATACATCCATAGCTGATATAGATGAAGATGGTATCTTAGATATTATTGTAACTCGACCCGAAAGCAATAATAGAATCGGGTTTTACATTTATAACTTCCTAAATAATGTCCCAAAAGTATTTGCAAGTGTTACCTTTCAATATGATGATAATAGTTCATATCCTGTTAGTCCTGCACATGTTTATGACCTAGCTAGTACTGGAGAAAAATCTATTCTAATAGGAGTTGATTCAAAAATTTTGTGTTTCAAGTTTGACAAGAGCACTTCATCCCTAAACAAAACTTGGGAAGTTAATGCGGTGAATCACTTTTATAACAATGTTGCAAATGCATTTGATTTCAATAACGATGGTTTAATGGAAATTTTTGTCAATAGGTATAATCGAACAATTATCTATAATGAAATCGATGGAAACATGACTCCTATAGATTCCATAAAATGTGAAAATTTTGGAAACTTTAGGATCATCGGAAATAAAAGTCAATCATTAATTTGTCTTTCTTGTGTGGAAAAAATCCATTGGGTAGGAAATATTGGATATTTTGTATCAAAATTAGCTATTTATGGTCCACCATCTGGAGAAATATGGGCGCCAGCTCGGAAAATATGGAACCAATATGCATACAATCCGCTCTTCATCAATGATGATGGCACAGTACCACAATTTATGGAAAATCCTGCCACCTTCAAAAATGGAAAATATAACAATTTTATGTTGCAAGAATCGCTCATTGATGAAGATGGCAACGTAGCACTAGAAGCAGCATCCCTTTCGGCAGAAATACATTGTGTGGACTTTGATGTGAATACACAAAAATATAATGTTCATTTTAGTATCAATAACAAAGCTGATGCCTCTGCTTCAGCACTAAAAGGTCTACCCGTAGCTTTTTATAATGGCAATCCTGAAGCAGGCGGATCGCTAGTGGGCGTTTATAATACAACTACTGATCTACTGGCTGGTGATACCATATCAGGTCTCTCCTACTCTTTTGGATCTAGTGATTTGACTTCAATTTTTATGATCATAAATACCGATCAATTCCCAATCACAGTAGCTGATTCATCTAATTACCTCATCGACGAATGTGACTATACCGACAATGTATTTATTGCAATGGCACCCAAGATCACTAGGACAACAGAAGAGATTTGTGAAGGAGACAGTTTTACATTTTATAACGAAACGCTCGTATCATCTGGCACATATTATCATGAGGTATCGGATAAAACTGGCTGTGATAGTTTGATTGTAGCACTCGAACTAAATGTCAGCAATGTCAAAACAGAAAGTTTAACCACCTCAGTATGTGACTCCTATGATTGGAATGGACAAACTTATACAACCGATGGCGTTTACACTCATCAAACCCTAAGTGTCAATGGTTGTGACTCTATCACTACCTTAAACCTCAATGTCTTTTCTTCAAACAATATCAGTCAAACCCAACAAAGTTGCGATAGCTACTTCTGGAATGGTCAAACATATACCAACAGTGGCATATATACATACAAAACTCAAAACATACACAATTGTGATTCCACCGTAACGCTTGACTTAAAAGTCTATCCGTCAGCAAAAACCGAACTCGTTCAAGCTGCATGTTACAACTACGAATGGAACGGACAAAATTATACTGAATCAGGTATTTACATTTACAAAACGCAGACTAGATATGGATGCGACAGTACAGTGACACTCGATCTTACGATCAGCGACATTATCCGTACCCAACAAAATGTAACTGCCTGTGATAGTTACGATTGGAATGGGCAGACATATGATACAGAAGGAGCATACACCTTTAATGGTCAGAGTATCAATGGTTGTGATTCTATTGCTACACTTCAACTCATCATTCATCCATCTACAGCATCTACAATAACACATACTGCCTGTGACTCATTCTTATGGAAAAACATGACTTATGATGAATCAGGTCTTTATGTGTATCCTACTCAAAATATCTTTGGATGTGACAGTCTAGTTTCTTTAGCATTGACCATACATAAAACATCGACCTCAATATCGGAGATCAATGCTTGCAAAGAATACAGTTGGAATGGTCAATCTTATGACATTAGTGGAACTTACGTATATCAAACATCCAACGCCAAAGGCTGTGATAGTTTGGCTACGTTACAACTTAATATTTATCAACCTGATGAGATAATAACCCAACAAACAGCTTGTGACTCTTACCAATGGAATGATCAAACATTTACCGAAAGTGGCATGTATGCCCATCAAACTCAAAACATCTATGGATGCGACTCACTTACCACACTTCTTCTGACTGTTCATCCTTCTAATGCCTTAAGTTTTAATCTGACAGCATGTGACAGTCTTAATTTTTTAGACCAAACATTAACGACTAGCGGCAGTTATATTTTTGGCTTACAAAATCAATATGGATGTGACTCTACCATCACTTTGAATCTGACCATTTCTGGTAATAAATCAAATTCCCTTCAGGCGGCATGTCAGCAATATCTTTGGCCTATCAATGGCAAAACTTACACATCTTCAGGCACTTATACAGAACGATACACGAATGCTTTAGGATGTGACTCTACCTATACACTAGAACTTGTCATTCATCCTGAGTACGCATTCTTCACCGATGCAGAAGCTTGTGCGCAGTTTGTATGGCCTTTGACACAGCAACGATATACACAAACCGGCACATACAAGTTGCCACTAAAGACGGCCGAAGGATGTGACTCTATCTTTACTTTGGACTTAGTGATTCATCCTGAATTTGAATTTCGAGATACCGTAATTGCGACTGAACCATATTATTGGTCTATCAATAATCAAACCTACGATTCTACAGGTATATACGCTGAAACATTTAGATCTGAAATATCGTGCGATTCTATTCATTATTTACATCTCACCATCAATGACAATTCAGAGGTATTTTTTCCAAATATCATTTCTCCAATAGGTATCAATGCATTCTTTACAGGTTATAGCAATAACGTTTCCATACAAATCACTTCTCTTGCCATTTATGACAGATGGGGCAATGTAATATTTGCAAAAGAAAACTTTTCAGCCAATGTTCCTGAACTAGGATGGGACGGTAAATATAATGGAAAAGAAGTGGTGCAAGGTGTTTATATATGGAAAGCAGTAGTAAAACTTAAAGATGGTAGTTTACGGACCCATGTAGGCGATGTCATGGTCATGAAGTGATATAATCTATGTTCTAGCTGATAACCCAAACATAAATGCCATACAACGTATATTGTTATATGGCATTTATGTATTTGTTAGTAGATAATATCTAGCTATCTACATCTTAACAAATGACTTAGTAACTTTACCAGAAGGTGTAAGTATTTGTAAGAAATAAAGTCCAGAATGCAAATTTGAAACATCTATATTCCATCCCTTTTCTGAAATTATGCTTTTGGGCGTTTTATATTCTTTTATTACATTACCAACCATATCACAAATCATAATACTAGAACCAAATTCTGCACTGACTTTTACGGTAAGTAAATCAGATACTGGATTTGGTGATAAATGAAGGTCAAAGGCTGATTGATTATCAATAGTTGATGAAGTGCCAAATTTATTTTCTACCCATATATTTCTTGTACCATGAAAAAAATCTTGGTCACCATCATTATCAAAATCCGCCATTAAAACTCTTTCCACAACAGTTTGAGCAGGAAAATTAGGGATTTTAATCTCAGTATATATTAGATTATTCGGTTCTCCATTGGATATATATACAGATAACCCACTAGGGAATGATGAAAATGCACCAAGACCTACCACAAGATCTAATACACCATCATTATTAATATCTAAGACATTAAATCCATCAAAATATTGCTGACTTTTAATTAAATTCTTTAATTCAAATTTATTGGTAGTTTGAAGATTGTTTACCCAAAGATCAATTTGATATTTCGTAAATTCAATCACCCCACTTGTTAAAACATCTAAATCCCCATCATCGTCGAAATCGACAACTTGAATATCACCAAATGAATGTTTTTCAGAAATAACAAATGGCGTAAAGCTTTGTCCTCCATTAAAATAAACCATCAGACCTTTTTTCACTGCAAATAATGATCCCGCAACAATATCTAACAATCCATCACTGTTAATATCAGCTATCTTTAGTACCTGTAAATTTGCTTCATCTGGAGCTGGTAAAATATAGTCTACATCATATTCTGAATAGGTATCATTTCTGTTATAATATACTTTGATTCTACCTGTCTGGTCACCAACTAATATATCAATTTTTCCATCTTTATCAAAATCTGCACCTAATAATTGCGGGAAAGTCGTGGTAAATTCTATAGGCAATGATTCAATTTCAAATAAAAAGTTTCCCGGTGTACTATTGTTAACAATATAGATAATTTTGTTATTCCTTGCAGCTAATATGTCCATGTCTCCATCGCCATCCTTATCGACAAGAGAGATTAAAGCACGGTATGAACTTGATGGGACAACACTTATTGATGCTAGATTAATAGGTAAAGTACCATCGTGATGATAAATATCAATCTTGTTTACAGCATTTGTCACAATATCTATATTACCATCACCATCCATGTCTGCTAATGCAGAATATCCTTGGCCACCCTCTAGAGCACTAAAATTGTATGTAATAAAATCTTGACTAAAAATAATATTTGTATAGAAAATGATAACAAATAATGAGAATAAAAATTTTGTCATGTTTTGTGTCTTTTAAAGAGATTATAATTGTTTGATAATAATTCTGCCCACAAAAGTATAAAAATAAATTAACTCAAAGTACAAAAGTAAAGTTAACAAACTGTGTAAAATGAAATATAAAGGCATCACTTGGTTATTAGATCTTTACTTCTATAAATGAAACAGCGAAATGTTAGCTTCAAAAAAATTGATTCTTTTTTATAAATGAAAAGGTAAAAACACAATCGTTTCTTTTGTACATTTGCTAGTAATCTTTGATTTCCGTATTTATATCCAAGATAATTTATTTTTAATCAATACATGCTGACTGAATTTAAAATTATAATGATTAGATTAAATATTTCCTTCTACATCTTCCTAGCTGTTCTCTTTTCCCAATGTGCTACTAGTAAGTTGAGCAAATTCGTTGCAGATGGATTAGAAGCTTCCATCGAACTGGAACGTGATACGTTTTTACTAGGAGAGCCTTTTTATGTTACTTTTAATATATTTAATGGATCAAAGATAGACGTTGAAATTGATCAAAGCAAAGACTCTTTGTTAGGTGGCAGACTAGACAACTTTGATTTGAAAATTATAAATGAACATCAAGAAATTTTTGGAATGGGCGGTACGCATGGTTTAATTCAGAAAAATAAGTTTGATATTTTATATTCCAAATCAAAACAGAAATATCAGTTGTTTATTCCTCAATGGTCAAACATCAAAGAACCTGGAAAATACCAAATAGTGGCAACAAAAGACATTCAAATGTCAACACAAATTCGTTATGAAAATGATAACTCAAGGCCTAAAGCTTTAAAAGTTATTACAAAAGAAGCTAATGCGTCTTTTATCATAATAAAAGATAGCATAAGATTGGGGAAATATATCAACAACTTAACTAAAGAAATTGAAGCCGAGACTGAAGGAAGGATAGTAACCTTGTGGGGATTAGAAAAAGGAGAAGAAAGCTATATCCCAAAGAGTAAAAAACTCTTTGAAAATATGGAAAAACTAAGTGATTTAAATGATGAGCGTATTATACCTTTTCTATTAAGATCTTATAAATACAATATGAACTTACCAAGATATAGGATTCTACATTTACTAAGAAAATTCTCTTATGATGATTCAGTCTATAATTTATTAAAAATAGCTGCAAACGACATATGCAATTGTGATGAAAAAAACTACAATGTATACAATGAAAGAGATATAAGAAAATTAGCAATATCAATAATTATTTCAAAGAATACGGATGATGCCTTACAATTCTTGCTATCAAAAAACAATATTGACTGTTTTCTTGAAAGATACTGGATTTTATTGAGTGCAAGAAATCCATTCGATAAAGAAAGATTAATAAAACTGTGTGAAGCCTACCTAAACGATGAAAATATATATGTCAAGGAAAAAGCTATAGAGATATTGAATGAAATTAAATCTGAATAACCTGAATTACATATATCAATAGTATGAATGAAAATCAAAAAATATATGATGACAATTTTGTGAAAAGTTTATTTGACAGGATGTCAAAAACTTATGGCATTACCAACTATATATCTTCTTTTGGATTTACGGAACGGTGGAGAAAAAAATGTGTTAAAGGAATCAATTGGACTGATGATATAAAAGTAGGTTATGACTTAATGTCTGGTATGGGAGAAAGTTGGCATTTGATCTTAAAGGAATCAAATACCAAAATAATCGGATTGGATATTTCATCAGAAATGAATACAAAGGCACGTTTAAATTTAACTAGACACAAAAAATGGCAAGTTGAAATACTTGAACAGAATGTTTTGAATAGTGATATAAAGTCAGAATCAGGCGATTTTATAATTTCAACCTTTGGATTAAAAACCTTTTCCATGGATAAGCAGAAAACATTAGCTAAAGAAATGAGTAGAATATTGCGAACAGGCGGGCAAATATCACTTATCGAAATATCTGAATCAGAAAACACATTACTTAAAATACCTTACATGTTTTATTTAAAATACATAATTCCTACTATTGGTCGGATATTCATGGGTAATTCATCTGACTATAATATGATAGGTGTATATTGTCAACATTTTAAAAATTGCCACCAATTTAAATCATTCTTAGAAGAAGAAGGTTTACATGTTAGAGTCACAAAACATTTTTTTGGATGTGCAACAGGAATAGTTGGTTACAAATAGAATATATAAAAGATGGCAATACTTGATAAATTATTTTTTCTTCTGATTTTTTTGTCAATGTCTTGTGCTTCAAAAAAATTATTGTCTATCTATAGAATAGAACTAAATGAAGGTAGAGATTCTGGGATTGGAATACCTATAACCGCTTCTAATCCGTATATTTACCCATCTTTTAACGATAAGAATATATATAAAGATAGCCTTAACGATGGAAATATAATTATTGAAAAATTAAAAACTGAATATTTGTTTACTTATGTGAGTCAAAAAGATACTATAAAAGGTCAACTAATGTTATTCACCTACCCTTTTACTAACTTTGTAAGAGAAATTGATATCGAAACTTTGGCTGATCGAACTTATGTTATGTATAATGTTAAGCGATTCTACAGAGTTGGTGTTTGGGAGTTTAGAACACCATTAGGCAAAGAATATTTTGATTATAGTATTTCTTTTGAGAATATGAAGCAGAATGTTTTCACAGAATTTTAAAATCCAACTGATAGGAATAAAGAGCTACATAACTTTTATTTCTTTTATTGGAATAATCTTGTTTATCGAGGGTTGTTTTAATGAACATCGACTTTCAGGGAGTACTTGGATCGAGAAATCGAAAAAGGACTGTAACAGAAAAGGCTTTTATACGAATCAAGAGTACTTAGATTTAAAAAAGATTGAATTCATAAATGAAAAGAGTATAATATTAAACGATAGTTTGATGATTAGAATTTCGCCTTTGAATGATTCAACTATGATATTTGTCAAACCTTTAGAAATTAAAACTGACATCAATGATACAATTTATTTGCAATTTTTATCTGACTCAACATTAAGTTGGCGCTCATCATTTTGGGTTGATAATAGCATATTTACACGAAAAAACATCCAAAACTCAGAAAATTTCACATCCTTTTTCTCAAAGTATTCGCAAGATACGGCTTTTCAGCAATCTAGGATAAACTACCCTATTTATCAAATAGAAATGGATAGCCATCAAAATATTTGTAACCATATATATACTTGTAGTTATACATTTTATCTTCCACGCCATGATAAACAAATAATCATAGATAACTTATCTCCTTACAAAATTAATGTTTTAAGTAAACCGAAGACAATTAATACGGCAAATTCAAATAATGACTACTTTGAGTTTTCACTAATTTTCAATGAGTGGTATTTAACAAAAATAGTTTACTACCAATAAATTACTAAACCCAAACAAATCTAAGCATAACATTTTTTCAATTCGAGGGGGTCAAATTGCTTCAGTATATCCACAGAAGGCAATTGGACAAAAATAGCCATGAATAATAGATGGGTGAGTAATAGGTATTTTGATAAGTTTTAGTTTGAAGGTAATAGAACTCAAAAAGACTTTTCAAAGATTTGTCAAACTCAATGATCATTTCTGTTTTAATTTCTTCTTGATTGTCTCTTTGTCCACCGTCTCATTTGTTTTCACTTTATCCATCAGATTGCCCAAAGCAATATCTTCATATTGATCATCATTAAGGTCAATCACTCTTCCTCCAAGTTTTTTGGCAAGTTCAGAAAGGATCTTTTTACTTTTTTTTATCTGCACGAATTACAATTGCTGACATGATTATTGATACTTGCTCAATCAAATTTGAAATTTAATTGACATTAAATCAAAGAGTTTACAAGATTTATAGATTCATCGATTAAAAGCATAATATCTTTTTGCGTTTTTGCCTTTGCAAATTTTAAAATTAAAATGCGAATTTTCATTAACGTTTCTTTTTGCTTGACTTGAAAAGCTAAAGCTCCTAATGCTGCTGCTAAAATAACTTTGCCTTCAATAAATTCTTGGGAATCTTCATTAATAAACAATGTACCATAACTATCTGCATTTGCAAATTCCAATGGGTCCATGTTCTTCCATTGTCCAATTTGATTATTAATAGAAAAAATTCCAATAATTAATGATTCGAATTTCATCGGATATTCATCATGATCATATATTAACTTCATATCAATTATTTTATTATTTATTTAGAAATCTTAGAAAAAACAAACTGACAACCTATACAAAAATGAAAATTTTCTGGTTTTGCTTCATTTTGAATTGATAAAGTAAAATTAAATTTTAAATACATCATTAAAAATACTAGTCGCAATTGCAATTGTTCGATTTTCAATTTCTTTTACCGTCCATTCGGTTGAACGTTTAAGTATTTCATCAATATGAATACTAGTATCTAACAAAATATTTTTTTTGTCAACAAAGTTCTTCGTACCTAATTTTTTATTAATTTTATCATCAATTAGAATCAAATTTCCAATTTTCCCCACAAATTCATCATGATCTTTTTCTTTTTTAATTGGGTTTTGAGGTAGAATGTGTTCTATTGTCATTAAACTATAATTTAAAGTTGCCCCGTTTCTATTAAAATGTTTATCATATTTTGCTAAGGAATATTGAATTATTTTTTTATGTTTAATATTTCCATTTGTAAATTTTAAAGTTTTAAAAGCTGAAATGAATTCATCTAAGGTTGGAATTTTCTCTCTCATCTTTTTTCTTAATTCCCTAATAATTAAAATTCGTTCTTGATCGTCCTTTGCATTAGCCAATTTTCTACCATAAGTAGAATACATTGTTGCGATTCCTCCTGAAGACCTTTGAGAAGTAATTGCAGTAAAAATGTAATGAAAATGTTCAATTGCTTCTAATGCTTCTTTTGCATATTTATATTTTAAATTCTGCTTTGAATATTCTCGCATAATTGATAAAACCATTGGTGTTTGCTGTGTAACTCCAAAACCATAAAGATTTGCAAGTGAGTTTTTCAATGGCAATTCATTTCTTGTCCATTTTCTTGTATCTGTATCAAAAATATTCTTATAAGTGTTACTATCTATTAACAAATTATCTAGAAAATCCTTAGATTGAGTTGGATCTATTGAAGTTTTTAATTTTTTAAAAAGTGTCTTTGCAGTTGTATACTCATATTTAGATAGCCAAACATGAAGAAGGAATGTATCCAAGTCTAAATCTTTAGTAGTGCTATCAATATTCGCACGAATTATATTCCATTTGTCTTTTGGCATGTCAACACTTTTATTGCTTGGCTTAATATTTTTTGTAAGATAATTTTTAACTAAATCGCCAATGCTTAGGTCTTTTCCTCTTGTGTTTAAAGTTTCAAAAATTATATATGCATCGTCTTCGTCATCAAGTTCTATATATATAACTTTGAGTTTTAGAGTTCTGTCTCTAATTTCATTTAACTTTTCTTGAATTGAGTCTTTCTTTTTGGTTATCGGAATCTGAATATTGGATTTTATAGCATCAATTTCTGTTCTAATAAATCTTGATATTAACTCAAATCCATTTTTAAGGTTAAGTTCTTCATTTCCTAACTCGACTTCAATATCTGGGTTTGTATATTTTTGAATGTGTTCCTGAAAATATGGATAAGATGTTTCTGTTTGTAATACAAACTTACTTTCATTATTTAAATCTATTTTTTCAATAAGAACATGAACACCTTTTGCTGAATTTTCTAAAGTTTCGCTAATATAAAAATCTCTTAATGAGCATAAAATCATTGTTATTGTAGTTAAACGTTGTTGACCGTCAACTATTCCAAATAAGTCATCATTTTTTTTAAACACAACAATTGAACCAATAAAATAATCAGCTACATTTTCCTTAATGGTGTCATTCCAAAATTCAATAATTTGTTCTTTTTCCCAAGAGTATGGTCTCTGGAATCTAGGAATACGATAATACCCAGTTTCAAATACCTTTTTTATTTCTTTGTCTATACATGTTATTTTCATAAATTAAACTTAAGTTTGACAATTAAAAAAATGTGAAAATTTAGATTTCACAAAAATAATAAATTTTAGTTTGTACTTATTAAAAATTAATATAATCAATAATCATAAACAAAATAATATTTTCTTAAAAAAATAGTTAATACCCTAAACTTTAACAAGCCAAACTAACTTGTTCTAGAAATAAAATTTAAAACGCCTTGATACATTAGTTCTACCTGTTCTTTAGTGTATTCTGAATAATGTCCATGAGCAGCCTTATTTCTTAAGTCTAACCAAGAAGTTACACTCTTTTGATCAAGTTTATTATAAATACTGGTTGATGCCAATTCTGAGTTTAATGCATCTGCCCTTTTGGGCATTGGTTTACTATCTTTAATGTTAACAACTTCTATATTATTTTTCAAAGAAAGTTGCCTTAAATGTTCTTCTAATACACTACCTATCATAACAGCTGCAGGATCTTTATATCCTTCTTTTAATAAATATTCAGACATCTCTAAAAAATCAGAAAAAATTTCCGCTGATATTAAAGACTTAACAGTGAATATCCAACCACCATCAATTTCTTGTTTGGCAGCTTTTAAAATACCCCTTCCTTCTTCGGTATCATAAGGAGTTGCTTTTATTGTTTGTATATTAAATTCTGTATAAAATGGATGTTCAGTTCCAAATGTATTTCTAAGAAAGGATAAAGAAGCTGAACGAAATTCGCTAAATTCTTCAGATGAAACAACATGACCTATACGACCAGGCCTAATTGTTAATAAAACTTGATCAGCCTTAAAAATTAGTTCATCAACTCGTTTTCTAATATCTTCAATATTCATTTGGATCTTTGTCTTTAGACATTTTAAAGCTCTAAATTATGAAAAAGGTTTCAATACTTATACTTAAAAAATTAAATTACTATCATTAATTTTTCCTCCTATGAGGTTTTACATAAACTGTTTTACCAGACTTCGTTTTTCTATAATGGCCTTTCACATACGTTGAACCACCAGTTGATTTAGAACTTGAAGAATTTAATGAAGGCGCTAGAGAATATGATGTATTTGAGTGACAGAATGATTTATCTACATATACCTTATTATTACTTCCATTCAAGTAAAAACATCCACCTCTTGTTCCTGTAGAATAGGATCTATTAGTTTCAATTTTAGGGTGTAACAGCCTTTCTAAATTGCTTGAAGTATTTACAGTAACAGTATTATACTTCGGTTTATGTAAATAGTACTTAATTTTATTATTTTTTTTCTTTGGATTAGTTAAATAAACGGTAGTGAAGTCACCTTCATTTTCTCCAAAAAGTACAATACTACCTGGATCCAATTCTCCATCTGATATAGCTTCCGTATTTGGATTTCTAAGAAGATAGTTTTGGCCTGATTCGAGTTCACCCCAAAACATATTATCACTAGCCTTAAAGGTACTACAACCAATACAAGCAATTACAATAAAAAACAAAAATTTAGAATGCACCATAACTTTGAAATGAAGTGTAATGTAAGTTATTCTAGAATTTACTTCTCATAAATAAGAATCATCAACAAATATAAATAATAATATTGAAAATCAAAAAATAAAATATTTTGATTTTTATTTTTCATGAGATTTGTAATAAACTTTACTTTTCTTCTACATTATTTCCTACAAAAACTGATGCCACATATGCTGTAAACGTACCAAAAAGACCTACACCAAATGTCATTAACAACATTGCCAATAAACGCCCTTCAGTGGTAACCGGGTATTTATCACCATAACCCACGGTTGTGATTGTAGCATAAGTCCACCAAATAGCATCTTCTGCTGTTTTTATATTGCTGTTTGGATCATTTTCGACTTGTAAGATGGCGATGGCAGAAAAAATAATTACTAAAACAGCTAGAATTGATACAGATGTCAATGTCCCTTTTGCTTTGTTTTTGAATATGTGGTTTAACAATTGTTGGCTTGATCGGAATGCTCTAATCACTCTTAGCAATCTAATTAATCTCAAAAGTCTACCTGCTCTTAAAAAGTCAACCATTGGAATACTTGATAGTAAATCAACCCAACCCCATTTCATAAATGAAAGCCTATCACCAGATTTACAAAATCTATATACAAATTCACAAAAGAAAAAAATGCAGATCAAATAATCAAAATACATTAGTAGAATTGATATTTCTGGTGGCAATTTCGTAACAGAATCTACTACTAGTGCGCCTAAAACATAAAAAGTCAATATTATTACTGCAAGATTTAATCCATCTAATTTGTTCTCGTTTTGCATTTTACTAAGCTATAAGTTTTGAAACACAAATATAGTATTTCAATCTAAGGTAAGATGTACTATGCTTTATTTTTCATTATGTAAATGTTTTGTGTCTCGAATTATGTCGACCAGCCCCCAAAAAATTACAAATACTTTTTTATGTCCTCTAAAAACTCTCAATAATACCATCATAGTCCCTATATTTAATTTCATTTTTGTATTTCATATCAAAAAATATTTCTGCTATACTCAAACATTTATTATTATAATACCTATTAGCTGCAACACTAATAAAATCCCATTTCCAATCAAGGCCTGGATCAAAGTTGTATTTCTTAAAATATTGATAAAATGACGTTTCTCTTTCATTGGCCTCATTAAATT
>DLGT01000059.1:0-10752 GCA_002482845.1 Saprospiraceae bacterium UBA7687
GAATTCCATCTGACAATTAAAAATCAAATAAAAATATACAGATGATATACAGAACCTTAGGTAAAACCAATTTTAATATTTCGGAGATCAGTCTCGGCACCTGGCAAGTAGGTGGTAAATGGGGTAGCCCTTTTGATCCAAACAATGCTGAAGCCATCTTAAAAACTGCTATCGATAGTGGCGTAAATTTTATAGATACTGCCGATGTGTACAGTGATGGACTCAGTGAAAAAGCAGTAGGGAAAGCCGTCAAATCTTACCAACAGAAGATTTATATTGCTACTAAATGCGGTAGAAAATTCCAACCACATGTGGATGCTTCCTATACACTTACAGCACTTCGTAAAAGTGTAGAAGATAGTCTCCAAAATATTAGCGTAGATCATATCGATTTGATTCAATTGCATTGTCCACCTTGGGAAACGTATTATAGACCAGAAGTTTTTGATCTTTTTGATAGACTAAAAGCAGAAGGCAAAATCGGTGCGCTTGGCGTGAGTGTAGAAAAAGTGGAACAAGCCATCAAAGCGATGGAATACGATAATGTCACCACCATTCAGATTATTTTCAATATGTTCAGACAGCGACCATCAGAACTATTTTTTGACCTCGCAAAAGATAAAAATGTAGGTATCATCGTAAGAGTTCCACTAGCAAGTGGGCTTTTGACAGGTACTTACAGCGCCAATACCACTTTCGGTGCAGACGATCATCGCACGTTTAATCGCAATGGTGATGCATTTGACAAAGGAGAAACATTTTCGGGTATCAATTATGACAAAGGTCTAGAAGCAGTACGCATACTAAAAGATCATTTTGGAGATACGAACCTTGCGTTGTTGGCTATCAAATGGGTGTTAATGTACGATGCAGTAAGTTGTGTGATACCAGGTGCATCAAGTCCATCCCAAGCAGAAAACAATCTTTTGGCAGCTGATCTTCCGCAAATTAGTGCAGATGATATGTTGTTTATCAAGTCAGTGTATGATCAATATATTAAAGGAGATGTGCATCAGGTATGGTGATCTTCTTTTGCTTACATTCAAAATAGAATTATGTAATATTTAATTGGAATATGAACTTTTAATTAATTTAATATAATGTTGCTTTTACAATTTGATTTATTACTAATTAAATTTTATCTTCGCGCATTATTTAAAAATTAAAATTATCAGAAATGAACAAAATTCTTTTATTATTTTTATTTGTCCTTGTAAATGGCGTTTGTTTTTCTCAGCAAGCCCTAAAAGACAATCAGTTTGAAGGCTATGTAATTATGAAAAACGGTGATAGAAAAGAAGGTATCATCGAAGTGAAAAACATTAACCACCCTTGGAGCTTTCAGGAAACGATCAAGTTTTTTGATAAAGAGATGTTAAACAAAGAAAAGGTTAAAAAAAGTGACAAGTCTGAACTCAAGCCAGGTGAAGCAGTTGAGTATGGGTACGCAGGTAAAAGATACGTACTTGTTTCTTACACAAATAATAATCAAGCTGAAGGCAACACATTAACTGCAGGACTTGGTGCGCTTAAAAGTGCAACACAAACCAAACATTTTGCAGAAGTGTACAGAGAAGGTAAAATTTCTTTATATAGATTTTACAGTTCACCACCAGACTTTTATGTTACTTCAGGTGAAGCTGAAGCAAAAAATATGGCTGCATTCATAGAAGAGTGTAAAACCACTTATGATATTCTTATAGAAAAAGGTGAAGAAAAAGCAAAAGCTTTTGATGATATAAATATCAAAAAATTCTTTAAAGATTGTGAATTCGTAGTTAAAAAATACGAAGATAAAAAATATACAAAACAACCAGTAAAAGGATTGAAATCTATGATTAAAAGCTCAATGTTAAGAGGTGAAGCTCTAGCAGCAGCAGCATTGGAAATGATAGTAGATTATGAAGCTAATTGTGCTAAATAAGTCTAAAAGATAATTGGCATAAAAAGGGAGCTAGACGCAAGTTTAGCTCCCTTTTTTTATATTTTCACCACCTTAACCACTTCATTCCCAATCTTCAATAAGTACAACCCACTAGCGTAAGCTGTTACATTCAAAGAGTTGCCATAACCATTTATCAATTGTACACCGCGTATATCACTTAAGATATAATAATCTTCACTATTCCACGAGATTGTATTTGATGAAGGATTTGGGAAGATGTTCAGTTTTTTAGCTGAACCATTATCCTGAATGCTCGATGTCTCATCTTTGATGGTCACATGAAAGGTCATGGTCAATCTTGCGGTATCTGTTTCACTTCGTTTATAGATGAGCGCTTGACGAATGGTAAACTCATCACCGTTTTGGCACAAATCAGGAAATTGTCCAATTCTGACACGTAAATCATTGATATTTAGTTCTGAATACAAATAAGAGTTTTTGCCCCAATTGGTGACTTTACCTTCATCGTCAAACCAATGTCCTGGATAAAATGCTGTCGAATTGCTATCTAAAGCACCGTCAGGATTGATCGCGTAATACTTTATTTCATCACCTAGATATTGACCAATTTCTGATGCAGGTAAGGCAAATGCTTGTTCGATCAAACTAGTGTTTAAAGAAATGGTTTCTGGATCATACGTTGACCTTGGTTCCATGATGATGTCATGCGTTAGTTCCATATCTTTTAGTGGGCCAAATGACTTGCCAAATAAATTGGTATTTTCAAACTTGACCTGATAAGGCCATTGTTCATCATTGGAATTGTCATCATCCCATTCATGTCTCCAATATTGCTGTGGCGAACCTGACACGACCAACCATAAATTGGTACAGTTTTCAGGACAAACAAAACTTAACTCGGTTAGTGGATTTGTACCATTAGCATATTTAGCATCACCGATATCACTATAGACACGAGTGCCATCTTTTAGTAAGGCAACAAACCCAAACTTCCATCCTGCTTGGTCTATATTGATGGCTCTAAAACCATTTTCACCTGCTAGTCCTTTGAAGGTCACTTTTACTTCTGTTTCAGATGTCGGAACTACCAATTTGATACTATTGTAACCATAATTTTCGATACAAACACTTGGATCTATCTGCCAGAAATCATCCGCTACAAGATTCATTTTGACTTGCGCTCTTTTATTTATGTGATCTTTGCCATAAGGTAGCAATGCAGGCAAATCCCATGTTGTCAATCTAGCAGCATGATCATACATCTCATCATTAAAAGTTTCTTGATCTATATCGTTAAGTCTTTGGTATGCTTCTACAGGATCTTCAGGATATCGAGCATCACGCCAAAGTTTTCCCATAAAGTTTATGCCACGTTTGTAAGTCCAATAATCAGGTAAAAAATAATTGGCATATCGCGGGTTTTCATGGATGACATGTAGGTGATTGTTTTTGATATATTCATTAAAATCTCCTTCGACGAACTGTAATTCGGGATAAACTTTGTACGCCTTCCATTGTGCACACTGTTCCCAAAATCCATTACCACCTGCACCGTTTTCGCCAAACCCATATCTGAATCCACCATCTGTATCGCAACCAGTGATGTATTGGAAACAGTGTCCGATCTCATGGGCGACCACATGTTTGATATTTGCAGCAGCAGGACTCACAAAAAGCGAACCAACCAAATCATCTTGCCCTGATCCAAATGCTGCCCAATCAGTGGTGTACAGCAAAAATACCATTAGTTTGTATTGGTCTGTCACAGAAGATCCTTTGATGGCAAATTTTAATGAATCGACATACACGTCAAACGATTTTTCTGACTCTTCGATCAATGCTTGCATATCAATATTATATGGACTCGGAGCAGTAGCAGGATCAGCGCCAAAACCTGGTTCCCAAAAGATGACAATATCGTCTGTTTCTAAACTTCGAGCATAACTCCATTGACTATTATTGTCATTAAGATCCATACCCGTGCTAGTTATAAACGACGGAATATAGACTGTTTTTTGGGCATTAATGGTAAAACATCCAAAAAGAAAGATTACTAAAACTGCTAATTTGGAGAAATGAGAAGGCATAAACTTTATTTGACTTTGAAGTGAAATTACAAAGTGACAAATGTAATGATTTCATAGAAAATCATAGGATTGGAAATAGTATTTTGCATAAAAAATAAATGATTATTTGAGTTTATTCTAAAAATTGAAAAAATATGATCATCAACCGTTTCACCCTACGCCCTCAAGGGAAACGGTTGATTATCAATTTGGGAGAATCCAATAATTCCCCATATTTAAGTCAAAGGATTTTGAGTAGTATAAGTTTTAGGTTTTAATTGGCACTTTCAGAATTTATACCCAACGCCAGCCATTAATCTTAGTTCAGCATTGGTTTTGTCTTCATAATTGGCTTCTATTTCTTTATCAAACACCACTCCTGTGCCTAAATCTATGATGAAATGATCGTTGACCCCAAACTGATATCCAATCCTGACGATGCCACCAACACTAGAGATGCCATATTTGATTATATTGCCCGCTTCATCTAGTTTCACATCATCGTAATCATAATTATATGCGAAACCTGGTGAAAAATAGAAGCCCGTTAAGTTGGTTTTTCGAGAAAAATACTTTTTGTAGTCGATAGACGCATTGATCCAGTTGTTTTCATTAAAAAAAACTAAACGACCACGATGAAAATTCAATACAACCGAAGATTTATCTGCAATTCGGAATTCGAGATGCACAGAAGGTATAATGATTAAATTAAGCACATTGGTTTTGAGAATAAAATTTTGTTGTTTTTCTTGGGCAGTCATCATGATAGATGAAAATAGAAATATTATTAAGATAAGATGCTTTAACATAAAATGATTTTACTTTGTGACTTATCAAAATTAGTAAGAACAATATCTAACTAATTCATTTATAACAAAATAAATTGAATTAGAGTTTCAAGGATGCTTTTCAGCTCGATTTATTAAACATTCAAATAATCCTTGTAAACGAACTATCATTTCATTTCTAATCCTGATAATATTCATTTCCATAAATATCAAGCCAGCCTTTTTTGCCATTGGGTAATTCGAATTCAGCATAGAAAAAATTGAATTTCTCTAGTTTTGCATATTTTGCCTTTTTGTTTTGAGGATAATAACCATAAAGATTATTTTCTTTATATCTGATAGGATGATAATACCCAAAAGCTTCAATATCTCCTTCAAATAGCGTCGTGATTTCAATATCATCTTTGAAGTTTAAAATTAAATTATTTATACTGTCAACATTAATTTTATTTCGAAGAGAATCATTTCTCATGTATATCAATGATCGTTTTATATTTTCATTTTTGTTGTTGATGTTAACAATTTTAGATGTAGACTTCGTATTAATTATATAGGTATTATATGGAAAAGAAAAGACTTCATTTAATTTTGAATAGTCATTATAAATATGGCTTGACTTATTGTTTAAAAATTTTAACGAATCAACTATTTTATCTTTTGCTATTAGAGTAGATTCTTTAATAAAAATTGAAGGAAAGTTTTCAGATTCTTCAATTTCTTTAATATTTCCTCTTTCTTGTACTATATTTCTTTTTGTTATGGTAAAGTTCCCACAAAGTCCCCAGTTTGGATTAGGAAAGGTATCATGGAATTTCCCTAATTGATCAAGCCACCTAATTTTATTATCAATTATGCAATGAATAGTTCCTAAAGAATCGAATGCAGCTTTAATGTTTTTTAAATGTAGGTTTCTCAAGGCTTTGTCATAAATTACAATTTCCTTTTTGTTAGAACAAACAATATAGTTTGTCATAAATCGAATCTTATCAAATGCTTTGTCTATTATTTTTTCATTGAATAATTTGTCGTAAAAATGGAATAATCCCATTTCTTTTTTAATCCTGAAAAATGATTCGAATTTAATGTAATTGGTCAAATTTATTGAATCGACCCTCTTTTCATCTTCGAAAGTAAAGGTATCTTCTTTTGCAATATATCCGCCATTTTTGCTAGGAATAACATAGCCAATTATCCTTGAATCTTCATCTAATAGACCGATGATAAGATATTGATTGTTGATTCTTACATAAACATATCGAAGGAATTGGGCTTGTTGAAATTTCGGGAAAGGACTAGAATCGTATTTGTTTTCATACTTTAAATCAACAAAGAAATAATCGTTATAGAGTTGGAAGAATGAATTATATTTTGAGTCTAATTTATTTTTATCATTTGCAAATTTTCTGTTTTTTACCCAGTTTTTGATTTCTGAAATTTTGGAAAATTGTAATAGTTCTTCATCATCAATGATTTTATTGTCCTTAATATCAATGTCATCAATTTCACATTGCATAATCAGTTTATTTAGATAATCATTTTGCTTTATTGGGACTATTCCACACACATATTCATTGATTTCGCCTTCATTATAAAAAACGATTTGCCCTTGGTATATGTAAATCTTATCTACTTCAATGTCAACTATTGTTTGGCCATTTAATCCTATTGACATCAAAAAGATTGCAATAGCAGTTGCGATTTGTCTTCTAAAATTAAATCTTAATTTCATGTTCATACATTTTTCTGTTTTCAACACCACAATATTAAGGGAAATAATATAATTTTCCAAGATGGTTCTATTTTATGCTTTTTTCCTACATTTACAACGCCTTAAAAAATCAATAATCATGGTTCGATTCTTTACTTATATTTCCTTTATCCTTTTATTAACTGCTTGTCAGCAAGATAAAGAAAAGTCACCTGCTTTAACAGACCTAAAGTCCGTGTATAAAGATGCATTTAAAATAGGTGTAGCTGTTAACGATGACATTGTATCTGGAAAAGACAGTCTGAGTCAATCCATAGTAAAAACCCATTTTAATAGCATCACTGCCGAAAATGTCATGAAAGCAGAAATCATCAATCCTGCACCTGATGTTTATCATTTTGAGCAGGCGGATGCGTATGTGGATTTTGGACAAAAAAATAATTTGTTTATCATTGGTCATACCTTGGTTTGGCATAATCAATGTCCTGACTGGTTTTTTAAACACGAAAATGGCGAGCTCAAAAGCAAAGAAGACGTAAAAACAAGACTCCATGACTATATTAAAGTTGTTGCATCTCGCTATCATGGCAAGGTGCACGCATGGGATGTCGTCAATGAAGTGATCGCAGATGATGGTTCTTACCGACCTACCAAGTGGGTAGAAGGCATTGGAGATGGTGATGAACTGGTAAGACTTTCATTCGAATACGCAGCTAAATATGCACCCAACACTGAACTTTATTATAACGACTTTAATGCGTGGCGACCAACTAAAAGAGATGGCATCATCCGCATGATAAAAATGTTGAAAGCTGCCGGAATTCGTATTGATGGCGTAGGTATTCAAGGTCATTGGGGACTTAATTTTCCTGAAAATAAGTATATCGAAGATGCCATTGTCGCTTATGCTGCGGCTGGTGTAAAGGTCATGATTACGGAGCTTGATGTAGATGTTTTGCCATTGACCAAAGAAGGTCAAATCATCGGCACAGGTATGATGCACGATCAGTTTCAACAAGAAGAATTTAAAAAATTTCTTGATCCTTACAAAGATGGATTGCCTAGTGAAATCGAAAAACAACAAGCCGAACGATATGAAGCGCTTTTCCAGATATTTTATAAACATCGCGACAAGTTGGATAGGGTAGCGCTTTGGGGTATTCACGATGGAATGTCTTGGAAAAATGATTATCCTATTCCAAATCGAACCAATTATCCCTTGCTTTGGAACCGTGATTTATCTCCCAAAAGTGCTTTGGCAAAGATCCTGAATGTACCAAAGGAGTAAATTCTCAGCTATGAGAATGTTTCAAAATTTTCTTTAAACTATTTATCCCCAATTGAGTTAAAGTTTAATGTGATTTAATAATTATAAACAAAGTATTAGAAATTAAAATTTTATTATGAAATATATTTTATTACCCATCTTTACTTTAATATTGAGCTTGGGGCTGTTTAGTCAATCTCCTGTTTTGGTAAAAGATATTAATCCAGGGTCAATTGGAAGTTCATTTTATAATCACCCATCATTGCAGATAGGTGACATTATTTTTTTCATTGGAGATATTGGTGGAAAAAGAGATTTATATTCTTTACATAACGGCGAAATTGAATTAATATCACAACTCTGTCCTGGAAGCTGTCAAAGTTTCAAAATTCTATTTTTTGAAAACAAAGGTAAGCTACTGTTTAAGAAGCAATTCAATAACACTCTAAATCAACTTTGGGAAACAGACGGAACTGAAGCTGGCACTAAACTCATATTTGAATACAATGGGACATTTAACAATTTTGTGGTCGGAAATAACTCCAAAATATATTTATCTTTGAATAATAGAGCAACGTATAAAGATGAAGTTTATATTTCGGATGGGACAACTTCTGGAACAGAAAAAATAGGAACTGATATTGCTATTTATTCAAGCGATAAATATGATGATGGTGTCGTATTTTCCAATATTTCAAATGACTCTCTAAAAGTATTTAGTTATAATAATAAAACATTATCGTTACTCTCAAAGATAAAGGTGCGCCCTGGGTCTTTTGTTACAAATCTAAAGAAAATTGGCTCAAATGATGTAGTTGTTTTAGTCCATAGTGATGATGCATCAGTTTCTGAAGTATATCGATATAACAGTACATCCAAAACTATAAAAAAGGAAATTAATCTTCCCTTTACAAGACAAAAATATCCATTTCTGAAAGAATATAGCCAAGATAGTTTAATTTTGTATTTCTTTAAAGGTGGTCATTATATTTTATCTGGCAGTCCTCTGGATACTTCAAATATTACCAATTATAATCATGAATCATTTGGAATTACAGAGTTTTATTACCAAAATAATAAAAATGCAGCGTATTTAGCAGTTGAAAAATGTGGTGATATTTGTTGGAATTTTAAAGTGATTCATTTTGATGGTTCTGTCGACAATATACAGGAATTTGATGTGGATGATTTAAATCCTAATGATTTAGTGGGCTACGCTGATCATTTATTTTTTACATCAAATGGACCTACGGCTAAGGATGGAAAATTTTACCATATAGATTTTACCAAAAAGTCAATGGATGTTTTTTATTCTTTTAATCAAAGCTTTTCTAGTGATGGTATTAATCCAATTGGCATCATTGGGAATAAATTGTATTTCTTTGCAAAATTTTACCAAAATCTTGGAAAGGAGCTTTATTACATTAATACTGACATATCAACATCAACTGAAGATGTGAGTTCACAACAAAATGATTCTTTCAGTTTTAATCAAGTGGGAGCTTTGTTTAATATCACTTGTCAAAAAGATATTTGTAACGATTTTCAATTAGAATATTTTGATGCTACTGGAAAATTGATCCACACGCAAAAAATTGTAGCCAATGAGTTTTATAATTTTAATGACAAACTGATTGGATTGGTTTTTATTAGAGTTACTGAAACAAAAACATTGAAACAAAAGAGCTTTTCAATATTTATCCCATAATTGTTACGATTGGATGTTTAAATATATATAATATTGAGTGTACTTCGAAAAGTCCTTAGTATAACCAAAATGGAAAATATTGATTCTTACTTCATTTATAATCAGATGTTTACATTTAGGGTTAGGGTAGAAAAGAGCTGATTATCACTCAATTTGTGTTTTCGGTGTTGACTCAATATTGAAATACAAAAGTCAATTTATTATTGCAAAATTGCATAATTCTCTCTGAACAGTTTTAAAAAACGTAGTTTTGCACTTCAAAATTAATCAAAAGCAAGATTGATACTTCATTTTATGATTCTTGTTTGCAGAATTCCAATTTTTTATGATCAAATCCATAACAAGTCCTACCAATCCACTCATTAAAAACATCGTTTTATTGACGGATAAGTCAAGATTGAGAAAGGAGTCTTCTTCTTTTGTCGTAGAAGGCCAAAGAGAAATATTATTAGCGCTCAAAGGTGGTTATCTACCGAAAACAATATTATTCAATCCGACGATCGTAGGTTACAATCAATTATTTGATCTCTATGGTAAGGTGCTTTTTGATACCGAAATGATTGAAGTGACCAATCTAGTCTATAATAAAATAGCATATAGAGAAGGAACTGAAGGTGTGATTGCCATTTTCAAAAGCGAACCATCAGAACTAGGAAATATTGTTTTTGATCAACCATCACCTTTACTACTAGTAGCAGAAGCACCTGAAAAACCTGGTAATATTGGCGCACTTTTGCGGACTGCAGATGCTGCCGGTGTGGACGCTTTTGTCATCGCAAATCCAAACACCGACGTTTTTAATCCAAATATTATTCGATCTAGTGTTGGTGCAGTATTTACCAATAAAGTGGTTTCTGGAACGACCTCAGACATCATTGCTTTTTTGAAAAAAAATAAGATACGTATCGTTTGTGCTACATTGTCTGAGACTTCTGTTTCTTGTTATTCGCAGGACTTTACGGTGCCTACTGCCATTGTCGTAGGTACAGAGTCCACGGGTCTAAGTGAAGAGTGGATCAATGCGGCCGATGTCAATGTTCTCATACCAATGAAAGGTAAAATAGACTCTATGAATGTGTCTGTGAGTGCTTCCGTCTTGCTTTTTGAAGCTGTACGGCAACGATTGTAACTTAGAAAAGATTGAGATTATATAGTGCGTATGACGAATAAAATAAAAATATTTTCATCATTTAATCATTACTGATAATTATAGAAATGCTAAACTAACTAAGCATTGCCTCGAGCCGGCAAGGCTTTTACTTTTTTTCTGCAGCAAAAAAAAGTAAACAAAAAATGCCGCCGCTGTTTT
>DLGT01000059.1:10811-74953 GCA_002482845.1 Saprospiraceae bacterium UBA7687
GTTTTGGCTCAAACAGTTTTTTGTTTGTACCGTCTCCAGTGACTTTTAAGCTAAAGACAAAAAGGCGGGAAGAACTCACCCTTGGAATAAAGTATTCTCACACTAATTTCACAATTTCTCTAGTCCCTTTTGGGTACATGAATATTTCACTTTGGTCAGGGTAGAAAACGGGTGATTGCCATATTTTGAGTGTTTTCAGGTTGGACTCAATGATATTGTTTGATTTTTTATTCTTCAAACTTTCGAATAAATTTAGGATTTCTCCTCATATCCACGATCCCCAAAACTGTTAAGTTTGACTCATTAAAACTATAGTAAATAAAATAGTCTCTTATTGTCTTTTTTCTTATTAAATCATTGTTCGTTACAGTTCCCGAAGAAGGATATCGCGATAGAACATTTAAACCATTTTGAAATAATTTGTATAGTTTTGTGGAATATAAGCTTGTTTTATTTCTACCATCCCAATAATTAAGTATATCTTCTAAGTGTTCTAAAGCATTTCTAGTCTATTTTATTTTGAGAGCCATCCTTTAACTTTAGCATTCAGTTCTTCATTTGAAATTGTATCACCATTTTTCATTTGTTCCAAACTTATATCCAGTTCCTTTTGATGATCATTTGGGATAATAAAAATTTCTTCCTTCTCTGTCCCGATTTCTATCAAATTAAGTATTTCTTCAAGTAAATATGCATCATTAACGGTTTCAATACGTTTTTTTACTTGATTTTTAAGCGCTATAACTGCCATAATAAATTGATTATTGAGTCTACTTCGAAAAGTCCATATTTCTAATGAAAGGAAAAGTATTGATTTCTACTCCATTGATAATCAGACGTTTCCCTTTAGGGTTAGGGTGAAAAAACGGCTGATTATCATACGATTCGTGTTTTCGTAGTAGACTATTATTAAAACTTACAACCTACGTACTAAATATCATATTAACTACAAAGATAGGAATCCCTATAGTAAGTTGTGGCATATTTATGGCGTTTCGTTCTTAAAAGGTACCTTTATAATTTCTAATATCATTACCCTACAAGCCACTTTTTAAACTGTGGAGACCGCTCAGTACTGACAATCACTTCTTCATTCGTAGGTAATAAATTGATTCTGACTCTCGATTTTGTGTGCGTATTCATTTTACCAATCGACTTCTGATGTATAATATATTGCCTATTGATCCTGAAGTAATTACGATCAATAATTTTACTTTCGATGTATTCTAATGTTTGATCTACAGGATATTTTTTACCTTCAAAATTAACAAGATAAGTGATTTTTTCTACCGTAAAATAATAGGCTACATCTTCATAATTGACCGTTCTGATATTTTGACCAAGTTTGATAAGCCATTTTTTTTCTGCTTTATCTTCATTGATAAGTTTTGTATAGTCAGGTACAGGATTTTTATAGAATCGAGTATATTTATTAAAAGCATCTTCTAGATGTTCCTTCCTAACAGGTTTAAGGAGATAATCAACTGCATATTGTTTGAAAGCATCTATGGCATATTCGTCGTAAGCAGTGATAAATAACACAGGTTTGGTGATGGTGACGTACTTAAAAATATCAAAACTATTACCGTCAGATAGATGTATGTCCATCAAGATTAAGTCATAACTCGGGTCATTAGAGAAATACGCAATACTGTCCGAAATACTATCTAAGGTACGGACTATTTTGATGTCATTAGAGATACTTGTTAGCATTTCTGAAAGTCGGATGACAGCCATCTCTTCGTCTTCAATAATTACTACTCTTGTCATATTGTTTTTTTAAGGGGTATGGTAATGCAGAACTCCTCTGCTGTTTTGTTTATAATAATGTCTTTGCCTAATAAATATAAATATCTTTTTGATAATGACTGTAAGCCGAAGTGTGTAGAAACCTCCACACTTAGTTTTGGTTGTAGATTATTACAAATTTTTAATTTTTCGTCTGTTTGAGTAATATGAATGATCAGTGGTTTGTTTTTCGAAACTACATTATGTTTTACAGCATTTTCTATCAATAACTGAAGCGTTAGGGGCAAGATCATGTATGCCTTTGGATTCGTGATGTTGACAGAAATTTCAATACTTTTACCAAATCGTTGTTCGAGCAAAAAACGATAATTTTCCATAATCGTCACTTCTTCTTCTAGGCTGATAAACTCTGTTTCGCGATATTGTAAGATGCTGCGATAGAAGTCCGAAAGTTTTTCTACAAAGGTAACCGCTTGTTCGGGTTTGTATTCTATAACGGATATAAGGGTATTAAAACTATTAAAAAGAAAATGCGGATTAATTTGACTTTTGAGTGTTTCTAGTTGGTTTTTAACTTGTTCTGTTTTGATGGCTTCCAATGTTTTTTTCCTTTCAGAGACAATGTCAAATATTTTGAAGATAACCCAACCTAGCAATCCTATTACACAAAGGATAAACCACCAAGTCCGCCAAAAAGCTTCTTTGATCGTGAAGTTTATTTCGAATTTATCCGCAAAAGCAAAGTTCTCATTAATGGCACATTCGATGATGAATTTGTATGTTCCTGGCTTGAGATTGCTGTAGATTAGCTTTTGATCTTTAGTAAATCTCCATCCTTCATCCACATCACTCAATTGAAATCTGTACCGCACTGCTTCGGGATCATTAAACCAAATACCCGCATATTCAATGACAAAATCATTTTCAGTATGGCTTAAAATAGTATTGTCATTTAGCCACGTTTCACCTGCTTTTAGTTTATTGATATGTAGTTTTGGTGTATATTTTACATCTTGTAGGGCACGATAATAGATAATTTTATCATTGTCTGTCATTAAGATATTATCTTGCTGATCTTGGCAAAAAGCATTGATGTTTTGATCCCATTTGCGGATGCCTACATTGTTTCCAAAATTAACAATGTGGTAATTATCTACATTGATCAAGTCAAAACCTGTATGGTGAAAAACAATAATCTGACCATCTCGATCTGTTTTTACCCCCGAAATATGAAGTTCTGTCAGCCCTTCTTCGGTACCGAAATATTGGATAGAATCATTTTTGATACAACCTACGCCTTCATCCAAGGTACTAAACCAAATCACATCGTTTTTGTCTTGGGCAAACGACAATATGGTATGATCGCTGACATAGTTTTTTATCTGATTGTTTTTGTTTATTTTCTGAATACCTTTTCCATCAGATCCAATCCAAATATTATCACTTTTGTCAGTAAATAGTGTATAATTGTAATCTGACACCAAACCATTTTGTTTATTTTTGACTTCCAAAACTTGCCCGTCTTCATCTAGAATAGAAATGCCCGCAAGGGTAGAAGCCCATATTTTATCTTCTTGAGATGTTATCGAAAAAACACTGTTATTACTCAATCCATTACTTTCTTGTATCGTTCGAGTCTTGTTTTGAACCATGTCCAAAATGATGATTCCTCTATCCATAGTACCACACCATAATGCTTTGGAAGGTTGATGGTAGTACAATGAAATGATATTGACATTTGGGATAATGTTTTTTGATACTTGATTATGATCTATCACAAAGAGTCCAGTTTCATTTCCTACATAGGTCTTATCATCTATATTTCTTATGGTTTGAATATTTTGGATGTTGGTTTGAGATATCGTAAGTGTACCTGAAGCCGAAAGTAAGCCATTATTTCTGCATAGAAACCAAATATTCTTTTCGTCATCAACTAGAAAATCAATAATGGATAGGGACGATTCGTGACCTTTGGCCACAAGTGGTTTTAATTCGTCTGTTGTTGTATTCCATATGTAAATGTTTTCTTTATTTTCTGTTTGGATTAAATAAGTATCAAAAAACAGCTGTTGCAGTTTTACCACACTTTCACTTAATCCAATATTTGATTTTACTTGCTGTTTTGTTACATCAATATCCCAAACACCACTTTTAAAAGTCCCTATACCTAGGTTTTGTCCAGATTTAGATGGATAAATAGAAGTGACCACATCATCAGGAAGTGATGAAGCAACAGATGGTTTTAAAACTTTTTTCTTACCTTTATCAAAATGCAGTTCTTGAACACCTAGATCTGTAGCTACCCATATTCCTGCATTTTTGGTGGCCACCATACTATAAATTTCATTGCTAAACAAGCCATCGTCTTCGTTAACATTGTACAAGACTTTGTCTTCATACACATAGACGCCTTCACCGTAGGTCGCAATCCAAAATTGGTTACTTGGTGTAAAAAAGATGTTAGTTATTTTTGATTTTGGCCAACCTTCATCAATGCCCCAAGGATGAATACCATTTTTGTAAAACTGAAAAATAGCACCATCTTCATAACCTATCCATAATATATTTTTTTCATAATAAAGAGCAGTCACTTCCTGACTACCTTGATCCGGTCTTTGATATATTTTATGAATATTACCATCATAAATAACAAGTCCTTCCTTTGTACCAATGTACATCAAATCATTTTGATATCGATACAAAAGTGTAGGATTCATCCTAAGCAAATCCGTGCTGACTTCGTGTTGGTTGAAGTGATATTTTTGGCTTGTCAAAGTCCAACTTATTAAACAAAATAGAAAAACGATACCTATTCTCATTTTCCTGATTTGGCAGACAGTGAGACTTGAATCTCTTCTGCAATTTTTTTGTGGACAATCTTAGGAATCGTAATGTTATAGTCTTCTAACAAGATCTTAAAAGATGAAACAATCTGAATCTGACCATTTGTCACCGTAACATCGTGGTTTAATATTCTTTCTTTGGTGATGCCACGAATAGTAAATTTACCCTTTGTCCGTACTTGGTATTTGCCATCTTTGTTCAGGGGAATATCATCCAATAATTTTCCTGTGTAAGTGATAGTGGGATACTTGGTGGTTTCCATATAGTTTTCATTAAAATGCTCTTTTTGCAAAGCACTATTAAACCCTTCAAAGGTTAATAACTTGACAGAAAAAGCAAATTTATTTTCTGTGATATCAATGATGCCTGTCAGTTTATTGCTCTCCGCTTTGATCACTTCAAGACTAGCGTCAGATACAAACTTTACATTTCCATTCAGCGCAAGCGTCGAGTTTTGACCATAAACAAACCCTAAAATACAGACAAAACCAATTATTAATACATATCTCATGCATCAAAATTACTACTTTTTCGATAATTTTAAGGTCATTTCCATACTGAATTAGGAATAAAGGGTGCTGAATCGGTATTTACTCTGCTTTTGAAATTATTTCAAAAGCTTTTCGACAAAGAGTTTTACCATCTCATACGATATAATTACCTTCACTCCATATTATCAAAAATCACATTAATATGGTCATTACAAAACAAATAGTTTTTACACTTTTCTTAGCTTGTTTTTTAGTACAGCCTAGTTTTAGTCAAAAGAAAAACACTAAATCTGCAGACAAAACAACAGCCAAAACGACTGAAAAAAAAGATGATTTATACAGTTCAGGGACATTTTCAGCTTTAGCATTCAGATCTATCGGTCCAGCAGTCACGTCAGGACGTATATCAGATTTTGCCGTCAATCCCAATAATCACAGCGAATATTACGTAGCATCTGCATCAGGTGGCGTATGGAAAACCACCAATCGTGGCGTCACATATCAACCTATTTTTGACGGAGAAGGTTCGTATTCCATAGGTTGTGTCGTCTTGGATCCGAATAATAGCAGTACTGTTTGGGTTGGATCAGGTGAAAATAACAACCAACGATCAGTAGCTTACGGTGATGGTGTGTACAAATCTACCGACGGTGGACAATCTTGGAAAAATATGGGACTTAAAAACTCTGAACATATTGCACAAATCATCGTCGATCCTAAAGATGCCAATATCATCTATGTAGCTGCTTATGGACCTGTATGGAGCGAAGGTGGCGATCGTGGTGTGTATAAATCTACAGATGGTGGTGCTACTTGGACATGTGTAAAAAGTGTCAGTGCATTTACAGGTTGTAATGATCTTGTCATGGACCCTAGAGATAATCGAGTATTGTATGCGGCATTTCATCAGCGTATGCGTAAGGTACATACGTATATAGGTGGCGGCCCTGAGTCTGCTATTTACAAATCTACCGATGCAGGTGCGACGTGGACGAAAGTAGAAGGTGGTCTTCCAAGTGGAGATGTAGGAAGAATAGCCTTGGATATCAGCCCTGTCAATCCTGATATTCTATTTGCTGTGGTAGAAGCTAAAGATAGCAAAGGTGGTATCTATCGCACAACCAATAAAGGTGCAAGTTGGGAAAAACGCAGCGGTGTATTTACATCAGGCAATTATTACCAAGAAGTCACTTGTGATCCACATAATGTTGATAAGATATTCCTCACAGACACCTATTATAAAGTTAGTAATGATGGTGGGAAAACGGTCAGCAACCTTGGTGAAATCAACAAACACATAGACAATCATGCCATTTGGATAGATCCGAATGATGCCAATCACTTACTCATAGGTTGCGATGGTGGTATTTACGAGACTTACGATCATGCGGCTACGTACCATTTTAAAGACAATCTTCCAGTCACTCAATTTTATAAAGTTAGTACGGACAATGAATATCCTTTTTATACCGTTCATGGTGGTACACAAGATAATCTAAGTCTAGCCATCCCAAGTCGTACGACATCTATCAATGGTATCGTCAATGCAGATTGTTATGTAACATCATTGGGTGATGGATTCGAAACACAAGTCGATCAGTCCAATCCTAATATCATTTACGCACAAAGTCAGTATGGTGGTTTAGTTAGATTTGACCGTAAAAATGGCGAATATCTCTCTATTAAACCTATAGAAGGAGAAAATGCTGAAGCCTACAGATGGAATTGGGATGCACCTTTACTTATCAGTCAGTTTAATAATAAAAGATTGTATTTCGGAGCCAATAAAGTGTTCAGAACAGATGATCAAGGCAATAGTTGGAAAGTAATCAGTCCTGATCTAAGCAGACAAATAGACAGAAATAAGATAGAAGTTATGGGTAAAATTTGGTCGGTGGATGCCATTGCAAAAAATGGAAGTACAGATATTTTTGGCCAAACTACAAGCATCGCTGAGTCAAAGTTTGATGAAAATATGATTTGGGTAGGTACAGATGATGGATTGATCCATCTTACCACAGATGGCGGCAAAAACTGGACAAAAATGGACAATCTTCCTGGCGTACCTAGCATGAGTTATGTCCACCAAATCATCGCATCACTGCACGACAAAAACACCGCTTATGTTTGTTTTAATCATCATAGATACGGAGACTTCAAACCTTATTTACTCAAAACCACAGATGCAGGCAAAACGTGGAAAAGCATAGCTTCCGACCTTCCAGAAAGAGGCAGTGTCTATACCATTGCCGAAGATCATGTAGCTAAGGATTTATTATTTGTGGGTACAGAGTTTGGTTGTTTTTTTACATCTAATGGTGGAAGTAATTGGATTCAACTGAAAGCAGGATTGCCTACCATTGCAGTAAGAGATATCGATATACAAAGACGTGAAAATGATTTAGTACTAGGTACGTTCGGACGTGGATTCTATGTTTTGGACGATTATACACCATTGAGACACATCAAAAAAGAAGACTTGGAGAAAGAAGCCATCATCGCACCTGTCAAAGATGCCTTAATGTACAATCCTAGATATCCAATCGGTCTAAGAGACAAGGGACATTTAGGAAGTAGTTATTTTACTTCGCCAAATCCTGAAGTTGGAGCTGTATTTACGTATTATCTAAAAGATGATGTCAAAAAAATCAAAGACATCAGAAAGGAAAAAGAAAAAGCCGCTTATGAAAAGAAGGAAGCCGTTTATTATCCTTCGATAGATAGTTTGCGATTAGAAGACAATCAAGTAGATCCTTATGTATTATTGACAATCACTGATGCGCAAGGAAATGTGGTCAGACATATCAAAACAGGTGCAAAAAAAGGACTCCATAGGCTCACTTGGGACCTTAGATATGCACCAGCTGATCCAGTAGAAGGAAGATATACGCCAGGACCTGATGTGCTTTTTGGTTCAGCACCACAAGGACATTTGGTAACACCAGGTGTGTATAATGTTTCAATATCCAAGTATCAAGATGGTATGTTGACACCATTGGCAGGACCTGTATCTTTTACAACTAAGTTGCTAAATCAAGCAAGTTTACCAGCTAAAGACCTAGCAGCTAATGCTGTCTTTTACCAAAAAGTGAGTGACATGAGTCGTCATCTGAGCGCTACGAATGATCTCTTAGGACGAATAGAATCTAGGGTCAAAAATGCAGAACTTGCCATCATGGATATGCCAGCTGCAGCTTCAGATTTATTGGCTAAAACCTATAATATCAAACAAGCACTCATTCCTATCAAACTCAAGATGAATGGAGATGATACAAGAGCCAAAAGAGAATTTGAATCCAAACCATCTATCAATGATCGTGTGTATGGTATCATTTACAGCATATGGAGTACCACATCAGACGTCCCGAAAACATTGACAGATGCCTTCGCTGTAGCTGAAAAACAGTACAATGAAGTATTCCCAATGATCAAAGATCTAGACACACAAGTATCTGCCATAGAAGCAGAACTAAACAAAAACAAAGCACCTTACACACCAGGAAGATGGCCTGATAAGAAGTAAGTATAATACCGCATTGATTATCAGCTATTTCCCTTTAGGGTTAGGGTAAGAAATAGCTGATAATCATTTGAAATATACTTTAGTATCAGCTATTTCCCTTTAGGGTTAGGGTAAAAAATAGCTGATAATCATTTGATATATATTATAGTACCAGACATTTCCTTTTAGGGTAGGGTAAAAAAATAGCTGATAGTCTTTTGATTTATGCTTTCGGAGTGGACTTATTTCTTTTTTATTGAAATGATTTCCAAATTAATTTCAATAACCATACAATACACCAAACCCAAATCAAGTTATTAGCCATAAGCAAAACATATCCCTATTACACAAGACTTGTACATTAAACCGTAAATATGCATTAGAAAATCTATTACAGGCTGACATGTCTTCAAAATAAGACTCCGCCTTGGCGGATAATTTTTCATCACTTACCATAGTGGTGACTATGTTTCGCTCTTGAAAATTCTTATTTTATTGGCATCTCAACCTTCACTACGAATCCTAATTCATTATTACGGTTGATTTTCATTTTCTTCGCTAAAATCCTTTTGAGATGTACAGATGGTTCCATGTATTTGCCTTTGTTTGTCCTATGGTTTTATTTGGACAATCCGACTCTACTACGTATGAAGATACTTATCCCGACACTTTTCCCGAGTCAGATCGAGTCAGCGTTTCACACGCTAATAGACAAATTCCTAAGATATTTCAATTGTTTTCAGCTGGCGAAATAGATTACATCTCTGGTGGCATGTTGCGTTCTAGTGCAAGGCTTGCAGAGATAAATATTGGTGATCCAGAGCGATTTTACATTCCATTGTATATCATGGCTGGAGCTACGACCAATCCCACTGAAGAAGGTTACAGTGTAAATACCCTGAGTGCTGCTGAAATACTCAATAATTATGGAGGTATGTTTAGTATCGGCATCCACGGAAGTCGCAGAATTAAAACGATCAGCAAAACAACCAAATTGGATATTATCTATCAAGTAGCTACAAAATCTATGAGTGGCATTGCCTTGGAGCTTGATGAAACTGTTTCCTTGTTTTCAAAAATAATAGTGACAGGACTAGGTATAGATACTAAAGCATGGAAAATAGATCAACTCCCAAGTGATGGGCGTGCATGGCTTAAAGCTTTTATTTCATACTCTATAAATAATAAAGAAGAAATGCAAAAGATATTTGGGTGCAGTTCTGACCATCGATTTGCGGGTGGGAATATAGAATGTGGTTTGGACATCAAAGATTTTATTGCTGTAAAATTGGGTTACCACAAATACCTAAATAACCAACATATAAGTGCTTTCCAAAAGGGATTTTATGTGTTTTCTGCTGATTTTACACTTGGAAGTCCGTAGGAATGTAGAAAGAGTGATTTTTATATAAACTCCTAAGACCTTATAGGTTTTCAAAACCTATAAGGTCTATTATAGTAGCTAAAAACGATTTTCAAAACTCAACTGATAAATTTTTTCAATAAATATTCCTTACTTTTGTGCCATGGTATGGAATACAGTTTTAAGAAGTGTTGTCGTTGGGTTTAGCCTGATTTTTTTTATTGGCTTACAAGCACAGGTTGAGCAGAACAAAATAAACTCTACATCTAATATCAATAACATATTTAATAATAACAAACGAACCATTCAATACGATCCGAGTATTCCATTTGATACGATCATTCCCAAAGGTTTTACCATTCGTGAAAAACAAAGTTTAAAAGGACTAGATTATTATATTGTCCAAGATTCTGCCAAAAGATTGGCGCTTATCAATCATAAAGGTGATTACATCTTTGATCCAGCAAAATCACAAAATTTCAAAGCGATTGATGGAAAAATATGGCTTACAGTCAAAAATGGCATTTATAGATTGTACGATGAAAAACTCAACCTTTTGACCCAGAAAAACTATGTAAAAATAGAACAACTTGACGCCCGATATTTAATCGCAAATATACCTGGCTCATCCAGCATTGATGTTTTTACAGTGGATGGCAAGTTGTTTTCTGCTGCTCAGTTTAGTGCTTTGATTCGAAATGGTGATTTGGGATATTCCGTATATGAAAGTCAAAATAGGGTAGCATGCACAGCGGATAGTTTATTAAATAAACAGACTTGTTTGCCATTTGCTGAGATCTTAGCGATACGAAATCACGATTCATTATTTATCGCTCGCAGCACAGAGATGTATGGTTTAGTTAATGACCAAGCTAAAGAAATCATTCCTATGAGTTACAAAAAAATAGTGCATCTCAAGGAATTAGATTTATTAGAAGGCATGCATAATTTTTTCAATTTTGATTTATTGGACCTAAATGGCAAGATCATTTATCGTTCTTTTCCTGGGTTTTATAATTTTAGAAAGATTACTGAAAATCTTTACCATGCGAAAGCTGAAGAAGACCATTTAATATATAATACCCAAATCAAACATATTGTAAAAATCACACATCCGGGCCTCTTAAGAATAGATAAAGAACTGCTAGAAAATAAAAATCTACTCACTTTTACTCATAATGATCAATATGAGTATTTCCATGCTAATACAGGTGAAAAACAAGTTTTAGGTAAATAGAAAACCTGAAAAATCAACCGTTTCCCTTTAGGGTCAGGGTTAAAAACGGTTGAATATTTTTTGTGAAATCATTAGAGGTGAACAACAAGTTTTAGGTAAATAGAAATCAATATCTGATCTTTACAGAAGGGCTTACAAACCCCAACTGGGTGAAGTATTTATAACCGCGGATGTAAATCCGTGGTTATAAATGGCAGAAGTACTGGATTTTGGCGCTTTTTTTGCCTGCAAGCTGCAAAAATCGTGACAAAATTTAATCAAGCTGAATTATAACTGAAAGTTACCATGTTAAATACCAAATCTACAAACCGTTTTCTTTGAAGGTCAGGGTTAAAAACGTTTGATATATTATTCATCTTTTACTTAATGACGAAGGTCATATCTCGAAAAACGTCAACATTCACAAATTCAACTATTTTAGCGGCATTAAAGCAAAAACAATGGCCAGTTTTAGGGTAAGACCGAAGTTCGAAATGACGAGTTCAAAAACGATGGAAGACATCATCACCTTAGTAAAAGAAAAATTAAAAACCAATACCCATAACCTGCATGGTCAAGCTATGCAAGACCATATTACCATAAGAGTCAATAGATCTCATCGCCATTATTGGTCTCCACAACTCAGCGTACTCATGTACCGCGAACCAGAAGATGTTACTACTAGAATTATAGGTGTGTACGGTCCGATGCCAAATGTGTGGACTCTGTTTGCACTTGTTTATTTGGCAGTAGGTGTACTTTTTGTGTTTATAGCCATCATTGGATTTTCTCAGCAAGCTTTGGGCAATGATAGTTCTATTTTGTACGCTTTGCCAGTACTTGCAGCTATTGCTATTGGCATGTATATCTTCAGCCAAATGGGTCAGAAACTAGGAGCAGCACAGACCTACGCCATCCATTACTTTTTCGAAGAAGCCCTTGGTGAATATGTACCAGAAGTGTAGGGTAGGGGTGAATACACCACTAAGCATATATCAAGTAATATACTTAGTGGTGAATAATTATGGGTGTATCTTGTTATAAAATTCCTTTTGTCTCCCTTATGGGAAGGGTAAAACAAAAGAAATTTTAATGAAGTTGTAATTTGGGGATACGCCCATAATTAATTAAAGGTTACTTTATTTCACCTTCTTTTTGCCACTTTTTGATTAGTTCAATGTTGGGATTTGATCTCTCCAATTCATTCTCTATCAAATCTTTATAAATTTTCGATATTTTTCTCTCTATAACAGTAACCGTTTCATCAAATGTATTAGGATCCAATACAATAAAGGTATCATTTACATAAGTGATTGAAGCTATTGTTTTTTCATAATAATCTCTTTGATATTCGTTGGTTCTAATTTCCGTTGTTTTACATTTTTTACCATCTTTATCAACGATTTCGGTGTAGACAGTATCCACAATTATAACAACGTCTGACTTTATGGTGTCTGATTGTTGTAATCCTTTGATATCAACGGGTACAACATAAGATTTAAAACTGAAAAGTGAAAAAACAGTAAGTAAAATAGGGATCATTAAGAGATACTTGTGACTCTTTTTTGGATTGTTTTTAAGAATGTTCATCATGGTGATTCTTTTTTTAGTAAATGAAAAAAAATGGTTACAAAGCGAATACATTTTTTGGTCTTTGCGATAGCTCAAGATACAATCTGCATAGGTGGCCAGCCCATAACGATTTATCATTGTTGTGTCGCAAAAGTATTCGTGATTCAATTTTATGTGATTGGTGAGCATATATGTAAATGGATGAAACCATAAGATACATTTTAGCACTTCCGTTATCAGAATATCTAAACTATGTAGATGTTTAGCATGGACTTTTTCATGGTCGATGATTTCCTTTGGCGTATTCATAGTATGAAGGAAAATGAAGTTAAAAAAACTTGCAACATTCCCTTTTTTATCAATGACTATTTTATAATCCCCATCACGCACAATCTCTGATGTATTAATTTTATTAAAAACCAAGTATAAATGATAGATAAATTTTGATAACATTACTATAACTCCTAGCAAATAAATAGTAGCCAAAACAACCATTAAATATCGATAATTTGTAAAAATCTGTTCTTTTGGGATGTGAATAGTATTTGTAGTTTTTACGCTCATTTGCATTTAAACAGGATAAATAGGTAATTCAATTAATGGTACAACCAATGTAAACATTATGGTTGCAATCAAATAAACTCTATTATTAAGAAATGAAACTTCTTTACTAAAAATGAAATAGTAAAGCACCATTAAAATGAACAAAATAAGAGACGATCTAAGCAAATAAATCGTCAATAGATAGTCGGCAAATGCAGTTAAGTTTTCCATACTAGTTATGATTTAAGAGATTTTACCAAGGCTTCTAATTCTTCAATATCGATATTTTCTTCTTCCATAAAATGGGAAAGAAGTGATGACTTACTACTTCCCAAATGTTGGTGATAAAACTTATGGAAGACAGATTTACTAAATTCTTTTTTAGCTACGATAGGATAATATTGGTGGGACTTACCAAAGACATTATAAGCCAACCAGCCATCTTTTTCTAATTTTCGAATGGTGGACAATACGGTATTGTAAGGCGGAATAGGTTCTTCTAGATAAGCCACAATTTCCTTTGGAAATGCTTTTCCTAACTTCCAAAACAGCTCCATTATTTTCTCTTCAAGTGGATTCAGTGTCATTATATTTATTAATTATACACAAATGTAATGATATTTCAATTAATACAACTAATTGTTCGTTATATTGTTTTATATTTCGTTGTATTTATTATTTAGATATTCATTTTTAATAAAAATCTAATAACTAATTAAGCCATAAATTGACCTTTCTAATAAGAAATCGATAATTTATCCCACAAATACAAGATTTACAATTATCTTTGGTCGGAATTTAAAGTTATAGTATGAAGTTAAAATTCAACCAGTTTTCGGGGATTACTATTTTATTTATGATTTGTCAAATTTCCACTTATGCTCAGTTTAATAGTGGATTGTTTGCCAATTGTATTTATTTCGATGATGCAAAACAAGTGGAAGATTGTGAAAATCTTCAAATACAAGATTATTTTGATTCAGAAATACTTCCATTTCTAAAAGACATTAAAAAAGAAGGGAATAAAACGAAATATTATACCTATTTTTATATCGATCCATTGGGTTCAGTGATTGATTTGGAAATTCTTGATATCTCTAAATCAGAAGAACAAATTATTATGCCAATAAAATTTCCTGAATTATCATCACTACCCAAAGTAAGCAATGTAATTGCAAAAGAAAACCATATTGCTGCTTTTACCTGTGATTTTGATAAAAATAATTTTTTAATCGGCAAATACTCCTATGTTGTTGCGGCAAAAGATGAATTTTATAAAGTTGTACAATTTACGCCAAGATTTCCTGGCTGCGAAGATTTGCCAACCCAAAAAGAAAAGAAGTCATGTGCTGACGCTAAAATGTTAGAGTATATCTATAGCAACTTAAAATACTCAGAAGAAGCAATAAACAAAAATGTGAATAATGGTTTAGTTGTTCAGTTTATTGTAGAGACAGATGGTTACATCACAGATATAAATGTGAAAAGAGACTTTGGTTATGGGTGTGGACAATCTGCCTTTGACGTTGTAGAATCTATGAATCATATGGAAGAATCATGGATTCCTGGTTCACATTTCGGGAGAAATGTAAGAGTTAAATATACACTACCCATTAAATTTAACCTAAGTAATAGTTATGAATTTGATAACGAAAATTATATTATTGATACTGATTCGCATGGAATTAATAATAAAGACTCCATTTATCAAAGTATTGAAGAAATGCCTTTTTTTCCAGCATGCCCTAATGAAAAAAATAGAAAACTAAGGAGAAGCTGTGGAGAAACAGCGATGTTACAATATGTTTATAAGAACATAAAGTCTCCACCTGGTTCATTTGATGACACTTATAGTAGGCGGATAAGGGCATTATTTGTGGTTGAAAAAGATGGTACTATAACAAATATTAACGTAACTGGAGATACTGATAATGGAGTAGGGGAGATGATCAAAGAAGTAATTGAAAAAATGAATGAGATGAAAGAAAGATGGATTCCAGGTAATGTTGCTGGAAAAATCGTTAGAGCTCAATATGAGTTGCCCATTAATATGCGAAAAGAATAAATTAAAAATTAAAATAAGTTTAAAAATATGTACATCATGAAATTTATCCAATTTACCATCATCCTAACATTTGTATTCTCAAACACCTTGATGGGTCAAGGAAATATATTATCAAATTCTGAAAAAGAAAATGAAGTATTTAAAGTAGTGGAAGAGATGCCAAGATTTCCCGGCTGTGAAGGTTTGGAAACGCAAGCAGAGAAAAAAAAATGTGCTGATGCTAAGATGCTAGACTATATTTATGCTAATCTTGTTTATCCAGCGGAAGCTATTGAAAAAAACGTAGCAGGGCAGGTAGTCTTACAGTTTATGATAGAGATAGATGGTTCCATTTCAGAAATAAAAATAGTGAGAGAAATTGGGTTTGGCTGTGGCCAAGCCTCTGTTGATGTCATCGAATCTATGAATACATTGGGTAAAGCTTGGCGACCAGGTCATCAAAGAGGAAAACCTGTAAGAGTGTTATACACCTTACCCATAAAATTTGATACTCAAAAGAAGGATACTCAAAAAAAGGATACTCAAAAAAAGAATAAAAATTATCCTTCCTTAAAGAACTAAACGATATTAATATCTTAAAATATTTTAAAACACATAACAGATGAAATTTATCCAATTCACCATCATCCTTACTTTATTCTGTATTAATGTCTTAACAGGTCAAAGTTATAAAGGTCCTTTATTTGAAAAGTGCAAACTGACCGACCCATCCGAAGTTGATAAATGTAACAAAAAAGAAATGTTACAATTTATTCAACAGGAAATATTGTCTCAATATGGGGATGTCAAAAAATCAGATGTGATGAATAACATTATACTCACCTTTGATGTAAAAAAAGATGGAAGTGTATCCAATGTATCTTTAATGGAAAAGACTCAGTCACGAATGTTTGTGACAAGTGCGATGCTTAATATTGGTGTTAAAAATATACCTAGTTTTATTGGTAATGAAGGACTATCAATTAGATACTTGTACCCAAGAACGCCAACAGAAAGTCAAGATGAAAACTTGATTACCATCTCTCCTTTACAAGTTGAAATATTTAAGGTAGTAGAAAAAATGCCAAAATTTCCAGGTTGTGCTTTTGAACATGATGCTAGGGAATGTAGTAATAAAAAACTCGACAAATACATTGACAAAAATTTAGTGTACCCAAAAGAGGCTATAGACAATAAGATTGAAGGAACAGTGGTTGTTCAATTTATTGTCAATGAAGATGGCCTTATTACCAATGCGGAAATAAAAAAAGATATTGGTTTCGGTTGTGGTCAAGCTGCCTTAGATGTTATCGAATCAATGAATGACATGTCAGAAAGATGGACACCAGGCGCGCAAAGAACAAGAATAGTTCCTGTATTGATTACAAAATCAATAGAATTCAAACTTAACAAAAAACAATTAAAAAAGGATTAAAAGCATTTTTGTTAAGCATAGCGTCCTTGTTAAGTTTAGGTTAGTAAAAGCGTCTAGCTTTTACTAGCAAACTACTTCACAGCTGCTGCAAACTCAGGACTTTCAGGCGTAATACCTGACGCAAAAAAGTGGGTGAGTTTACCATTTTCATCAATTAGATATTTGCAAAAATTCCAACTTGGCACATCACTATTCCATCCATTTTGCTCAGGATTGGTCAGATATTTATAAACAGCACTTTGATTATCACCTTTTACATCGACTTTATCAAACATTTGGAAGGTAACACCATAATTCTTTTGGCAAAAAGCCCCGATTTCTTCTGCATTTCCAGGTTCTTGAGACATAAACTGATTACATGGAAATCCCAAAACGACTACTTTATCCTTATTTTTTTCATAATACGCTTGCCAATCTGCATATTGTGGGGTGTAACCACATTTAGAAGCTGTGTTTAAAACAATTATTTTTTTGCCTTTATATTGATCCATTGAAATGGTATCTCCATCTATTGATAAGGCCTTTAAGGAATGAAATGAAACAGGATCTGAATTTACCATAATAGCATTTGATTGAGAATTAACTTTATTTGAATTGAAGCAACTTATAAACCAAGCAGGAACACTTAGTAGGATGGCTAGTATTACTTTTGGATGGATCATGTCGTTTAGTTTTAATGATTAAAAAGGCATAAACAAGCATTATATGTTTTTGTTTATATTCACATTAAAATATGGCTGGGAGAAGGGTAGTTACCCTAGATAATGCGAAGCTTTTCCCATATAATCAAATTCCCAATTCTGCAAATCATCAGTTTCCGTTAATCAACAATTTAGCAATTCAGCAATTTTCCTAGTTTCCTTTAATTTCAAAGCTAGAAGTTAAAAGATTAATTCAATTTAAATAACTCCCATTAAAATCTTGAAAATTATTTCCTCAAAATATTTTAGAGAAAATACTCGTTAATTATCTATTACTTAGGATCAAAGTATTGTTTTATGAATATACATTCAATTTTAGATTTATCGTTGCAAAGCTTGACTTTATAAAAGCGTCTTGCTTTTCATAGAATTCTACTTTTTGTATTTTCCGCCAAATATTTAAAGCAACATTGTAAAAAAGTACAAATCTTTTTAAACAGCTTCTTTACTTTGTAAAGGTATAATTATAATGTATACTAAAAGTGATTAATTACTAACTATATAGCTGCCATAATAACCAAAACCAATAAATCATTTACCCCATAATTAATATTATGTTAAATAGGATAATTGAACAATACCCTCACTATGCTTCATCTCTCTACTTAATTTAAAATCTTTACTCATTTAATGCGTTCTACGATACAAATATTATTAATTTGTTTTATGTTTGCAGCAAATAATTTGTTTTGAGAAAATATATTCCATCCGCTATAACTGCTGGAAATTTAGTTTGTGGATTTGCCGCCATACAAATTGGTGATTTCTATTGGAGTCCAATACTATTGGTATGCAGTTTTATATTTGACGGACTAGATGGCTTGGTGGCTCGTGCATTAGGAGTCACAAGTGAATTTGGTAAACAAATGGATTCATTGGCAGATGTCGTAAGCTTTGGTGTAGCACCTGCATATTTATATTTTTTATTAGCTCCTGACGATTCTTGGCATTGTAAAGTTGTACCAGCTGTAATAGTTATTGCTGGAACTATACGTTTGGCTAAATTCAACATTTCTCCATCTCGTGTATATTTCCAAGGATTACCAATACCTGCCAACGCCTTATTTTATATAGGGATCATTTTTGCGCTTGAAAATAATAGTGACTTCTTTAATGAATTTTTCAACAATAAGGTATATTATCTATTGACGCCGTTTGTCATGAGTGCAATGATGTTGAGTTTCGGCTTTAGAATGATATCCATTAAGTCTATGACAAAACACTGGAAGGATAATGTTTTTCATTACATCGTTGCTATAGTTTCAGTGATTATTGCTATCATTTATAAATATGAATCTATCGTTTACATTGTTGTTGCGTATATACTGATTTCAATTATACACACAATAGTGAGTAAATATCTAGAAAAAGTAGCAAAATTGCTTTAACTTTGTGCTTCTTTAGTGTTTTAAGATAAAATAAAAAAATGGCGATTATCATTACTGATGAGTGTATTAATTGTGGAGCTTGTGAACCAGAATGTCCTAACAATGCTATTTATGAAGGTGGCGTAGAATGGGCGATAAAAGACGGTACTAATTTAAAAGGCAACTACACTCTTGAAGACGGATCTATTGTTGATGCAGCGGCACCACAGAAACCTGTCATGGATGATTTCTACTTTATCGTTCCAGATAAGTGTACAGAATGTGTTGGTTTTCATGAAGAACCACAGTGTGCAGCAGTCTGTCCTGTAGATTGTTGTGTTCCAGACCCAGATAGAGTTGAAACAAAGGAAGACTTACTAGGTAAAAAAGGTAGATTACATTTATAATCATTTCATATAGTAGCCCTACCCTATTAAATATCAGCTTGTTATATCTATTTTATAAAGTTATACTTTAATCCTAATTCAAACCATTGTCTACTATTCTTGTTGCTATAACTTAGCTGGAAGTTATTGTTGTTGGTGTTATTGTTGTTTGATGTTAAAAAATGATGGACATTTCCGTATAGATTGAAGCCCCTAATCAATTTATATTCCAAGCCAAGATTCAAGTGATATGTTAGTTTCTGATGTTGTGTTGATTGCTCAGCTTCTATTAAAAATTCATTTAAATCTTTAACACCTGTTTGGTCTTGGTAAAGAGCTTGAGTTTCGTCATCAATTTTATATGACTCACTGATAAGGTAGCCTAAGTTAAAAGCTCCAAGTACATTTAATTTGTTATTTATTTGGTATTTAATACCTCCTGAGACTTCTGCATAATTTAGAGATTTAGTGATGTCATTTATAATTAATTCACCTAAGTCTCTATCTAAACTTAAATTTGATGAATTGGTAGCTGACTCTAAGTTTTTTACACTACTGTTATTCAATTGTATATTTGTATTTGTCCCTTTGTATTGTCTCCAGCCTAGATTAGAAAATAATGATAGTGTCTTATTAAGGCCCTTTTCGACTTGAACACCTACGTAAGTCGAAGAAATAGCATCGAAACTAGTTGTTGCTACACCTGTAATAACGCCTAACTTAAAAGTACTTATGTTTTCATTATTTTTGACGACCATACTAGGTAAGTTATGATGGTAGTTAAGTGAATTAATGGCAATTGCATTTAGTTGATCAACATTATATACTTCTGGCAATATAATGTGACTCTCATCTTTTTCGAAATCTTCAGTACCATACTGTGTCATAATGGAAGGGTCTTCCTGTAGTTTTGCGATATTTATTATATCTGGCTCACTCTTCACTATTAGATTCTTTTGCCTATGAATAGATTGTTTTGTAAAATTTGTTTCTTTAGATTTGGAAAGGATCTTATCTCTACGACCTTTACTCTGTGTAGGAGAATTATTGGTAGATGATTCAATGTTTAGATTTGAATTTTCGGTTGTAGTACTTGCTATGTGTATGTCTGTTGACTCTTCTGAAAGAAACTTTTCTTCATGCTTAGATTTTACATTATTGTCAGTATTTTGATTTGATACATAAATAGCACTTGAAAAAGAAATAATCCCAAACGCAAATATCCAAACCCAAAGAATCCTACGTTTTTTGTTTTGGATAGGCATTTCTTTATCTAGAATGCTTTCCATGGCATTCCAGTTTTTATTCATGATATTATTGATTCTTTTATTTTCCATATTGATATGTGCTATTATTGGAATATTTAATTAAAGCTTGTAATTTTTTTCTTGCTTCTGACAAATACCATTTAGAAGTGCCCTCAGAAATACGGAGGTACTCCCCTATTTCTTTATGGCTATATCCTTCTATAGCATACTTCACGAATACTTCTTTTATGGAACCTGTCAGCGTATCGATTTTTGAAATAATGTCATCATAATCATGAATCGGTGCACTATTGTCTGAAATGTTATAATCGTAGTCATCAATATTTAGAAATCTTATTTCTTTGTTTTTTTTCCTAAAATAATCCGCCATTGTGTTAAAAGTAATCCTTCTAACCCAACCTTCTAATGATCCTCTTGATTCAAATTTTCCTATATTTTTGAATACTGAAAGGAATGCATCATTAATAATTGCACAAATGACATCTTCGTCTTGGGTATACCGTAAACACATTTGAAACATTTTACTGAAATATAGTTTATATAGCTGTTCCTGACATTTTCTGTCATTATTTGTGCATCCTTTGATTAAGGATTTTTCGTCGATATTTTGATTTGGGTTAAACAAATGAATTCCAATTTTACTTTATCTTACCATTAGACGTACGATTTATATACAAAGGTTGGTAAAAGTACAAAAAAAAATGTTAGAAAAAGATCCACTGGATCGCTTTCTAACATTTAATTGTGTGTATTTGTGTTTAAAAATTCCTGGGGGGAACGGAATGGTACCTAAATTAAACACCGATAAACATGTCATGCTCTTCCTCCTGAGGAAAAGTGACAACCTTCTTAGTTTTCGTAAAAACTCTACTGAAGAAGGATTTTGCATTCTTCAAAAAATTGTTCATGGATTAAAATTTATATATATAATACGTCTAAGGTACGAGAAATGTTATTGCTTTTGCTCACAATAATTTGTTAATGTTAGTTTTTCAGGGTATTCCTGTAGGAAAAAACGCTGTTTTGACAAAATTTTACATTTATCTAAGATACTTTTCTAGCTCTTCTCCTTCATCATCATATAATTCTTCCCAGAATTTTTTAGACTTTAAATCCACTTTCGATTCATATGATGTCATTTTTTTCTTTGGCTTTATGGTTTCGGCATCAGTTCCAAAAGGGTTTTTTACTACTTTTTTTGGCTTATTAGTTTTCATAACAATTTAAAAAAGGTTATTTTGTTTAGGTGTTATTAATAAATCTTATACAAAAATAATAGGTTTTTCAATATCTAACTACATTTTAGATATTTTTTTTTGATATATTTAAAATTTTGATAATTCGTATAAATAAGGATATTTCGGAGAACTTATAAACAACGTATAATATACCGTAGTAAGTTATATACCTGTACAATTCCAATTTATAATTTGCCATAGTATCTATCTGCCTTATTTATACTATTCTTTCAATTAAGTATGCGCTTTATACCTGTTTCAGAGAATTTGCAATTAAACGTATGGTTTTCTTTCTAATTATTCTCTCAATGTCACGATTTACTTCATTTAGTTTGTATTGAAATTTTAAGGTTAAGTAGTCATGGTGAACATCTACAATTTTGATATTGAATGATTCAGGCTCGATAAATTGATGGAAACTTTTTAAAGATTCAGATAAATTTTTCTCTAAAGATTCAATGGTGGTCAGATAATTTAAATTTAATTCAAAGTCAATGCTTACTTTTTTGATCTCCCTTTTGGTGTAGTTTATAATTTCAGACATATATACTTTATCATTTGGTATATAAATAATGTCATCATCATCATTGAGTAGAGCTACTTTTGTTAGGTTGATATCTATAATTTTACCTTTATTTTCACCGATTTTTACATAGTCATCAATATTGATCTCTTTTGAAAAACTAATGATAATCCCACTTATAATCCCACTCACATAATCCTTAGAAATAATGGCAATAGCTGCTGCTACGATACTCAACGATGTCAATAAATCCTTAAAATCTATACCCCAAAATCCTAAGATCATCATTAATACACCGATTGTCACTATGATGTAGTATAGGTTATTGATTCCATTTATGACATTGTCCGTATATTTATATGGAATATTCTTCCGTAATCTATATATCATGATCAATACAGCGGTCACAATATTGACAATTGTAAATAGAATCAAAAACTCGATTATACTATGCAGAAAATCATATAAATGTGCTAGAGATGTTTTGTTTAGCTCAATGTATCTTCGCGCTATAAAAAATATTCCTAAAAGTAAAAACCTAATAAAATACCTAACTATGACCGGACCCATTAATATCTATTTGTTATTGACAAATTACACTTTATAATTAAAAGAAAGCACAATAGGCACCATCCTTTTTGATATTATGAAGTTTAAACAAATGATTGCCACTGTAAGTTTCCCATTTATTAATAATCCATGGAGGAACATTCTTATCTAGTATCACGATTTTGGGCTTAAGCTTTCTAAGAACATATTCTGGCGAAGAAACTTTAGATTTGGAAATAACCAAAATATCTAATTCTAAGTCACTTTTAAGCCTTTTAAAATCTTGTTCGCCTTGTAACACATAGGTATACTTGTCTTTAATTTTAAACAAATGGGTAGAATCTAATGAAGTAATTATTTTATTTCTTGATTCATAAGTATTTTTAATTCTATTATTTAATGCAACAAAATTGATGGTTTTTTCTGAAACGCTGCTGCTTTGGATTGTTTGCACCATATCATTATTGAATGCATCTATTAAAACGCCACCATATACATCATAAATAAATAAACTATCATTTTGGGACATAAATAATGGTCGAAAATTAACACTTAAAATGACCAAAAATGCAGCTACTAAAGATAACGCTATAAATCTGAATTGTCTCAATTCTAGCCAAATCATACATAATAAAATACTTATGTAACATAAGATTAAAATGTATGGTTCTAACCAAAGACTATCTAACTTACTGTAAGGCAAATCTGCAAGATATGAAATCGCAAACTGTAAAAAATCTAATAATGAATTAAATATAGGTGAAACAAATTCATTCAAACTACTGTAAATGAATTCAATAACAAAAATAAATGTACCTAAATAAATTAAAACGGTAACTAGCGGTACAGCAACGATACCTGACAAAATAAAGTACACTGGAAACTTATTAAAATAAAATATGGTCAAAGGGAAAACAATTATTTGTGCTGCGAGCGATACATTTATCAAGTCCCAAATAAATTGTAACACTTTTGATTTAGGCAACCACCATTTCTTGATTTTGGGCTGGAAATATAGAATACTTAATAATGATAAGTAGGAAAGTTGAAAAGAAATCTGAAATAAATAATACGGGTCATAACAAAGTAAGCAGATAGCTGAAATAGATAATATATTGTATGTATTAGTGTTTTTGAAGTAATTTTTACCTACGATATATAGAATAACCATAAACCCAGCTCTCAATACTGAAGGTGACATACCTGTAAGTACCACATAAAAAGCCACTATTAAAATGAGACTTATGACCCGAATAAATTTAACACCCTGATGTTTTGACTTAATCTTATCAAATAACCAAATAAATAAACTGATAAAAATAGCTACATGTAGACCAGAAACTGACAAAACGTGGATGGCGCCTGTGTCAGCAAAATCTTGATAAGTATCGCTACTAAGGTACGTTTTTTGTCCTAAAAGTAAGGCTTCTGCAATTCCAAGTGAACTTTGATTTGAAATGTATTTATGTAATGTCGAGCTTGTAAATGTTTTTGTAGTTTCTGCAAATGTCCTGAAAGCATTCAATTGATTTGTTGAGATTAGATGGTGACGTCCTTCTTTCACAAATGCTTGTTGGAAAATACCTTTGGTTTTTAAAAATGCCGCATAGTCAAAACTTTCAGGGTTAGACGCAGACTTAACCAGCGATAATTTAGCATTAAAAGCTATTTGATTTCCTACTTTATAAGTTGTTGCAACGGAGTCCGTCTTTTCGAATTGAACAATTAAGTCACAAGAGTGAAATAAATTTAAACTATCTGATTTAGAGTAGGATTCTGTAGTAATTAAAAATCTTTGTTGTGTTTCTGATTTTAGGTTTTCCTGAATGATTCCAGTAAGAAAAATAATTTGATTATTTTCTGTTTCTATTATCTTATAGTTGTCTGAATATTTTCGAAAAGACATAGTAGACATGCCCATAAAAAAGAACAATAATAAAAATAAGGATCCAGAAATATGTGGTTTTGTAAATCTGTATGATAAAAATACACTTGTCCCAATATAGATTAGAACAATTAGCATTGTCGATACAAATGTATTCGGTACATTTAAATCAAAGTATTCACTTGCAAATATTCCAAAAGCAAAGGATATAGCAATTCTTAAGTAAGGATATTCAGACCAATTCATATCAATAGTTTGGTCAAAAGTAATTAAGAATATCTATATGACCAAATATATATTGGAAATAATTAACAAATTAGAATTATAACTACAAATAAGTAGGATTTAATTTACTTCAGCTGTTTTTACTTTTATCAAACTTACTTTATCATTATTCCTAATTACCAGTATATTGAATCCGTTTTGTGTTTTTATCTTTTTAATTTGTCTGACATCACCAGGAACACTAAAACCACTATTTGCAGCAGCTATATTTTTAAAGTTACCTTTTCCATCATTTACTAATACATTACCTATAGAACTGTCATGCCTACCCAAAAGTACCTCTGTGCCGAAATAATTTCCTGCAGTTACTAAGTCAATAAAACCATCGCCATTTACATCAAGGTCTATGACTGATTTTAATGTTGAGATTTGAGCCATAATTGGTAGTTTTTGACTTTCAAATGTCTTCCCACCTTTGTTAAAGTAGACCATACTTGCCATGGTATTTGCACTCAAAACGGTTTCACCTTTTCTTTGTTCTGCTGTCAAAACTTTGTCCAATGGAGCTGCTGCATAATCCCTATATCTTAAGAATTTCTTTTTTAAGACAATCATGTGATCAAGCAATTTATCTCTCATGACGACGGGATAACTATTGTCACCATTATAATAACATAGTATCGGATCTAAAGAACTATTCCCATCATAATCTTTATAATGTAAGGTTGCAGGACGATCTACACTAGCTTTTACATGGGTATTAAGTCCAACATTACCTGCAACTATTTCTGGATAGCCATCTCCATTTAGATCTTTCACAAAAACATATTCCCACCACCCTATTTGTTTGTCTATACCAAATTCAGCAGTTACATTTCTGAATTTCCCATCTTTAAACTTAAAAATGGTGATAGGCATCCACTCTCCTGATAAAATGAGTTCTTTAACACCATCTTTGTCCAGATCTTCAAAAACAGACGATGTGATCATACCTACTTTAAAAAGTCCCTCTGAAATATCAGGTGTGATATTGGTAAATTTACCATTATCATTTCTGCCGATGTAACTCATTGGGGATAATGGATATTGACCAGTAAGGATTCTTCCTCCTACAAAAATGTCCATATCTCCATCATTATCTATGTCATTTACTGAAATTGTACATCCACTACTTAATACCACAGGCATTGCATCGTTTTGTCTTTTGAAGCTACCTTTACCATCATTTATATAAAGTCTATCCTGATAATTAGGAGAATTGACAGGAAATTCATTACCACCACTAACTACAATTAGATCTAAATGTTTGTCACCATTAACATCTACAAAAACTGATGCTACATCTTCAAAGAGTTTATCTTTTACAAAGTCAGGACTGTCTTTAAGATCGAATCCTTCCTTTTTATTCTGTATGTATAATTGACCTGCCATACCTGTTGCTCCGCCAAGATAAAAATCGTCTAATCCGTCACCATTGACATCTCCTACACAAACCGCAGGGCCTTCATCAGAAAATTTTCTATGCAACAATGGTTCACGTTTGAAATCTATAAAGTCGTTTTCAATATGTGTAACTTTACTGCCCAATTTGTCTGAAATGTCTTCAAAATATAAATTAGGATTGACTACTTTTTTGGCTTTTTCTGCATTTGGGTCGTACACTACTTTATTGAGCACATTAATTTTTGCGTCTGTAATTGTTTGCACCTTGCCATTTGGCCAATACACTTTGATGTCTTTAACTGTTTTTGATTTGCCAAGACCAAAATGCACAACAGGTTCTACACTTGATAAAAAGCCTCTATTCTGGTAGTAATACTGTGTTTGTACCAATCCGTTTTCATCCGTTACTTCGATTTTTGTACCGTATTCTGTATTAGGTTTTTCATAAAAGAGTTTAAATCGTATATGATTATTGGCTCTTGAGATGGCGCCTGTATTTTTATAAATAAAAGGCTGTGCATCCATATTATTAGAAATGATATCTAGGTATCCATCATTGTTTAGGTCTACATAAACAGCTCCATTAGAAAACTCTGGAGGACCCGCATTCCACACGTCTGACATGTTAGAAAAAGACAAATTTCCATTATTTTTATAAAGATAAGATTTGGTTTTGTGTACTGGAACAGCTGCTGTAAATTTATCTATGGTAAACTGATTTTTGTATATTTTGTACAATGAATCTTGCGTATATTTAACAAAATCATTGTCCGTGACACTTCTTCTATATCCATTCGTCACAAAAATATCTTTCCAACCATCGTTGTCGTAGTCTCCAAATAATGTAGACCAACTCCAATCTGTATGTGCTACATCTGCCATCAATGCTATATCGCTGTATGTTCCATTACAATTATTGATTTGTAAGGTATTCTTAATAAATTGAGTGGCAAGATTAAACTTTTTTGTAAGCAAATATTTATCATAATTATAATCAGTACCATGCATTTTTTGACGATAATTATCTTCTGGGAACATATCTAATGTCATCAAATCCATACATCCATCATTATTTATGTCAGCATAATCTGAACCCATAGAAGAAAAAGAAGTGTGCTGGAAGTAGTCATTAAATTTGTCTGTAAATGTCCCGTCACCGTTATTAATATACAAGTTATCTGGTTTTACATAATCATTACAAACATAGATGTCTGTAATATTATCATTATTAAAATCAGCAACCACTGCGCTCAAACCAAAAGCATCATTAAGTAGTCCACTTTCTTCTGTGACATCCTTAAACTTCCCTTTATCATTTCTATAGAATCTATCAGTTGTAAAGTCAATGTTTTTCGGTAAAACAACCTGTAATTTTCCATCTTTGTCCGCTTCTACGAGTAAGTTATTACTTTCGTTAGGACTGAGTGGATGATTTAGCAGATAAAGATCTAGGTCACCATCATTATCATAATCAAAAAAGTACGACTGTGTAGAATAACTCATGGCATCAAGCCCATATTCAGCTGCTTTTTCTGTAAAAGTACTATTTCCATTATTGATGTACAGTAAATTTTTCCTATAAGCATCTTCATACAATCCGGCAGCACATATATAAATATCTAGAAAACCATCTCCATTGATATCAACCATATTTACGCCTGTCCTGAATCCTACATTATTCTCAAGACCTGATTGTTTTGTAATATCTTGGAATTTAAAGTTTCCTAAATTGAGATACAATTTTCCAGTGACAAGGTTACCACCAAAAAATATATCCTGCAATCCATCATTGTTTATGTCTCCAATAGCTACACCGCCACCATTATAAATGTATGCATAGTTTTTAAAATGGAAATTTTGGTTTTCCTGAAGAATATTTATAAAGTCAATATTTGTCTCTTCTGGCTTTAAAAGGGTGAATAGTTCTGTTTCATTTGAATTGTCTACCGCATCTGAATAATCACCATCTGTAACTTGTCGCACTGTTTTCTCCTCTGAATCTTTACATGAATTCAAAAAAACTAATATTCCTAAAATTACAATTAAATACTTCATGATAAACAGATGCTTAAACGTTGACTAATTTTATTACTTAACTTTAGAGAGTACTAAATCTCCGATAAACTTACCTTGTTTGTTGCCTTCTTCTATACCATTATAATAATGGATACCTCCATAAAATCTACTTAGACTTACTTCCCAAGCAGCATCATGAAAAGATTTAAAATTCTTCTGAGACATGCCAAATAATTCTGCTGTATTATCATCAAAAGTATAATTATCACCAAATAAATTTGTTAAAACTGTTGCTGCTGCTGCTGAAAGCACACTATGTCCGCTTGTATACTCTGGAAATGGCGGTGTCTGAATGATTGGAGACCAACTGACGTCAATATTTTCTTGAATATAACTTACTGGTCTAACTAAATTTGTCCTAAATTTTTCTGACCAACAACTTATTATCCCATCAAACATCGCTATAGCACTATAGGTATATGCTTTGGTAGTGATAACTAATGAGTATTTATTTTTATCACTAATTTGATGAATAATATTCAACCAATGACCTGGAGGAGATATCTTATGTATGACAGCCATGGAATGTCCTTTATGGTCTGATGAATTGGGATTGTCATCCCAAAACCAAGCTGTATTTACTGTAGATGTATCACTTTTTTGAGACTGCTCATATACTCTATAAGCCATTTTATAAAATTCAGAACCTTTTTTCGTATCGTAAGTTGGAAGTTCAGCTGACTTGTATATAGATGCACTATCTATTATAAGTGTTCTTATTTTAAGCCAATGAGGTTCTAATGCTTGTTGGTAGTCAGGTGGTGTTTCTTTCCACTTCCCTGGCTCCTTTACACTGGTATACCTTTCCATTGTCCTAGTCTCAACATATTGATCTTTTGACAACCAACCAATTATCTGAGTGGATAACGAATCTGCAAATAATCCAGAAGCATTAATAACGTTTGTGGACAAACCTCTTTTTTCTCCTTCCATTTTTAAAGAGTCGAGATATTGATCCATATAGTGCTCAGAAAACACAACCTTTTTGGCCACTTTGCAAAATGTCATCAATGAAGCTAATTCAGCATTGACATTCGTTTTCGAAATAACTGGCAAAGAACCTAAACCATTCAGTTTTGAAGTTAAATCTGAAAGGCTATCAGGATAGAAAGATTGTAAAGCAACATATTGAGCCACATGTGGATATACGTAAACCCTAGATGCAATTGGAGGAGGAAAACCATCTTCCATGGCAATTTCAAGAAGTCGCCTATTTAACTTATTTAAGTCTGTAGTACCGAATACTACAGTGTTATTTTCTTTAGATGTTTGACAAGCATAAAAAAACACACATGCAAACAAATACAATACGAACCTTTTCACCTTTTTTTTGTGCAAAGATAAGTTTAGAACTCCCACTTACCAAGTATTCAAGCAATAAAAATCTTTTAATTACCTAATTACAGTGATATCACCAGCAACTGTTTTTTCGCCACCTGTCGTAATATATTCTACACTATACACATATACTCCTGGCACAACATCAGTATTATTAAACTTACCATTCCATCCTTCCTGAGGAATATTAGGTGGGAAGTTTTCCTTTAAGAATATCAAATTTCCCCAACGATCAAAAACACTTAGTTTTTTGACGGCAATTAAACCTTCGTTACCATAAATTGTAAAAAATGAATTTTGATCACCATTTACATTAATGACATTCGGAATAGTAACAATGGTGTTATCTCGCAATCTTATGACCACATTTATCTCTTCCACACAACCATAAATATCCGTCACTGTAACAGTGTATGTAATGGCTTCTCTAGCTGTTAAAGTTGTTACCAAACAGGTATCACATGATAAATTGGTAGAAGGAGACCAAATAACACTTGCAATTAAGGTTGGATCAAGATTTGTTTTGACTTCTAATATTTGAGTAGAACTAGCAATAATTTCTAAAGGTGAAATCGTCGATAATTCAAATTGATTACCAGGCTCTATCGTGAATGTTGTATCAAATGGACATCCATTAGCATCTGTAATTCCTAATAAATATTCTCCTGGTGGTAAATCGTCCAGTCTAGGATTGGTAGCACCATTAAGAGATAATTGATATGGTTCTTCTCCACCTTCGATGGTTGTTATATCTATACTTCCATTTCTATCATTGACACAAGATTCATCTTCTACTACAGCAACTACAGCTTCTGGGACATTATTATTTATATTTACGATAATGTCTTCTGTCGTCATACATCCAGAAATTGGATAGGTCACTTGTACCGAATATGTTCCTGCTCCTTGGGTCTGAATTGATTGTGTGTTAGTACCATTTAAGATATTTCCATCTGCTGAATTCCAAACAATATTAACAGCACTTAAAGGATTAATTATATTGACATCAAGACTTGTATTGGTAGCACCACAATATAGTGTTTTGTCTTCCGACACTGAAATCTCAGGGAAGTCCCCTATCCTACCCACATCTATGGTATCCCTATTGCTACATCCATTCAAAGTATCTGTTAATACTACGTAATAAACACCGGGCATATTGACATTTAACGTACTAGAGTTAGCTCCTGGTATCAACACATTGTTCGAATTATACCATTCAAAAACCAAATTAGGTCCTTGTGGAGAATCAGAAGCAATAATCGTTGTTTCATTTGTCGTACATGTGATAGGCAATGGCGGCGTGATTACTAAAATAGGATAATCTTGTAAATCAATGATTTCTAGCATAGATGAATTACTACAACCTGACAATGTATCTATAGCAGTCATAGTGACAATGGTCGCAAAGTCAATAATAACTGAGTTCTGATTCTGAACATTATTTTCTGTATAGATCCAATTAAAGATAACATTATCTTGTGGTTGGCCAGATAATACTACGGTTCCAATGATACAATCAATTAGATTGCTAGGATCTGCAAAAATGATCGCAATAGGCTTTTCTGTATCATCTATTACTTCTACCTCATCCTGACCAGAAGAACAATTATTTGTTAAATTGATCACTTCAAAATAATATAATCCAGGTTCTGTAACTGTAATATTCTGCGTATTACCTACCACTGATCCACTACTATTTGTCCATACATATTGAACATTTGTACTAAGGTTACTAGTACCTGACAGGGTAACTGAAGTGACATTACAAGTGATAGATTGATCTAAACCCGCATTTGACACAGGTAAACTTCCATCTTTAAATACTTCTACAATGTCTGTTGCTGTACAATTATCTGGATAGATTACGGTTACTGTATAAACACCTGGCGTTGTGGTAGTGACGGATTGCCCAGTTTTCAAAAATCCATTCGGTCCTGTCCAAGTATAAACTCCTGGCTGAGATGATGTGGCTGTCAAAGTAGCCGTATTTTGTATACAAGTGAGTGTTATATCGGCTCCGGCATCTACTGTTTGGGTACATGAAGAACATGAAGGTTGAGATACTACAATAGTTTGTGTACATCCTGAGTTAATACCATCATATACAGATAGTGTTATAGTGGACCCATTTGCTGATAAATTACTTATGGTTACAGTTTGACCATATGTGTAAGGCCCATAGATAGTCGTTCCATCGGTGACATTATAGAAATTAACAGAACCACTTACTCTACTTACAGAAAAACTTATATCAAACACATCGTCTGTATCATCGTCTCCTGTGCCATTATCATTACATGGATTAACCAAAAGATTATCAACCCTTAATACACAAGGCTCACTACATGCAGCAGGCGCTTCCACAGTAACATTTACTAAACAATTATTATCAACCGAATCAAAAATGTCTTCATTAAAATCACCACCTGAAATCAGGAATGGCCCTATTCTATGTGTAGCATTATAGGTTCTTAGTTGCGGATCACCTTGTATGAACCAACCTGAAGATATATTTAGACCAGTAACCCTAATATCAAAAGTGTACAAATCATCAGCAGGATCATTTATGGTACCATTGTCATTACAAAGTATATTAGTGATCGTGCTGTTTATGACACAACTTGCTGAACATGGTGTCAATGCGTTTACTGCAACATTTTCAATGCATTGTAAGTCATCTGCATCTCTTATGACGACTGTAGGTACCTGTCCATCCGCTGGAAGTTGGAAGCTAATTACTGTCCCATAACTATATGTACCAACGATAACGTCATTTACTAAAATGTTAAACGTATTGGTATTACTTCCATTAGAAGCTTGAGCAGTTAAAGAAATGGTGTAAAAATCATCTGTTCCATCAGATTCTGTGCCATTGTCCGAGCAAACTACAGTTAATCCAGAAAATACAATCTCACAATCTGTAGAACAAGGTATCAGACTACCTACTACCCTTGATGTTTCACATCCTGAAACCACATCAATAAACTCCAATAATCCACCCATACCATTTGCTGGCAAAGTGATCGTAGATGAAACATTGTAATTAAACAATCCTTGAGAAACATTATTGAAAAATACTTCAAATTGATTAGAAACATTTATTGTGCTAGCTATGGTAAATGTGACTTCATAAATATCATCGGTAGATATACTAGCAGTACCATTATTTTCACAAATGATGCTGTACGAAGCTACACTTAATGATTGCCCAGGTACGATAGTTAGGGAGGCTGTAGAGATACATAAATCTTCGTTTCTGACAGAGACTGAATAAGTTCCAGGCCCTAGATTCTCAAAAATATTTGATGATGTCCATGGTAAATTATTTAACCTGTAGGTATTTGTTCCCGTCGAGATAACTTCTATGGCACCATCTTGGGCTCCCACACAAGATATACTGGTTATTACAGTATTGAATGTAGGTGGATTTATCGTAACAAGCTGTACTTGAGCCACTGAAATACATCCATTGTTGTTTCTTACTGATGCAAAAATCGTCTGATTGACCACTGTATTGGTATATAAGGTAGGTAGTGGATTGGCACCAGTCAGCGCATCTGCATTATTTATATGAAAGGTGATTACATTGGCTGGATTGGCATTTACACTTGTTTTTATATCATCAAGGTTAAATTCAGCAAATCCATCGGCATTATCATCGCATGTTCTTAAAATGGCATTCATGACATTCGGATTAGCCACCACTTCTAGTCTTACTTGTGTTCTAGTATTACTTTTACAATTGGTAACTAAGTCGATAGCTTCAGCAAAAAATGTAAATATTCCAGTTGTAGCAGTAGAAGGACTGTAAGTGTTGCTGTTTGCTAATAAAAGGGTGCCACCTGTGGCTAAAGAATACCAATTTACTGAAAGACCTGCTCCTTGTGTGACAGAAAGCGTTACGTTCTGACTGTTTTGACAAGCTAAAACATTACCATTGTTTGTAGGGGGATTGATATTTGGACATCCGCAGGTAGGTGCTGAAATATCTACAGTCTGTGGACTACAATTGCTACCTGAATTTGAAAACGTCAAGGTAACGCCTTGTGCAATCGGAATATTAGTGATCGTAAAAGAACCACCTCCATTAGAGACAACTGTTCCAGCTGTGGTTTCTACTTGGTAACCTAAGGCAATTAATTGTATGGTATACGTGAGTAAATCACCAGAACAATTGACGCTTTCAATAAAATAGTCACCTGGAGCTACAACACTTATTAATATGGTAGCTTCATCATCTGGACAACCATTAAGTCCTGGAACAATATATTGAAACTCATAATCACCTGCAGGTACTTCACTGAAATTGACATTAAAAGGATCGTCAATATTTAAGTTTTCACTCCCTAAATATACCCAATATCCATTTATATCATAATTGCCAAATAAATAATCCCAAAGACTGACAGGAGTACCATCTTTACATTCATTACCTGAGGAACCATCTCCTGCACCAATTTGAGTTGTTACATTAAATATAACAATCTCCTCATCTGAACAACCAAATTCATTCGTAACTTTGATAACGTAAGAATTTTGGAATAACGATGCTATGATGATTGGATTAGTGATTTCATTTGCACTAGTAGCTGGTGAACCAGTGTGGTAAGATGTAAATAAGTTTGCTGATTGACCATTTAAGTCTGTTACTAGAATCGTAGAAAGGTCAAATGTCTGTCCTTCACATAAGGTAACCGATGAAGGATTGAGCACAATATTAGGTTCTGGTACGATGGTCACCGTCTGTACATGTTCTATTTGAGCATTGGTACATGGATGGATAAAACTCCAAGTGTAAACTCTGTTCGTTCCAAAATCTTGAGTAATAGGATTGGCGGTTCCATTGATACCACATATTCCAGACAAACCATTTGAATAGGACAAAACTGGCGGCGTACCAAATCCAACTCCACATGGAAGATTTTCATCAGCAGGTGGGTTTATAAAAACAACAGGGTTAGAACTTGGTAAAACAGTAATGTTTTGATTGTAGACAATGGACCTTCCACATGCGTCCGTAAATTGCCAAGTATATTGGACAGTTCCTCCACACGCATCATAAGAACCAGTTTGTACAGCAGTAACAGTACCAGAAATCAAACAACTTCCTGTGGCATTATTTGTATATGACAACGTAGGCAACTGAAAAGGCAAACCACCGCATGCTACCGTGGATGTTGGTGGTGGAGGATTGACAAAAGATGCTTGTGGCGCAGGGTTTACCGTTATATTTTGAACGTGAGACAAATTATTACCGCAAGCGTCCGTAACATTCCATGTAACAGTTGCTGTTCCACCACAAATTGTGGTAGATTGATTGAGAACTCCTTGCACCGTACCCATGATACCGCAAGTATTATTTAATCCATTAGAATAATTCAGTGGGATGGCGTAAATGGTCAAGTTACTGCAATCAACTGTAATATCTTGTGGTAATGTAGATGTAAATGCTGGCGGTGGTGCTGGTTGTACAATTATAATTTGATTGTAAGTAACAGGTCTGTTACACATATCAGTACCATTCCAACTTATCTGAATATTACCACCACAGGCATTATAATTATTGGTCACAACGGGATTTAATGTTCCTTCTACCAAACAAGGAGAATTGTTACTGTATGCAATAACAGGTGCTACAAATGTAGATGCATCAGCACAAGTGATCGGAGTGGTATAAACCGGTGGATTTGTCAAGGTTACCACTGGTGGAGGCAAGACTGTCAGTATCTGTATATGATTAATAGTCCTACCACATGGATCTGTGGCAGTCCAAGTGAAAGTAACTCGACCAGCACAATTTACAATCTCATCGAGTCTTGTACCGTTCATCATACCTTCTATCAAACATAAGCCCGTACCGCCATTGCTATACATCAATGGTGGTACCACGCCTGCAGGAGGTACTTGATCACAATTTATGGTGGCACTTGCTGGTGGATTGACAGGGAAAGCTTCGGCAGGTGGCGTGACTGTAATCACTTGTACATGTTGTTTCTGCCTGTTACATTGGTCAGTAAATGACCACGTATAGGTAACTGTGCCCATACAATTAGTGATATTCTCTACCCGAGTTGGCGTAGCATTACCAGCAATGAGGCACGATCCAGTACTATTATTTGTATAAGCAAGTGGTGTCAATGCAGTCGGTATTGCTACACTACAATCTATTGTAATACTCGCTGGTGGATTGACAAAATCCGCTTCAGGTGGTGGCAATACGGTTAGGACTTGCGTATGCGATATTTGTCTATTACAATAATCTGTTGTTTGCCATGTGAAGGTAATTGTACCTGCACAATTTACAATATTGTCTACTCTAGTTGGAGTTAAGGTTCCTTCTATCAGACATGCACCACTTGAACCATTTGTATAATTTAAAGGTGGAAGTGTACCTGCTGGTGGTACATCAGGACAATTAATCGTCATGTTTGATGGTGCTCCAGTAATAGTTGCCACAGGTGGAGGCAGTACTGTTAATACTTGTGTATGAGATATGGTTCTATTACAATAGTCAGTCGTTTGCCATGTGAACGTAATTGTACCAGCACAGTTGACAATATTGTCCACTCTTGTAGGCGTAAGCGTACCAGAAATTAAACAAGTACCACTCGATCCATTTGTATAAGTTAAAGGTGGCAGTGTTCCAGTCGGTGGGATGTCCACACAATTGATAGTCATACTAGCTGGAGGAGATGCAATAGTTGCCACAGGTGGAGGCAATACTGTTAACACTTGTGTATGTGAGATAGTCCTATTACAATAGTCAGTTGTCTGCCATGTGTAAGTAATTGTACCAGCACAATTGACAATATTATCTACTCTAGTAGGAATAAGTGTCCCGGATATTAAACAACTACCACTCGATCCATTTGTATACGTTAAAGGTGGCAATGTCCCTGTAGGTGGGATGTCCACACAATTAATTGTCATACTGGCTGGAGGCGAAGCAATAGTTGCAATAGGTGGTGCTAATACTGTAAGCACTTGTGTATGAGAGATGGTTCTGTTACAATAATCAGTTGTCTGCCAAGTATAAGTTATTGTACCTGTACAATTGACAATATTGTCTACTCTAGTAGGAATAAGCGTACCTGATATTAAACAAGTCCCACTAGATCCATTCGTATAATTTAATGGAGGTAATGTGCCTACAGGTGGTATATCTACACAATTAATGGTCATATTTCCAGGAGCAGCAGCTATAGTTGCAACTGGTGGTGCTTGTACAGTAAGCACCTGCGTATGGTTTATATTTCTACCACAAAAATCAGTTACTGACCATGTGTAAGTGATCGTTCCAACACAATTTGTTATAGCATCTACCCTAGTCGGGATAGCCGATCCTGATATAAGACAAGCGCCACTCGACCCATTTGTGTAAGTCAATGGAGGTAAAGTTCCAACTGGTGGTATGTCTACACAGTTTATAGTCATACTAGCTGGTAAACTTGCAAACACAGCAATATTCGGTGGTTGGACAGTTAATACCTGAACGTGCTGGATCAGTCTTCCACAAATATCTGTTGTTGACCAAGTATAGGTGATTGTACCAGAACAGTTGGTATTGTTGTCTACTCTTGTAGGTATAAGAGTACCTGATATAAGACAACTTCCAGAACTATTATTTGTATAAGTTAATGGAGGCAATACTCCAGGCGCGGGTATCTGTTCACAAGTAATATTCATAGATGCAGGTCCATTAAGGACTGCAGGTGGAATTGGCGAGAGCGTAATAGTTTGTACATGTGTGGCTGTATTATCACAATCATCAGTTACCGTCCATGTACGAATCAATGTACCTCCAGCACAATCTGTATAATTTACCACTTCTGTACCCATAACAGTTCCATCAGGAATACAATTATCGGTGTAAACTAGATTCATCAATGGCGGTATCTCTCCGAAACAGCTATAATTGGCGTTAGCAGGTGGATTTGTAAAAACTGGTGGCTCATCATCTTCAAATGAAAAAGGCACCATATCTAATACGCAACAATCGTCGCCACACATTACTGATGAAATATTAGCACCCAAAACAGGAGGTGTACCTGTGCCTACAGGATAATTATAAGCATAAGCAGTAAAATCAGCACACATGTCATGTGTGAATGTGGTAGTCTCCCCTAGTTCAATTTTAACAATAACACCTGCTGAATTTACAATCAAAATATATTTTGTATTTGCTCCATATCCCGTGGTAGAAATTGTAACTGTTTCGTTAGGACACACTGGTGTGGGTAATGCTGTGATAGTTCCCATTTCTGGTCCAACAACGGTGATAGTTTTACATAAAGGAGCAGGACTTCCAGATTCAGGCACACAATCATTATATACATCAACACATAAATTATACATGCCTGGTGCTGAGAATGAAAAAGACCTAGTAAAAGAAGCAATAGGATCATTTTCTATTTTTTCTGTTACATTGGCAGAAACGCCATCAATATACCATGGATACCTAATACCGCCTGTTACTGTAAAAAATGTATAAGCTCCTGGCTCATTAATACATAATACATCTGGCCCAGTTAGACCAGGGGGCGGCCAATTACCCAATGAAGGTGGACATGGCGGAGTAAGTACTTCAATTGAAACATTTGTGCAAGCAGACCCACAGCATCCATCTACTAAAAAGTAATAAGTTTTTCCAGGAATTAAACCAGTCATTGTAACTGTCCTTGATCCTGATGTAGAATTACATTGTCCTGTCGTATTACAACCTACTACAGAACCATAATAGTTTTCGCAGTCACCATATACAGATGCCTGTAATCCAGCACAAGTACCTGGTCCAGGTTGAGCATCATTGCATCCAGAAAAATTAACTTTAAGAGTAAGGTTTGGACATCCAGCGGCAAAAGCAAACCACGTTGGATTATGAGAAGTTGTTCCATCACCATTAAAACACATTCCACCTGTTGGGCCATCATTTGGATGGGAATAAGAGGACATCTGATAAGTATAGCCATCAAGATCTTCTGCAGAACATAAAATTTGAGCTCCCTGACAAGTACATGCTGCTTCACTACCATTAGTACATGGATCTGCAATTTGTCCTAAAGATGTGAAATAATTGATCCCAAATAGAATAACTAATAAATACCTCATTTCCGATTATTTGGTTTAGCGAATTGAATTGCAAATAAAACAAATTGTTTTGTAAATTCCTAGATATTTAATCAATCAATTTAAAAAATTATCATCCAAAACAAGTAGTGTCATTTTCCCGACATTAAAATATTAGTGGATAATTTGTGTAGTTTGCAAAATTATATTGTTTTAAATGGGTAAATAATATTCATTTCTGCATAACGAAATATTTTATAAACCATTGAATCTTATTTTGTTATCATTACATTAATTCATATCATACATTCATCTAAGAAATATATTTTTTGAACATAAAAATGACATTTCTGTTTGATTTGACAGATAAGCAATACTTTTGCATTATTTTAATGTAATACCTACATAGACAAAACAAAGATGGCAACCATAAAATTTAGATTTGAAGATACCACTATTCCAGAAGTATTGGTCAGTAATGCAGAAGAAGGATATTCTATATTAGAAATTACCGAAGACCACGATGTGCATCTAAACCATAACTGTGGTGGCGTTTGTGCATGTTCTACTTGTCACATTTATGTGGTAAAAGGTGGAGATGATCTAGAAGAAATCTCAGATAAAGAAGAAGATTTTATTGACAGAGCCATCAATCCAAAAATAGAATCTAGATTAGCATGTCAGTGTATCATCCTTGATGCGGATGCTGAAATAGAAGTTATCATTCCTGATCAAAAAAATATCATTGGTCACGAACATTGATAGCAATTAAAAAAAATATTCATTTTAATTATCATAAATAAAACCAATCATGGCATTTGAAGATATTGATAATCTACCAATCAATTGGGCAGATCACGAAGATATAGGTATGAAACTTTACGAAAGATTTGGTGATGACTTTACTGAAGGCAAAATATACCGTGTAAGGTTTACAGAACTTATTGAATACGTGTTAGAAATATCTAATTTCGTTGGGAAAAGAGAAGATTGTACGGAACCACACTTGGAGCAAATCCAAGCAAAATGGGTGTATGAGTGGAGAGACAACCAATAATCATGAATCACGAACTTTTTAATCACATTACGACATTCATATTTGATGTAGACGGTGTGTTCACAAATAGTGAAGTCATTGTCATGGAAAATGGAGATCTTGTGCGTACCATGAATACCCGTGATGGTCAAGCGCTCAAGATTGCCATGGATGCAGGTTATCACGTGGCTATCATCACCAAAGGATTTTCCACTGGGGTACGCAAAAGATTCGAAACACTAGGTGTACCACATATTTATGATAAACTAAAGGAGAAAGAAGCTGCTTTTGTTGAATACACGAGTTTATTAGGTTTGAAAAAAGAAGAAATCTTATTTATGGGAGACGACATTCCTGATTTAGTCTTATATGATAAAGTGGGCATTTCTTCTACTCCTTCTGATGGAGCAATTGAAAATCTCCAAAGAGCATCTTTTATATCATCCAAAAAAGGTGGTGAAGGTTGTGTACGCGAAGTCATTGAAAAAGTGATGCGTATCCAAAATAAATGGAATTTCTAAAATATTATGATACCGTTTATCCATATATTAAGACCTAAAAATCTAATTATAGTAGGTATTACCCAATGGATATTATACCATTTTATCATTTTAGCCTTTGTTGCTACGCCAGCTCTTGACTTTGTTTTGTTTTTTTTGTTGGTTATAGATACCATGCTCATTGCAGCAGGTGGGTATGTTATTAATGATATCATTGATGCAAAAACTGATCAAGTAAATAAACCTTTAAAAACTTATATTCCTTCCAAAATTAGTCTAAAAACAGCGACTTATTATTATTACACTTTATTGGCTATAGGTTTTTTTATCGCTTTGTATATTGCTTACAGCATTAATAATTTACTCCTAGTTACAATATATCCTTCTTCTTGTTTTTTATTATACCTTTACTCCGCAAAATATAAAAACTCCATCATCATTGGTAATGTGTTGGTAAGTTTGTTTGTTGCCATGGTGTCAGGCATTATCTTATTTGCTGAGCGAAATGCTGTCCTTGCATTAAATGATCTTCCAAGTATGTGGCTTATATTGGAGTTGTTTTTTGCTTACATGGTCTTCTCATTTTTGGTCAATATGATCAGAGAAATCATTAAAGATATTGAAGATTTAGAAGGTGATAAATCAGCAGGTCTCACCACCTACCCTATCAAATATGGTGCAGATTCCGCCAAAAAGCTAGCCGTCATTTTTTGCGTCATCTCTATTTTTGTGCTTGTTTTATGGTTATTGACCACAAATATCCCTATGGATCTTAGGGTATATGTTTTTTTATTGTTATTGGTGGCGTCTCCGTTAGTAGTGATCATTCAAATTTTGACAAAAACAACTATCAAAAGAGATTTTAGCAAGATAAGTGCTATTCTCAAATACATTATGTTAGCTGGATTGGTAAGTATTATTTTATTGTCTTCTATTTTAAAATCATTATGAAATCATTGATAGATAAACAAATAGTTTTGGGTTCAAAATCACCACGAAGAAGTCAACTCTTGACAGAAGCTGGATTCAATTTTGAAGTACGAATCCAAGATATTGATGAAGACTTCGACCCTAATATGCCAGTGTTAGAAGTAGCAGAAGACCTTGCAAAAAGAAAAGCGGAAGCATTGCTAGATACACTTGCAGATAATGAAGTTTTAATTACAGCGGATAGTGTAGTCATTTTAGATGGTATCATTTATAATAAACCGGCCAATTATGACGAAGGTATTTTGATGCTTGCTAAATTATCACATAGCACCCATACTGTTGCAACAGGTGTATGTATAAAAAGTAAAACTAAATCGATATCCTTTACAGTTACCACGATGGTCACCTTCGACACTATCTCAAAATCAGAAATGGACTACTACCTTGTCAATCACAAGCCCTATGATAAAGCAGGTGGTTATGGTATACAAGATTGGATTGGATTATGTAAAGTTGCTTCTATACACGGTAATTATAGCAATGTCATGGGATTACCCATCAGAGAAGTTTATCAGGCTTTAATGACTTTTTAGAAAAAGTATCTGAATTCTCATTTTAGAAATAAATATCTTGTGCAACTCTAAATGTATTGGCGTGAGCATCAATAATGTCTGTCATCATAGGAGAATAACCTCCACCCATACTCACTGCCACAGGAATTTTGTAGTCTTTGCAAGTCTGTAAGACTAAACGATCACGTTCTTTACAGCCCTTTCTACTTAGATTGAGCCTACCTAGTTTGTCTGACTCCAATACATCTACGCCAGATAAGTAAAAAATAAAATCAGGCTGTACTTGATCAATTAATTTTGGTAATGTTTCCTTTAAAGTTTGGAGATACAATCGGTCATCTGTTTTGTCGGGCAGGCCTATATCTAGATTAGAGACTTCTTTTCGTGTGGGATAGTTTTTTTCTCCATGCATCGAAAAAGTAAAGACCCTTGGCTCATGTTCAAAGATTTTTGCAGTCCCATTTCCTTGATGTACATCCAGATCTATGATTAAAATCTGAGAAACTTGTCCTCTATACAAAAGGATATTCGCTGCAATTGCAATATCATTAAACAGACAGAAGCCTTCTCCCCTATCTGAAAATGAATGGTGCGTTCCGCCAGCAATATTCATAGCGATACCATATTCCATGGCATATTCTGCGCACTTTATGGTACCATTAGCAATATGTTTACCACGTCTTACCAAAACATCAGACATAGGAAATCCAATGTTCCTAATCTCCTTTCTGTCCAATTGTTGATGATTCAGTTTATCTAGATATATCTGTGTATGGGTGAGCAATATGAGTTCGTCATCCAATGCATCAGGATGAAAAAAATGATCATTCGTCACAGTACCTTCGTATAATAATTGTTCTGGCAATAATTCATACTTTATCATCGGAAAACGATGTCCTTCAGGAAGTTCATACTTGTATATGGGCGAATAAGCGATTTTTAACATCTACTTTTATCTTGTCACCGTAATATCTCCAGAATACTTATCTACTTTCGGTTTGCCATCTATTTGGACTTCTAGATAATATACAAAGACGCCTGGCACTACAAAATTGCCATTCAATGTTCCAGCCCAACCAGCCGTTGGTTCATTAGCAGGTATATCTTTTTTGTCAAACATCAGATTGCCCCACCGATCGTACACACGCATGATTTTGACAAGTCCTGTCACACCTTCAGGCAATTGGACATAAAACTGGTCATTACTGCCATCACCGTTTGGGCTGAAGATATTAGGCACGATGACTTCAGAATTTAGTCTTTCGATGGTTATTACCCTTGTATCTACACAATCGTCACCATACATGTATTGAAGCGTGTATGTGGTCGTTTCGATAGGAAATGCTATTGGATCATAACAATCTGAACAAGTCAGGGTTGAAGATGGTGTCCAATTTAGATCATACAATACATTACTTGGCGCATTTACATTGATTTGTGTACGTCCATCTAGTAATGGCACCTGACTCAATGTCACCAATGGGCCACTGTTTTCATCAACAACAACTGTAATCGTATCTCGACAACCATCGAATGTTTCTACTTCTACAAAATAACTACCAGGTGCAAAGCTTGTATTAAATGGTAACGATGGTAAAGTAGGTTGTGAGACATTATTGATACTTATATCGTAGGGCCCAGGATGTGAAGCCAAATTGATATTAAATACCGCATTACTTTCATCACAAGCATAATTAAGTTCAGAAATAAAACTAAATTCTGAAAAATTGAGCTGTACATTTACTAAACTATCACATCCATTGGCAGCAGCACCCGATAAAGTATAGCTACCCGTTGGATTTGCTTTGTTATAAGTAATACCATTGAAACTAAACGAGTAATCGTCATTACACGTAGCAATATCATTTCTACCCACAGCCATTGGTAGAAAAGTCAAATTGACATTAATGATACTATCACATCCATTTTGTGCTTGATTAAATAACGTAACACTTCCAGATGGATTAGCCATGTTAAAGGTTTGATTACCATAAGAAATAAAGTAAGTAGCGTCACAGGTAGTTTCATTTATGTCAAACGAACTAGGTGGTAAAAATGTAAGCGACACATTGACAATACTATCGCATCCTGATGCACTTCCACCGACTAATGTAACTGGCCCACTAGTATTATTAATATCAAATGTCTGTCCTGCTAATGTATAAGCATAGTTGGCATCACAGGTGGCAAAATTAAAGTTTCCTGATGAAAATGAGCTGTAGGTTAAATTGACATTCACTATACTGTCACATCCATTTGCGTTTTGAAGTGTAACTTGACCAAACGTATTTGAACTATTAAAAATAGTATTTCCAACTGTTATAGAATAAGTCTGATCACATGTGGTTTCTACCAAATTGGTAATAGGCGAAGGACCCACAAAGGTCAAATTGACATTGATAATACTGTCACAACTATTGGCAATAGCGGAAGGAATTATAGTTGTACCACTTGGATTGGTCATTGAGTAAACATCACTTCCCACAGTGACAGTGTTACCATTACAAAGCGTTCTAATGATATTTCTTGTAGGCTTACTTTGTGTATTAAATGTAGATGTAACAATGTAATCAAATCTACAGCCTCCATCTATAACATTAAGACTATCTATTCTTAAAGTAAAGGTTTGATTTAAAGGTAAATTCCCAAAATTAAATGGCCCCATCGATGATGCACAAAATGAAATATCCAATGGGTTATTATTTACCACTGTTACTACGTTTCTATAAGTTTGTCCAACAGAAGATGTCAATGCTAAGCTAAAATTTGATCCCACAGCAGCATTATGGTTGATGGTAATACGCTGACAATCTCCATCACAGATATTGACGATTGGATCTATAGTCAGTACCGGTTTAGACACACGACCTAAGGTAATGAAGGATGTATCTCTTGGACAGGTTACGCCATCACCGACTATATATTGGAATATTAAAACATTAAAACCTGTCGTATTGAATATTCCGTTTGGTACTATATTTCCATTATTATAAAACACACCACCCAACGAAGTTCCTACTGACAAATAATCATTTAATGATATTACCGATCCCTCACAATAGTTAGAAATGCCATCTTGACCAGCGGTGACGACTGATGCAAGATTTAAGGTTAAAGTTGCTGTATCAGAGATACAAGGATTGAGATTTGTTGCTTCATATTGAAAAACATAGGTGTTTGCGGTCAACCCCGTTGTATTCCATAAGGAGTCCGTCAGTCCAGCAATATTATTAGGATTTAGAAAATTACCTAAAGTATTTCCACCATTTACTAAAGTAGACAAATCTATAGTCGCTCCTAGACACAAAGTACTCATAACATCAGTTCCTGCACTGTTGAATGCTTGGATGGTAAATACCGTATGAGATGTATCTGCGGCACAATTATTTTCTGGTAATACATAGGTAAAATCATAAGTTCCAGCTGGTAAATTAGAAAGATCAACATCCATCAAATTGCTCAAATCTACATTAACACCTATTGGTTGAATCCAACTGCCACCATTTGTAATAACACCCAATAAACTCGCAAAATTAACAGATGCAGCATTAGTGCTACATAATGACTGTGTGGTACTATTACCAGCATTATTTTCTGGCTCAATGTCAAAAGAAACAATGGCGGTATCCTGCCCACAATCTACATCATTAATCACATAAAAATACTCATGAAATCCATCAGGCAATAAACCCAAATCTACCAATGTTGGATCGGCTACTGGATTGCCATTGTAAGTCCATGTACCTCCAGGAGTAGTACCAGGTGAAAGATAAGTATTCAAATTGACTACTATATTTGTATTTGATCGACAGCTCATTTGCAAGCTATCAAATCCAGCTGTAATGGCATTCACTGAAATAATAGTACTAAATGACGATGCACAAAATCCTGCATCTACAGTAAAATCTAACGTAAAATTACCTGTACCATAAATGGATGGATCAAAAGCGGTTATGGGCAATCCTCCTATGGTCCATGTTCCTGTTACTGAATTTATCGTGGTAGGTAAAACTATCGGTGCTCCGTTTGTACAAGTGGGTCCAAGCATGGGCGGTGTCAAAGTACTAAGTGGTACTACTTCAATACTTGTATTTAATGGATCTACACACGGGTCATTGGGTGTAAAGGTTAATGGATAAGTTCCTGGTGTTGTATTTGGATCAAATAAATTAGTAAACACTTGTGCATTTCCAGACCAAACGCCTGTTTCGCCTTGAACAATATTACCTAAATCAAATATACCTGAATCTGGACAAAGATCAGAAAAAGTGATTGGTGCCAAGTCAGTATTGGCCACTACTATGACTTGTGTGGTATTGGGACTAAAACAAGTCATGGATCCTGTAGGCGTGAATGTAACTGTAAATGCACCTACACCCGCAGCAGTGATATCAAAATTATCACCAGTTAGAAAAGGACTTCCAGACCAAACCCCATTTACACCACCTTGGGTATTACCTAATGAAACAGATCCATTGCCTAAACAAGAAGTTACTATGGGATTAGGTAAATTGATGGGTCCAGCATTTGATATCACTACATCTACCGTGAGTGGTAAAGCGCATTGAGTACCTGTAGGTGTAAACGTGATTGGATAATTTCCCGCAGGTAGTCCGGTAGGGTCAAATTGATTTCCTGCAACATTTATTCCTGACCAAGTGCCATTTACGCCACTTAACATGGTTGGTAAATTTAGTAATGGGTCATTAATACAAATATTAAAGTCAGTGGCAGTTGGTTGAACTGGTGCAATCAATTGTAACAATGTTTGATTATTTCCTTCACAACCATTTGGAGATGTGACTACTGAATAAACTATTGTTCCTGAAGATGCAGAAAACATGGTAGGATTTAATATTTCTGTCGTAAAAGCAGCATCGGAATACCAAGTCACAGTATTCCCTCCTACACCACCAGTAACGATTCCATTAACCGAAGTCAAATCAAATATTTCTGTCCCATCTTGGTCAAAGTCACATGCAGTGATATTAGCAGGATTTGCAGCTGGTGCGCCATTTATGGTCACAGAGATAGATCCTGGACTCCCTACTATTCCATTAGAACAAGGGCTGGCGGGAACAGATGAAAAATTTAATAAGGTCAAGCTATAAGTGCCTGATGGTATAATTGTAGGAATGCTAAGTGTATTTGTAGCAGGATCAAAAGGTACACCATTTCCTATACAGATATTTAATACGGTACTATTGGTAACACCTACCATTGGGAAGTTAATACCTAACACACCAGCTAAAAAATTCATGTTTAGATTGTAGGTACCTGAACCTCCACTAAAATTAAATGTAACCGTTCCACATTGTCCTGGACATAATATTGGATTTCCAGAAAGATTACCTAACGGGTTTCCTATAATTTCTATGGTAATATTTGCTACAGAAGCACATTGACCTGCTGTTGGTGTAAAAAATATTTGATACATACCTGGCGCTAGAGATGCAGGATTTAGTTGATTGCCCACTATACCTGGTCCCGACCAATTACCTGTCACACCACTTTGTGTTGTTGGTAAGTTAACAATGCCATCGGAAGTACAATAAGGCCCTAATGGTCCTAAAACAGGAACTACCAAATTATGCACATCAACTACTATGGTCATATTATTGGGACAAGGTCCTGGTGTGATATATTGGACACTGTAGGAATTACCTGCAATAGGATTAGAAATGATACCCGTAGTAGGATTTATGGTAGCGCCATCGCCAGGATTTGGGTTAAACGAAAATGTACCTCCTGGTGTTGCAATACCTGTAGGTCCATTCTGTTCGCCAAAACAAAAATCGGCAAAAACAAATGAAGCATCTTGATTTGAAAGTGCTTGTACCATGACTACTTCAGTACCAGGGCAAGGACCCGGAGTGACATACTGAACAGAATATATCGTTCCCCCTGTGGCATTTGAAATGACGCCTGTCGTCGAATTTATAGTAGCTCCATCTCCAGGATTGGGATTAAATGAAAATGTTCCTCCTGGTATTATTATATTGATAGGTCCATTTGAAGAGCCAACACAAAAATCTGGAAAATCAAAGTTGGCATCTTGAAGTGGGTTCACAGTAATATCAAACATTTTTGGCATTCCGGGACAACTCCCTTGAGGTGTAACGGTAATAGTTCCAACTTGTGTAGTTAGTACATTTGCAGCCGTAAAATTTATATTTCCTGTGCCAGATCCACCAAGACCAATATTTGTATTACTATTTACCCAAGTATATGAAGTTCCAGTCCCAGTAAAGTTTATCATAACTGACTCATTTGAACATACCTCAACGTCATTAGGCTGATCAACATTTGCTGGTGGTGCTGCAGGAGTTGATGGTGGTACAGTGCAACCATTATTCCCATAACTATCACTCAAAGGTAAATAATATCCTCCATTTCCTCCAGGTACACTATTTTGACTGTAAGTAACAGTCTGTACACAGCCTTCTAAGGTGAATACGGTTGTTCTTGTACCCATACCTGTGTTATTGGAAAATGCCCCAGCACTTCTAGCACAACTATTTGCAATCACATAAACACATTCGCCTAAACCACAAAGATTACTAAAATCATATACTGAAACTTGAGATGCTGAACTCATTTGTAGAACTACTATAGAATTAGCTGGCACATTAAAACCTGGCCCAATTGAAATAAGATTTGAGCATCCACTAAAATTAGAGATATTTCCATTAACAAGTCCACATGGCGCACCTGGTTGGTTGTCCATATCTGTGTTTATATCATTATTTACTGAATTAATGATATTGTTATTGGCATCAATATCAACAATAATGTTGTTAGTATTAAATCCACCTCCCGAATTTATGATTACAAACTCATTGCTTTGTTCTGTAGCACAAGCATCTACCATGATTGCCTCAACTTCAGGACATTGACCAATAAGAACGAAAGTATGTAGCAATACTGCAAGTACTAAAATTAAATCTTTCAAATTAATCTATTTAAAATTTAAAATCTAATTACATTTTTGGGATTTTATAAATGTATTTAAAATCTATCAACCTCAATTCCCAAATTCATAACTATACACATCTTGACCAGTCGTATTCTTAAACACAACACTCAATTTTCTATTTTTTTTATCGCCACTTACCTTAAAGATTGCAAAGTTTCGCTCAATTATCATACTGCCTTCCACCCTTAAGGTATTTGGCTCTTTGCTGTGGTCGTATGTACTCGATGTGATAGCAGAAGAAGTCACATCATAAAAGACATTTCCTCTTTCAGTTACCATCTTACTTATTTCAGAATGATGACGATCACCTGTGAGAAATACCACACCTTTTATGTCATTGTCATCCAAAAACTGGATTATTTCTGCTCTTTCTTCTTTGTAATTGGCAAAATTTTCGTATGCTGCAAAATCACTTAAAAACTGTCCACCGACCGCTACAAATTTATATCTAGCTTTACTCGCTTTGATCGCTTCTTTAAACCAATATTTTTGCAAATCGCCCAATATAGTACCATTTTCTACTTCTACAGTTCTATACCATCTATCATCCAACATAAAAAACTGACAGTCATTCCATCCAAAACTACTTGTAACACCCTCTGTATCTCCAGCACCATAAGATTCAGATGGCCAAAAGTCTTGAAATGCATCTAGCGCGTGATCTTTTAATGGATAGGTCCAGTCAGAGTCATTTGGTCCATAATCATGGTCATCCCATATGGCATATTGTGGGATAGAACTGATGAATGGTTGTAATTCTGGCAATGATCTAGTATGTGTATGTCTGTGGTAAATACCTGATCGGCTTTCATAATCTCCTTCTCTCAGATATATATTATCACCCAACCAAACCATTAAATTTGGTTTTGATTTGTACATCTCGTTCACAATTTCATAGTTGCCCCCATATGGTTTGCCTGGTCGATCATAACTTTCATCATTTACATAAAAACAAGATCCTGCTATAAATGAAAAATCTGGCGCATCTGTTCTAAACTGCCAATGTGTTTGTGTCGTAAATTCTGTAGGATATGAAAGTATTACTTCAATATTATTGATAAAAGTTTTGTAAATGTAAGTGGTACCAGGTATTACATCACTCAAATGAATTTGTACTGTATAACCATCTACTTTTTTAGATGTAACCCTTTCAGATTTTCTGTATACATCTTTACTTCCTTTGGCCTTGTAGGTAAAGTGAACGGTGGCCTCTTGTGTTGTTTGAAGCCATAATGTAACGTCTCTAAGCGATGTTGGTCCTAATAATGGGCCACTTTTGAGCAATGACTTTTGGGCATTCATAACTTCTTGGCATGTACAAACCAAAACAAAAAGGAAAATAAACGGAATATATTTCGTTCTCAAATGGAGTATATTTTAAATTAAACAAATTTTACGCAAAAGTAGAAATAAAACCTACTAAATGAAAGGCTAAAGTATTATGTCTATATTAAGGTTTGATCTTCTTATCTCTGTTTTTGACGTATTTATCTAGCCATTGATCTTGCTCCCACAGCATATGCATAATGGATTCTTTGGCCGAATATCCATGCGACTCCTTAGGCAATATGACTAATCTTGCTGTTGCTCCTAGTCCCTTTAATGCATTAAAATATCGCTCACTTTGCATCGGATAAGTACCAGCATTATTATCTGCTTCTCCATGGATTAACAGCAATGGTTTCTTCATTTTATCAGAATTTTGAAATGGCGACATAGCATCATAAACTTCTGGTGCTTCCCAATAATTACGCTCTTCTGATTGGAACCCAAATGGAGTCAATGTTCTGTTGTAAGCGCCACTTCTAGCTATGCCTGCCGCAAACAGTTCTGAATGCGTCAACAAATTGGCAGTCATGAAAGCTCCATAAGAATGACCACCAACAGCTACCTTTGTCCTATCAATATATCCCAAACTATCTACCGCATCTATGGCAGCTTTTGCATTGGCTACGAGTTGGGTCACATAGGTGTCATTAGGTTCATTACTGCCTTCACCTACGATAGGAAATGCAGCATCGTCCAAAATGACATAACCTTTTGTAAGCCAATATAGTGGAGAGCCATAATTAGGAAATGTGAATTCATTGGCATTGGCAGTGACCTGTCCTGCACTAGATTTGTCTTTGTATTCTGTCGGATATGCCCACATAATCATAGGCATTTTTTCTTTTTTTGTTTTGTCGTATCCTACAGGCAAGTATAAAGTAGCTGATAGTTCTACACCATCATTTCTTTTATATTTGATGACTTCTTTATGCACACCATTTAATACTTCAAAAGGATTTTTGTGGAAAGTGATTTGTTTGATAGACTGTTTTTTTAAATCTCTCAAGTAAATATTAGGGTACTCATTTTTTGACTCCAGTCTGGTCAAATAGATGCCTTTTTTAGTGTCAATAGAAGACAGCAATTCTTCTAGTTTATCAGTTTCCTTGCTTTGATAGATGCGTTCTTTTTTAAAATCTTTTAAGTCATATTTATCGATAAAAGGAAATTTTCCTGCTGCTGAGTAGCCATCTCCTATCATACTAACCTTATTATCAATGATTTCAAGGGTATTTAGATTAAAAGAATTCCTTTTGGTGACAAAACTTCCTGGATCAGAATATGTGTCTTGTTGATTTCGTTCGTTAAACAATCTAGGACTTTGTGCATTATCTGATGGATTAAAAAACAAAGTTCTAGCATTTCTTGTGTTCCACCATCGTTCATAAAGAACAGCGACTTTATCACTTCCCCATTGAATGCCAGCAAAACGCTCTTTGGTCTTTACTAATAGTTTGGCGTCTCCGTTAAAAGGAGCAGGTAGCGTGTATACAGCATCTCTTTCAGTTACTTCTACAGCAGGATCTCCACCGTCTAAGGCTTCTGCCCAGAATAAAGAAGATGGTTCATCTGCGCGCCAATTGACATTCCTAGGACCTTTCCTGACGGCCATAAATCCTTTAGGCAACTCTTCGGTAAGCGGAATCTGAAGAAATACTTTGACCAATTTTCCTGTTTTGTCAAGAATATTAATATCCGTTGGGAATCTTTCAAAATTCACAATATAAGAAAAAGGCCTTTTTATTTCATAACTCATGATAAAATTACCATCAGGTGAAAAACTCAATCCCGCATACATGGCGGCAGGCGCAAAAGGTGTAAGGCTTCCATTAAGATCCACTTTTGAAATCTCCGCAGTTGCAAGCACTTCAAAGTTTTGTTCGTCATAAGGATTTTTTAAAAGATCTTGATAAGTTCTATTTTGCGCTTTCTGTCCATCATTTTCTGAAATGACAGGTCCTGTTGGAATGGCAGCTTGTGTATCTATAAGATCTGCCCTACCCTTCACAAGCGTAGGTACTAGTAGTGACTGATCATCTTTGCACCATACAGCTCCATTAAGAATATTGTTATTAAGTATAGGCTCTGTTAGTTTGGTCGCCAACTTTGATGCAAGATTTAGCACCCATAATTCCACCCCATTATCCACTGTATTGGTGAATGCCATCATTTGCTGGCTATTAGACCATGAGAAGTTAGAAAGTTTAGCATTTTCTGGAAGCCCGTTGATCTCAAACTCCTTTTGCGAGATGACATCTAATACCTTCATAGTATAAAAATATGTGGTACGAGACGGCGCGTTTGTTTTTGGATTTATCCTTAGTCCTGCAAGTTTCATCTCAGGTGCTGCTAGCTCTTCTATACTCTTAAAACCATCTCTAAAAAGCAATACACCTACCGTTGCATCGGCATTTAATCTTAATGCCGGAGCAGGCTTTGCGTCAGCTAAAGAAAGTATTGCATTATCAGGTTTTTGATATGGAAAATCAGTTTGTGCGTATATATTGAAAGTACTAAACATCATAAGAACTATTACCCACTTTTTCATCAGGTCTGTTTTTTAATGGTGGCTAAACCTTAATTTGGCTTAAAAAAATGTAAAATCTCGCTCAAATATAGGTCAAAAAAATAGCATTATGAAACATTGGTTTGTGAAAAATTGCCATCCTAGCACATTGGAAATCAGCAACTGTTTAATAGATTAATTAAGTAGGTTTTAAATATGACCAACAATTCTAATGTGAAAATATTATTTATAATCAATTCCTAATTTCAATCAACACAACAATATGGATAAATCTTTAAATTTTAATACCTTTGTTTCTTCAAAATTAAAGATATGATATTCAGAGTTACCATTTTATGTGCTGCCCTTTTTTTATTTTCTTGTAAAAATTCAGATACAAGCAATACACAAATGGATGAAATCGCAACGTTGGAATCAGCATACAAAGCAAATCCAACATTGGATAATTTTAATCTCTTGCTACAGAAAATGGGAGAAAAAATTATTAACGAAACCGATCCTACGCAAAAAGAAGCTTTGATCATCAAATCGATAGATTTATGTAAGGAAACCAAAAATGAAGCCTATATCAATACCTTTGCGATAGAACTTATTAAACTAAACCCCAAAAGTGAAATATCAAAACGCTACATGTACCTAATTGCAGATGATATGAGTGCTTCGGGCAAATATGAAGTTGCAAGTATCTTACTGAAAGGATATGCAAACCTTTATCCTGATGATATTAAATCAAAATCAATTAAAGACAGTTTGCCTAGTACTTACAATGATCTTCACGGATTAATCAAATCTGTTGCGGCCAAAGTCTTTGAAAACCCGGATATTAATGGCATAAACAAAGCTAATGCTGAAAAATATGTAGATGTTTGTGAGTCTTTTGCATTAGCATTTCCAAATGATTCGCTTTCAGCAAGTTACCTTTTCAAAGCTGCCGAGATGTCTCGTGCAATGCAGTCTTATGGGAAAACGATTAGTTTGTACGATTGGATTGCGACTTACTATTCTGAAGACAAAAACGCACCCATGGCTTTATTTCTTAAAGGATTTTTATTAGAAAATGATCTTAAAAAACCTGAAAAAGCAAAAGAGATATACGAAACTTTTATACAGAAATATCCTAATCATGCGATGGCAAAGGATGTAAATTTCCTAATTGAAAACTTAGGTAAATCTGATAAAGAAATCATGGAAAAGATAGACAAAACGTCTGAAGATCCAGCTAAAAAATAACTTTCAATGCAATGTCGTTTAGTTAAGACAGATTTATAAAGTCCTTCCATTTTAAGGGTGACTGAATGGTTGCAAAGCAAATTGAGTGAACGATTTCACTCAATAATAAAGGAACCACAAACAACGGCTTGTGGATACCAATTTAGGATGGGTATAAACCATATAATACACCTTAACTAAACGACATTAACTTTCAATGGGGATGAACCCATTTTTGCACAAAACTAATTTAAAATTAATTTTATCACCTGAAGCGACAGGGTAAAGCAAAATGAATTTTAGACAAGGTGTGTTTTAAGGATACAGCCCATTTAATTTTCTTTTTGAGCTAACTTTTTATTGATTTTATCCAGTGCAAAATTAAACTGTTCTTCAATACTAAAATCTGAGTTGTCTAGAACGATGGCATCTTCTGCTTGCATCAAAGGACTATCTTCTCGAGTCGTATCTATATGATCTCGATGCTGAAGATTAGAAATAACGTCGTGTAAATCTGCTTTTTGATCTTTAGATATCAGTTCATTGTATCTTCTTTGCGCTCTGATAATGGGATCAGCGGTAACAAAAAACTTAATGTCTGCATCTGGAAAAACTACCGTACCGATATCTCTTCCGTCCATGATCATACCGCATTTGCCCATCATTGCTCTTTGCAAAGCAACCAATTGACGCCTTACTTCCGATATTGCAGCCACTTCACTGACTAATTCTGAAACTTGTAATGTCCTGATCTCTGATTCTACATTCCGTCCATTCAGAAATGTAGTATTTTGCCCTTCTATATTCTGGAAAGTAATTTCGATTTCTCCCAAGGCATTTGAAACTTCCTGTTGGTTACTCAGATCAATATTTTGTTCTATAAAATACAGCGTCACAGCTCTATACATAGCTCCAGAGTCGACAAAAACGTAATGAAGTTCCTTAGCCAATTGTTTAGCGAGTGTTGATTTGCCACATGAAGAAAATCCATCTATGGCGATGACTAAAGGTTTAGCGTGTATAGATTCCAAAAAATGAAAATTTAAGTTGGCAAAAATAAAAAAAGTCTTGCTCATATTAAAAAAAGCAAGACTTTTATTGTTAATAAGCGCTTAGTAAAAATAATTTTACACCAAATTTATTTCAAATCGTATGGTGCCACATTAAAATCAAAAGCGCTTTTGAAATTGTTATGTTAATTGTTTTTAATACTCTTCTTCATTAAAGAGAAAATCATCCTTTCTCGGATAATCTGGCCAGATATCTTCCATAGACTCATATATCTCAAACTCGTCTTCGAGTTCCTGAAGATTTTCAATGACTTCTAAAGGTGCGCCTGATCTGATGGCGTAATCAATAAGCTCATCACGAGTAGCAGGCCAAGGTGCATCCTCCAAGTTGTGAGCTAATTCTAATGTCCAGTACATATGAATGCTTTAAGTTAGTTATTAATAGGTTTAAAAAATAAGATTAATCTGACAATAAAATTATAACGAAATAACGACAAAATAGTTACAATAATATTTCGTTGTCAACGATAAATGTCAGTGAAAGCATCTATAATTAAAAAAAGAATTTAAAAGTTCCCCAAAGAACTAATATTATCTAAAAAAATAATATTTATCAAATAATCAGCATGGCATCACCATAACTAAAGAATCGATACTTCTCTTTTATGGCTTCTTGATATGCTTCCATAATCAATTCAAATCCACCAAAAGCTGCAATCATGATGATCAAACTCGTTTTTGGTAAATGAAAATTAGTGATCATTGCATTTGCAATACTAAAATCGTATGGTGGATAAATAAATAGATTCGTCCAACCTTCAGATGGTTTTAGCTGACCAGTTGCTGAAACAGATGTCTCAATAGTACGCATTGATGTAGTACCTACTGCACAGATTCTATGATTACCTTCTTTTGCTTTGTTCACGACATCAGCAGCTTTCTGTGGAATACTATAATATTCTGCGTCCATCTTGTGTTTAGACAAATCTTCCACATCAATACTTCTAAATGTACCCAAACCTACGTGAAGCGTTACTTCTGCTAAGTTCGTACCTTTTATTTCAAGTCTTTTTAAAAGCTCTCTTGAAAAGTGTAAACCTGCCGTAGGTGCAGCTACAGCGCCTGTTTCTTTTGCATACACAGTTTGATATCTCTCGTCATCAAGATCTTCTGGAATTCTTGAGATATATTTAGGAAGTGGCATACTACCCAATTGCTTTAAGACATCTCTGAATTGCTCATCCGTTCCATCATAGAAAAATCTAATTGTTCTTCCACGGGAAGTAGTATTATCTACGACTTCAGCTACAAGAATGTCATTACCTTTGTCATCAGCAAAGTAAAGCTTATTACCTACCCTGATTTTTCTTGCAGGATCTACTAATACATCCCAAAGCTTAGCTTCAGCATTCAATTCTCGAAGCAAAAACACTTCGATTTTAGCCCCAGTCTTTTCCTTTTTACCATACATTCTGGCAGGAAAAACTTTTGTATTGTTGAATATCAAGGCATCGCCATCATCAAAATATTCAAGAAGATCTTTGAATATTCTGTGTTCTATCTTACCTGTCTTTCTGTCTACTACCATTAATCTTGATTGATCTCTCTCCTGTGTAGGATATTGTGCAATCAGACTTTCTGGTAGGTCAAACTTAAATTGCGAAAGTTTAGTCCTCATGAATTTATTTTTAAAAATGAGTGCAAAAGTATAAATCTTTATACATTTAATAACATATAATCGTTTTGTTTTATTTTATTTTTTAAAATTATTAAAATTATTACCCTCTATTTCAGACTTTTTAACCCGATTTATGCATTAGGATTCGTAGTGAGAAGATAAATTGTAATAAATCAGCAGCTTAGATTCGAAAAACATAGCATCGCTATGGTTACAGAATATAAGTTGGCGAAGCGTCTGATTTGCAGCAAGTTAGCTTAGTAATAGAATTTCTAATGCATAATTCGGGTTTAAGTGAAATAGCGGTATAAAAATGATCAATAATTGGGCCCTAATTGATGAAAAACATCAAAAAATATAAGTGTTTAACGATTAATCACTTACTTTCATCTAAACGACAATAATATGAATTGAAAAAGATGTTACTTTGCATAAATTTAATACAGATAACTTTTCAATGGTATCTGGAAAGACATGGTAGAAAGGTAATGATCATATTATGAAGATATTTTTTAAAATTGTATGGGAAAGTTTAAACCAAGCTTTAGGTTCGCTTAGGGGCAATAAAATACGTACTTTCCTATCTTTGCTCGGTATTACAATAGGTATCTTCTGTATCATTGCCGTAAAGTCTGCTGTGGACTCTCTCCAAGAAAACATTGTGAGCGGATTTAACGAGTTGGGTAGTGATGTTATTTATCTAGATAAAATGCCTTGGGGTGAAGACCCTGGAGAAAATTACTGGAAATATGCCAAACGACCTGATGCTTCCCTAGAAGATTTTGAAGCTATAAAAAAAAGAAGTAAACTTGCTGAAAATGCTTCATACACAATTTTTACTGGAGGAAAAACGATCAAATTCCAATCTAGCTCTCTCAGCAATGCTTTCATTATGGGATCAACCTTTGAATATGCGTCAATCCAAAATCTAAAGCTGCAAGAAGGGCGATATTTTAGTACAAATGAGTACGAAACCGGGGCTAATAAAGTTATTTTAGGTTATAAAGTGTATAATGAGCTATTCAAAAGTTTGGATGGTATTGGGAGAGAAGTAAAACTTTTTGGTCAGGACTTCCAAGTGATTGGCTATCTTGAGTCTGAAGGGGACAATGCCTTTAATTTTATTAATTTTGATGATGTCATCTGGGTCGGATTCAACACGGTCAAAAAATACATTAATGTAAAAGATGAATCAAGTGTAGGTAGGATGTTGAATATCAAGGCGAAATCTGGAGTTGACTTAGAAGAATTGAAGGGTGAGACTGCAAGTATTATTAGAGCTGTACGAAGGTTAAAACCAATGGAAGATAGTAATTTTGCATTAAATGAATTATCCATGTTGTCGCAAGTACTTGATAGTGTATTTAAAGTATTAAATTTTGCAGGTTTCTTGATAGGTGTTTTTGCTTTAGTAGTTGGGATGTTTAGTGTGGCAAACATTATGTTTGTATCTGTAAAAGAACGCACAAGTATTATTGGGATTAAAAAAGCTCTTGGTGCAAAAAGATTCATTATTTTACTTGAATTTCTCATTGAAGCCGTAATTTTATGTTTGATAGGTGGCTTGATAGGACTTCTGTTGGTGTTTATCACCTTAAAATTAATATCATTAGCTATCCCATTTGCAATGACCTTATCCTTTTCTAATATCCTGATTGGCGTGTTATCTTCAGTCATCGTAGGTATCATCTCAGGAATTTTGCCTGCATTGCAAGCATCAGGCATGGACCCAGTAGAAGCTATAAGGTCGTAAGTTTTACTTGATTAAGGGATTTGCTTGATTTGCTGATGCCGCTGAAGCTGCACACGATTGCTTTGTGTACATTGGGCTTCGGGCAGGCTAAACTTGAACAGTAGCAATACAAAAACGTAACGCTTTAACGAACGTAATCTAAGCGACAACGCTAAGCTTATCAGCAATTCTCACATCTCACATCTCACATCTCATATCTTATAACTCATCTCTTATATCTCATAACTCATCTCTTATATCTCATAACTCATCTCTTATATCTCATAACTCATATCTCATAAATCATATCTCATCTCTTATATCTCATATCTCATCTCTTATATCTCATCTCTAATCCCATTTAAGCACCACCTTCCCAGTAGATTGTCGAGATTCTAAAAAATCGTGGGCTTCTGCAATATCCAATGCTGGAAAAACCTTGCTCACATGTGGTGTGATGATCTTTTGATCAGCCATTTTTATCACATTTTGCAATACTTCCTTGAAAACACTTTGCTTGAAATCGGCTATTCTCAGCATATTTACGGTGATGATCGATTTTGATTGCATCAATAAGGAGATGGGTGAAAACAACCCGAAACCGACGGCAAGGCTTATTAATTTCAACTTGTTTTTTCTGGATTCTAGTTGTTCAGCCGCACCGTAACAGACCATTTTCCCACCTGGAGCAAGTAATTTCACCCCTTTTGCAAACGCTGTTCCTCCTAAACTATCAAAAACCATGTCGAGCTGATGTCCATTTCCTTTGATGACATCATAAAAATTATCTTTTGTGTAATCAATAGCATAATCTACACCCAGTTTCTTTATGAAATCTTGTTTACCAGTGGAAGCCGTACCGTAAACAATACAACCATGATGTTTTGCGATCTGCACTAATAGACTACCTACCCCACCAGCAGCGGCTTGTATGAGTACTTTGTCTCCTTTGTGAAGCGTCACACAATCTTCTGCACAATAATAAGCCGTACAAGCCTGTGTAGCCAACACGGTAGCAGCTGCCATATCATATCCATCAGGAACTACCGCCACGCCATTTTTATTAGTAACCGCATATTCTGCATAACCACCAAATCTTGTCATGGCAACCACTTGCTGACCAATTTTAAATTCAGTAACCTTCTCACCTATTGCACTTATTTCTCCAGAAACATCATATCCTAACAAAGCAGGATTTTTTGGCGCGTCAGGATACATGCCTCTTCTAGCAATCACATCAGCAAAATTCAAGCCTGAGTATTTGACTTTTATGAGTACTTCGTCTTCTTTTGGCGTAGGTATCTTAGTTTCTTTGACTACAAATGCCTCTTGGGTGGAACCGTATTTTTGGAGATATATGGCTTTCATATAAGTGATTGTTTAATGCTTCTAGAAAAAATAGAACGTAAAAGAACAACATTTTTTAAGCATTCGACTAATTTTTAACAGGCTATTTGCAAATAAATTATCTTTGATGCATCAAAACCCAAATAATATTCAACATGACGCCTTCTATTTTCTTTTCGCAGCTCCGAGAAATGACACATATTATGTTGGAAACATTTCCATTTATTGTTAACAATAAGTTGTGGCGGGGATTCGTGAAACATAGATTAGCACTTACATTTCTAGTAATAGCCTGTATTCTAATGGCTTGGTCTTTAGTAAAATATGTAAAAACAAATACAGAAGCGCTTTATGCAACAAACTTTGAAAATTCAGAAATTGCAACATCCGCAATTAGTAATGCCATGAGTTTTGAATCGTTATTTGCAGGTAGTAATAAATATGTTTTGCTGATACTTATACAAATGTTGGTTGTATATTTTTCTAATAAAACTATAGAAATACTATCGGATATGAAAATCAATATGTCTTTAGGTGAGATGATTCAGTCACAATGGAGAGTATTACAGCTGACCATTAGAAATTGGGTTATTGAAATTATCATTGGCGTCATCATTTCAATATTTGTGGGTATTTTTGCGCCTGATTTTATGGAAGATGTACTTAAATGGTTGGTTCAATGTTATTTTGTTGGTTATTTTTTTATTGATAACTACAACAATACCTTTGGTTTAAAAATTAAAGAAAGTGCTTCAATAGTTAGAAAATATGCAGGTGCCACATTAATAATAGGCTTAGTAGCCAATATTTTATTTCTACTTCCTGTAGTAGGAGCTATTATTGCTTCATTTATATGTTCGGTTGCTGCGACATGGTACATGCACACAGGTCCTGACGCTCAATTGGCAAAAAATGCATTTCCAGAATAGTCATAAAAACAAATGAATTGGAAATCAAACATATTAATTTTAACTCTTTGCCTGCCCATGCTAGTGATATGGTCATATTTTGCGGTAAAACAGCAAATGGTTAAAAATGAAGTGGAAGAAAAAAGAAATGAAGGATTTAATAAAGATGTGGTAAAAATATTAACCTTCGCAAAGAAAGATATTAAGAACATACTTCGATGGGAACACGATAGAGAGTTTGAGTTTTTGGGTGAAATGTATGATGTCATATCTTCAAAAGAAAGTAAAGATTCTGTGTCATATACTTGTTATTGGGATATCGAAGAAACTAAAATTAAAAAACAAATAGCCAAGCTTCTTTTTAGTGACAACGAAAATTTTCCATTTCAACATGAAAAAGAAGCCAAAATGATTGAATATTTTAAACAATTCTACACATTCCAGAATGTCATAATGATAGCAGATAAGCTGTATCAAGACATCCCTTTACATCTTTTAAATAATAAGGAGGTAGATTTTATAAAGCAACTTTTTAACACTGTCCCACATCCTCCACCAAAAAACTAATAGTTACTATCACAAATTTTAATTAATACTTTTCTTTCGTCCAATGAAGGTAAATGACATAAAGTGGTGAACTGATTCCCCATCGGGACTTGTCTATTTATCTAATTGAACTATAACAACTAATTTGTATTAGATTAGTCGTATGGTGTATTATGTGCGATTGGAAATTGTATAAATATACTTTTGTGGAGTATTATCCAAATTGATGAAATCCATAATACAATCTATTTTAATAAGAAATGGAAGAGAAATTCTTTTTCTTTTCAAGCATTAAAAAATTAATAAAAACAAACAGATGAAACGATATTTTATTTACGTGTTTTTTATGGTCTGTAGTAGTTTTCTCAATGCCCAAATCATCACTATTACAGACAGCAATACAGGAAAGCCAGTGGAATCTGTATCCATTATTGATATTACTAATACAAAATCCTTTTTAACAGACAAAAACGGCCAAGCGGATATTTCATCCTTGAATTTATCAAATGAAATTCAAATTTCCTTAATTGGCTATCAATCTCAAACTTTTTCATACGATGTGTTAAAAGGTAACGGATTCAATGTTAAGTTGGTTCAAAACATTTTATCACTTGACCAAGTCGTCGTATCAGCATCAAGATGGGATCAGTCTAATCGTAATATACCTGCAAAAATTGTCACTATTAAACCGTCTGACATTACGTTTAATAATCCTCAAACAGCAGCTGATTTATTGGGAAATACAGGCAAAGTCTTTATTCAGAAAAGTCAGCAAGGTGGTGGTAGCCCTATGATTAGGGGATTTGCTACGAATAGGCTCATATATGCAGTTGATGGTGTAAGAATGAATACAGCCATATTTAGAGCGGGTAACATTCAAAATGTAATTTCATTAGATGGTTTTGCCATTGAAAGCGCAGAAGTTATGTTTGGTCCAGGTTCTGTTTTATTTGGCAGTGACGCCATTGGCGGAGTGATGAGTTTCCAAACTTTGACTCCTAAGTTGTCAATAACCGATGGTAAATCCAATATTTCTGGCAAAGCCATTGTTAGATATTCTTCTGCAAATGAAGAGAAAACAGGACATTTTGACATAAACTTTGGAGGAAAAAAATGGGCTTCTGTCACTAGCATCAGTTATAATGATTTCGGTGATTTAAGAATGGGAAAAAACGGACTTGATGATTATCTTAAACCATTCATCGTTGAGAGAGTAGGAAATGAAGATGTATTCCGCACAAACCCTGATGCTCTTGTTCAGTCACCTTCACAGTACACACAATACAATTTAACCCAAAAAGTCAGGTTTAAACCAAATGAAAACTGGGATATACAATATGGTTTACACATCAGTGAGACATCCGAATATGCAAGGTATGACCGTCATTTAAGATTACGGAATGGCAAACCACGATACGCTGAGTGGAATTATGGCCCACAAACTTGGAGTATGAACCAACTCAAAGTCACGAATTTTGGAAGCCATATATGGTATGATCAAGCATCTTTAAATATTGCGTTTCAAACTTTTGGTGAAAGCCGAATAGATCGTGATTTTAATGAAGTGAATAGACAAATACAAACGGAAGCAGTAGATGCTTGGTCTGCCAATGTAGACTTTATAAAATCTTTGTCCGAAAAGCAGAAACTGTTTTATGGTGTTGAGTTTGTAACTAACGAAGTAACATCAACGGGTACCTTCCAAAACATTACTTCAGGGTTGACTAGCAATGGACCTGCGAGATATCCGAAAGCGATCTGGTCTTCTTTTGGTGTTTATGCTAATTATCAACGTATTTTGTCTGAAAAAGTGTCTCTTCAGGCTGGCGCAAGGTATAATCAGTTTGCCTTGGATGCTACATACGATTTAACCTTTTTCCCCTTGCCATTTTCTACATCAAAAATCAATAATGGAGCGCTTACTGGTAGTTTGGGTGCCGTCTTTAGACCTACGGCATCATGGTCTATTTTTGCAAATTTATCCACAGGTTTCCGCGCACCTAATGTAGATGATACTGGGAAAGTGTTTGATTCAGAGCCAGGTACAGTGACTGTTCCAAATCCTGATGTTAAAGCAGAATATGCCTACAATGCAGAAGTAGGTTTTGTGAAAGTGATGGGCGATCGATTAAAAGTTGACATCACGGCTTACTACACTTTATTGCAAAATGCACTAGTCAGAAGAGCATTTACTCTTAATGGTCAAGATAGTATAGATTACAAAGATGAGTTGAGCCAAGTATTGGCAGTTCAAAACGCTGCAAATGCTACTGTTTATGGTTTACAAGCAGGCATCAACATTAAAATTTTAACAGGTTTGTCATTGAGTTCTGATTACAACGTACAAATTGGTGAAGAAGAGTTAGATAATGGTCAAACTAGTCCTTCTAGACATGCAGCACCTTCTTTTGGTTCGACAAGATTGATCTTTCAAAAAGGAAAATGGCATGGCGAAATTAATAGCCAATACACCGCCAGTAAGCCTTTTGAGCAACTTCCCGATGAAGAGCAAGGGAAAACTGAGTTGTATGCAAAAGATGGAAATGAAAAGCCTTTTGCACCATCTTGGCAAATATTTAATATTCGTGGTCAATATCAATGTACTCAAAAACTATCTTTAACCTTAGCTATAGAAAATATCTCTGACCAAAGATACAGGCCTTACAGTTCTGGTTTGGCCGGGGCAGGTAGAAACTTTGTATTATCTGGTCTTTTCAAATTCTAAAAAGAAATACCCGCTCTCTTATTTCGAAAAGGTGCGGGTATTTCTCTTGTTTTGTCATCAGTTTATATAGGACATAATAATGTCAGACTTTCAGTATTATTCAACAGTAGTTTTTTTAGGATTATTTACCTGTAAAGCTATTTTAGGACGACACAACTTCAGTGATTCTCCATAGGTACTAAGTACTTCCTCCGTATCAACTCCGTACATACTCCGTAGGTAATCCGTAGCTAATACCACTATACTCCCACTATACTCCCACTGTATTCCCAGTGAGTTCCCAGTGAGTT
>DLGT01000059.1:75022-75370 GCA_002482845.1 Saprospiraceae bacterium UBA7687
TGAGTTCCCACTAGATCCCACTAGTGCATTAAAGTATCAGTATGTCTGCATTAAAGTATCATCTTAAAATTGTCCAAATTTACATTTAGGAATTACATTAAATTTATAAGTCAGAATAACATTATGAGAGTTGGAGTATTATTAAATATGGGGTTTCTTGATGGAGAATTAGTCATCACTTAGTGTTTAGAGAAAAACTAATCCATATATATGAAGTTCTATTTTAAAGTCATATCAATTCGGAACAGTTTTCCTATTAGATAATTAAGATATAATTAATGATAGTCAAATAACAAAGCGCGATAAATTCTCAGGTAATCAACCTAAAAAAAGAGCCCAACAATCACT
>DLGT01000123.1 GCA_002482845.1 Saprospiraceae bacterium UBA7687
ACACAAAGTATTCTACACTCCCTTCTAAACCTGCCTTAACACAATGCCTAAAACCATCACAAAACAATCATCTAACCCAAATAGCCAAATAAAAATACAAAATTTATTCCTACCATTCATAAATAATCCTACATTTGCCAAAAGGTAATGAAATAGATATTTGGGTGATTGGTAGCGGTGGATGCTCTTGTTTTTGAATTTTCGTTATGAATGAATCAAAAACGTTTCAAAGTGGATTTTATTAATAAACTTTATCGTATTTGATTTGAGCAGTAAATCAAGGAGCTAGGATTGGAGTAGGTCAAGATTAGGTTTGCTTTTTAAATAGTTACTTAACATAAATAATAGCATGGAATACTTCAAAAAATATAGAGAAAAAACTAAATGTTGGTGGTGTGGATCAGATGATCTTTCTGGCGAGCATAAAATGAAAAAAACTGAATTGGAAATGCTTTATGGTAAAGTTTATCAAAATGAAAATCTTATAAATCATATTAAATATAAAACTGAACAGTTCGGTAAAAACATACAAAGTTCAAATTCAAACAGAATAAAATTCGAAAAAAATTTATGTAAAAGATGTAATGGAGCTAAGAGTCAAAAATTTGACAATGCTTACCAGAAACTTATTGAGTATTACTACCAAAACAGGAACGAGATCAAGACTGCAAGAATCTTAGATCTGGAGATTGTCTTTGGAGAACATTGGCTGATTGAATACCTTAATGTTGAAAGATATATAGGTAAACATGTAGGATGTCGATTAGCGGAAATGGGATTATTACCAACGCAAAATTTAATTTCATTTTTAGATCAGTCTACCGACAACCATGATTTAAAGGTTTCTTTTCAGATAAAGCCATATTTTATAGGTGAAATTTCTGAGCCGATAGATTCAATATTTTTAGGGCCAGCTAACCCAATAAACAATTCTCTGATAAACCCAATAAACAATTCTTTGATAAAGGAAAAAAAATTAGTAACTTCGTTAAGTGGTTGGTATACTTTTGCAAATTTCACTTGGAATTATTTACTTGAAAGTAGTATAATGAAAGGAAGAAAAATAAATAAGATTTTGAAACTTGATTTAGTGGACTATTCAAAACTAGAAAATATTTCATTTTCAATAAATGAAAACACAATTATGAATGATTGGAGTAAAATCTTGGATAGATTAGAGTACTTTCCATATGAAAATGGAGATAAAGACCTAGAGCACTATAGATACGTTAAAAATATTAAATTAAATTGAAAACGTCAAATAGCATTGGCTGTTATCCTATCTACCTTATCAAGCTGCCGTCACATAGCCTAGATAGTCAGTGTAAGCTTAAAAAACAATAGAATAGAATGAAACATTTAATAATAATTGGACTTTTTGCCTTGACAATTTTCTCTTGCGACTTTATTAATTTCCAAGAGAAAGCCAATGCGAAATTTGCCGACCACCACTTTAAAACAGCTATTGCAAATATTGAACTTTACAATATTCGTTATGGACAATATCCTAGTAGCATAGATAAATTAGACTTTCTTGGCGACTGGGACATGATGATATTTGAAAGTGTTAGTTACGAAAAACTTGACACAGGTTATAGGCTTGACATAACAAAAGGAATAGTAACCAGCACTCTAACAGACCTACAATATCCAAAATAATTTTGACAAGGACTTGGACTTAAACAATCAAATATTTTAAATAATAACGAATAAAAAAATCACAGAACTATCAGAGATGAGATGGCAATCTGTTCACACAAAGGATGCTTGGCGACAATTTCCTTTGTAAGTTGAATACAAAGCCGTTTGGAGTACTTTTTCATAAGTTTATACCATGATGTCAGCCAGTTGATAGTTTTGTTTTTCTAAACCTGCCTGAACACAATGCCTAAATCCATTACAAAAAATTCATACAACCACAAAAGCCAAATAAAAACACAATATTATTTCCACCATAATAATTAATCCTATATTTGCCTAAGCGTAGGGATAGTAGATGATGAATGATTGGTCGCGATAGTCTTATTACTTTATAATAATTAGCGGTCATTGCAAAAGAACATGCTACAACTTTATAACGAATTTGACAAAATAATAAATAGATGATTATAATTAAGAAACATTTGGTTTTTATATGCATGATTATTTCAGTGATATTAATTGTAACTGCAGCATTGGCCTATCCAGGTGGCTCGTTGCTTGACAAAAATTCTTTGGGCTTTGGCTGGTCAAAAAATTTTATTAGCAATTTATTTGCGGTAAAAGCGATTAATGGTGTAGAAAACCATGGCAGGATTTGGGCAATTCTTGGAATGGCATTTCTGTCGGTTGGATATGGCGTTTTTTTTATAAATATGTCGAAAAAAGTTTCATTAAGAGTATGGGCAAATATTTTAAAATATATAGGATTTGCCAATATTTTATTTATTTTCTTAATTGCAACACCCTACCACGACCTAGGAACAATTTCAATTGTTTTAACATTGTTTGGACTATTTATAATTACTTTCTTTATTCTAAAGTCAAAACAACATTTACTTAAATTTTGCTGCGTTATATGCTTATTGACTTATTACTGTTTCTTTTTCCTTTATGGATTTAGTTATTTGGAATTAGCCTTTATAATGCAAAAAGTATATTCTATAAGTTCAATACTATTAGTTATAGCACTGGAATATTTTACAAAACATGAAGACTTTGTCTATATTAAAATAATAGAATAACAAAAAACAATGAACCGTTGGTGTATAATAAACGAACCCAAATGAGAATTTTTAAATAATTTTAATATGACTGAAAAAAAGAAACAATCACTACTAAGAAAATTTTTTAAATGGACATTCCGTTCCATTGGCATCATTTTTCTAATATTTCTATTTTGGAGCTTGATACCTTTAAAAGAAACAATAAAGCCTTTACAACCAAGGCATGACACAAAGTATTGGACAATGCAAAATGGCTATAAAATTGCCTATACTGTGGTAAAAGGTGACACTTCCAATACACATCCAGCTGTAATTTTTCTACATGGCGGACCAGGAGGTTATATTCACTCAGCTATAATTAATCAAATGAAAGAAGTGGCAAAAAGCGGATATGATATTTACCTTTATGACCAAGTTGGTTCAGGCCTTTCTGAAAGACTTCCCAAGCCCAAAGATTATTCCTTTGAAAGACATTTGTCAGACTTAAATGAGATAATTTCTTCGCAAATCAAAAGCAAAAAAGTAATATTAATTGGTCATTCTTATGGTGGTATTTTAGCCACTCATTTTATAGCAAACCAACCAGACAAAGTATATAAATTGATACTTTCATCACCTGGAGACTTACAACCTTATAGAACTAATAGTGATGGTTCTATGACTGATATGATGGCATTGTATCCCATCCCTAAAGAATACATTTTTAAAAATCCGAAAGAAGTATTTGAACAAACTGAAAAAGATTTTTTGCAACCACGGATTGTAATGTCAATGTTTTGTGCATTGGCTTTTAATTTTAAATGGGCAAGTGACAAGGAATTTGATGACTATACAAATACAATGGCATCAAAATTTACAAGCGGAATGGTGGCAGACCAAAAAAATGTAAAACCTGAAGAAGGTGGTGCAGGGGGATACTCTCATGGTTTTAGTAACTTTTATGGAAATTTGACTGACAAAAGAGAACAACTTAAAAAGATTGATGTACCCACATTAGTTTTGCAAGGGCAATATGACCAGGGCGAATTTTCATCAGTATTTGAATATGCAGACATAATGAAAGGTAAATATGTATTCATAGAAAATGCTGGTCATATTATATGGTGGGAAAAGCCTAATGAATATAATAAGGCTATTTTAGATTTTTTGAAAGACGAAAAATCCTCGTACCGCTAACAACTAAGCGTTCGTCCACCTTCACTTGACTGGCAATGTCTAACTGACTAATTGTCCATCTTTTCTGGATGCGATGAACGCCCATACTATAGCATAGCAAGCTTCGTTGAAATCGTCCTTCGGTGACAGGGTCAGACTTGGAAAACGAAATTTATGTATTGTAACTTAAAGCGGCACAAGTAACGCTTTGGCGTCAGAACTATGGTGATATCGTCAGTTGTCTTGACTATTCCCGGTCCTTTGCAAGTTGATTACAAAGACGTTTGGAATACTTTTTTATAAGTTTATGCCATTTAGTGAGCCAGTTGATTGTTTTGTTTTTTTAAACCTGCCTAAACCCAAAGCCTAAAACCATTACAAAAAATTCATCCAACCAAAAAAGCCAAATAAAAACACAAAATTTATATTCACCTTTTATAAGTAATCTTATATTAGCTTAATGAAATAGGTGTAAACGGTATGAAATTATTATGGTTAAACATAGTTACCGATGTCCTTTGAATAAACGGCTAATTGGAAGGCTCCGTTATTTATTAAACTTGTAGTAGTCCTAGTCAGTTACAAATCAAAGTCATTTTTCGTACCTTGCACCCAAATACAGGCTTCATTATGGTAACCCTTTTTGATAAAATCCAGGAAAGCAAAACATTTATTGATAGCATCATGACAAATCATGCCAGGATTGCTGTTGTGTTGGGTACAGGTTTGGGTGATTTTGCACATTCGCTCACAGATACCGTGGAGATACCTTACAGCGACATCCCACACTTTCCTATTTCTACGGTAGAAAGTCATCATGGGAAGTTAGTTTTTGGACTTAAATCTGGAGTTCCTGTCGTAGTGATGGCAGGTCGTTTTCATTATTATGAAGGTTATTCTGCTGCGGAACTCACCTTTCCCATCAGGGTACTAAAGGCACTCGGCGTAGAGAAAATGATCATGACCAATGCTGCCGGTGGTATCAATCCACATTTTAACGAAGGAGATATCGTACAAGTCACAGATCATATCAATCTGATGCCTGATNNCCTGATCATCCGCTTCGTGGTCAGAATGACGGTCGGTTAGGATTGAGATTTCCTGATATGCTAGAAGCTTATGATAAGGATTTGATTCAGAAGTTTCAGCAGCTAGCTATCGATCTTGATATATCGCTGAGACAAGGAGTTTACCTAGGGTTGCAGGGTCCGAGTCTAGAGACACCTGCCGAATACAAAATGGCACATATTATGGGCGCAGATATCTTGGGTATGTCCACCATTCCCGAAGTCATCGTAGCCAAACATGCAGGTATTAAGGTGGCCGTGTTTTCTATCGTATCTAATGTTTGTTTTCCCAAATCAGCGCTTACGGAAACAACCGTAGAAGCCGTCATAGCAACCGTAATGAAATCCGTAGGGAAAGTCCAGCTTTTATTGGATGCTTATTTTGAAGAAATGAAGGGATAAGGAAATCTTGTTAAAGAAAATTCCTATTTCTACCTTCTTGATAATCAATAGCTTACCCCTTTAGGGGCAGGGGCTTACCCCTTTAGGGGCAGGGGTA
>DLGT01000093.1 GCA_002482845.1 Saprospiraceae bacterium UBA7687
ATTTACAATACTAACTTTATTTGTTTTCATTGAATCAACCTCTTCTGTTTTTCCAGTCACTACATTTTCACGCCCCATCTTAAACTAGACACAACTATCTTTCTTTAATGTTTTGTCCAGTTTACGTTTTGGATTTGCTGATGTCAACAATGGAGAATCACAGTTAGGATATTCATTAGATGTTGAAAGAGATGAAGAGTTCTTTAGTGTTGGGGACTCTGGACATTCGATATCCATTCCATTGAAATAGTTATGATTGAGTGCTTCTTCAGCTGTGATTCTATCTCCAGGCTTCTTCTTCAACATTTTAACTAATAAATCATGAGCATCATCTCCCCATTTTTTATACTCTTCACCTGACAAATCGATACTTGCTGCCCTGTTTTGAGAAAGAACTTCATTGTAAGTTGTCCCTGGGAATGCACTCTTGCCAAATAGTAAAATATGGAAAATTAAGCCCAAACTGTAAATATCACAAATTGGAGAATACTTAGTTTTCATATCTTTAATATTAATAACTTATGGAGCTACATAGCCAGGTGTCCCACATCGCACAAAAAGATATGCTTAAATATCAGCAAACTAAGCTAATCCAAAATCTGCAATCACACAATCCCATTCTCCTTCTTTTCGGAATAGCAAATTCTCTGGTTTTAAATCTCTGTGCATAATTCCTTTTGTATGCATTTCTAGAAGACCTTTAAGAATGCCATGCATAATTGTTTTGGTTTCATGAAATTTAAACTTATATTTTGACTAAATAAATATTTATTTACCTTCACTTTATCATAAAGTTGTCCACCTGAGAGCAGTTAAAAGATTATGTATAACGAATTCTAAGATTCAAAAACTTCATGAAGTTTCATGTTGTTTCTGTCTTCTAAACAACGCATTACCTAGATCTATTTGATTAAGCACTCTTTTCCATTTTATTCGCTGTATGCAGCTTATTTTGAAAATGCCTTAACTGCATAATGAACCCCATCTTCAAGTTTTTGAGCTAGATATACAGAAGCAAAATTTCCTTTCCCTATTTTCTTAATAGGTTTGAACTGCTCATGGAATCCTCTTTGGTTTAGCTTAGTTCTAAGAATTGATCGAAGCTAAAGAAGGTCTGATTCTGAGTCAAGTAGATACTCACAAATTTCCTTACCTCTTTCGAATTTGACAGATAAAGGATCTTTTTCAAACATGAACTTTAAGTCAAAGTCAAATTAGATTGATTGACCTGCTGATGAACCATGGAAAGATTCTACTAAACCATTTTCATAGAATTCAACATGGAGGATGCTTCCTGCTTTCTTTGCCTTGATCTTTGTCAAGAGTTTTCCTAGGTTTAGAGGTCTGCTTGATCTCATTAATTTTTTTGGTTAAATTTCCATTTTCATCAAAAAATAAATCTTCGCCTTTTATTTCAGCTTCATAAATTACATTCCCTTTTTCGGTAACAATTCTGGCAGCTTCTTTTACTTTTTGATTTTTATAATTATTATTCAAGTATTGCAAGGCATTTTTAGGTAATTGACTTACTTTAATTTCGACTTCAGTTTCAACAATCTTTCCATCCTGACTAAACAAAACCGAATTGTCCACATCATCAAGGTCAAAGCTTGCTTCAAAGTTCTTGCCTTCCTTATCCCATTTTACTTCTTTTGCATTTGGAAATTTTTGGGAAAGTGCAGTTTTAATTACTTGAGGAACATTTTGCCCTTTTGATTTTTGAGCAAACGAGACTAATGACACCATTAGTAATGCAATCACAACAATTGATTTTTTCATTGCTATTATAATTTTATTAATTAATAATAGCCAAAGGTGTAAACCAATTTTGTAGAGAAATTGAATTTTATAAAACTATTTCAAAGGTGTGCATTCTGTTTGTATAATGATAGTTAATGTTCCAATGGTTTGTATCTACAATTTTCTTGATAATAGATAATCCTAAACCATTTCCTTGTGAAGTAGGATTGGATTTTGAAAAACGTTCAAACATTTTTTCTGTTTGTAAAGGTAGAAGTGTACCTGTGTTTGCAAATGTTATACTATGATTGGTGAGCTTAACAAAAATTTGACCGTTTAGTTGATTGTGATTTATAGTGTTTAAAAAGAGATTACTGATTAGCATTTCTGCCAAAATATGATTTGAGTTAACTACAATCTTATCTGATAATTCTGTAGTTATACTTATTTTTTTGGAAAGTGCTTGTTCTTTGAAAAACGATAGTTGATTTTCTATTATATTTTTTAAGTTTACTTTCTCATTAACCGTATAAGAATTACTTTCAATTTTTGATAAAATCAAAAGATTTTTGTTGAGTTTTACTAATCGTGAGGTTGTATTGTTCAAATCGTCTATCAGCTTGAATTGCTCTATATTTAAATCATCTCTTTGTAAAATATTTTCTAATTTTCCTTTAAAAATAGCAGTAGGAGTTTGCAGCTCATGGGCTGCATTTTCAATAAATTCACGTTGACTTTTATATATCAGTATGTTTCTTTCAATCAGGTTATTGATTGAATGGTTTAGCCTGTTGAATTCCTCAATAAGGCACGGATCAAATTTTGTGTTTAAATTTTTATCAATTTCAAATTCTTCGATTCGTTGTAATGTATCATAAAAGGGCCTCCAAAGTTTTTCTGATATTTTTTTGGTAATAATAAATAGTCCGGTTAGCAATATAAAAACAAGGAAAGCAAAAAGTAAAACAATACTAATTATCAAATCTTCCTTTTCTACTAAATTAATTTTAGCTGTAAAAACATAGGGTTTGCCTTGAATTGCAATTGGGGCATTAAGTACACGATAGGGCTCATTTTCTTTACTTAAATGATTATAATAGCTTTGATAAAATAAAGTGTCTTTGTTAATTTGAACATTATTTTTTTCAATTTTTAAATCTCTATTCCATTTATTCCAAACAGCAATATCAGTTTGGTTTAATTCTGGAGTTGAAAAGGTAACAAATTCCTTTTTTAAAATTAACAGCTCTTCGTCAGCATCATCTATGTATAAAAACTGAGATATAAAATAAAACAATGGTGCTGCTAAAAGCATTACAATTACTGAAAAAAACAAATAGTATTTTAGCGTTTTTTGAAGTAGTTTTTTAGTCATCTTCCCATTTATAACCTGTTCCATAAACTGATTTTAGGTAATCGGCAGCTCCCATTTCTTTGAGTTTTTTTTTCATATTTTTTATGTGTGCATACACAAAATCATGATTGTCCAGCATATCAGCCATATCGCCTGATAAATGCTCTGCAATTGCACTCTTGGACAAGACTTTATATTTGTTGCCAATCAAAAATAATAATAAATCCATTTCTTTTTTAGTGAATTCTATCTTATTACCTTTAATCTTGACTGTCTTACTTGTGGTATCGATTTCTATCTCATTAAAAGATATGACATTATTTCCGTTGAATTGTTTTCGTCTCACCAGTGCTTGAATTCGAACTAATAACTCAGAAAGGTGGAATGGTTTTGTCAAATAATCATCTGCGCCTAATGTTAAACCTTCTATTTTAGTTTCTAGCGTATCTTTAGCAGAAATTATGATAACACCCTCCGTTTTATTTTGTTTTTTGAGTAGTTCTAAGACTTTAAAACCATCACCATCGGTCAACATTAAGTCCAATAAAATGCAATCGTAGGAATATAAGTCAATTTTCTCGATTGCTGTTTTTAGCGAATTTGCAGATTCACATATCAAATCATTACTACTCAAATAATTTTTAATATTTGTAGCAATTTCAATTTCGTCTTCGATTATTAATATTTTCATGTTGCAAGATAATGAATGAAATTTGAATAAATTTTGAACTTTTTAGAACAGACAGCCGAACAACTCTTGTGTAATAAAAGTTTGCTTTGGTCTCATTTATACAACAGCAAAAGCAGGCTCATCTGATTGTAAAAAAAATCCTACTCACGGACATATTTTTTTAGCTCCCGGTAATTTAAGCTAATAAGACTTAATCGACGCTGGAAGCCACATGTATATTAATCCTGAAAATTTCATTGATGAAAGATTGGATTTAGATATTGCATCACATACTAATTTGTAATAGAGTTAATTTTTAAAGGCTTCAATTCCTGCGAATTCTGCTTTGAATCCCAGCTCTTCCTCAATACGCAATAATTGATTGAACTTCGCAACACGTTCGCTTCGACAGCCACTACCAGTTTTTAAATGTCCAGCTCCAACAGCAACCGTAAGATCAGCAATAGTAGTATCTTCTGTTTCTCCACTTCGATGCGAAATGAAGCAATTGTAATTATTTTTCTTAGCCAGTTCAATAGTTTCCAATGTTTCGCTGACAGTGCCTATCTGATTCAATTTAATCAAAACCGAGTTGCCTATCTTCTGGTTAATTCCTTCCTGGAGTATTTTAGGATTTGTACAGAAAATATCATCTCCTACCAATTCCACTTTATGACCCAATCTCTGCGTTAAGTGCTGCCAGCCTTTCCAGTCATTTTCCCCTAAACCGTCTTCCAATAAAACAATAGGGTATTGCGCTGTCCAATTTTCCCAGAGCGCAATCATCTGCTCGCTTGATTTACTTTCCTTAGTACTTTTGAAAAACTCATAGCTGCCCTCTTTCCACATTTCGCTTGTTGCGGGATCTAAACACAATGAAACGTCTTTTCCTGGTGTGAATCCTGCTTTGGTTATGGCTTCTAAAATAACAGCAACTGCTTCTTCATTTGATTTTAGGTTTGGGGCAAAACCACCTTCATCCCCTACACCAGTATAATATCCTTTGCCTTTGAGAATATCTTTAAGTGTATGGAATACTTCTTCCCCCATACGGATACTTTCTTTAAAAGAAGGTGCATTATGAGGTGCTATCATGAATTCCTGAAAATCAATATTGTTATCAGCGTGTCTTCCTCCGTTAATAACGTTCATACAGGGTACCGGCATGGTGTAAATGGGTTGATCGCTGAATTGGCGGTATAATGGAATTTGTTTGAAAGCAGCTGCAGCCTTAGCATAGGCAATGGACACGGCCAGAATGCCGTTAGCACCCAAATTTGATTTATTAGGCGTTCCGTCTAAAGTGATCATAATGGCATCGACCTCGCTTTGAAGAAATAATTCTCTGCCAATCAAACCATTTGCAATGATGGTATTGACATTCTTTACTGCTTTAGAAACCCCTTTTCCCTTATACCTGTTTTTATCATTATCCCTCAATTCAGCAGCTTCTTTTTCTCCCGTACTTGCACCCGAAGGAGAAATGGCCCTGCCAAAAAATTGATTGTCAATAGTGATTTCGGCTTCCACTGTGGGATTGCCTCTTGAATCCAGTNNCTTCTCTTGCGTGAACTTTAGTAATTTTCATAATATTGTTTTTAATATGTTATTAATACAAAATTGAATCGCTATTTTAAGTCATATAAATGTTTTCCTTTTGTCCTTCCGTAAATTAAATGTTTAGGGCTACCAATAATTTGTGATGAATAAATACCGGTATGCCCTGAAAATAGATAAGCCACAACACAAGCTATTCCAATGTAAATACCGCACTGAGCCCCAAAAAGTTCTATACCCATTAATGTACAGGCAATTGGCGTATTGGTTGCACCAGAAAAGACGGCAACAAATCCCATTCCAGCAAGTAAAGCCATTGGTAAAGGAACGAAGAAAAACAAGGCATTTCCCAATGCCGCACCGATAAAAAAAAGAGGTGTCACTTCGCCTCCTTTAAAGCCTGCTCCAAGGGTAAAAGCTGTCAACAGCAGTTTCAATATAAAATCATAATAAGGCATTTCCTCATTGAAAGATGCCACTATAGTGGGTACTCCTAAACCGATGTATTTTGTTGTACCAAGCATCCATACTACTAGGACAATTATAATTCCCCCGAGGAATGGTCTTAAAGGTGGGTACTTGATATTTGTTTTGAAAACGGTTCCAAAAAAGTGGGTAGTTCTGGAAAAACACATTGCCGCTAATCCGAATAAAATTCCCGCAAAAATTGTCCATCCTAAATTTTGCGGGTCTATTTTTGGAACGTATGATATGGCATAATGCGTATGTGTAACCTGCAAGGCCTGACAGGTATAATCGCCAATAACTGCTGCCAAAAAGCTAGGCAGCATGGCTTCATATCGCATTCTTCCTAAAATCATAACTTCGAGTGCAAAAACGGCTCCCGCTAATGGTGTTCCGAATATAGAAGCGAAACCTGCACTGATTCCCATTACCAGAATAATTTTTCTATCTCTATCCTTCAACTTGAAAAAGTGTGTAAACTGGTCGGCAATAGCTCCTCCCATTTGTACTGCTGTTCCCTCTCTTCCCGCAGAACCTCCGAAGAGATGTGTGACCAAAGTACCAAAGAGTACTAAAGGGGCCATCTTTAATGGAATGATCTGCTTTGGACAATGAAATTCTTCCAGAAGCTGGTTGTTTCCCTTAACTACGTTGCTGCCTAAATAGTGATAAGTTAACCCAATAATAAGACCTCCTAAAGGAAGCAGTGCAATAATCCAGAGATGATTTTCACGGTAATTTGTAACCAGTTCTAAACTGGTAAGAAAAAAAGCAGAAGCACTCCCTATGCAGATACTGATTACAGCAGCAAAGAAGATCCATTTGAAAAGATAAAAAAGATAAGGGATTTGTTGTATTGAAATAATACTGTGGCTGAAATTTTGTCTGGTCATACTATCTTGAATTAAATGAATACGTATCTAGTGGCATAAGCCATTACTAGACGTCATCAGCTCCAATTTTTATTGGTGGCGGTTCAAGGCAGACATCATTGCCGTATTATTTTACAAATGTAATATTTTATTTTGATTTACAGAAATGAGAATTGTAATTCACGATAAAGTATGAATTCATCAACTTATCTTTCCATCAGTAAACATACTTTATTTTAATTATCTTTCAGTTATCAAGGCAAGAGCCGATTCTAAATTTGGCTGATGCAAAAACTTCTGATAAAGCATTTATATTAATCAGCTCATAACTGATATTCATTCCATTTTTTATACCATCTATTGAATTTAAGGTCTATAAGTTCATCATTCTTCCATTTATTTCTATCCAAGAAACCAGTATGCTTTTGTCTCATTT
>DLGT01000094.1:0-42276 GCA_002482845.1 Saprospiraceae bacterium UBA7687
TTCAGTGGGATTAAAATTTTTCATCTTACGAATATTTTAACATTTCTCTCCTTCGGCAGTATGTAATGGAGTTGTAAACTTGTTTGCAACATGTCCTTTATGACTGCAAATAAGCTTGCATTTCCAATAAATCAAATACAATCAAATGGCTATTTTCTAATCGTCTCCATAACCCTTTGTCACTTTTGCACCAACAAACTTCTTCCATAAAAATCTGCGAAATCTGCGTATTCTGCGAGACAACCACTCGATCGTATGAATCTAAGATATCCCCTTTGGTAGTGTGGCTCCAAGACATGCTACCGATTGTTTTTATGCCTAATAGTAGCAAACTTCTAATAAAATAAAAAATCTGCGAAATCTGCGTAGTCTGTGAGACAACCACTCGATCATATGACTCTAAGATATCCCCTGTGATAGTAAGTCTCAAAGACATGCTACCGATTGTTTTTGTGCCTAATAGCAGCAAACTTCTAATAAAATAAAAAATCTGCGAAATCTGCGTAGTCTGCGAGACAACCACTCGATCATATGACTCTAAGATATCCCCTTCGGTAGTATGGCTCCAAGACATGCTACCGATATTTGTTTCGCCAAATTGGCAACCAATTTATTTAAAAAAAATCCAAGAAACCAATACATTTTTTGTCCAAAAACACTTATCTTTATTCCTAGTTAAAATCTGTTTCAGCATTTAACAGTCCAAACGATTTCTGACCTTCAAAAGTCCAAAAAAGCAATCAAAACTACCATTTTTAATCAAAAACGAAGTAGGGTTGTCCCGAGGTTGTCCCGACGTTGTGCCAAGGTTGTCCCGAGGTTGTCCCGACCACGCTCCCTAGACGCTCCATGTACGCTCTCACTACGCACCAATGAAACTACCATTACACTTAACGATATATTTAACACATAACTATCTTTACAGTAAATGATTTATATGGAATAGCAAGTTACGCTATCTAAATTGATTGCCATTTCTTTTATATTACAATGATTGTCTGATAGGCAAACTAGGGAAATAGATTTTTTCAAATAAGTTTTTAACTTTGTGCATATTTAATACAAAATGTGAAATCATGAAGGTATCCGTTTTATCTAGTTTGAGATTATACAAAATCTTTATTTATATAGGTATTCCTTTTGGTTTTTTGCAAGGGCAAGTATTACCTGAAATGCCACATGAATGGATAGAAACTTGTGTCCCAAAGACGGACAAAACAATTACTGTTTGTAGCAATGGGTGCATGTTTTTAAACTCCCAACTCCAACAGGCTATCCAAGCTGCTACGCCCGGAACAACTATTTTTTTAGAACAAGGTGTAGACTATACTGGTCCCTATGATTTGCCAGAGAAAAGTGGCGAAGGCTGGATTGTCATTCGTACAGCAATTGATGATAATCTCCTTCCTGCAGTAAATGAACGTATCAATCCTGAGACTGCACCTGTTTTGGCAAAAATTCTGGCAAAACCAGGCTTGAGTGCCATTAAAACAAAACCACGAGCGCACCATTATTACTTTTTTGGAATAGAAATAGCAGCAACTGATTTTTCATGGAATGTAGTAGAAATTGGCAATGGCGAAAAAAACATAGACGATCTTCCACATGATATTACCTTCGATCGAGTGTATCTTCACGGACACAAAATAAAGGGAAGTCGCCGAGGAATTGCCATGAACGGACGTCGCATTGCTGTAGTAAATTCGTGGCTTTCCGATTTTAAAGAAGTGGGTTTTGATAGCCAAGCTATTTGTGCATGGAATGGAAAAACTTTTAAAGTTGTCAACAACTATCTCGAAGGTGCAGGCGAAAATGTCATGTTTGGTGGTGCAAAGCCAAGCATAACGGATTTACTTTGTTCTGATATCGAAGTGCGCCAAAATCACTTTTACAAACCCTTGTCATGGCGAGTTGGCGACCCGTCCTATGAAGGAACACATTGGTCAATAAAAAATTTATTTGAATTGAAAAATGCAGATAGAGTGTGGATACAAGGCAATGTTTTTGAAAACAATTGGTCTGATGCCCAAACTGGATTTGCAATTCTTTTTACACCACGTACAGAAGCAGGAAGTTGCCCTTGGATTACGGTTCAAAATGTCACTTTTGAGCAAAATATAATACGTCACACTGGCAGTGGATTTAATATTTCGGGCAGGGATGGTAACTATTCTATCACTCATACCAATCGAATTCTAATAAAAAACAATTTGATAGAAGACCTAAATGGCGATATTTGGGGAGGCAGCGGCCGTACTCTCCAAGTTTTGAATGGTGTCCATCATTTGACTGTGGATCACAATACATTTATTAATCCACTTGGAGGCACTTTTGTAAATGCAGACGGACCTAATTACCCAAATGAAAATTTTATATATCTCAATAATATAACTTCAAACGGAGACTACGGACTACACGGTAGTGGCAAGGGAACGGGTAACCCAGCTTTAAATTTCTATTTTCCTGGAGCTGAATTTCATCATAATGTGCTCACAGATGGAAAGGCATCCAATGGAGGCACTGTAGCTAATTATCCAGAAGGTAACTATTTTCCTGGTCCTATTGAAAATATTGGATTTCAAGATTTTAAACTTGGGATAGGTGGTGATTACCAATTATTGCAAGGAAGTTCGTTTAGTGGTACAGGATCAGATGGTCTAGACATTGGGGCCGATATTGAAGGTTTAAATCTTGCCACTGCTGGAGTATTGTCAGGATTGAATCTTGTTTGTGATGCTCAAACATCAAATATTGATCAGGATATGATTAATTCTGAAGGTTCAGAACTGATACCAAGGCCAAACCCAGGAAGAAATTCCGTTTTTATTCCGCATTCTCCTAAGCAGCAAACTTCAGTTTTGATAATGAATATGGAAGGGAAAATTATCGATGCAGCGAAAATGAGTAAAGTAATGGATGGATTTGAGATAGACACATCATCACTTGAAGTAGGTACCTATTTCATTCGGATTCAAACAGATCGTAGGGTTAATACGTATAAGTGGATAAAAATAGATTAAATTTATCCATTTCAATTAAAATTGGAGCCCAAACTCATAACTCAAACTCATAACTCATATCTCATAACTCACATCTCATAACTAATTTTCTTATGTCAAAAAAAGTAGTAACACTAGGCGAAATCATGCTGAGGCTTTCTACGCCAGATTATAAACGTTTTGTACAGGCCGATAGCTTTGATGTCACTTACGGTGGTGGTGAGGCCAATGTCGCTGCTGCATTGTGCAATTATGGTTTACAAGGTACATTCGTCAGCAAAGTACCCGATAATCCCATCGGACAGGCAGCTATCAATCATCTTAGAAGATATGGTGTAGATACACAGTTTGTAGCTAGAGGTGGAGATCGATTGGGTATTTATTTTCTGGAGACCGGTGCATCTATGAGAGCATCTCAAGTAATTTATGACCGCGCAGGTGCTTCGATAGCAGATGTGGATGCATCCGAGTTTGATTTCGATGAGATATTTGAAGGGGCAGATTGGTTTCACACGACGGGGATTACGCCTGCATTGAGCGATAAAGCGGCAGCACTTACAGAAGCAGCCTTAAAAGCCGCAAAAGCAAAAGGTATCACCACTAGTATTGACCTTAATTATCGTAAAAAATTGTGGTCAAAAGAAAAAGCCCGCGAAGTGATGAGTCGTTTGTGTCAGTATGTAGATGTTTGCATAGGAAATGAAGAAGATGCAGACACCACATTAGGCTTCAAAGCCAAAAATTCCGATGTCACTAAAGGCGAACTCAATCTAGATGGATTCAAAGATGTTTTTCGTCAAATGAAGGAGAAATTTGGGTTTAAATTTATTGCTTCATCGCTCCGTGAAAGCCACAGCGCAAGTGATAACGGATGGAGTGCATTGGTGTACGATGGCAATGATTTTTACCATACCAAAGAGTATAATGTGCGCATCGTAGATAGGGTAGGAAGTGGAGATTCATTTGCAAGTGGACTGATTTATGGTATGGTGACAGGAATGAGTATGGCAGATGCTGCTGAATTTGGTGTAGCCGCAAGTGCCTTAAAACACACTATTCCTGGTGACCTCAACCATGCCACTTTAGGCGAAGTCAAAGACCTGGTAAAAGGTGACGGAAGCGGTCGAGTACAACGTTAATATATAACCCCGTAGGGGTCCTACATTTTTAACCACGGATGAGAATCCGTGGTTAAAAATGTAGGAAAACATTGATTTTGTCATGATTTTTGACTGAAAGAATCAAAAATCATGACAAAATCTACACTAATTGTTTACACGTGAGTAAACCCAGCTTTATTATTAAATAAACCTCGATAAAATGAAATCAAAAAGTATCCATATAGAAAGAGCACAAAACATCATCTTGGCTCAAGGTATTTTGCCCTTATATTTTCACAAAGAAGCTTACGTCAGCCTTGAAGTATTGCGCGCTGTACACAGTGCTGGTGTCAATGCCGTAGAATATACCAATCGTGGTGATGCAGCTTTTAGCAATTTTAAGGCAATGGTAGCTTTGCGCAATGAAAAAATGCCAGAAATGATGCTGGGTATTGGTACTATAAAAAATCTAGCACAAGCTAAAATGTACCGTGATGCTGGTGCAGATTTTATCGTCAGTCCAGGTTTTGTACCAGAAGTGGCCGCTTATTGTGTCGAAAATGATATCTTTTATGCACCTGGTTGTATGACACCAACAGAAATCATAGCTGCCGAAAATGCTGGCATTGGATTTATCAAACTCTTTCCAGGAAATTTGCTAGGACCTGAATTTATGGCGACTATCAAGGACATTTTCCCTAAATTGATTTTTATGCCAACAGGTGGTGTGGACACAACATATGAGAATATAAAATCTTGGTTTGATGCCGGTGTCAGCGCTGTAGGAATGGGTAGTAAATTGATCTCCAAAAAACTCATGGAAGACAAAGATTATGACACCATAACATCTGAAACCCAAAAAGTATTGGAATTGATCAAAACCATCAAAAATTAGAGAAAAGGATCAAGGCAATAGGTAGAATTGGCTACACAATTATTAATACACATTACTTTTTGAATTCTAATAATATGGATAGGTAACGATGTGTCATCACATCAAGCATGTATCGAGAATGTTACAACTGCAGGATAAAAGTTATTTCCAAATTTGGTTATTGGTTCTGGATTAGTTATGACGGTATAGCCAGTTAGATTATTTTTAAATAGTTTATGAAAAAAGCATTTGCAGCCAATGGCAGTAAAAAATTGGTTTGGTGTCTGTATGGTGCCAGATGTTAGTAGTTTTATGAATTTGATGTCGATCTGGTGCCATATAATATACTACATTTTACCTGAATATACCTCCTTCAAAATTCGTAACTGCCTGAAACACAAACGCCAAACAGAAAATTACTTCTATTTGGCGTTATGATTTGCGGACCGGACGGGACACCATATAGATGTTTTGTCCTATCATAACGCTTTGTATATCAAGTTTTTAATATTTCAACATTTTGAAACTTATACTCTGGCTGCAAATTGGCTGCATTAAATATAACACAATATACGCCATTTTACCGAATTGAACATCCTGTCCACTCATTTTTTATTGTTATTTTTAATAATTTTTGATCATCTAGTAAGATGTTGAATTCCTAAGCATTCTTTAAGAATTCAACTGAATTTATAGCAGTATTTAACCGTCCTGCTTCAAGGTCGGTAATCCGAACACGTGTGTTCGGATTACGATACTGTTCGTTCGGATTACCGACCGATGGTGTACCGTAATCCGAACTCGACACCGAACTTGAGACGGATATGAAACGATACAATATATAAAACATATTAAAACAATAAATAAACATATTAAAACATAAAACAGCGTGCGCGAAAAAAAAAATTGAAAAACAGAAAAAAAGCAAGCGGAACGTAACGCACCGGGCCGCGAAATCCCACATTGGAAAAAATGTTTATATTTTTACCCCTTAAAATCAATAATTTACTTGTTTATTTCGAATCTATTGCATTGTCATTGCTTGCTCGGTGTTTTTATGGCGCTTTAGTTTCGAGTGCCTTAAATCGCTTTAAAATCGCAAATTCTACTTTGTACATCTCTGCACATTAGTTTTCTAATTTTATTGCATTTTGTAATTTTTATTGAAGAGAGCCCTATAAGATAATCTCGGAATTTCAGTATGGTTATTAAATCCAAATATCTCAGATTATTATTTTGAATCGATTTAAATCATGATGTTGTCTCCAAATAAAACCTACATGAAACATATGACCTCATATATTTTTATTCTGAATAACTTCTATTTTCATTTTTTTACAAAATTTAGCTTGTCTTAATGTGCTGAATATCAAATTAGTATTAATTTTTACTTTCCTCTGGAGTAAAAAACATACGCAAAAAAACATATAACTCACATGTACCTCACATGTTTGCCTTTTGAAATGCTTACACCTTTGCAGCAGAAAATATTCAATACCATGCCTGCAAATATTATCACAACTGATGACCTTCTAGAGTTCAAAATTGAACTTCTAGCCGAGATTAAAGAATTGCTTTCATCAAAAAGTAAAATTAGCCCTGAACAAAAAAAATATCTTCGATCTTCTGAAGTTACAGAGCTACTTGGGATTTCAACATCCACTTTACAGCATCTAAGAATTCAAAAAATTCTGCCTTACACTAAAATTGGAACCATCATTTTTTTTGAATGGCAAGATGTCCTTAATATCTTGGATAAAAACAAAAAAGTTGCAAAATCTAAATCATCGCTCTCAATCTTTAAAAACTAACCTATGTCCAACCAAGTAAAAACTCCAGCAGTAAATTTTATCAGACACATTGACATTTTTTTTGAAATTGTAAGAATATCACCTGCGATTAATTATGCACATATCGCTTTGTATATTTCTTTATTTAGGTATTGGAATCATTCTTTTTTTACCAATCCTATGACCCCAGCAAGATCAGAGATTATGATTTATGCAGGCATCAAATCAAAGGAATGTTATTATAGACTATTAAGAGAAATATCAGAACTAGACCTAATAAGATACTATCCTTCCAAGTCAAGATATGAAACAGGTCAGTTCTGTATGTCAAAACTTGAGTATGTTGATCAGTGTATCAATATATCAGTGTGGGCTATTTCTAATCATGATAATCTAAACGGAAATAAAATAGAAATCCCTTTCCCGGATTCAAAAAAATCATTACCACCTACAGATAAGTCAGTTCACCACAAGAGTCAATTAATAAACGGAAGGGGCATCCTGATTATGGAGAAGACAATAGTTTTATCTATTGATTCTAATAATGATAGGGTAGTGGAACAACCTCCCAGCTACGACCCACTCACCGACCCCAAATACGCATCATCGCTAGACAATCGTAATTCTTCACCATCAAATAATTTATATTATGCAAACAACCAAAATCGGCAATCACATCGTTCCGGACTCCGTCCTTCAGGAGTACCTACGGATCCAAACGCAGATTACTCAAAAAAACTTTAACTTCGAACATTTTACCAGCTTGATGGAGATCAAAGGAAAGATCATGTACGGGAAGCATTTCAGATTGTACCAGGAAGACACTCAGGTTTTGCTTCAGTTCTATGCCTACTTTACAGGTGATGAAGATTTGTGCAGACATTATGAAATTAATGTAAATAAGGGACTTTCCCTTTCTGGTCAGACTGGTGTAGGAAAGACAATTCATATGATGCTTCTGCGTCAATTTCTGGGCTATAAGGATCGATTCAAAATGAAATCATGTCAGCAACTATCCTTAGAATACATGGACCAAGGATCGCCAGTGCTTATGAACTTTGGGCGCAATTATGTAGACTATGTGGATCATAATACGATCAACACATCATACTGTTTTGATGATCTTGGTACTGAAGATGAAGTAAGACATTTTGGAACGCAGACCAATGCTATGGGTCAAGTCATCCTGATGAGATACAATTTATTTCAAACTAGACAAGTCCTTACACATTTTACAACTAATCTGACAGCTGATCAGATCGAACACCATTATGGTGAACGAGTCAGAAGTCGCCTTCGGGAGATGTGTAATTGGATACAATATACAGCTGAATCACCAGATAAGCGTAAGTGATACATTTTGAGGGGTTTTGTTCGTCGCAGTCCTGACGCCGGTCAGGACTGCATTTTACAACCCAATTAAATAATAATTCTCTGGGCATTTGTTGTTTTTCATATCCAGATTCATGCAGAAAGCTGTATGGAAAGAGTTGCTGCGATGACGCCCAGCATTCACAGCACTCTTTTTTAAATACTACATACCACGGCCTTAACGAATAAGCCGTAAAAAAGTCATGCATGAAAACTGTAAAGAATCCAAAACTTAAGAATAAAAGATGAATTCAAGTCTTTGACAAGATAATTGCTAAACGAAGATTGGTGACTCCAATCCAAAACTGTTTGAACTTTTGGAATATCTTGATTTTATATGCCGGGAGACCGGTGCCATGGAGCGTAGGCATAAAATCAGGAAAATACGACGAGATAAAGTAAACTAATTTTAGAAGCGAGCACAAATGTTAAAGTGAGTTTTTTGGATTGGGAGCTTTTTTGTTTACTTTTTTTGCGGTAAAAAAAGTAAAAGCCAGTCGCGGCTAGAGCGACAAAGTCAAATTTAAGTCAAATATCAAAAGCCAAATCACATATTTTAAAAATGAAACACATAGTTCTAATCTTAACCTTATTCTCAATCTTAACCTCATCCCTACACTCCCAAGAAATCATCTTCCCAGGACTCCATGGAGATTCTCTGATCACCGAGATAAAAAAATACTACACACCCAAAAAAGCCCTTACTTACGATCAGGCACGGACAAAGCTTTACAATGAAATCTTCATCCACAACGACTCATTGGAATGTTTCTATTCAGGGTACAAAATCCCAGTTCCATCAGGTACCAATATTTTATCCTGGACTGCCAAGTATGGCATCCAAACCGAACACCTATACCCTAGGTCGCTTGGATCAGCTTCTATGCCAGCACTAGGTGATCTCCATCACCTGGTGCCTTCCAAAGCTAACATCAACACCATGAGAAAAAATGCCCCATTGAGCGACATTCCTGATGACAAAACCAAATACTGGCTGCTAGATGACAAAGTATTCACACGTCCTGATCAAAAGCTTATCGACCAATATTCAGAATCCAGCTCTAGTGTATTCGAACCACGAGAAACCAAGAAGGGCGATATTGCAAGAGCGCTATTCTACTTTTACACCATATACGGAGTCACTATGCTAAAGAAATCAAGATCATTTTTTACATCGATGTTACCCGACATCTGCAGATGGCATCGCTAAGACAAAGTAGATTCCACAGAATACAACCGGACCATGGCCATTGCTCGCATTCAGTCTAATGTCAATCCTTTCATCTTCGATCCATCACTGGTTGAGCGATGTTTTTGCAAAACCCATACAGACATCCCACCCAAAATTCACATCGTAAACATCTTCCCAAACCCATCCAAAGGTCTCTTTTACATTGAGATCGAAGACTACAAAGGGCCAGTCATTATGAAGATATCTAATCAAGCTGGGAAGCTCACCGAGACACATCATCTCATGTATTCGGGATTGATGAGTTGGAGATTGGCTAGTGGCATTTATAGGATCAAAATAGAGATACCGAATTCTAGTGTTTTAGATATTATTCTCATGATTAGGTAACGCATTTTATTGTAACTAATCTTTTAAGATAGGTAGAGATTTAATTTCCTTTTGTGTTTCATTATTTATAACAGGGCCTGAAAAAACAGCCGAAGCAATACATGCAGCTCCCATATTGCCAAGAGAGCCTTTATGATGCAATGTCGTTTTACCACTTTTGATACTATCTACAATATTGTCAGCTACTAATTTTGCAGTAATACCCGATGGCATTCCTGTTCTTGGGGGAGATGGAAAAATCTCTGTGCCGTTTTTGCTTTTCCTTGGTTTAGAAATAGAGTGTGGTGGTGCAAAGGCTATACCTGGCGCAAAAATATTGGGATAGCTAGGGTTTTGGTATGTCTCAGGCCAATCCTGTACTGTCCATTCTTCATAAGGTTTTGCGGTGTAATCCGCATCTACTATCATAAACCCCTTGAAAAGTTGGGGTGTTATATCGTTTTCATTTTTATCAAATGCTTTAAAACCATGTCCTTAGAAGGAAGGTATTAACATGGCAAAATCATACGTTTCTGATTTATATTCGCCTTCCAAGTTTTCATAATGTGCGGTGCCATCTTCTATTTTTGTAACTCCTGCTCCCAGTATCCATTTGATACCTCGGTCTGCAAAAACCATTTCTACCATTTCTTTTGACTGCATAGTTTGGTTGCCGTAAGTCAGTAGCATACCATCCATACCAAAATCGCCCAATTCGTATTCATTGCTTATCCATTTTAATTCTATTTTATCTCTCACACCGAAACGAACCAATTCTTTTTCTACGTTCAAAATGTATTCAAATGCTGCACCCTGTCAAGTGGCCTTTGGATGGCCCGTACCAATTAATATTTTAGCTTTTTTACCTGAAATTTTAATCTCAGAGATTAATAGGTGTAAAGCATCAGAAGCATGAGAAGCATGTTCGTAGGTACAAACTGAAAAAGCTTTATTATAACCAGGCACGAGACCTTCAGTCAATTCAAAAGCCAGTTTCGGACCTGTCGCGTTGATCAAAAAGTCGTAATTTACATTTTCTTGAACACCTGCTTTTTCGCCATATAGATATTCAATAGTTACAAAACCTTTTTGATCCGATGCATCACCTTCAGGATGAAAAGATACTACTTTTGCCTGTGTGTAGCCAATGCCTTTTCGTTTATACAACGGTTCTAAAGGGAAAAAAACTTCTTCAGATTTCATTCGACCAGTACCTACCCAAATATTAGAAGGCACCCATTGGAAATTGCGATTTGGAGAGATTACCAATACTTCGTGTTCCCTTGATAGTTTTCTTCTTAAATGGGAAGCCGCGGTGTGTCCAGCTATTCCAGCTCCAAGTATAAGTATTTTGGACATAATATTTTATTTGATGAGTATTAATTGACTTTTGCTTATCGCTAGTACCCAATGTGTTACCAATGGTTCTATATGTATATAATCACCAGGCCTTAGTGTTTCCTTTATACCTTTTTCATTTTCAAATATTACTTCGCCGTCTATACAAACCAGTAAAGCTGGTATTTTGGTGATATGTTCTTTTAGTTTTTCACCTTGCAATATTTGTATAGCGGTGGCATTTCCTTGATCGCTTTTAAAAAGAGAAATTGCGGAAACCGGTTTTTCCTGTGTATGTACTTCTTTGATGTTCATGATATTTATTTTTAAAATTATTAATTTCCATTTTCCTTTTACTATCCAATATTATTTTTGTGATCAAATAAGGAATAGGAGTTTATACAGAAAAAGTATTACGTTAAGTTATTATTGACTTCCTTTTTGGGAATGATCAAAAAATAGGAGACGATGGTTAATATCAGTGTGACAGAAATTCTGAAAATCATAGCACCCACTGTTTTTGTTTCGTACAGGCCGCCAGCATTAATGTGAATTTTAAGCCCGACAAAAGCGATAATTAATATGACAGTCGAAAGCGCTAAAAGAGAGATTGTCCATTTTTCATTTTTAACCCAACCATACGCCGCTGTTAAGTAGATAATGCTGCTGATAAAATTGGACCAAACAACAAACAAAACAAAGTTACCTTCTCTTGCTCTGATACCAAATAAATCGAATATCACCGATGTACTAAGAAAAAGCGTCAATAGACCAAACCCTATTAAAATTGCTATAGCGACATATTTCAATGACTTTTTCATTGGAAATGTTGGTTATAGAGTTCAAAAGAACTTTTTAGTTCGTTGATGATTTTAGCGGCAGCATCAGCGTTATCTGCATCTTGTAATGATTCTATCAATGCCATGTGTGGATGTAACCATTTGTGCAACTCATCATGACTCTTCCCGTCCATAGTACAACTTTTAATAAGACCAGAATTTTTATCGGTAAGTTCATTGGCCAATGTTTTGTAATCTGTGGACCCATTCGCAATATAAGTGTTTAGAATATTTTCACTTTCTATTAAATAAGGTTTCATTTCAGCATTTACTATCCACTTAATGCCATTATTGAGTTCAATAGTGGGTTCAGAGATAGCCGCATCTGAGTGTGTTTGATCATGATTATGATTTCCATTATTCTTACAGCTCGTAGCCGAAAAGACGACCAATGTTATCAAATAGATTAAATTTAACTTTGTCATTTTTCTTGATTTTTAATTATTGTTAATAAAGATTGTATCATGTTATTGCCATTCCTTATGATGTCAAATTGAAAATTAGCGACACGCCATTTAAACATCAGTAATCTAAATGTGCCCATCACTATATGTATCAGTTCTTCCGAAGTAATGGCATTTGTAAATACATTTTTATGTTGCCCTTCAGTAATTATCGGCATGAGATGTTTCATTTTTACGGACATGATTTTAAGGATTGTTTCATTAATCTTTACACTCTCCTCCATGAGTCCATCTGAGAATACTGCCACAACAAAATGCGGGTTCTTCTCAAAAAAAGAAAATTGATTTTCAAAAATCATTTTAAACTTTTGTAAAGCGTCATGGTCGCTATTAGTGACCTGCATATATCTCATATCCATATCATGTGCAAGATATTCTAGCATAGCAACGATTATTTCCTCCTTGCTAGTAAAGTGTCTATAGATTGCACTTTCAGAAAATTGCATTTCTTTAGCTAGGTTTTTTATCGTAAGACCACTGATACCAGATCTGGTCAATATTTTTCCCGCTGCTTCTATGATTTCTATTTGCCTATCTGAAATAATTTCTTGTGTTATCATGGCTTAAATTTAAAGTTCACATCTTTCCCCTTCGATCCATCTCATCATCATGACTCTTTCCTGAGGAGATTGTTTGAAAGGTAAATTACCAGCTAAAAAATTCAAAAAGCGATCCCACAAATTATCTTTTTTGTTTGCTTCTTCTTCCATTTGCTGTAAGGCTTGTATATATTCATTTTTGTAATCAATGGCACTGTTCATATTAAATGATGCTGGAATAAACTTAAAAATGGTTTTCGTTAATTCATCGACTTCTTCCGTACTGAATTTTTTCAGCATTTGAAGTTGGATATTAGCGGATTGTGCTATGCCTTGTAAAGCATAAATATTGGATTGTATCACGGACCAAATATTTGCCCAATCCGCCAGTGAAATATCTGTAAAATACTGCGCGGGGTATTTACTTATTTTATTAAAAATAGAGAAAGTTTCATCTATTTCTCTTTCGAATAAATCAAAAGAAGCTTCCGAACCATCTGAAGATGGGTTTTCAAGATAAGTTTTGAATTTTTGTATCAACTCTTCCACTTTAATTATTTGGTCCTTAAGCATACACAAATCTTGATCAAAATGATCTTTACCTATCTCACTTCCATGCAACTTGATGACCGTTTGGGCTTCCATAAGCATACTTTCGGTCATTTGTTTTGCATCATCTAGGAGTTGCCATTTAGTTTGTAGTCCTTTGGATAAGTTTCTAATTTTAATAAGAACTTCTAATTTGTTCATTGGATTGGTATTCATGATATATTTATTTATTTGTTATTTTTAAAGTGAAAAAGGAATAACCCATCCATATGACAGATGTAGTCATTGCAAGTGCGCCAAGAAGTACAAATATTGGCGATAGACCAAAGTATATTTCTCCTAAGATACCGAGTGGCATTAATAGTCCTGACAGAGCAAGCCATGAGATCGTTTTTGTGTACTGTAGTTTATCTTTAAAATGTAGGAGCAGATACCCTATTAATATATTTAGAAAAGCAAATAAGTTGCCATGTACATGAGCCAGCCTGCTTTCAAAATGTTTGCCTATGCTATATGAATTTACCCACTCTTCCTTGCCTGGAGCAAAATCTCTTAGATAAATTAATAAGAATCCATAAGCCATAAAAAGCCCCATGGTAAGAAAGCCAATTGCAATATTGTTTTTGCCATTCATGATTAAATATTTATGTGAGTGAACATTCACTCTGCAAAGATAAGGGAGTTTTACCCATTGTCAATAGCAAATATTAAAACATGACGAAGGTCATATTTTTATCAATTTAGCAATTGTTATATAAATATATTACCACTACTATAGAGTTTTTGATATTCACTAAAGATTTATGATCCTAGTCATAATTGTGGTCAAGTAAGCAAATTACCTTTGTGCCATATTAATATATAAATCATTTATTGGACAGTGTTGTATTAAATGGTTATATTTGATCAAAAAAATATTAATATGCACATTGATACTGATTTATTAATTGCTTATGGGGCAGTAGCTAGAAAATATGATAAAGGTGATTTTATCTTTTATGAAGGTGATCAATGCCGATTTTATTACCAAATATTAGAAGGAAAGGTTAAAATGTGCAATAATAATGATGAAGGAAGGATTTTCATACAAGGCTTATTTAACCCGGGTGACAGCTTCGGTGAGCCGCCCCTTTTTATTAATGAATTGTACCCCGCTTGTGCACAAGCTGATACCAATGCCATCATTTACAAACTTTCTAAAGATACCTTGCTGAAACTTCTGTCGGATTACCCAACATTACAAATGCAGTTTATTACCAATTTTGCTCACCGTTTGTATGAAAAATCTTCTACTAATAAAAACATTATAAGTCCTCATCCAGAAGATAGAATTACTGGATTTCTCAAAAAGTACAAAAAGGAAAATAGTAATGGTAAAGATAAAATAATCATCCCTTATACTCGACAACAAATATCTGATTTTCTAGGATTAAGGGTAGAGACTGTGATCAGAACGATTATAAAAATGAACGAAGAAGGAAAATTAGAAATAAGAAAACATAAATTGTATTATTGAAATGAATGTAATTAAAAAGGATCTTTTTGTACGAATGTCATTAATCAATCTCACGGTAGTGGCTCTGATTGGTACTTTAATGAGGTATAAGATTGGCTTTGAATTTCCTTTTTTTAGCCAGAAATATCTGTTGCATGCACATTCTCATTTTGCTTTTTCTGGATGGGTGACACATACATTATTCACATTAATGGTATTTAGTTTAGGTGATCAGATTAAAAAACCTAAGTTATTTAACAAACTCATCATAGCCAATTTAATTTGCGCATTCGGTATGTTGATTTCTTTTACATTCCAAGGATATGCAGCCGTATCTATAACTTTTTCCACAATATCTGTTTTTGTAGGTTATTTGTATGCATATTATTTTTACAAAGAATTAAATTCACTCCAGAGTCATCCATCTAGTCATTGGTTTAAAGCAGCATTGTTATTTAATGTACTTTCCTCTTTAGGTACATTTTATCTTGCTTATATGATGGCTTCCAAAAATATTAGCCAACATTCCTATCTTGGTTCTGTATATTTCTATTTACACTTCCAGTATAGTGGTTGGTTTTTCTTTGCCATCATGGGATTGATCATTCATAAGCTGAGTGCCTTCCATTCTTTTCTTTACAATCCAAAGTTGTTTTTTGCTTTTTTTATCGCTTGTATGCCAGCATATTTTCTTTCTATCTTGTGGGCAGATTTACCTTGGTATATTTTTGTTTTTCCTATTGCAGCCGTAGTATTACAGCTATTTGGATTGGTGATCTTTCTTAAAATGATTAGACAATATTTAAATGAGATTTTACATAAATGGTCTTTCCCAGTCAGGTGGCTTTTAGGTTTAGCATTGATAGCCCTGACTATTAAATTGGTATTACAAGCAGGGAGCATATTTCCCGAAGTGAGCAAACTTGCTTTTGGTTTTAGGTCTATAGTGATTGCTTATTTACATTTGGTATTGTTGGGGTTTACTACATTGTTTTTGCTAGGATATATGCTTTTGGAAGGCTATATTTCGCATCACAAAAATGCAATAATATCTTTAGTGTTTTTTAGCATTGGAGTGTTTAGTAACGAGTTAGCACTGATGCTACAAGGTGTGGCTTCATTTGGCTATATATTGATACCTTATATTAATGAGACACTCTTGGCCGTCAGTTTATTTATGCTATTAAGTCTCATAGGATTGGTTTGTTTTTACAGAAGAATACCAAGAAATGAAGGTTTATGACTACACTCATAAATTATAATTCTATTTATCCACAACTTTGTGTCATCAAAATTAAAAATCATGACACGTAATTTTCAAATCTTCTTAGTTTTAATTTTATTTGCATTTATTTCATGCAAATCATCAAACGCTGAATCAAATGCAACAGAATCAACCAGTGCTAATGTCACAGCAGCAGCAGATGGAGTAGGGCAGTCAAATGTACAGGATAATGTCTCCAATCCCAATATTGTTCAAGTGGCTATTGGTAGCAAAGACCACACAACCTTAGTTGCGGCTGTAAAAGCTGGGGGACTAGTAGATGTGCTTTCTAATGCAGGTCCTTTTACTGTTTTTGCACCGACCAATGCTGCTTTTGAAAAATTGCCAGAAGGTACTGTAGATGGGTTGCTTAAGCCAGAAAGTAAAGCTGACCTTGTCAATATTTTGGAATATCATACTTATGTGGGCGCACTCAAGCCAGAATACTTTCAGGATGGGCAATCTTATGAACAAGTCAATGGTAAGAAGGTAAATATCACAATGAAAGACAGTAAGATATTTGTGAATGGTAGCGAAATCGTGGCATCCATTAGTACATCTAATGGTTGGATTCATGTCATTGGCGATGTCTTATTGCCTCAATAATAGTGTACTTTTCATTTTTTTATACTGTAGGATTCTGTAGACAAAGCCTTGGATCATTTTGTGATTCGAGGCTTTTTAAATCTTACGTGATGTATATGATTTATATCACGACAGAGCACTTTATAATTATGGTAGAATATAGTTATTTTTGTGTTTTAGTCATAAGTAATTAATCATTGATAATAATTTTTGAATAAGTAAACATAAACAAATGAAACATTTTCTTTTTATATTATCATTATTAGTTTGTAGCCCCAATGCATCACTTGCTACATCCAAAAGTACAAATACTAGCATAAAATTTGCATATCAAAAAAACATTCGATCTGTAGAAATCATAGTTGGTGGTATGAGTTGTCAAAAAGGTTGTGCCGATGGTATTGATAAAAAATTAAAAACCGTACCAGGTATTCTTAAAAGTAAAACAAAGATCGAAACAGGTATTTGCAAAGTAACGTATGATGATCAAAAAATTAAAATAGAAGATATTTTAAAAATCATTGTAGAAAAAGGGTATGCAGCAAAGCTCAAATCTAGCTAAACTTTGACTTTCAAAAATCATATGACTTCCTATTGATTTTACCTTAAACATCATTCAAAATAATTTGAAATTGGTAAATAATAATAGTGGATATATTTGTCCAATAATAATGAAATTCATATCTTTGTACTTGATATTTATTTATTAAGGTATGTTTAAATTGTAATATATGAAAAGTTGGTTGATGTTGCTGTTCTTTTTCATATCTGTATCAAATGGTGTTAATGGTCAAGATAAGATAATAGCAGAGGTAAAGGAGAATTCAAAATTTGCTGGATATCACATCGGTGTGGTACAGATTATATTTGCACACAATAATGGTGAAACCGTTTTTTTTGATAGAACAAGTATTTATTCTGTGGGCTTTCCATTTGGACTTACTTTTAACACGTCTGGTAAAATTAAAATAGATCTAGAGGTTGTACCATTTATAAATCCCTACATATATTCTGACAAAGCTTATGAAATTCATTTATTATACCATCCTGGGATACTCTATCCTTTAAGTAATGGATGGACACTCGGTTTGAGGGCCGCATTTGAAATAGGGCAGGGGCAGTTTGGGTTTACACCATTAATTAATAAATCCTTTAAAAGAGATAAAGGGGCTATGTTCTTTTTTGAAATCGTAGCGCCTGGTCGATTTGGTCCTGAAAAAACATCTGGTTATACCCAGTTAGGAGGAATTCATTTTGGTTTTAGTTTTTAAGACATAAATTTTCATAAAATATTTTCAAATATTAAATTTTTAAAAATGAACATAAATAATCATTCAATCATTGGTGACATCGTAGCTCATAACTTTAAAACAGCTGAAGTTTTCAGATCATATGGAGTTGATTTTTGTTGTCAGGGCAACAGGGCTTTAGATGATCTCGCAAGTAGTGAAGATTTAGATTTAGAGAAACTTATTATTGAGCTTGAGACAATGAGTTCAGAAAATAGTGATTCACCCATAGACTATAAATCATGGCCTTTGGATTTGCTGGCTGATTATATCGAAAAGACATTTCATCGGTATATAGAAGAAAAAACCCCCATAATTAATGAATACCTTACGAAATTATGCAACGTACATGGACAGAGACATCCCGAGTTGCATAAAATTCATGAAATCTTCTTGGCATCGACGACGGACTTAAACAGTCATATGAAAAAGGAAGAGAATATATTATTTCCATACATAAGGCAAATGGTAGCAGATGATAGAAACAAGCTTGCTTACAGGTCTCCTGGTTTTGGTAGTATAAAAAATCCAATCAATATGATGATGGAAGAACACTTGACAGAAGGAGATCGATATAGAGAAATATCAACTTTATCAAATATCTATACACCTCCTGCTGATGCATGTAATACATATTTAGTTACTTACGGTATGTTAACTGAGTTTGAACTCAAGCTTCATGAGCATATTCACCTTGAAAATAATATTCTTTTTCCAAGCGCTATAAAATTTGAAGAAATACTGGCTAATAAGTTGAACTAGATGGATGCACACCAATTTGTTATAAAGAGAAATGGGGAATACCAAATATTTAGGGATTTTAAAATTAAAGATGCCATTCAAAAGGCTTTTGATAGTGTTTCCGAAAATATTAGCGATGAAGATTTTGATAAGGTATTTGATAAAGTTCTGAGATCAATATATTCGATACCTGTCATTTCCGTAGAAGAGATTCAGGATGTCATTGAAAAGGTATTGTATGAATTGCATTACTTTAATGCGATGAGAAGTTTTATGTTATATCGTCACACACGGAAAATGCAAAGGGAAAATGCTAAAGGGTTGAAAGATGATACCACTTATATTGATAGCACTCACGCTATTGAAGAGTATATTGATGGAACAGATTGGCGTATTAATGCAAATGCAAATACTTCTTATTCCAATGCTGGATTGATAAATAACGTTTCTGGCAAAATCATTGCCAATTATTGGTTAGATAAAATTTATTCAAAAGAAGAGGGTTCTGCTCACCGAAACGGAGATATACACATCCATGATCTCGATAGTTTGACCGGCTACTGTGCAGGTTGGAGTCTTAGAGTATTACTCAATGAGGGATTTAATGGCGTGAGGGGAAGGGTCGAGAGTCGGCCACCTAATCATTTTAGGGAAGCACTGGGCCAAATGGCTAATTTTCTAGGTATTCTTCAGAGCGAGTGGGCTGGTGCACAGGCTTTCAGTTCGTTTGATACTTATTTGGCACCCTATGTTTTTAAGGACAATCTGGATTATGAAGATATACTGAAGGCCATAAGAAGTTTTATATACAACCTCAATGTGCCTGCTAGATGGGGACAGTCTCCATTTACAAATATCACACTTGACTGGGTAGTGCCTGAAGATTTGAAACCACAGTTTCCATCTAGAAATGATCGCCATCTCTTCGAAAATATTGAAAATGCCTTTTTACTTGAAAAAGCCAACACATTTGGGTTAAGTTCCCTTACAGAAATGTGTTATGTTCATTTCCAAAGAGAAATGGATTTAATCAATAAAGCTTTTTATCAAGTAATGACGGAAGGCGACGCTCATGGACAGCCGTTTACCTTTCCAATACCTACGGTCAATATCACTGAAGATTTTGATTGGTATGGCGAGAATACCGATATTCTATTTGAAAATACGGCAAAAATAGGCTCTTCTTACTTTCAGAATTTTGTAGGCAGTCAATACATGTTTGATAACGATGGGAATAAGGTTGAAAATCCATTTGCATATAAGCCCAATGCAGTCAGGAGTATGTGCTGTAGATTACAGCTGGATCTCAGAGAATTGCTCAAAAGAGGTAACGGATTATTTGGAAGCGCAGAAATGACTGGAAGTATAGGCGTCGTCACGATAAACATGGCTAGACTTGGATACATCTTCGCTGGCAATAAGATCAAATTATTTGAGAAATTGGATCTATTGTTGAATGTAGGTAAGTCCACACTTGAAAAAAAGAGGTCCTTTATACAGCAAATGTTTGACCGAGGCTTATACCCTTACACAAAAAGATATCTCACAGGGTTTAAAAATCACTTTTCTACCATCGGTGTGAATGGAATGAATGAAATGATACTAAATTTCTCTAAAAACAAATATGATATAAGTACAAATGAAGGTATTCTATTTGCGGAAGAAATTCTTGATTATATTCGACTAAGGTTAAAAGAATATCAGGAAGAGACAGGTAATCTATATAATCTGGAAGCAACACCGGCTGAAGGTACGACCTACCGTTTTGCAAAAGAAGATATTAAAAGATTTCCCAATATAATTCAAGCAGGCGAAAATGATCATATCTATTATACCAATAGTTCACAGTTATCAGTAGATTATACGGATGATCCATTTGAAGCTTTGTTACTACAGGATAATTTACAGTGCAAATATACAGGTGGGACAGTGTTGCATTTGTATATGAGCGAAAAAATTAGTAACGCGGAATCATGTAGAAATTTTGTAAAAAAGGTCATTACAAATTTCAGACTCCCTTATATTACAGTGACACCACTTTTTAGTATTTGTCCTGTACACGGATATTTAAATGGAGAGCACGATTATTGTCATCTCTGCGATGATATATTATTAGAAAATTTAAATACACAAAAATATGAACTTAGTCAAAAGTAACTCAATACTCGAAATGCATGTAGAAAAAAGGACAAAATGTCTTGTTTACACAAGGGTGATGGGTTATCATCGTCCTGTAGAAAGTTTTAATAAAGGAAAAAAAGGTGAACACAAACAGCGAACATATTTTAGACAACAAATTGAACAGAAAGTCAATACATAGTTTAACGCCTTTCACACTCATAGACTATCCCTATAAAACATCTTGTGTACTATGGTTTGCAGGCTGCAATATGAGGTGCGTCTATTGTTACAATCCTGAAATAGTAAAGGGTAAAGGAAAGTATAATTTTTATGATATCAGAGACTTCCTTAGATCTCGTGTAGGCTTACTTGACGGAGTAGTATTAAGTGGGGGAGAGTGTCTTTTACATGATTCAGTCATAGACATGTTGATTGCCATAAAAAAAATGGGTTTTTTGGTAAAAATAGATACAAATGGTAGTAAACCAGACACTTTAAAATATTTGCTCGATCATTTATTAATTGATTATGTTTCCCTAGATTTTAAAGCACTCCCGTACAAATTTTATGAGATTACAAGATCAGATTTTTATGACCATTTTGTCAGCTCATTGAGTATCTTGCAGAATGCTATCATTGATTTTGAAGTTAGAACAACTATCCATTCATCTCTTTTTACAAAAACGGATCTGGAATCTATGATAGAAATTTTATCTGGCTTAGGGTATCAAGGAAAGTACTTTCTCCAATATTTCCGCCCAGGCATGGGAACGCTTGGTGATATAGGTGATTCAAGTTTTGAACCAAATTTGCAAGAGATTAATGACAAAGGTTTGGAAATAATATTTAGATAAAATGTACGTACAATAAATTCTGAAGCCTTTGTTAAACCTAATCATTAGACATATTGGACTCAGCCTATTATCTTGTAATTTTACTTTTGGTTTTTACTTTGTCAAATAATTATTAGGCAATATCTTAAAAACAATGCATCTTGTTGGCCGTTTAAATAACGGTCATTGAATGATGGTAGATTTTTTGAAACCGTCAGTTCACATTATTGTTTTACCCAAAAAAGGAAATTAACATATGTTTTCAAAAGCCTGTGAGTATGCCATAAGAGCGTCTATATATATTGCATCCCAAACGATAGAAGGTAATCGAGTAAGTTTGATAGATGTGTCCAATAAAATTGATTCGCCAGAAGCGTTTACTTCCAAAATTTTACAGAAGCTCGTAAAATCTAAGATTATACAATCCATAAAGGGGCCTAGAGGAGGGTTTGAAATAGAGAAAAACAACATGGAAGCCATCAACTTGAAGATGATTGTGGAAGCTTTTGAAGGAGATGTTTTATACCGGTGCAGTCTAGGACTTAATAAGTGTTCAGACTTACATCCTTGCCCATTTCATCACAAATATAAACCAATCAAACAAAATTTAATCCATATTTTTGAAACTACAAGTTTAAAGGATTTAATACATCAGGATTTAGAAGACCCTACATTTCTGAAAACATAAAAAGAGCCCCAAGAGTCTTGGAGCTCTAAAAACAACGTATTTAAATCACCAGAAATTATATTTTAAATAAATACATGGTTAGAGGGCCTCATTTATTTTGTCAGGAATTGGATCCATTTGATCAATTGTATTCACAGTAGATTTAAGGGATCTAAATCTAGAAACAATAAACCACGTCAACGGCACCACACCTCCGAAGAAAAATACACTTGCCCCGATACCTCTCATCCAAGTAAGCTTATTGAAGATGCCGTAATCTACAAATTCATGTGATCGACCATACCAAAGGCCTTGTTCGACAACTGCCTTAAATTGGATAGAACCTGCAGGAAAAAGATCAAGTACAACCATCAGCATTAGGCCAATATTAATGGACCAAAAGGAAAAATTGACAACTTTTTTATTCCAATGTTCTTCTTTTATCATAAGTCTGGAAGCAAACAAAAGTGCGGCTAATGATATATTTCCATACACACCCATCAATGCTGCATGTGCGTGATTCACTGTGAGATATGTCCCGTGTTCAAAGTAATTCATAATTGGAAGATTTATGATAATCCCCAATACTCCAGCACCGAAAAAATTCCAGAAATTGACAGCTATAAGGAATAAAAAAACTTCAGGAAAACCAAAGCTTCCAAGGCTTTTATGTTCTACACCATTTAATGCCATTTTGGGCATATTTTTAAATCTATAAGCTTCTACTGTCAGTAGGATTAAAGGAACAAATTGTAATGTGGAAAATACACTTCCTAATGCCATGGTAGCAACTGGCTTGGCATTCCAGTAAAAATTATGTGATATACCGAGTAGTCCCGTGCCGAGAAAAAGGATTGTTGCAAAATATACTACTCTTATAGCTGCCTGCCTTGATACTAATCCCATCAATACCATCAAATAACTCACAATGACCGTAATAAATACTTCAAAAAATGCTTCAACCCACATATGAATTACCATCCATCTCCAAAAATCGGCAATTACAAAATTTGTTTCGGGTTTGGCTACAAAACCTGATAAAAATAATAATGGGATACCTATCACGGAATACAATATCCAATTGGGTAAATTCCAAGGTTCCTTTTTGATTAATGCAGGTTTTATACCACGATATACTACGATCATCCATAATATAAATACACCCATCAGGAGTACTTGAAATCCTTTGCCAAAATCTACAAACTCCCATCCTTGATGTCCTAACCAGTACCACCACTCACCCATTAATCCTAATGGACCTAAGACCATACCAGTAAGTGAGCCACCAACTAAAATAAATAGCATAATGAACAAAATATTGATCAAACGTAACTGACCAGGTATTTCTTTTTTTGATAATATTGGAATAATGAAAATAGAAGATGCAATCCAACAAGTAGATATCCAGTACAGCGATAGCATAAGATGCCAGCTCCTAGATATGGTGACTGGGAAACTATCATTAATTTCTATCCCAAAAAAACCAAGCCAATTGACAAAATCATTGATCGTAATCAGTCCGCTAGATACCTGAAGGAAAAATAAAAGGATTGCTACAAAAAAGAATTTAAAGGTGGCTTTTTGGGTTGCTGTAGGGGAAAAAGATTTAACCCTTTCAGCAGAAAATAAGTCTTTGGTAGCCGGTTTGAAGAATTTATTTGGCAATTGATTATATTGTCCAATAAAATATAATACTATACCGCACATAAGCACAAAGGCCAATAGACCTAAGACACTCCATAAAATAACCGGTGAAGTGGGAGCGTTTCCAGAACTTGGGTCGAATGGCCAATTATGAGTATAACTGTAGTTTTCTCCTGGACGTTCAGTCACACAGACCCACGCACCCCAGAAAAAAAATGAGCTTAAGTCCTTCACTTCTTCCGAACTTTTTATATAGCCTGTGGGCAATGAACCAGCTCCTCCTTTATGATTGATAAATATATCTATATAATATTGTTGTACACTTTGATGGGCATACACTTGGGCAGGAGAGAGTACTACCAAACCTGTTGTTTTATCGTAGCGGTTTTTTTTAAGCTCTTGCTTGACTTTTTCATTAATTTGATTTCTTTCTAGTTCATCGGGTTGTGAACCTTTCATAGTATTATATTCATTTGCATAATATTCTGACATGGCTAGAGATGTTTGATGCAAAGCTTCTGCGGTAAAATCAGGCCCCCTTTGGGCGCCGTCACCAAAGAAGCTACCATATTCCATCAGTGCATATTTATGAAATACTTCCTGGCCGCGCTCAATAGTTTTTTGGTCAAAAATCTGATTATTTTTTTCATCACTAAACCCTGCCATTGGTGGCGCATCGATATATGTTTGATATCCGATCATGCCTACGCCGAGCAAACTGATGATAAGTATAAATGTCAAAGGTCCCCACCAGTTTTTGGTGTTCATAATATAACTCATACTTTTAGAGCCATTGTTTTGAGTATCCATTCTATTTAATTTAACGAGGTAATTAAAAATAAAATCTATGATATTTTGGGCAATAGAAGAGTATAGTAGCCCGATATACGGACTACTATCTCTGAAAGGAACTTTATGTTTAATGTTAAGGAAATAAGTAGCTTTTATTCCAGTTGTTTTATTTTTCCCAAGGAAGATTGTTTACTGCCCTTCCTATTTCAGTGCCGAATCTGACTCCTTCCTCTGCATCCATTCTGAAGTGAACACCTAGGGGTACCCTTGACCATGCATTTTCTTGTGCCATTTCATAAAAACTAGAAAAAGTCCTAGGATAGCCACTAAATTCAGGTCTATTTTTATGACAATTGTCTGTCATACTGTAACTGTAACCAAAGACACTAGCCAAAACTTCAGCTGACGACGCACTGAAAGTTGCATGGCCAGATGGATATGCAGGAAAAGAAGGTGTGATACCTTGATCACCAGTAAGTGGATTATCTAGATTTGGTGTCCAACTAGGATCTATTAGTCTGTTAATATAGGTTTGCGGACGCTCTAAATTATAAAAGTATTTTGAATTCCAACATGCGATACCCGCATCATGGAGCGCCAAACCGACTTTTGCGTTCGCGACGATCGCTTGTTCTAGGCTAGCATTTTCATTAACATATACCTGATCTGCTATTGCAATCCAGCGTGATGGAGGGCTGAATGTCAATCCTAATAAATCATCACTCCAAAACTCACCCAACCACTCAGCTTGATAGGATAATGAAGGTGTATTTTGTGCCATTACTTCTATGGCCATCGCATAAAGTCCTGATTTTGGGTCTTCGCTATATGGTGCATAATAGGAATATGGCCGACAGAGTTTTTGGTCTTCATTTATGGCTAAAGTTCTACCTTTTCCCCAATATGGAAACATACCAGCCCCAGGACCAGGATAGGTAGCTATCCAGTCACCATCCTTTTTGAAATGGTCTTCCCATTTGTAATCTTCAAAAACATTTTTGTATTTGTCAAAGGTAGCTTGATCTGTTTTCATCCATTCCCAAACCGCTGTTGCTACTGCTTCTCCATGGTATTTAGATCGCAAAAATACGTCTTGGGTTATTTCTTTTGTGAATTTATTTTCATTTTCTAAAGAGAGTGTATTAATTTTATAGAACAACTCAGATGGTACATCCGGAAATAGTCTAGAATACAAATATGTATTAACAGAATTTACAACTGTAGGCCAGTGGTATTCTTGATTTTCATTTATGGAAGGAATCTTTAATCCACTATAAAGGTTTGAAATTGATTTATAACTAGGCATGCCTGATACACAAGCTTCATAATTAGCAAGACCTACATAACCAAGAGAATTAGAGACAGGGCCCGGTCTATAACCTGCTGCATGTCTTTCTATCTCAAGCCATAGAGTATTCCACTCATGAATGATTTTGTAGTCAAATTGATCTACACTTTTGAAATTAAGATTATTATCGCTATTAATATCTTTTTTGCAGGAAGAAAAAATTGCTACAATTATTAAGATAAATGTAATAATGGTTGGAAATCTAAACGTTGTGGTCATGGTGCTTTTATTTAAAATTAATAATAATGGACAAATATATCCATTATTATTTAACGTAGATAATTTTCCTTGATATTTTTTTAAGAAATATTCTATGGGCCTATGTCTCAGTCAAGTTACAAGCGCTTTTTTGAGTTTACTTAGTGTAAATTTTTGAAAAATTTGATAATTGGTGTAGCTAATGTGCAGCTTTAGACGTCAATATAGATTGGCATAATTCTTTTTTACCATCAACTAATCATCTATATGCGAAAATTTTTGTCGCTACCTTTTTTCTATGAAAATCTCGATAATCGAAGTTTATGACTTCCTTTAAACTTACAATTTGTGACTATCTATAATTTAAAAAATGTAGGATTTAATTTTGAATTTTGAAATTCATAAATTATTGGATCGGAGTTGCAAACTGCGATTTCTTAAGCTGTACATCGACTATCGTAGCTCTACTTCGCTGTAGGAATATCATGCCCTATAATCTTCAATTGCATGATGGTAGCTATACTTTTGGCCCTTTCTTTGAGTAGGGTCGCCTGCTCTCCTATGAATGATTCATCTATGGTCTCATCAAATAAAGATAGCCATCTTTCAAAATGTGCGGTCGTCATAGGATTTCTATCGTGAGCCATTTGATGTTTTGCCATAGGATTGCCTGTATAATTGCCTGTGTAAAATAGTACATTATCCCAGAAATCATACATCAACGGTAGATGTTTTTCCCAATTCACATGGTCAAACATAAAACTTATCATATCGTCGTGTTTCACTTTGTCATAAAAAATGTTCACAACGATTTCAATATCCTGACGATTTTCTAAATCCTTCATATCTGTATTTTTTGTTTGAATTAATGAAAATATTTGGGCAATACATTAAATTATTAGCCTTGCATGAGCATACACAGACTTTCTTCATCAGCATATACTTTATGTAGAGTGTCTTTAGAAATATCTTTAGTTTCGTATTGGTATAGGGTAGTGATATCATCTACTTGTTGATAGGTCACTTTGCCTGTTAATACCATGAGTCGCGCAGGTACACTAGTCTTGTGTTGGTCTAAAATCATACCACTATTAAATCCAATAAACATTGTTTTAGAAGCCTCGCTTTTGTAATACAATCTTGCTACTGGCTTGGTTGACGTCATTAATTTTTCTTGAATTTCTTGAATGATGGTCATGTTACAAATCTTTTTTATTAAATAATCTAAGTGATAACAAATAGGGTAGCACTATCCATAACAACATAATCATTAATGAAACAATTAATCCTACGGAAGTACCAAACATTTTTTTGAAAATAGCACCTGTAAATCCCATTAATACCGCTACATCTACTTGGAGTAATACTTGGATTCTCGCTAAGTCTATAGGATTGAATGCTGCAAGAATGGCCATTGGTTTTTCTATGGGATAATCTGCATACTGAAACATAAAGAAAAGTACCAAACCATCGTAAATCAAGGACAAAAATAGCCATATCATAATGGATAGACCTATTCCCCTAGCTTTGTCTCGCATTAATATAGCACAAAGCATAGCTATAGATACGAAGATGGTTGTAATCAACATTCCGGAAAATATAACAGTTACACCTGTCATACTTGGCACAAATAACAAAACGGGCAAACCTATTCCTATAAAAAAGGATGTATTTAAGGCTAATGATAACCCTAAGAACAATGAAGACCAAATGGCCGATCTTTTGACGGGTTGGCTCACAAGTAATTCTATAAATTCTGCACTGTTATACATATATATATTACCAAAAATAATAGACACCAATGGCACGGTTAGTAAGATGACATTGAGAAGGGACATAATACCTTTGGATGTATTATCTTCAAGGCTAAATATACTCCATGAGAATACACATAATATGATTGTGTAGATCAGTATGATCCGATTCTTGAGGATATCCGTAATAACAAACTTTGTAATACCACGCATCACTTTATATTTTTTAGAAGTTTGCTGATGGCTTTTGATACTCTAGATTCGTTGGTCTCTTCAAACAAAGCGGTGATCGTTTTATTAAAAATTACCTCTGATTCTTGCATAAAAATAATATCTGTCAGCATGTCATCTAGTTCACTCAGGAGATGGGAAGTGATGAGTATAAGTTTTCCCTTTTCTCTTTCTTTGATGATTTTATCTCTGAGTATTTCTGATGCTAATGGGTCTAGGCCTGCAGTAGGTTCATCAAGGATCAACACACTAGGATTAAACAGAAAAGCTATGGTGGCGCTCACTTTCTGTGTGGTACCTCCTGATAAGGTGCGCATCTTTTTGCCGTCAAAATGTTCCAACCCAAAAGCATCATAAAGAGCTGTATCTTCTACACCGTCAAAACATCTGATGTCTCTGATCATATTGATCACTTGTTTGATACTCATATTTTCAGGATATCTACCGATCTGTGGCATATATCCGATATCATTTTTGTATTGAACTTCCTTGTGTATGTTTTTTCCATTAAAATAAATGGTGCCATGATCAGGTACAACCATACTCAATATACTTTTGATCATCGTCGTTTTACCACATGCATTTGGCCCGATCAGTCCGATGCATTTACCCGCTGATAACGAAAGTGATACATTTCTCAATGCTTGAGTTTTGCCAAAAGATTTTGATATATTTTTCAGTTCGATCATAAGAGATAAGGTTTTATGACAGGGGCATTATCTTTAAATTCTTCCGGTGTAATACTTGGAATGAGTTTTTCTGTGCGCTCTAGCAAGGTGACCATAAAACTTCTGAATAGCAACATGGCTATAGGATTGTTTTCGATGATGACAGAATACAAACTCAATGGATGAAATGGGATATCTCCCAGACCATCTTTATCTAGATCGTACCCTTCGTATTTGTCCCAATAATTGTGATTAAATGTATTGAGTACCAATGATCCATTGGTGCTTACATCAAAAGTATTATTTATAAAATTATTCTGATAAACTTCATTATCCATACAGTTTGCTTGAATTTTCAGGCTGTATCCATTTCCATGGAATACATTTTTATGGATCAATATTCTATTTGCTCCTTCTAGAAATAGTGCAGAAGTATTATTGATAAAACGATTTCCACGTATCTCGGCATCCGAGATTTCTTTTAGGAGTATGCCATAAGATGCATCACCCGTGCTGTTCTGAAAGGTATTGCTGTACATGACAACATGTTTGGTAAACATCACTGCTACGCCGGCACCGTTTTCGTCAAACATATTATTGATGTAAGCATCATTATTAGAAAACATAAAATGTAGGCCATATCTAATATTTAATTTTGAAATATTGCGCCATACGATAGAATGGGTCACAAATTCAAAATAGATACCATCTCTATGGCCTTCTATGTGATTGCCTATGATTTGTAAACTATCAGATTTCCAGCAGTGTATACCGTTACCTATTTGTTGCTCTTCTAGGCCATAAGCTTTGAGTCGATTATTGCGTATGAGACAGTGTTTACCATATTGGATGTAAATGCCAAAAAAGTTATTTTCTAGCACATTGTCTTCGATGATGATATTACTGGCATCATATACTTTTATCCCACCAGGATCATTTAAAGATGCGAAACCTGAGTTTTGTACCTGAAATCCACGAAAAGTCACGCTATCTGATTTGATGGAGACGACTTCATATTTTTTATCTCCATCTATGACTGGAAGATCAATTCCTATCATTACTATTTTTTTATTGATGACAATGTTACCTTCTTTGTATTGGCTATGATATACAAAAACAGTATCATAATCTTGCGCGCTCAGTAAAGCAGATCTGATCTGCTTAAATTCTTTATTAGGTCCTACATGCAAAGTACGACTATGAGCTAGTGGAATAATAAAAAGCACCATTAGCAACCACATAAAATATTTCTGTGTATTAACAGGCATTTTCGATTATTTTGATTGATTTATGCTAGTCCAATCTGTTTTTTCTGCCTGAGTTTTTTCTAGATATTCATTTGCTTCTGTTTCGGATTTAAATGCAGCAATGTTACCTGCCATAGGGCTTCTTAAGGTACCACCTGATATGTAGAATGCACTTTCAGCAGGTATTAATTCATTATTGCCTAGATAATAATGTACGTAATGACTTTTAACATCTTTGTCTGAATTTTCTTGTTTGAATGCTGCCATACATGTTATATCATCAAATTTAAAAGCCCTTCCCTTTGTTGTAATCAGTTCAGCGGCAAAATGACCTTCAGAAATATTCATTTTACAAAATGCACAAGTATCTTTATGTAAAATGATAGGGTCTGGTCCATTTGGAGAGCATGACAGGAAAAAAAGAACTGGAATCATCCAAATAGTCGATTTTGCAGTATTTTTAATAAATCGATTCAACATGCCAGCCTCCAAAACATAAACTAAAGCAATTAATATACCGCCTACGAGCAACAACCATCCTCCGATATCAGGAATGGAATACGCCCCAAAGTTCAGCAATTGTTTAAAGCCTATTAACGGTGGCTGATATGCCATGCCAGGTACAATGATGGCCGCAGTAGGATCAAGATTGTGGCCATACTCATATTCCCACCTCCAGAAGTCATACATCGCCAGGATTCCGAACAAAGCAAAACAAATCAAGAGAATCAATACACTTCTTTTACTTTTTTTATATGCTGAGAATAAAGCCCAAAGACCAAAAAAACCTATGATATATGGTAAGACTGTAAATTCTATAAACTCTTCCGCATGAATGGTTTTCATACCTATATAATGATTCAGACCATTAATGATATCTACATCTCCACCCATTTTATTAGCATAAATATGCAGCGCCAAGCCTTCTGGGTATTGGGGTGCATCTAACTCTATTCGCCAGATAGGGAAAACAATAGCTAATAAAATGCAAATACCAGCTAGGATCAGCATCAAAACTGATGATTTAGAAAAAGTATTCATGACAAGTGAATTTTTAGATTAAAAAAGATTTTGTATGTATGCCCTATGTGTGAACTACCATCTTTTTTTTAAATAAAAAGGGAACAGGGAGATGAATCCACCTGTTCCCTTTTGTTTTTGAGTTAATTAATTTGCCTATTTAGCGGGCGGAGTTGTAGATGTTGCGGCAGTTTTGCCTACGTGGAATGTCAACGGAACATTGCTACCTGCGGGGGAAACTCTTACATATCCTTGCATCTCTTGGTGGAGGGCACTACAGAAATCTGTGCAATATATCGGTGTAATACCTACTCTGTCTGGAACCCATTTTAGCGTAGTTGTTTCACCTGGCATGATCAGTAATTCTGCATTATTGGCACCTTTTACTCCGAATCCATGCGGTACATCCCAATCTTGTTCCAAATTGGTGACATGAAAATATACTTCATCACCTAGTTTTACACCTTCTATATTGTCAGGCGCAAAGTGAGATCTTATGGCTGTCATGTACACATGGACTTTATTACCTTCTCTTACTACCTTAGATTCAGACTCACCTTTGGCAGCCCTTGGATGTTTATTTTCTGCTATTGGATAGATTTTTAGTTGTCCATTATTCCTGATCAGATCAGCAGGGGCCGATTGTGCATAGTGAGGCTCACCAATGGTCGGATAATCGAGGATCATCTGCATTTTTTCACCACTGATATCAAATAATTGAGCGCTTTGTGCTAGCTCTGGACCTGTTGGCAAATATCTGTCTTTGGTGATTTTATTATAGGCTACTAAATATTTAGGAGATGGTTTTCTTGTGTTTCCACCTGGGATACTTAGGTGACCTACAGAATAAAACGTAGGTACTCTATCCACCACAGTAAGATCTTTGATATTCCATTTTACAATCTCCGAAGATACAAAAAAAGACGTGTACGCAAAACCTTTACCATCAAATTCGGTGTGCAATGGTCCTAAGCCTGGTTTTTTTACTTCACCATAAAGCGCTTCTTCATATTTAACGATAGGTATTCCTTCATATTCTCCATCATACGCCTTGTTGGCTATGGCTTTTTGTAATTTGTCAAAACTGAATACAGGTATAATCGCTGCTAATTTACCACTACCTACGATGTACTCACCCGTAGGGTCTACATCGCAACCATGTGGAGACTTAGGACATGGTATCATGTAGCAGATATCTTTTAACACAGACACATCAAGTACGGTCACTTCATTTTTTATAGTAGATGTACCTGTATGTGTGGCTTCATCCCATACATTGTGCGCATATTTCACTTTTTGTTTTACACCTTTACCTGCCTTTAGATATTCTTCCGCTTTTTTCCAATTGACAGCCATGATGAAATCTTTGTCTTTCTGTGATGCATTTACTTCTAGGAGTGTATTGGCTTGTTCTGTATTATAACAAGAGAAGAAAAACCAACCATGAGATTTATCTCTGCCACAACGTGCTAGGTCAAAGTTGACGCCAGGAGTTTTAAGCTGGAAAGCTATATCCATCTCACCTGATTCCTTATCCACACTAACAAATGATATGTGACCTTTAAAATTCTTTTTGTAGGTATCGATAGGCACATCTCCATCTGAGTAATCAGCGGGCACACTAAATCTAGTACCTGCCACTATGTATTCAGAATTTTCTGTACCGAAAGGTGAACTGTGGTTACCTGCACTATTTGGCAACTCTATAATCTCGGCAGTTTTAAATGTTTTAAGATCTATTCTTGCTAATCTTGGTGTGTTATTGGCATTGCCAAATACCCATTTTCCATTTATCTCACCTGCCGTTTGTGATAACTCTACGTGGTGGAGATCATCCCAAGGTACAAATCCATGTGATGTATTGAGCATCGGCTTAGTCTCTTCGCTGTATCCCCATCCTTTTTCAGGGTCCACAGAAAAAACAGGAATCACTCTAAAAAGTCTTCCACTCGGTAGACCGTACACTGACATCTGACCACTGAAACCACCACTCACGAAGTTGTAATATTCATCAAACTGACCTGGTGCGACAAAAGCCTTGACACTAGAATCTCCCATGACAGTTGTACCCGCATTTTTTGGACGACATGAAATAGCAAACATCAATATTCCCGACAGGAACATGAATGTGATTATTTGTTTGGTTTTCATTTTACTTTATTTTAATTTAATACAATTAATTTATTTTACGCCATCGTTTTTACGCATAAATTCTAGGATGTTTCTAGCTTCTTCTTCAGCGAGACTTTGATTAGGCATTCTGACCAAACATAACTCTAATTGCGCTTGCAATGCTGGGTCTTTGTCTATCATCGGGTCAGGATTAGTGATGAAATTCATAATCCAATAATGTGTGCGTCTTTCTGTGACACCTGCCCATCCTGGACCTACTAGTCTTTCATCTGATAGTTTGTGGCAAGAAGTACATTTTACACCAGCAGCCTTCTCTCCTGCATCAGCAAAAGTAGGATTTAGCGTAGCGTCGAGTTTGAGATTATCTGCATTAAATTTGCCTTCTCCTCTTGTAGGGTCATAAGTAGCGGCATCAGCAGGTGCTTCCGCAGGAGCTGCAGGAGTTTCGCTAGGGGTTTCGGTTTTCGGAGCTCCACCGCCACATGCTATGAAAAATCCAAAGGTTACAAATGCTAAAAGAATTTTAATGTTTCGCATATTTTTATGATTTTATTGTAGCACAAAGGTGAGATGATGAGAAATATTAATTTATGACTGTAGTCATAAACCGTTTATTTTTAGTATTTTAAAGGAAGATATTTAAGGTTTTATAGCAAATATTTCGCAAAGTTAAGGGCTTAAGCTTTTCAATAGTTACACAATTTAATGTTGTTCTTACAAATTATTTGATTTGCGGTTACATTTATTATCTAAAACATCAAAAATAAGGACGTAGTCTTGTAATCTTAAAAGCTGTAATTCATATTTTCGATAAGCTTAGCGTCTTCGCTAAGCTTAGGTTAGTACAAACGTCTCGTTTGATTTTCAGGATATTATATTACTATCTCAAATTTGTAAATCACCTATCCTGCATTCCTTTCGACCATTAAGCTGAGTGCAATGAAGACTGATGAGCGAAAGACCAGTGCGCTGTCGTCGAAGCGTCCTAACTACGATGCAGTATCATTAGGCATCCTGCCTGAATTAACTCGCTACGATACAGTATCAAAAGGCATCCTGCCTGAATTAACCTTCGATAAGCTTAGCGTCATCGCTAAGCTCAGGTTAGTACAAACGTCTCGTTTGCCTTCCAAAAAATTACATTGCTACCTCAAGTTTGAAACTCACCTATCCTGCATCCCTTTCGACCATTAAGTTGAGGGCAACGAAGACTGATGAGCGAAAGGGCAGACTGCATCTGTGTTCGTCGTAGCTTCCTCGCTACGATGCAATATCACAAGGCATCCTGCCTGAATTAAACCCGATCGTCGCAGTTTGTAACTGCGATGCTTTATATTAAGAATTTATAATTCGTTTAATCAACCCCTCGCTACGATGCAATATCATCAGGCATCTTGCCTGAATTAATCTCCGATAAGCTTAGCGTCCGCGCTTTACAAATTAATCCATTTTAGACAAGTCAATGAAAGTCTTAATCAAAAAGACTATGAATAATTCCATTTTGCAGATAAAATAACACCCGATCGTCGCAGTTTGTAACTGCGATGCTTTATATTAAGAATTTATAATTCGTTTAATCAACCCATCGCAACGATGCAGTATCATCACGCATCTTGCCTGAATTAACTTCCGATAGGCTTAGTGTCCGCGCTTTACAAATTAATCCATTTAATTAGGCCATCGAAAGCGCCAAAATTAAAGACTCTGAATAATACCATTTTGCAGATAAAATAACCCAACTTGCAAATTACTTTTGCTAACATCATATAAACGCATACCTTTGAAACTAATAGATTGTTTAAAATGAAACCGTCATTAGTTTTTACCATTCATACATCATTGTGGCTCTCCTATCTCAGTTTGCTTTTTATCATTATTGCTGCAGCAACACAGGGATTTATAGTTGGTCCAGATGTTTTTTACATTCTAAAATTAGCCATACCCATTACGGTAATACCATTTTTTAGTGTGTTTTATCTGTTCTACTTTTACATATTTCCAAACTATATCAAAAAGGAAAAAATAATGCTTTCATTAGCGTATGGTTTTCTAATTTCTATGGTTTCAGCAACTATTTGTGGATGGATGTTGATTCAACTATTGGGTAGGGAGATCATATTTGAAAAGGGCATCAGCTTTGTTATATCTGTATATTTTCTGATGTTACTTCTTGGTATATTGGCAGGTGTTATTAGTATTATTATTAAAGGATTTATCACTTGGTATGATGAAATAAAACTAAAGGAAGAGCTAAATCTTAAAAACTATCAAATTGAATTGGCTTTGGTAAAATCACAACTAGACCCTCACTTTTTATTTAATATGATTAACAACATTGACGTATTAATACTCAAAGATGCTCACCTTGCATCTGAATATCTAAATAAATTGTCCGATATCCTTAGATTTATGCTGTATGAAACCAAATCAGAAAAAATAGCCCTTTCTAAGGAAATTGAATACATAGAGAAATATATTGCTTTGCAAAAAACAAGATCATCAAATGACAATTTTGTACACTTTAAAGTAAATGGAAGACCGTCAAATCATGTGATACCTCCGATGCTTTTGATTCCATTTATCGAAAATGCGTTTAAGCATGTGAGCAACAAAAAAAAGGACAATGCTATTGCCATTTCTTTAGTCATTGATGATGAAAAGATACTTTTTGAATGCGCAAATGAATACAGTGAAAACAATAAATCAGTGTTAGCGTATAATGGATTAGGGAATGATTTGATAAGAAAAAGAATTGAATTGATGTATCCTCAAAAACATACTTTGACCATTTCAAATCAAAACAATTATTATAAAGTTAATTTAGAACTAAAGAATGATTAAGTACTCTTGTATTATTATTGAAGACGAACCATTAGCGCAAGAAAAAGTTAAAGGTTTTGTCCTTAAAACACCATTTTTATCACTGCTTGAGACATTTGATAATGCACTCGATGGATTAGCTTTTTTAAAAACGAATAAAGTAGATTTACTTTTTTTAGACATCAATATGGATGGGTTATCAGGTATAGAATTATTGGAGAGTTCCAAATTAGACTGCCAAGTTATCATCACGACAGCATATTCTGAGTATGCGCTAAAAGGTTATGAACTCCATGTTTCAGACTATTTATTAAAACCCTTTTCGTTTGAACGATTTTTACAAGCGGTCAATAATATTTATGACAAAAAAGCAGCCAAAGCTATTGAAACAAGCCCTAAATTTATTTTTGTAAAAACGGAAAATAAATTAGAAAAAGTCAACCTTGATGACATTTTATTTATTGAAGGAATGAGAGATTATAGAAGAATTCATACTATCCATAAAAAGATCATGACACTGCAAAAATTTTCAGAATTGGAACAACTTCTTCCTGTCAATTTAATCTGTAGAGTACACAAATCCTTTATGGTTTCCATCAGCAAAATTGATGAAATCGAACGCAATAGAATCAAAATTTCCCAACAAATTATCCCTATTTCAGACACATATCGAGATCATTTCTTTTCACAGATCAATAGTTAATCACATTTTGGAGTACTTCATTGTACAAATATTTCATTTTGCAGATAAAGAAAAGGATTTTGCATAACCGAATTTTATAATAGGTCACATAGATGGACATTTGTTGCATTATTCATCTAAAACCTAAAGTTATGAAATTTATCGCATTATTGTATTTTGTACTTTTTACTTCATTAACAGCGACAAGCCAAAACACGACAAATGATATTGATGGTTTATTTTCTCAATGGCAAAAACCTAACAATCCTGGTGGAGTTGTATTAATATCTCATAAGAATCAACTTGTTTATTCGAAAACTTATGGTTTGGCAAATATTCCATACAATATACCTATCAATTTTGAAACGGTTTTTAATATCGGTTCTGTATCAAAACAATTTACCGCAATGGCCATTGTTTTATTGCAAATCAATGGAAAATTATCCATTGATGATGAGATCCAAAAGTACTTAGTCGAACTCCCTAAATTTAGCGAACCCATCACTATCCGTCATTTATTGCATCATACCAGTGGACTTAGGAGTTCTCCAGAAATGTTTGGACTGGCAGGCTGGCGAGATGGCGATGCCATTACGAATGAAGATGTTTACCGCTACTTACAAAAACAAACATCATTAAACTTCGTTCCAGGATCTGAGTATATGTATTCTAATACTGGATATATTATACTTGCGAAAATAATTGAAACCATTTCAAAACAAGATTTTAAAATCTGGATGAAGGAGAACATTTTTCTACCGCTTAAAATGAATTCGACTTTTATTAAGGAAGATTATTCTAAAATTACTTCAAAAATAGCTTCATCTTATTCCGAAATGGAGCCTTCATTCTTTAAAACATTAGAAAACAATGATTTAACTTATGGTGCATCCAATGTGTATTCGTCGGGTTCAGACATGCTGGCGTGGACAAATAACTATGATCATGCACCCAAAGAATGGCAAAATGCTTTTAAAATGCTTGAGACTTTAGATACGTTACATTCTGGTAAGAAAAACAACTATGCTTTTGGAATTATAGTAGATGACTTTTTTGGGAATCGCAGAATTCAGCATACTGGTGGCATTGCAGGTTTTGAATCAATTATGTATAGTTATCCCGATCAAAATTTAGAAATCATTATTCTGTCCAACTTCACATCGTACCAATTATCAAAAATCGCAAATCAGATTAGCCAACTCTTCTTACAAAATAATACTAAATTAGTAGCGAGTGAAGAATCAATAAATCCCATTATACTCCATACCGAAATATTAAAAAAATATGAAGGGTTTTACTGGAATGACAAGAATAATTATTCTCGGAAGATCTATGTAGAAAACGATATTTTATGGTACTTAAGGAGCAATAATACTAAATCACAACTAATTCCAATAACAGAAACAGAATTCCAAATGGGTGGTATTAATGAAAAATTACGATTAAAATTTGATGTCAATGCTAATATAATGACAATGATCTCTGCTGATAATTCTATGGATATATTTGAAAAATATGATGACAAGTTACCAACAGCAGAAGAACTAAAAACCTATACGGGAAGCTATTACAGTGACGAGTTAGAAACTACATACACAATAAGTTTACACAACGAAAAATTGTATGCTTATCATAGCCGTTTTGGCGAATTTGAAATTCAAATACTTAAAAATGATGTTTTGAGTTGGTCAGGACAAGCAATCTCAAAATTCAAAAGAAACGAAAATGGAGATATTACTGGTTTAAATGTAACAATGAATAGAATTCGTGATTTATGGTTTGTTAAAAAATAGATTTTCTCCTATGCTGGCACAAGTTTGCAACTTGTGCCTATCTTTAGATCCTTCCCTATTTACGACTATATAATTTTCTTTTACCAGTTAACATAGCTTGCATCCCTTTTCGACCATTAAGCTGAGTGCAACGAAAGTCCTATACCTGTGTTCGTCGTTGCGTCTTCGCTACAATGCAGTATAACAAGGCACCCCGATCGTCGCAGTTTGTAACTGCGATGCTTTATATTAAGAATTTATAATTAGTTTAATCAACCCCTCGCTACAATGCAGTATCACAAGGCATCCTGCCTGAAGTAACCTTCGATAAGCTTTGCGTCATTGCTAAGCTCAGGTTAGTACAACCATTGTTCGTCGTAGCGTCCCCGCTACGATGCATTATCATCAGGCATCCTGCCTGAAGTATTCCGAAATTATCCTTTGCTAAAGACGTAAGTTTACAACTTGTGCCTATCTCACTCTCAATCATATACACGTATAAATACGCTTGTTTACAAATTTCTTTACCCATAACTTTGAGTTTTCTCTAATATTAAATTTTTATCAACATGCAAAACCCAAAATTTACAAAGTTTAAGGACGTAAACTACCAGTACAGATTCAATCTCAAAGCAGTTAATGGAGAGATCATTTTAAAATCAGAAGCTTACACCACATCTGCAAACTGTGACAATGGTATTACGTCAGTCCGTATCAATGCCCCTTATGACATTAGATATGCTAGATTGACAGCAGTCAATAATCAATATTATTTCAACCTTCTAGCAGCTAATGGCCTGGTTATAGGAACTAGTGAAACTTATACATCTGCATATAATAGAGACTTAGGTATAGAAACTGTAAAAAGAATCGCGCCGACTGCTCCAGTTGAAGACATTTCCTAGGCGGCATCAGGACCAATCTGAATATTCGAATCAGATGTATTTGCGCTTCAAATATCTGATTTGAATATTTTAGTCTTGATAAACTTGCTGGATTAAAAAAGCAATTGTACTTTTTCACAGCAATTAAAAACCTACTATTTGTAATTCTTTTTTCAAATCTCAATCTCATGCAAAAATCCCGCACCTTTTTATTATTCATCATCCTTACAACTTCCTCATTCACATCTTTTGCCCAGTCAGTTTACAAAACACCATCGGGTAATAAATACCATTTAGCAAAATGCAAACATGTGAATAATGTTGCTTTACGTATGACAGTTGATGAAGCAATAAACAAGTACCACTTGGTACCATGTAAGAAGTGTAAACCTCCTGTGCCTAAAAACGCAGTTTTTCTTCATTCAGGAAAGAACAAGGCCGTTGGAGCGTGTAATGCCACCAGATGTAAAGGAAAAACTAAAGAACAGATAAGGTGTAAGAGACGCACTAAATTATGCAACGGTTTCTGTTTTCAACACAATCCCAACACATAAATTACACTTTGTACGACAGCTACTCAAAAATAAATTGAAAATAATTATAACATTTTAAACTTTATCATTTATTTTGTAGTTAATGTACTTAAATAAATATTTGACAAATCTTGAGAGTATTATTAAAAGACATTGCTGAAATCCAAACAGGTGTATTCGCAAAACCAAATGTAGATGGTGATGTGGTATGCCTTCAGGCCAATGATTTTGATGAAATTGGAAATCATCTGGGATTTTGGACACCGACTATCTCTGGAGATAATCTACACTCAAAACATTTTCTACAGCAAGGTGATGTCTTATTTGCAGCTAAAGGAAACAAGAATTTTGCAGCTGTCCGTACCAACAGCTTACCTTTAGCAGTAGCATCCACATCCTTTTTTGTATTACGGATTTATAAACAGAATCTATTGCCTGAATATGTGAAATGGTTCTTAAACCAACCAGACACCATTCAACGACTAAAATCCGAAGCCAAAGGAACTTCGATTCCTTCTATTTCCAAAAAGTCCTTAGAGCAGATAGAAATACCATCAATTCCTTTGGACAAACAAAACTTAATCCTTAAAATCGATCAATTAAGGATCAGTCAAAAGGAACTCTTGCAAAAAATCGCATCTTTGAGAGACCAATTAATTCAACAACAATTAAACAAAGCAGTAAACATATAAAATGACCAAAACAATCACTCAAAAAGACATCAATGATGCCGTTTGGAAAGCTTGTGATACCTTCCGTGGTAGTATAGACCCTAGTATTTACAAGGATTATATCCTTACAATGCTCTTTATCAAGTACCTGAGCGATGTCCATGATGACAAATTTGACGCTTATCTAGCTAAATATAATGGAGACCAGGAACGAGCCAAAAGAGCCATGCAACACGAACGATTTGTAGTGCCAGAGCATAGCCATTTTAACTATCTCTACGAACATCGGAATGATTCTAATATCGGAGAGCTGATAGACATCGCACTCGAAGATCTCGAAGAAGCTAATAGAGAGAAGCTCTACAGCGATGATGGTGCAGGTATCTTCCAGAATATCAATTTTAATAGTTCTGTCTTAGGTGATACCAAAGATAAAAATACTAGGCTCAAAAACCTATTACTGGATTTCAACAAAGATGCACTCAATTTGCGACCATCAAGATTGGCAGGGAATGATATCATAGGTGGAGCCTATGAATATCTCATATCCAACTTTGCCAGTGATGCAGGCAAAAAAGCAGGTGAATTTTTCACACCTGCAGAAGTATCCACATTACTGGCAAGATTAACAAAGTCAGCTCCTGGTTCTAGAATATGTGACCCTACGTGTGGTTCAGGCTCTCTACTCATCAAAGCTGGCCAAGAAGTCGGTTCTGATAATTTTTCGCTTTATGGTCAAGAAGCCAATGGCTCCACATGGGCATTGGCGGTGATGAATATGTTTCTCCATGGTTTTGACAATGCTACCATCCGATGGGGAGATACCATCCGAAATCCAAAACTGAAAGAAGGAGATGCACTGATGAAGTTTGATACGGTTGTGGCCAATCCACCTTTTTCACTAGACAAATGGGGCAAAGTAGAAGATAAAGAAGGTGACAAAACCACCATTTCTTATGATCCAGAGACGGACCAATACCAACGATTTTGGCGTGGAGTTCCGCCCAAAAGTAAAGGAGACTGGGCATTTATCTCCCACATGATCGAGACCACCTACGAAGGCAAAGGCAAAGTAGGTGTAGTGGTCCCGCATGGTGTCTTATTCCGTGGAGCAAGTGAAGGTAAGATCAGACAAAAGACCATCGAAGAAAACATCCTAGAAGCTGTCATCGGCCTACCTGCCAATCTATTTTTTGGTACAGGTATTCCAGCGGCTATTCTTATTTTTAATAAAGCGAAAGGTAAAAATTATAATGTCCTTTTCATTGATGCCTCCAAACATTTTGAGAACGCTAAAAACCAAAACAAACTTAGAGAATCAGACATAGCACACATTGTAGATACCTATCGCAAATTTAATGAAGGAACTTTGGCGCCAGGTGTTATAGAAGAAAAATATAGCTACGTAGCCACGTATGATGAAATCGGGGAAAACGACTTCAATCTCAACATACCGCGATATG
>DLGT01000094.1:42284-54246 GCA_002482845.1 Saprospiraceae bacterium UBA7687
GAAGAAGAAGCTGAAGTGGATATCGCTGTAGTTCAATCAGAGATCGAGCGCTTAGAAGCTGAACTGAAAGAAGTAGAATCCCAAATGAGTAATTATTTGCAAGAATTACTTGACTAAGACCCTATGGCAAAAGAAATAAAAAAGGCAGTAGAAGGATTTAATGAGATTTTACTTTATACCACACCGAATGGTAAAGTAAAAGTAGAGATCTATTTGCAAAACGAAACCATCTGGCTCACTCAACAGAAGATTGCAGAGCTTTTTGGGGTACAACGACCAGCGATCACAAAGCATTTGAAAAATATTTTCGAATCAGGGGAATTAAAAGAAGAAGTGGTTAGTTCCATTTTGGAACAGGCCACTCAACATGGTGCAATAGCGGATAAAATTCAAGTCTCTAAGGTCAAATTTTATAATCTAGATGCCATCATTTCTGTTGGTTACCGTGTGAATAGTAGCCAAGCCACTGCTTTCCGGATATGGGCGACAGAAAAGCTAAAAGAATACATCATCAAAGGTTTTACCATGGATGATGAACGCCTTAAAAACCCAAATAACATTTTTGGTAAAGATTATTTTGAAGAACAGCTTGCACGCATACGCGACATACGTAGCAGCGAACGTAGGTTCTACCAAAAGATTACAGACATTTATGCACAATGTAGTGCTGACTACAGACCAGATGATGATATCACAAAAACATTTTTTGCCACTGTACAAAATAAATTGCATTGGGCGATCACAGGACAGACAGCCGCAGAAATTATATCTTCCAGAGCTGACAGCACTAAAGAAAACATGGGTCTGAAAAACTGGAAAAATGGTCCAGATGGTAAAATCAGAAAAACAGATGTAAGCGTAGCAAAAAACTACCTTGACGAAAAAGAACTCGATGGGCTCAATCGGATAGTCTCCATGTATCTCGATTATGCGGAGCTACAAGCCAATAAAGGTGTAGTGATGAATATGAAAGATTGGATAGTAAAATTAGACGCATTTTTGCAGTTTAATGAACAAGCCATATTACACAATGCAGGCAATGTAAGTCATGAAGTGGCCAAAGTACTGGCAGAAGGAGAATTTGAAAAATTCAGTAAAAACCAAGACATAATTTATGAGAGCGATTTTGATCAACTGGCAAAAAAGCTAAAATCTTAAATTAAAAAATTAACCCATGTACAACATTTTCGATAAAATAAACCAGCTCCAATCCGAATTGTCAGGCCTAAAAATCTCTGATAAAGACCAACGAAGATTGGACGAAAAATTTCGTCTAGAGTTCAATTACAATTCCAATCACATGGAAGGTAATACACTGACTTATCAGGATACAAAAGTTTTATTGCTGAAAGATATCCTACCTCAAGGCAAACTATATGAGATGCGCGAGCTAGACGAAATGAGAGCACATGACGCAGCATTTGAAATGATCAAAGAATGGGCCGCAGATAAGGAAAGGGAGATTTCTGAAACTGACATCAAAAATCTACACAAAATCATTTTAGTAAAAAACTACTGGAATGATGCAAAGTCTCTTAAAGCGCAAAAATCGCGTAAAGAAATCAATGTTGGCAATTACAAGGAATCGCCAAATCATGTAGAATTACAAAATGGAGAAATCTTCCATTATGCAGAGCCTATAGAAGTACCAGCCAAAATGCAAGAATTGATGGAATGGTATCAGGATGAAAAAGATAGTTTGCATCCAATTACCCTAGCGGCAGTATTCCACCATAAATTTGTACTAATTCATCCATTTGATGATGGCAATGGCCGTATTTCAAGACTTTTGATGAATTACATCCTAATACGTCAAGGCTACCCACCTGTAGTTATTAAATCTGCTAACAAAGATAAATATCTAAATGCACTTCGTCTAGCTGACGCGGGTGATATGGAGTCATTTATCACTTATATGGCAGAACAAGCAGAATGGAGTTTAGAGACTACCATTAAGGCAGTCAATGGTGTGAGCATCGAAGAAGCCAATGATTGGGAAAAAGAGATTACACTTCTCTCAAAGAATTTGAAATCAATCTCAGTAATACGCAATTTTGAAAATACAAATGAAAGAATTCAAGACAGTGTAATACCCCTTTTTAAAGAAATTAGAAATATGGCCTTTGAGAAATTTCTTATCTTGTTTAAAGATATAGATTTAAGTTATGTTATTGATGGGTGTACATTTAATATTGACTTTGATTCTAATTCACCAAATCCTAATAATCTACTAAATTTAATTAAGCCTTATGATGACCAACAATTATATTGTAGTGCTTCATTTTACAACTTTATCAATGAAAACAAAAAATCCTTTGATATTTATAGATATATAAACGTAAGGTTTGATAAAAAAAAATACATGGTTTATATGAATGATACAGAGCCTCAATATAGTGTCAATAATTTAATAAATAAACCTTTATCAAATATTGAAATATCAGAATTTGTTAACGAATTTTGTCGAAGAACAGTCGGGGAAATAAAGAAGAATATTGAAAAATTATAATCATTAAAATGATCCAACAATTTCAAATCAGTTTTAATAAATTCATACAAATGGCAAAAAAATCAAATGGGAGTAGATTATGGTTTCTAGGTGCATTTTTATTATGGCTTGCTAGTTATTTTGTAATCAGATTTATATTTAAATTAGAAAAAGGAGATGCTGGCACATTTGGTGATCAATTTGGCGCCATCAATGCCTTATTCACAGGTCTTTCTTTTGCAGGTATCATCATCACATTAAGACTACAACAAGAAGAGTTATCAGCACAACGAAGAGAGTTTATGACAAATAGGGCAACAAATCAACTCTACCAACAAGTAGTTCTTATAAATACTGCATTCAATAGTTTAAAGTATTATGACTTATTTGGAAATGCGTCTGTAGGGCAGAAATTCCAACCATATGATGGAATTGCAGCCTATAATTCAATTATTTTTGATCTTGATAAAATTATAAATTTAGAAAAAGATAAAAATGATATAATGCCAAAAATAGTAGGCAATACAAGCCAATTATTAAGAATAACAACTAATTCAGTGAAATTATTGAAAAGAATAAGAGAAATTGAAAATATGTCTGATGCAGACGCCCAGCTTCTATATGAAACATTTACTTATAACATTGACTCAGGAATTTGGGAAATAGCGCATAAATTAAATTTAATTGACAAAAATGGACTTGATCCGAAAATTCTAAAAGATTATGAATATGAAGTTCATAAAATACTAGAATTTAAAGTTGAGTTTACAAGATTAAATAATTTAGTTAAAGGAAGTTAATGAAAGACATAATAAATAATAAAAAGCAATTGTATAATACGGAAATTCCAACAGAATGGGTTGTAAAGAAATTGAGTGAATGTTGTTTAGTTAAGGGTGATTATGGAATTAATGCACCTGCCGTTGAGTTTGAAAATAATTTACCAGTATATTTGAGAATTACAGATATTGATGACAATGGTAATTATTCCCTTAGTAAAAAAGTATCTGTTAATGATCCAAATTATAAGCAGTTTATTTTAAATGAAGGGGACATTGTATTTGTTAGAACTGGTGCAACTGTTGGGAAAACTTATCTTTACAAGCCTCAAGATGGAATCCTTGTGTTTGCAGGTTTCTTAATTAGGTTCAGAACTAATGATAACGTTTTAACAAAATCACATCTTAAATATTTTACAGAAACAAAACATTATTGGGATTGGGTTAAGACTATCTCTATGAGAAGTGGTCAACCTGGAATAAATGCCGAAGAATATGGCTCATTACTAATCCCACTTCCTCCTCTCCCCGAGCAAAAAGCCATAACATCCGTCCTCTCCACCTGGGATGATGCTCTCCACAAAACAGAACAGCTCATCACCCAAAAAGAACTCCGTAAAAAATGGCTCATGCAGCAATTGCTTACTGGCAAGAAGCGATTGAGTGGGTTTGATGGAGAGTGGAAAAAACTTGGCGCGGGTGAAGTTTTCAAAAGTATAACAAAAAAAGGTTATGCTAATGAAGAACTTCTTTCGGCTACCCAAGACAGAGGGATGATACCTAGAACAATGTTAGAAGGTAGAGTTACGATGCCTACAACAGGTACTGAAGGATTTAAGCTTGTAGAAATTGGTGATTTTATCATTAGCTTGCGTTCATTCCAAGGGGGATTGGAATACTCATACTATAGAGGATTAGTTAGTCCAGCTTACACAGTTCTGAAACCGAAAAAAGAGATCTGTGATGAATTTTATAAGCAATATTACAAATCCTCAGATTTTATTGGTCATTTATCTATTGCAGTTATTGGGATAAGAGATGGAAAACAAATAAGTTATGACGATTTTTGTACGGTCAGGATACCATTCCCTTCAGTAGAAGAACAAACCGCCATTGCCCAAGTCTTGCAAGCCGCAGACAAAGAGATCACACTTCTCCGAGCCAAAGCAGACAAACTCCGAGAGCAAAAAAAAGGATTGATGCAGATGTTATTGACAGGGAAAAAAAGATTAAAAATATAAGATATGGATTTTGAAGTATATTGTGACGAAAGTGGTCTAGAAGCCCTTACGAGAAAAGATGCGCATCTTTATACAGGAATTGGAGGCATTTGGATACCAAGTGAATACAGAGATACATTAAAAGATGAGGTAAAAAAGATAAAGCTTAAACATAATATTATGGGCGAGCTAAAATGGAAAAAATTATCACCACGATATATCGAAGTTTACAAGGATATAGTTGATTATTTTTTTGCATCCGATTATATTAGGTTTAGAGTAGTTCTTATAGAAGCAGATAAGATTGATAATCTAAAGTTCAATAATGAAGATGCTGAATTAGGGTTTTATAAATTTTATTACCAACTTTTACATCATTGGATATTTGACTTTAATACATATGATATTTTTGTGGACTTAAAAATCAATCGTAATAAAGGCAGATTAAAAGAATTGGGGAGAGTACTTGATTATTCTAACTTAACTTCTGATATTAAACAAGTTCAAGGATTACCTTCTGATGAATCGCTAGGTATTCAACTTGCCGATATACTAACGGGCTTAGTTGTGTCAAAATTTAATAATGAAATTTCTGGTTTTGCAAAGAAACATATAATTGAACACGTTGAAAATACTTATCTTAAGAAGCCAATTTCACCTACCGGCAAATGGGAAGAAAAAGTAAACATATTTAAGATCAATTTAAAGGGCGGTTGGTAATATGGAATATCAGTTAACTTACCTATCATCAGAAGATGCTTACAGAGAGTTGTATTTAAATACTTATTGTGATCAATCAAAACCCATAATATCCTTTGATGGAATAACTGTAAAATTTTTTCCAGAAAGATTTGAACATGCATTTTTCGAAAGTGTAAATAGACAATTAGGAGACAAAGCCCAGTTTTCAAACCAACGAGCCGAGCGTATTTTATGGATTAAAGAAACTCTAGAAGATCCAACAGCAGATCTCAGAATAGGGTGGGATAAAAAATCTAAAAGTTATGATAAGTCATACAGAGTAGCTATTGTCAAGAATGATTATGTTGTGATCATTTGGATTAAAAATGAACTGTTTGCCACATTTATAACAGCATATGTTGCAGATAATTCTATCAATAAAATTTTAACAAGTCCGAAATGGGAAAGGAAATAAAAAAAAACGCTGATTACTGGTTCAGCGTTCGAAACCTCTGTAGATTCCCTACCAAGGGTAAAGAACGGTGCAAATATATGCCTATTTTAAACAACAACAACATCATCAATAAAATAATTTCAAAAAATAGTCATTTTTATTTTAATTATGTAAAAATAGTATTGTCAGAAAATAAAAAACCACGGTTATACAACCGTGGTTTTTGTTGCGGCCCGATCAGGACAAGCGGTCTTGACCAAGTCGACTTAATTTTTCGATCGGGGACTCCCCAATCCATTTTTCTTGACGCTGATTGCGGGTTCAGCATTCGAAACCTTTGTAAATCCCTACCAAGGTAAAGAACGTTACAAAAGTATATCTTTTACAGATAACAACAACAATATAATTTCAAAAAAATAGTAATTTTTATTACAATAATGGCACGCAAAGAAATACGAATGAGTCTTAACCAACATAATCAATTCTCCATATTGGGAGTAAAATACTTTGTATTGTATATTGAGCAAACTCTTTTAAATTCTCCATATAATTACTTTTTTTCTCTAAGACTAACTGGTATTTGCAGAATAATCACTGATAATCAGCATATTAAGAATTTTATTGAATTCCCCATATTGGGTTTCATTTTCTCCATATTGAATTTTAAACAAGTCTTTTTCAATTCTCCATATCGAGCATCCGATTCCCCATATGCTGTGCCGCCATCCATACTCATAACCCATAGTTCATCATTCATAGCTCAATTTCAATGACCACACCAAGTTTTAAAGAAGATCATATCAGCCAGATACCAGCACTTCAGATGTTGATTAATTTAGGCTACACATATATCACTCCCACCGAGTCAGATAGACAACGTGGCGGCAAACACAGCAATGTCCTGCTAGATGATATCCTTAGGAGCCAACTTCGTATCATCAATGCAAACAAACACATTAGCTCTTCACGCACCACCTATATCAGTGACACCAATATCGAAAATGGCATCCGTGCACTTCGTGAGTTGCCTATGCAGGAAGGATATGTCGTAGCTTCTGAAGCTTTATACAACTTACTCACCCTTGGCAAATCTTTTGATCAGCAAGTAGATGGCGAGAAGAAAAGCTTCACCCTCCAGTATATAGATTGGCAAAATTTGGAAAACAATGTCTTTCATGTCACAGAAGAATTTTCGGTCATCCGCACCAATGGCAAAGACCATTACAGACCTGATATCGTCCTATTTGTCAATGGCATCCCTATGTGTGTGATAGAGTGCAAAAGGCCTGATATGAAAGAACCTATCAAACAAGCCATCAGCCAGCACCTACGCAATCAGCAAGAAGAAGGTATCAAAAATCTCTACGTTTTTGCACAAATCGTGCTTAGTATCGCCACCCAAGAAGGCAGTTATGCTACATTAGGTACCATAGAGAAATTTTGGGCACAATGGAAAGAAAAGTTTAATGGTAATACACTTGCAGAACGTAAATCAGAAGAAGATATATACTGGAGCAGGTTGCAAATTTTAAAAAATAAGCCATTACCAATAGAAACTAAAGACAAATTATTTTCAGAGAGATTCAGATATGTAAGACAATACTTTGATGCCATCGAAGCTGAGCCAATTCTTCCTACAGCCCAAGACGAATACCTATATGGGTTATGCAGTCCAGAACGATTGCTAGACTTAGTATTTGGATTTACATTGTATGATAACGGTGTAAAAAAAGTAGCACGCTACCAACAATATTTTGCTATCAAAAAATCCATCCACAGAATAAACGAAACCATAGATGGCAGACGCAAAGGTGGAGTCATTTGGCACACCCAAGGAAGTGGCAAATCACTTACCATGGTCATGTTGGCACAAGCTATAGCCACAGAACCATCCATTCGAAATCCCAAAATCATATTAGTTACAGATAGGACAGACTTGGACGATCAGATCACAGGCACTTTCCGCAAATGTGGCAAATTTGTAGAGAACGCTACCACTGGCCAAAGACTAGCTGAGTTACTATCTAGCAATACGGATGCGGTGGTGACCACCATCATTAATAAGTTTGTAGCTGCAATGAAAAAAATAAAAGAACCTTTTCTGAGTAAAGACATTTTTGTACTCATAGATGAAGGACACCGGACACAACATGGTACTTTTAATGTTGAGATGGAAAAAGCCCTACCACATGCTTGTTTTATTGCTATGACTGGAACGCCCTTATTCAAAAAGGACAAAAGTACAGCAACGAAATTTGGAGGAGTCATTGACGCTTATACAGTGGATCAAGCCGTAAAAGACAAAGCAGTAGTACCTTTATTGTATGAAGGCAGGCTTTCTCGCCAATCTGTAAATGACAATCCGATGGATACATTTTTCGAAATGATATCCGAACCTTTTAATGAATATCAAAAAGCAGATTTTAAGAAAAAATTCAGTCGAGCTGACCAGCTAAATGCGGCAGAGCAAAAAATGAAAATGATTGCGTACGATATCAGTCATCACTTTGCAGACAATTGGAAAGGTACACCATTCAAAGGCCAATTAGTGTGTGATAAAAAAATCAATGCCATCCGTTACAAATCCTACTTAGATGAATTTGGACTAGTTAGTTCTGAAGTGCTCATTTCATCACCTGATGATCGAGAAGGCGAAGATACTGCTTATGCTGCATCAAGTGAACCAGAAAAAATATTTTGGAAAAGAATGATGAATGAACATGGTAATCCCAAAAAGTACGAAACCAATATTATAAATAGGTTTAAAAATCAAAAAGACCCAGAAATCATCATCGTGGTAGATAAATTATTAACTGGTTTTGATGAGCCAAAAAACACAGTGCTATATCTCACAAGAAACTTGCAAGGCCACAAATTGTTACAAGCCATTGCAAGGGTCAACCGGATACATGACGATAAAGAATTTGGTTATATCATTGATTATTATGGAGTCATTAAAAACCTAGACACTGCACTTGAATTGTACTCATCCTTTGAAGATTTTGATGAAGAAGATTTAGAAGGAACCATGATCGATATAAAAGAAGAAATTAAAAAATTACCACAAAAGCATTCAGAACTTTGGGATATCTTCAAGACAATCAACAACAAGCGAGATGCTGAAGCTTACCAGGTATTACTCAAAGACGAAGCTATTAGGGTGGTGTTTTATGACAAACTTTCGGCTTATGCTAAAGCGCTCAAACTTGCATTGTCAGCACTTCAATTTCACAAAAATACGGAGCCCAAAACTATTGATCGATACAAAGAAGATCTCGCAATGTTTATGAAGCTAAGATTGGCAGTAATTGCAAGATATAGTGATACCATAGATTATAAACAATATGAAGGGCAAATTCAAAAGTTGATAGATACACACATTAATTCTGAGAAGGTAGAAATCATCACAGAAATGGTCAATATTTTTGATAAAGAAAAATTCCAGGAAGAAGTTGAAAGCACAACNNAAAGCAGCCAAAGCAGATAAAATAGCAAGCAGGACAGCAAAACACATTTCAGAAAAAATGGATGAAGACCCTGCTTTTTATAAAAAATTCTCTCAGATGCTACGGGAGACTATTGCAGATTACGAAGCTGAAAGATTAAGCGATGCACAGTATCTTACTAGAGTTAAAGAAATTATGGACAATGTATTGTCGCATACAGATAGTGATATACCTGAGATTTTAAAGGACAAAGATGTAGCAAAAGCATTTTACGGCATCACATTGGAAGCCATGAAAGAAAAAATCTTTGACGAAAAACTAAATACCGACATATCTGCGGAAGTAGCTATACACATTGATGAGATCATCAGAAATGCCGTACTAGATATGGACAAACCCATCATTGATTGGCAGAATAAATCCAATATTACAGGTAAGTTATTGATTGATATTGGTGATTACCTGATTGATGAAGTTAGAGACAAGTATAAGGTCTCATCATTGACATTTGGTGATATGGATGCTATTGCTGACAAATGTATTTCAGTAGCTAAATTAAGATACAAAGGATGATAGATCAGATAGAATTTGGCTCCATTACCATTATTTATACACTCGAATATTCAGAAAGAAAAACATTAGGCATCACAGTGACACCTGATATGAATGTTTTAGTAAGAGCTCCGTTGGATGCATCTCGTGACAAAATACGTGACAAATTAAAGACCAAAGCACCATGGATAATCAAGCAAAAGAGTTTCTTTTTATCCTTTCACCCAAAAACACCAGAACGCAAATACATAAGTGGTGAAACTCATTTATATCTTGGGAGGCAGTACAGATTAAAAATTATTTTAGGCTCAACCGAGTCTGTAAAGTTGAAAGGAAAATTTATTGAAGTAACAACCCTTGATAAATCGAATGTACCTTCACTAATGAAGACATGGTATCTAGAACGTGCCAGACATAAATTTAATATCCTAGCTATACCATTGAAAGCACAGTTTTCAAAATACAATGTCAATCCTTCATCTATCAAACTTAGAAACATGTCTTCTAGATGGGGAAGCTGTACGCCAAAAGGAAAAATAATCCTAAATCCAGAACTAATCAAAGCCCCAAAGAGATGCATTGAGTATGTCATCATACATGAACTATGTCACTTAGTGCACCACGACCACACTCAAAAATTCATTGACTTACAGACCAAAGAAATGCCTGACTGGTCCAAATGGAAAAGTAAGCTAGAAAATATAATGGTGTAAAAATATAGTTCCATCTCAATATATATTAAATCATTAGATTTGTGTTTAAAATCTAACCAATAAAACAGCTTTACCTACTATATCGGACTTGCGAACTTGTTTACAAAAAAACAATAGTAATCTCATAACTGAAATTCTTACCTATACCATTCAATATCCAAAAAAAATCAGAGATAATCACTAATCATTTAAACCCTACCACCGAATAATCTATTTACATAATAGCCCTGAAAGGGCGATATATCTTACCTATGGGTATAGCCCATCGCTCTAAAAAGACATGCAATGAAAAATATAGAATCACATCATAACCCAAACATCGATCAGGTAATCACGAGCTTCATAAACAACCACATCCGCTTCCATACCATCCAACTATTCAGGAAATCAGGATCCACAGAATTTGGACCAGAAGGCACAGGGATTTTAGTTGACTTTTTTGGAGTTTTCTGCATATTTACATCTAAGTACGTTGTAGAAAACTCGTTTGAAGAAAATCATCTTTACTTCAAACTTGGTCCTGAAGAATATATCCTATGTACTGGCACCAAAGAAGAATCAGAAAGAAAAAGCAAAAATCTTGACTTAGCTTACATCATTCTGGACTTACCTATAGCAGAATCATTAATAACTACAGGATACAAATTCCTGCCAAATGACAAAATACTCCCAAACCATGTAGCACTTGAAACACCACAATACACAGCAGTTGGCTTCCCAAAACCCACCAGTGTCCAGGAACAAGAAATTACCCAAACAAATGGCTCATACTTAATAAGCCCAATGGCACCAGACACCTATTATGACAACCACATCTACACCAAAGAAGATAACTTCATCATGTCTTATACACAGCCACAAGAGATAATGACTGGCATCCAAGACAAATCTAAAGAGCTATACGATATGAGTGGCAGCGGCCTTTGGTTTATTTCCATCACAGAAAACCACGAAATCATCGAATATGACTACCATCTCATCGGCATCATCACAGAACTCTACATCAATAAAAGACATCAATTTCTGATTGCCACAAAAATCAATCTACTCACTGATCAACTAAAGGCTGCCATTTCATAATTTTTAAACTCAGTCAAATCCAACCATCCTCCGGCACACCTTCATCATTTCACTCATTTCGTCATTTCCATTCCTACATTCGTTTATTCTTCAGGAGAGCCTCGGATTCCCGCAGCATAAGTATCTACGTCACGCCATTCCACTCAACCCTACCCTTATTCCATTCCGTAAGCAGCTATGATTTTAATGGGTATCGAAATTCATTTCGGTAAAGAATCTAATGTAAATACTTAATAAAGCACAGCAATCATAGCTACCCTTACTCCATTTCATACCTATTCATCGTTTCATTTTGTTCCTACGATACCCATGCATTATGCAGGATTTTTAGGGTCCCGTTTCCATAAATGTGTAGTATTGGACTTGTAAACTTGTTTGCAAGAAACCCCTATATTGGGCTTGTATACTTGTTTGCAAGCTATCCCTTTAATGGAGTTGTAAACTTGTTTGCAACATTCTATATTTTATTACCTAATGAACCCCTTTTAAAAACATCTCCCCAACTCTTTTTTGCCTATACTCAAAGCCTAACTTCATAAGCTGTGTGCA
>DLGT01000094.1:54314-65115 GCA_002482845.1 Saprospiraceae bacterium UBA7687
TAGACCAGAATGTTCCAGCCACTTCCCTACCTCATAGCGCTTCATGTTCATAGAGTACGCTCCACTCAATCCCTTCCCAATTGTACACTATGCTCATGAACGCTATTTTTGCCTTCCCGCTAAGTGGCTTTGTCGCAGTTACATAGTATCTACCATATAGACAAGTACCGTTACACTATATGTGCCATATTCCTTGTCATTATGTTAGATACTATGTGTATATCAGCTTACATTCTGGCGGCTATGGCTGGCAGTATTTTCACTGCTTCCTGTATCTGTGCCATTGCATCCACATCATGTATCCTTTCAGGAGCATTACATTTACATCATGAGTCTGCATGGCACATCTACCGCAGCTCATTTTATTTGTTTTGGTGGCGGCCATGTGGGTGCACCTAGTACGTACAACCACATTCGTACCTCACATTACTCCTGTACGCACTATCTGCACCGCCGCCACTAAAATCTTCTTCCTGATATTACCACCTCTGGTGGTATGTTTTTTATGGCATGGTCAGGCTCAGGGCTGTATAACCTGATTCCCAGTGTTCGTACCTCACAAACTCCTTAACCGAGCCTAAAGGCATCGGAAAAATCTCTTTAATTATTGGATATTCGTTTCTCTAGGATTTTTATAAGTTATACTTTCAGTATTTAAAAATCGCCTCTATATTTGCGGATGTATTTAATAAATTACCGAATAAACAAATAATCTCACATCACATGCTAACCTTGTACAAGCCATTTCTTTATTTAAACGAAGAAGAGTTTAAATTTTTCGGAGTATATTTACCTGATGACTTTTGGGAATGTGATAATATTTACTTAGAATATAAAAGTCTATTTATTGATAAATTACATCATTCTGCTGATAAAATGCTTGAAAATTATCTGAGAGCGGAGATTGATTATGAGATTTACAAAATAATTACAGATTTTCATGACAAAGAACATATGAATGAGTTGTTACAAGAGATTATTCAGCCCGTAGTTACAATCTTTAATAAATCTTTTAAAAATATTATTCTCTCAAATTTTAATGAAGCCACCGATATATATAATTGGACTGATGGAAAAGTTCATAGTGTTATTGATTTCTTAGATGAAACAGAAATTATCTTTGGCCTAATCTCAAATTTCACAGACAGACTTAAAGTATTACAAAATAAGGGTAATATTTTTGCATATTATGATGAATTATTTAATGGTGAAGATAATGTCATTGTATCCGATACATCTAATAAGGATTATAATGAAATGATAGCATCCTTCTTTGATGTTAAATTTACAACATTTGAGTTTTTTAGATTTGTTGAAGATATTGCTTTCGATGATTTAATGGATTTATGTAATTATTTAGAAAACTAAAATTAATTATTGAATAATGGTCATAGAACTATAAACCCGTGATTTTTGAAAACCACCATTTAATCAAAATATTTTTTTATATTATTTTCATTATAACATAAATACCAAAATTTGCTCTAGACTTCCTGATATTACCACCTCTGGTGGTATGTTTTTTATAGCATGGTCAGGCTCAGGGATGTATAACCTGATACCCTGTGTTCGTACCTCACAAACTTGTATCCAGTACTGGAAGACATCGGAGAAAAATACATTTGCCACCATTAAATTCCTGAGAACATAAAAAATTACTCTATTTGTAATTAATTTCAAATTTTATTATTGTATTTTTAAAATCTTATATACTTTTGTTACTCTTAGAAGGGTTAAACAAAAATTAATAGAATAAATCACTTTATATGTCTTTTATAAAACACGAGGTCTATATTTTATTCTATCCTATGGTATAATTTCTAAAAGTATTTATTCAATAAACTATATTCTAAAGAAAAGAAAATGCAGTACATCAACCCAATTGAAATATTAGGATTGTCAAATGCCACAGAAGCACTAAGCATTGATAATGAAATTGTAAAAAAATCAAAGCGAAAATTATTTGCTGATATTGATCTATCAGATAATGGACATTTTGATTACCACGGTCTTCATTTAACAAAAGGGGACTGCGAAAAAGTAATTGACGAACTTTCAATCAACGACATCAAAGAGTTCTATTTATATCTTGCAAACAATAAAAACCTCAATATTTTCTTAATAAATGGTAGCGATGATATCTTTTTTAATTTCAAACAAGATAGTATTTTCACGCTACCTGAGTTTGTGAAATTTATAAGTCCATATTTTGCACCAAAATTTGACAAGGCATTATTAAATGCATTTGAAAGTGAAGATATTGAGCAAACAAAAGCCATATTAAACACTTCTTTTTTAATATCACAAAGTGATATTAACATGGCATACAAAAGTGTTTCAAATAATATCCAAAATAAAATATCAGAAATTGATAAAATTACACAGGATATTAAAAACGAAGAAAGTGTTTATGACGAAGACGATATTAGCGAAGTAGTAGAAAATGTAATTGAGAAATTTCCATCTGATGTAATAAATTTATTACCCCAATATTTTCAAAGTCAAATTTTGAAAATCGCCAGATCAATAAATAATTTACAGGTATCAATATGGGATGTATTTGATAACACGCAAGTTCCATATGATCTGCTTTACCATCTTTTAACACTAAATATTGGAGGATTAGACAAACCGACTTTCGAAAATAACTTCAAAATTGTAAAAAAGAAAAATGAAGAAAGAATTCTTCAAGCTAAAAATGCTCCCGTTCTACTTAAGTGGGCAAATGTACTTTTGCAATTAAGGAAGATTATAACAGATGTGGAAAATAAAAGTTTAACATCTATTGAAGCCTTTAATAACACCATAAGTTTATTTGAAATAAGCGAACTTAATTCGCTGCCAGAGTTTGCAAATGAGATTAGAATTCAAATTGGGTACTCAATTAGAAGTTTATCAATTTCTATTTGGAATATTTATAATGATATTGTAGTCTCAATAAAAATTATGAATATTGCTTTGCAAATAAATACAGATGATGAAGTCATAGCTAAATTAAAACAAGACTTAGTTGAACTCCATGAACTAGAAAAAAAATATAATGGTGTTTTAGTCTGTTATTTCTGTAAAAAAAATAGTCCTGAAGATAATTCAAGTATACACAAAACCATATATAAAGAATCATATAGAAGTTTTATTGGTAGAAGAGTTGAGTTCTCATATGTTGATGTTAATATACCACGTTGTAAATATTGTAAGAAAGTCCATTTAAAAGGAAATATTCAATATAAATTATACTTTTTTGGATTTATTGCTTTGGGTGTTTTTATTGGATTCCATACAAACGGAAGCCATTTTATCATTGGTGGTTTAATTGGTAGCTTATTTGGGTGGTTCATTGGAAACACTATGCACGGCAGAATTACTGGAAGAGAAGGAGTAAAGGACGATTCAGAATCAACATTAAAAAAACATCCAATTTTAAGCGAAAGAATAAATAATGGCTGGACATTTACAAAACCAACTGCTTAGATTAAAAAATAAAAATAAAAACAAATGCAAGAAATAATAAAAGTATCTTACAAAGTAAAACAAGAATGGCTTGATACAATCAATCAAGTTTTTGAAATTGAAAAAAAAACTTCAAATATCAAAGAAGAAAACTCTATTCAAAGAAATATAAATAAACTTAAGGGACTTTTTGAAGAAGGTTTTTTTAGCGGAGGTGGTTTGTCTTATCATAACCCATTAGGAGAAAGTTACGCCGATACTCGAACAGACTGCGAAGCAACTATTTCAGGCACAAGTGTTGAAAATCTTGAAATCATAGAAGTTATAAAACCTATTATATTTTATGCTTATCAAGAAAATGATAAAACATTAAAAGTAATTGTACAGCCTGCGGTAGTTATTGTACAATCTAAAATCAATAATCAATAAAAGAAAATCATAAAAGAATGGAAAATACAATTAATTACGGCATTGATTTAGGCACTACTAATAGTGCAATTGCAAAATTTGTGAAAGGCGAAGTTTTTATTTTTTCTAATCCACAAGATATGGGCTCACGAACCCTTCCTTCCATAGTTGGTTACAAAAAAGATAAAATTCTAGTTGGAAAACAAGCAAGAGTTTTTGCTGAAAGAGAACCGGAAAATGTCAAAAGTGTTTTTAAAAGAAAAATGGGAACATCTGAAAGTTTTCCAGTAAAATCTTTAAATCAATCAAAAACACCAATTGAGCTTTCGGCACAAGTTCTAAAAGAATTAAAAACTTTTGTAAATACTGGAGACAATCTAGATGCAGTCGTAATCACAATTCCCGCATCATTTGATACGATACAATCAAATGCTACAAAGGAAGCAGGTATTCAGGCAGGGTTTAAACAAGTAGTTTTATTACAAGAACCAATTGCAGCAAGTTTGGCATATGCCAATATGAAGAAAGAAAGAGAAATGAAAGAAGGCCAATGGCTAGTTTATGATTTAGGCGGTGGAACTTTTGATGTCGCTCTAATAAAAATCAAAGATGGAGAAATGAAAGTTTTAGACCATGAGGGAGATAACTTTCTAGGCGGTGCTGACTTTGATAATTTGATAGTTGAAAAACTTATTATTCCAAAACTTAATCAAAACTATAAATTTTCTGATTTAGAAGATAAAATGAAAAGTGCTTCGGGCAAATTAAATGCTGTTTACCTAAAACTTTTACGCTTGTCAGAAGATGCAAAAATTATACTGTCAGCAAAAACATCCGCAGAAATTGAAGTTTCGGGTTTTGAAGATGAAGATGGCAATGATGTTGATATAGAAATAGTAATAACACGCTCTGAATTTAATGAACTTATAAAGGCAAATATTGATGGAACGATTGAAATGATTAAACAAATTATCACAAGAAATTCTCTTAAAGCAATTGATCTACAATTTACTCTGATGGTAGGCGGTTCAACCTATATACCTTATGTTCGAACCAGAGTTGAAGAAGTTTTACAAATTCCAGTAAATTGCGAAATTGACCCAACTACAGCAGTTGCAATAGGTGCAGCGTATTATTCAGCAACTAAGCCAAAAGAAATTGATATAACAGGTACTAAAGTAAAGACAAGTATTTCAATAAAAACGGCTTATAACAAGGCATCAAAAGAAAAAGATGAATTATTTTCCGCTAGAATAACAGGAAATACTGATGGCCTTTCATACAGAATTACAAGACAAGACGGTGGTTTTGATAGCGGCATTAAAAAACTTTTAGAAAGAATTAGCGAAGATCTACCATTAGTAGATGGTGCATTTAATTTCTTTTCTCTTGTAGTTTACGATAATCAGAATAACATAATAGAAACAGACATTGAGCCAATTGGAATCAATAGTGGCTTTGGGATTAGCGGACAGCCTATTCCTGAAGACATTTGTTTAGAAGTGGATGATTATGATAACCCAGGCGAAACAAGGTTGGTTTTAGTCTTCCAGAAAAATACAATTTTACCAACAAAAAAGACATTAACATTTCCATTAAATAAATCTGTATTAAAAGGAAGTATTGATGAAGTAATTAGAGTAAATGTCTTAGAAGGAACACATCTTGCATTACCCGAAGCTAATAAACCAATAGGAATTATGGAAATCACAGGTAGTATGCTTAAAAGAGATGTATCTAAAGGGTCAGATATTGAGATTAACATTACTATGACAGAAACTAGAGATTTAAGTGTTTCAGCTTATTTAAGTATGCTTGATCAAGAATTTAAAGAAATTTTTAATCCAAAAGTTAGAGTTACATCAGTGAATTATTTAAAAGAACAAGTTGAAGATTTGTCAGACAAGTTAGAATTGGAAATACAAGAAGCTACAGATAAAGAAGATTTTGAAACAGCAGGAGCTTTGAGTAAACTTAAAAAAGAAATGGACATTGTAAGCGAAGAAACTGAAAGCCTAACAAGCGATGATGTTACAGACAAGCGTTACCAATTAGAAGATAAGAAAAGAAAAATTGCACAAAAAATAGATAGTGCAACAAAAGACAAAAGAATTCAACAGGTTAAAGCATACTACTTTGAAGTCAAAAAAGAATGTGAAAAAATGTTGGATGAAAATGGTAATGACCACGAAAGAAAAACATTTAATGACATTGTTGCACAAGAAAGTGCAATTTTTGCAACAAATAGCCCTTTAAAAATACAAGAGAAATCAGATGAAATCTTCTCCATAAATAGCAAAATTAGATGGAGAACACCAGGATTTTTGTCAAGTATTTTCCAATGGTGCAAAAACAATCAAACTAGAATGAATGACCAAACACAAGCAAAGAGTTTAGTTGATGCAGGAAATTTTGCAATTGAAAACCAAAATTGGGAAAGATTATCTGAAATAAATAGTGGCCTAATTAATTTGTTGCCTAAAGGGGCAGAAAAAGAAGCAACCACAAGAATTGGTTTTGGACTTTAAAAAATCACTAAAATGAAAAATGTAGAATTTAAATCTTTCCTTTTTAAGTCAGCCGTTATGGCGATGGCTTGTGATGGCAACATTGCAGAAGAAGAAATATCAGAAATAAAAAATATGGTGGCCAACGAAATTTATTTTATGGGTTATGATTTTGAAGAATCGTTAAAAGACAACATTGAATATATTAAGATGAATGGTAAAGATGCCATTAATCAATACATACAAGAAATTTTAACGAACAACTTAAACGAACACCAAGAAATATTACTGATTGAAGTTATTTTAAGAATAATTCTGGCTGATTCAAAAGTTGAAGAAAGTGAATTGAAGTTTCTACAAATGGCAAAGTCAAAACTCAAAACAGACGAACAAACTTTAATTGTCAATTTTCCACAACATATTGATTATTTAATGGACTTCAATAATTACGGTCTACACGAAGAATTTACACAAGAGCTTTCATTCGATTAACGCATGAATTTATGAATATCATTTTAATTTTATCAATTTTGGCATTTGGAGCTATTGGAATGTTTTTAAGAAATTATTGGGATGTACAGCTCGAAAAGCTTTTTCAAAAACAAGTTGAAATTACATCTACAAGTAGAGCTATAGATGTTTTAAATAGTATGTTTGGTATAGATGTTAAGATTAATAAAATTGACAGGACAAAAGGGATTGGTGCCGATTATTATAGTCCTATTAATTATGAATTTTATCTTACAGAAGATACAGAAAAGTATAATTCAGCATCAGTAACAATTGCATATTTTTTAGGTTTATTAAAACTTGTGTCTACAAAATCGGATTCAACTGCGGCTTCCCTACCCATCTTAAGCATGGTATTAAATATTTCCTTAATCGTTTTTATAACTATTGGTACTTTTTCAGTCAATGAAGTTTATATTTATATTATCGCTGGTATCTATATTACTCTAATTTTTCTTGAAATAATTTCTAATAGAATATATTTTCGATTAACACCATCATATGTAACAAAAACATTCAAGAAAAATAAAATATTAATTTCTAAAGCTGACTTGATTTCATTGAATGAATATGTAAGTACAAGATGGTGGCAATTAGTTACGACGTTATTATTTAATAGGATACTTGTATCTTATTACTTCATTTTGAGATTGTTTAAAAAATAACATATTAGTCAATATTCACCAGTCTCCCTCATCCTATCTGCATACTTTGCCCTAATTTCCTTTTCTAGACATTCATATTCAGCATCCGTTATACTACTGTTATTATATGCCATAGCCTTAAGTAGCATCAACTCTTGGTACAAAGTAATATCATCATCCGGTGCAAAATCTTCTTGATCATCACTATGGTCCATAATAGGGTAATATTTTAGTTCTGCAAATCTACCAATAAATACTCATTTGAACTATACCATAAATTAAAGTGTAGCTGTAAAGCCTATCCCTCGAACTTTCCTACCACACAAAACAGATACAAAGTTAGCTACGGGAACTGAAACGTGTATGGTCCACTACGTTCTCCACCATACACTTATTCATTCCCTTGCGCTGTTACGTATCAGTTAGTATGGTCTAGTTGACTGTACACTTAGTTTTCATTTTATATTTATTAGTTATGAGTATTTTACCAGATGTAGTAGGTCGTTTTGAGTTAGGTAAGGTTTTGATCAGTTCAGGAGTTTATGCAGCTACTCTAGAGCGTTCACCGTTAGGTCCTTTTGTTCGATTTTGTTTAGAGCGTCATGTATTAGGTGATTGGGGTATTTGTCATCCAGATGATGTAGTCCATAATGATGCAGCAGTATCAGGTGGTGATTGTATTTGTTCAGTTTATAATGTTCCTCCAGGAGTGTATAGACATCAGAGTTCAGTTTTAGTAGTTACAGAGGCAGATAGGTCATGTACTACTGTACTTTTTGAGTCTGAGTTTTAGGTTATCTACCTTCTTTTTCAGATATGGGCTGTGGCAGTTTGGAAAAGTTAAATTATTTGACCCACCAATGAAGGAAGTAGTATTATTTTAACTTGTATACTCATTTAGCTTCTTATTAATTTTTGCACTTAGCTTGTGAATTGTTTCCTTACTGATCGCATTTGAAAAATGAGTATGAATATTTACGTTCTCATATTCATGTAACTCAAATTGATTTAGATTTTTCAAATTAATATTTTTAATATTTTGAAATAACACATCGCTTTTCGCTATCATCTGCAAATCTTTAAAGACACCCCACGCTATGAAAATTAACTTTGACTTATCATTTAAAAATTGATCTATTTTCTGTAAATGAATATAATTTGTTTTAGAATTAAGCAAATCTGAATAGACATTTTTTTCCTTATTAGCCATCCCGTATGTTGGTACGCCAATTAGTTCAACAAAAGATATTTTATCGCTAAAAATATCATTTAAACCAACTCTTGAAAATACATCATGATATTTCCACCCTTTAGTTTTAGTTGATTGCGGGAAACAGTTTAATTTAAAAGATGATGGACTTTATATTTTTTCCAAAAGGAAGTCCCATCCTCCAAATATTCAATTACTTTACTGAAATTTTCATTGTTTTCAATTTCAGCATTCCAATTAGCATCTCTACCAATAAAGATGATTTTAGCATGCTTTGGATCGGCTCCTTGATAAGGTTTTACTTTAAATAGTTCATTAATTTGCGCTGACGGGTGAATACCGTATACCATATTTTCTTTTACCTAAAGACACAAATTCATCATTTTACCCTAATTTAATATAAAATAAAAACCGACCAGCAAAGATAATGCTCAACTTGTTTTTGTAAAGATCGGCGCCTTCGGTTTTGGCCAAAATTATATATACCTCCATCTTAGGTATATATTTTAGTCCAAAAATCTTGACAAAAACCCTCCCTTTATTTTTTACTGCTTATCGGATTTTGTTTGTCCATCGTGTGTTTTCACCCTACGATAGCCAAAATAACTTATTACTAAGTTTTTGTTTTTGGCCAGTAGCTTATTTTCTAAGGCCTAGTCATAGCTCAAGCCTGCCTGCCAAGGAACGATGGGAGGCTGTTTTTATATAAAATGATTTTTGCTTTTTTTTTGAACTAAATGTCACTGAATTAGATAACTTTGCATAATTAATACTTTAGCTATATCTATATGCGTACACTTGATGAACTAATCGATATAAAAGATAGATTTATTAAAAAAGTAATAAATTCGCAAGAAGTCAAGTTCGAGCTTTGGCATGATTACAAAGAAGGAAATCGTTCTTGGCATGCCAAGGACTGGAAAGAGCGAAGATCTGAAATTCTTAAAGACAAATGTGAGATTTGCGAAAGTATAGAAATTCTAACTATACAGCATCTTGAACATCCAAGAAAATATAATGAATATAGACAGGAAATATTAAAGGTCTTTACTTCACAATATTTAGACTCTAATCCAAATATAGATATCATTGAGTTTAGCAAGTTTATAAATCAAAATTATAACTTTAAACCTAATCCACTTTGCCCTAAATGTTTAAATAATAAAATTAGCAAAAGAATACAGAAAAAACCCCCATATCTTTGTTCAGAATGCCGTAATGAGTTTGACATTCCTGCCCACAATAAACTTGAAGATTTGATTTATGGTTTCCTTTCCAATGAAGGGACAGTATATGAGCGTCAGAAATACTTTATCCCGAAGAAGTATAAAAATAAGCAAAGTAGTTTTGGCCAAGTAAAGTATTGGTTCCTAAGTTCAAAAGTAGAAGCCATATATTCCGATCAAATTGAGCATGACTCATTAATGAACTATTTAAATAACGTTATAAAATATTTATCTTTTGAAGAAAGTATAACAGCTTGTAAAAAATGTGCATCCTACTATGATCTCTATGAACTGGAATTATGTCCCATATGTAAAACTCACTATAAAGGCGTCAAATTTAATTCCTGCATTCCATGTCTCCCAGAAGATAAACGAAATAATGCATTAGCGAAAATTGAATTAGGCCGACAATTTTATGAAACGCACTTAAATCTAGGTATAAATTAAGCTCATAAAAAGCACTAAAATACTAAAATTAATAAAGTAAAATAAAAACCGACCAGCAAAGATAATCCCTGCCCTAGCTTTGTAAAGATCGAGCCTTGCAGGTTTCGGTGCAAAATATGGTTTGGATGCAGTGCATTGCTTTGTTCCTGTATATTTTACACCGAAAATCTTGACAAAGCTGCCTCCCCAATTATTTGCTGCTTATCGGTTTTATTTATGGTATCCCATGTTTTTGGGAAACCACACTTCCAATGAAAAACATCAAATAGCAATCCCGCAACATACTACCAAAGACTTAAACACTAAGCACATAAATCATAGTGAGCATGCCAAATGAATTAGCAATTCTACATTTCTTCAGCAATTCCGCGAACGAAGCGCAGCGTAGTCCAGCAGCAT
>DLGT01000039.1:0-5091 GCA_002482845.1 Saprospiraceae bacterium UBA7687
ATAGAAAAAATATACTTGTTGCCGGGCTTATCTTGTAGGCTCAATCCTCAACTCCAAAAGGGCGGAATTCTTCTATGTCGTGGTATCCAAAAACTTCAATCTCTTGGTGGTCTTTCACAAGTTTGCGAATTCTATCAAGTGTGGCTATTCTTAAATTGTTATCATCTGCACGCATTTTAGCTAACTCATTTACAGGGTGTTTTTCGTCTGTAAGTTCTATTTTCATGTAGTATGCGTCTCCAACATAAAACAACCACTTATTACTTATCTTCAATGCAACACCGCAATGTCCCAAAGTGTGCCCCCACAGCGGAACAAGAAAAATCTCGGTTTCAATGTCAGCAATAATTTTCCTTGCTTCAAATCCAAACCATTCATAATCAGATTTTTCATAAGTTTTAATAGTAGGGTTATGGGCTAGAGGAAGTTTTAAATATCTTGGATTGTCCGAATTGAAGTTTTCAAGTTCTTCAATACTTATATGAACCGTTGCCTTGGGAAAGTCAGCAAGTCCACCAATATGGTCGTTGTCCAAATGCGAAATGATGCAATCCGTTACTTTATTGGGGTCAAATCCTAATTTTTCAATTTGTCGTATTGCAGTTTGGTTCTCGTCAAAACGATAACCCACAATATCAATCAGTTGCTGTCCTATTCTTTCAGTTGGGTGTAGAGTGTCCAAAAGTCCAATGCCAGTATCTATTAGGATAAGTTTGTCGTTTTCTTTAATTAACAAGCAGTGTCCGCAAACATTATTATTAATTGGAGAAACGATTTTAACGCAGTTTAAATGATGTATTTCTGCCATCTTTTTTGTCATTTTTATTATTCGTTGTTTTGTTAGGGTTCGCCCTTGTTGGTTGAGGCGTCAGCTAATAGTCTTTTAGTCCCACCATAAATAAATACGGCCTGTTCGCCTGATTTCTTCTTCAAGCGCCTCAACCGTTTCTGTTCCTTGTTCTACAACGTCAGGACAAAATTCATAGACTTCTTCAGCTAATTTTTTGTAGTCGATATTCTTATTTTTTATTTGACATTCACAAAAGTCAAAGCCAATTGCTATGGGTGTAATGCCAAATTCGCTGTTCCATTTTTTGTACTTATCAATAATATCAGCTGGTTCAATATCATAATTTACACCATTTGTTTCTGCAAACTCAATCAGTTTGTAAGGGTCAGCTGTTGCACCTGTCAAAGCAACTTTATACCCGTTGTGCGCAATGTCTGAAATGAAAATATACTTTCCTTCCTGTCTTAGTTTGTCAAGATTATCGGATACGATTTTCCGCGCATTTTCTTCTGTTGTCAGACTACAGATGGCATCTGGTTTTTCATGGTCAGTATACTCTCTTTTAAAAACCAATTTCTCTATTGGTCTATTTGTTAGTTTTTTTAGAAAGAGAGCATCTTCATGTTCAAGCTTTGCGTCTTTACAATTTGATTTTTCTGTTTCGGTTAGTTCGTCAATTGAAAAAGATGTCTTACCCATGACTGGTTGTGTCAGTATATTTCCTTCATCCTTCTTTTGCTCGCTACCTAACAGGCTTAATATTTTCCTGATGAAACTCATGGTCAATTTTTTGGTTTGGTTTCGCCCTTGATTTCTATGACAAAATCGAGGGCGGAAATATTTTAGGGTTCTATAATGCAGTCGGGAGACTGCAATGTATCTAAGGACGAAGCAAGCTATACTTCAATGGCTACGCCCCATACTTCGCCCAGCGGGGAATTATTGAAACTTGACAATAATATTTTCAACAATTTCTTCAATAAAAGAAATTGCCTTTGATTCTTTGACGATAATTGTGTTTGGATGAGCTGTTGTATTTCTAAAATTTAAATGCGCATCTAAAATCTTCTTTATATCACCGGAAATTATTCTAGAAACCCTTAATAGTTCAATGAAATCAGATTCCTTAATGTCAGAGAAATCTTCTTTTTTATCAAATTTTATCTTTTTATATTTTCCATGAGTTTGAACAGCTGCATTGAAATCAACAATATGATTCGTCAACACACACATGTAAAGTACATCCATTGCCAACAACCAAGACATTAATATGGCCGCCCTACAACACTTTATTTCAAAACAAGAGATAGCTTCTTCTAAAAATGCTTTTTGCTCAGCACTATTGATTTTAGGCAATAATCCCCGAAGAGTTGTAGAAATTTCTTGACTATGTTTAGATTCCAAATACAATGCATCAAGATCTTTCTTAGTGTTGCGATGAAAAGTATATAAATTACCCTTCTTGATAAACGAACAGTTTTTTCCAACAGATAATTTACTAAAGCAAACTGAAATATTGGCTGGAATTTTCAAATCGCATTCTATAAAGCAATTTTTAATTTCAGTCGAAGAAAAAAGCTCTTTTTCATTTACAATACAATAGAAGTATGCCAGTAATTTTGTTTGTTCGACTTGTGTTAATTCAATAAAGTTATTTATCGTATCAATATATTTGCCAATTCCCATTATTTAGATTCTTTAATGATAGGCATTTTATCTAAATGAATTTCCGCATGCCTTTCAACTGTCCATCCACCACTTTCGTGATCCTTAAACCATAATTTACTATTCTTGACATTATTAATTGTTTGCCTTAAATGTGTAGGTCTATCCTTTAATTGTAATGCTTTGTATCCATACTCTATATTTCCTTCATTAAAGTAATCTTGACCTATTGTTTTTGAAACATAATATGCAATAAGAAGAATTTTATCATTGGTGTTGTCAGGTTTCTTGTCATCAAATAGCTCTTGAAGGGATTGCTTATTGTCAGATTTAAACACGTCAAACTCACTTATAACGATAGGCTTAACATGAGTTTTATTTATCGCTGCTGATTTGCTCTTTCGATTTGAAGAATTTGTTTTTTTAGAGGATTCGTTTTTTATTAATGAAACAATATCTTCGATCCCTGTAGCTTTAAATCTAAAAACATTATCACTTACAGTTTGCATGGTTTTTGGGAAGAGTCTATCCCACTCTCTTTTGAATTTATTAGCTCTACTAGGTGTATTTCTTTTCTGCAAATAACTTTTTTTCACATCATTAATATTGAACGCCTCTTTCCCAAAGCTACTATTATAGAAAGCATATATAGCCATCCACTCACTTTCTGAACATTCTATTACTCTTTCTACATCGTCTATATGAGGAAATTCATCAGAACTATGAGTAATATTTAATAAATTTCCTTTATCTCCTTCATTAACATCTTTAGAAGAATTATTGTTCCCAGTTTCATTCTCAGAAGCTAATGTTTTAAGTTCAATGAAAGATGTATCATCAAGTGATTTTGTAGTATCTAATCTACTTCCAACAATCGTAGCTAGGAAATCCTTTAATCCATCTTGTCCAATAATATTATCAGAAAGTGAAATCTCATAAGATGTTTCCTCCTTATTCCTTTTGTATTTAACACTGTTATTTTGGGTATTTGCATCTACCTTTTTAATTGGTTCACCACACTCAATACAAAATTTAGCATCTTTTAATATATGTGTAAAACAGGTAGTACATTTTATTTTCGAACCGCAACTAAAGCAGAAGTTTGAATTATTGGGTACTGAAGAATTACAAGAAAAACAAATGGTTTCCATTCTTATTTTTTAAAAGATTAAAGCACCTTAAAAAAAGGAACTTTTTAAAAGTATGCAGCGAATTTTATGCAAATTAGAATAACAAATGAACAATCAAAATGAAACTTTCGAAGATTTTAAAGAGAGTTTCAAAATATTGCTGGTAAGACGTTACAATTGGTCAGTAACAAACGCAAGTATTATGACTCACCTGCGCTTGCTGCGACCTTTGGTGAAGGATTATCCCCTCAGATGTCCTACTACAAAATCTTTGACGTAGAGCCAGACTTGCAGCAGGATTCGCAAGGTAGCGGCACATGGGGGAAAGCATAAGACTAGTTTGCTTTCAATTTTTTAACCTCTTTGAGATTATAAAATCTTATCCCTCCTGACTGAGTTATTAATAAAGAATATTTATGTCCAGTGCTTTTAGCTGCGTTCATCGCTAGAGTACTAATTGTGTCAATGTCTTCTTTACCAATGTAACTGTATTCTGCTGGTGGTAGATGATATTCAATTTTTGATTCCTCATCTAAGATAGTCCTTTTGAAACCATTTTTTGCCATAGCAAAATGAAGTTTGTCATATTCGTCGTTATCAAACTTTGTGTCAAACAGTTCAACTCTAACAGTATATTTATTCATAGTAATAGGTGCTCCAGTTAAATTTTCTGTAGGAACATTTTAACAGTTGCAAAGTCATTGCCATGAAGGGGTTGCAAGACAAATTGTCAGAACAATTATATTATTTTTGCCTAAACTGACATTTATTATTACAAAATTGGTGGATTACTGAATGAGTCAATTACAACAAAGCCCCTAAGAATAGTAGATTTAGGACAGCAGCTTAAGTAACTTTACTAGTAAAAAGAGCCATAAATCTTCAATTTCTGCCCTTATAAATGAAAATCAGAATAACAAATAAATTCAGGAAACAAGGTATTTCTAACTCTCTAATTTTAACAGGCTTTAGAGGTCTGTTAGGTGAGCAGGTGCCTGTTTTAAATATATTGAATTGAATTGAAATCCAACACCTCAGAAACAATTTATAACCTTGTAAATGATGGAGTTCAATTCCTCACAACATACAAAAATTATCCAATATTTCTATCAACTTGGCTCACCCACCCCTTTCGCAAACTCCCCCACCCTTTCGGTAAGCCGGCTTACCAAACTCAATTGGTTTGTTATTATAAACAATTGATTCAGTACAATTTAACCTATCCAGGTTACGTTCCCTAACCTAAAACGTTTACGTTCACCAACCCAAAATTTTACGTTACCCAACCTAAATGGTTTACGTCCACCAACCTAAATGGTTTACGTCTACCAACCTAAAAATTTACGTTACCATACCTAAAACGTTTACGTTCCCCAAGCTAAATGGTTTACATCAACCAACCCAAAATTTTACGTCCACCAACCTAAAGCGTTTACGTCCACCAACCTAAAGCGTTTACCTCCACCAACCTAAAGTTTTACGTCCACCAACCTAAATGGTTTACGT
>DLGT01000039.1:5149-5451 GCA_002482845.1 Saprospiraceae bacterium UBA7687
ACCTAAAACGTTTACGTTCCCCAACCTAAGCTTGATACGTTCCTGACCCTGATATTATTAATTCATCGCATCTATTACTTGTAATGCGCTTGTTGCTTCATCACCCAAACCTTATAAAATTGCTAAGTCATTGTATTTTTTCAGCCGACTGCGGGAGTATGCTTATCTTAGCGAACCATCACCAACACACCAAACCACAAGCAAAAGGATACATGAAGCAATTTCTGAGAGACATCATCATCCGGAGGATCCTGAGACAGCACCCGGGCAGCACTTTTAGCTCTGTATCGCGTTTCCTGCTG
>DLGT01000169.1 GCA_002482845.1 Saprospiraceae bacterium UBA7687
TTGCCTCCCGCGTACCATCGATACAAATTGTCTCCATCCGTACTCAACATCGTTTCTGGAAAGGTAAACCAATTTATTTTTTGCGCTTCAGCACGCCAGAAATCTTCTTTTTCAGAGATACTTTGGTCGTATTTAATTGGGTAAGACATGGTTATTTACGAATTAGGAATGACGAATTAAGAATGAATGATTGAATGTGTAAACGATTAAATAATCGAATGTCGATTGGGATCAGCCATCACAAATTCATCGATTACCGATCACAAGATAACTCTACCACTAGATCACAAGATTAAACAAGTGCTCCCGCTTTCAATTCTTCTACACATTCAGGATTTAGCAAAGTGGAAATGTCTCCTAATTGGTCTGTTTGCCCTTCTGCTATTTTACGTAGGATACGACGCATGATTTTACCTGATCTTGTTTTAGGTAGTTGTGAGACAAATTGTATCATGTCTGGTTTGGCGATTGGTCCGATGTGTTTAGTGACTACAGCTAGAATTTCTTTTCTGAAATGCTCCTCATCTACTACTTCATGGTGCGGTTTGACATAGGCATATATTCCTTGACCTTTGATGTCATGAGGATAACCTACCACTGCTGACTCTACGACGCCTGAATGTTGGTCGATGGCATCTTCTACTTCTGCAGTACCTATACGGTGGCCAGAAACATTGATGACGTCATCCACTCGTCCTATGATACGATAACGGCCATCTTCATCTCTTTTGGCACCATCGCCTGTGAAATACATATTTTTGAATGCTGCAAAATAATTTGTTCTGCATCGTTCGTGATCACCGTAAGTTGTTCTAAGTAAAGAGGGCCATGGGAATTTTATACATAAAAGACCTTCTACATCATTACCATGTAACTCATTGCCAGCTGCGTCCAATAGGCATGGCTGAATACCAGGCAATGGATAAGAAGCAAAACAAGGTTTGGCGTCTGTGATACTAGGCAATGGTGTGATCATAATACCACCTGTCTCTGTTTGCCACCAAGTATCGACAATAGGCGCATGACCACGACCTACTTTATCATCGTACCAATGCCATGCTTCTTCATTGATAGGTTCGCCCACGGAGCCAATAACTCTTAGCGAACTCAAATCATATTTTTCAGGTTCATGCCATCCAGCTGCCATCAATGCCCTGATAGCTGTCGGTGCAGTATAAAATTGATTGACTCTATGTTTCTCGCAGACGTGCCAAAATCTACCCGCATCAGGGTGTCCAGGTACACCTTCAAACATCATTGTGGTTGCTCCTGCTAACAATGGACCATAGATAATATATGAATGTCCAGTAATCCAACCAACATCTGCGGTACACCAATAAACGTCTCCATCTTGATATTGAAATACATTTTTGAAGGAGTAACAAGTGTACACCATATAGCCGCCACAAGTATGAACGACGCCTTTGGGTTTGCCAGTTGAACCAGAAGTATATAGAATAAATAGCATATCTTCGGCATCCATAGACTCCGCAGCACATTCAGTACTCATACCATCTACCGTTTCATGCCACCAAAGATCTAGACCTTCATTCCAATTGACTTTACCACCTGTGGTCTGATAAACTAATACTTTTTCTACAGAATCACAACCCATAGCAATGGCTTCATCGACCACTTCTTTGACAGGAATATTTTTTGGTCCACGTCTATTGTAGTCAGAACAGATGACCATTTTACATTCAGAGTCTTTGATACGATCTGCCAATGCGTTGGCCGAAAAACCTGCAAAAACTACAGAATGTATCGCTCCTATTCGCGCACAAGCGAGCATAGCAATAGCTACTTGTGGTATCATTGGCATGTAAAAACAAATTCTGTCTCCTTTCTTTACTCCTTGTGCTTTGAGTGCATTAGCACATTTATTTACTTCTGCAAGTAATTGTTTGTAGGTGTATTTGATAGATGGTTCATTGGCTTCGTTGGCTTCCCATAGAATGGCTGTTTGGTCACCTTTGGTAGCGATATGACGATCTAAACAATTTTCAGTTATATTCATTTTACCACCTTCAAACCATCTGACATCAGGTGTAATAAAATCATTTTTTAGTACGGTGTGCCATTTTTGATGCCAAGTGAATGTTTCGGCTTGCTCTGCCCAAAAACCTTCAGGATCATCTACACTTTTTTTGTAGGCTTCATGATATTGTTCGATGGATTTTATTTGTAAAGTCATGGCTTTATGATATTTATTTGCACAAATATATAAATATATAGATTATTAGATGTAATAAATGTTAAAGTTTTTTTGATAAAATGATAGAGATCATATTTATTAGATATTGATAGTATAATATTTTGAAAATTGAATATTATCGGTATTATGTCTTGATTGATGAGTGCTTGCGAAATAAACTAATAAATAATTTTATTAATAATTTATGAATTGGTATTTTTGTACATTGTTATAGTGATAAAATTATTTTTAAAAATAAAAAATCATACTTTATGAAAAATCTTGTTTTTATATTTATTTTTTTCAATCATTTATCTCTATTTGCTCAGAAACCTTTATGCTATATATATGATAGAAATACCCTGAAATTGGATTCAATAGTAAGTTTTGAGTATGATGAGTCAATAGTTTCAGATAGGACAATTTATAAAGCAGTAACCGATATCCAATATTTATATGAAGCTATCGATACTTTCAAAACTCATAATCAATCTGATTTTACTTTAAAGTATAAAGTTGCTGAACACTTCGATATTAATAAGTTTCCGTTAACCGCTGCTATTAAAACTCTTACGGTTGAGAACGAACAAATAAAAGGTCATTGTTCTGCCATTATGATAGGCCCAAAACATATTTTAACAGCGGCACACTGCCATTCATCTTTTGGGTTAAATGGTCTAAATATATTTAATCGAGATTCCACTTTTTTTGCTTGCCCTGCTTTTGATGGGAACTTAAATCAAAATTTTGACTGTTCTAATATTAGCAAACTGTATATCTTTAATAATGCTGATATTGCGTTATTGGAATTAAAGGACCCAATCGGTTACCAAACAGGATGGGTGGGAATCGAGTTTGATACTGAAATTGATTTAAAAACATCATACTTTTATAATTTTTCTTATCCAGGACCAGTAAGGTATCCCACTACACTATTAGACAGTAGCATTTACAATAGTGACACATTATATTTTAAAATGGGAAATGCAACTTTTACTAACTACAAGTCAATAGTAATAGAAAATTCTTTTGGTAATGTCGGCGAGAGTGGAAGTGCCCTAATTAGGGTTGTTAATGATGAAGCTTATTATACCAATGCCATTTTATGTTGTGGTCGTCTCATTTTTGATAAATTAGTTCCGGAAATATTTTTTGCCATAAAAAGTATAATCTCTGAATCGATAAATGCTAATGGTGATTATGGAAAGGAATCGATTTCAATTTTTCCAAATCCTACAAAGGATATAGTCAACATTGTTTTTGATGAAACTTCTTATTCAACTATTAAAATTTTTGATTGGAATGGAAATTTATTGGAAACCAAAAA
>DLGT01000106.1:0-1685 GCA_002482845.1 Saprospiraceae bacterium UBA7687
TCGACTGATGCATTAAAGTATCAGCCTATGTGCATAAAAGTATCATATACAAAATGACCAGATTTTTATATGAAGCAAAGATCCAAATGAATAAAGGGTTTTAAGAGGTGTTTCTTTTGACCAAAATTATAACCTAAGTTCCCCTTAGTGAAACCCTTAGTGTCTTTAGTGGTAAAAAACATTTAATCACCCATTAAAAACGGAAACTGAACAATGCGAAGCAAACCTCTGCACAAGCAATCATGTGCAGCTTTAGCGCCATCAGCTAACTAAAATAAAAATCTGCGAAATCTGAGAATTCTGCGAGATTAATAAAGCAAACGTGTGCAGCTTCAGCGGCGTCAGCAATCGTGTGCAGCTTCAGTGGCATCAGCAAATACTCTTTAGTGGTAAAATAAACAATTATTTATGTCCACTTATATAACTTAAGTGGTTAATAAAATTAATGAATAAAGTAGTACATCTCCATAACTATTTAATACTTACCCTGTCCCATGCTAGCATATCAATGCTTACTCTAATTTGAATTTTACTGGAAGCGTAAATAAAAAGTCTACAGCTTTGTTATCTTTTACAGCAGGTTTCCAACTAGGCATTCTTTTGATAAGATTGGTAACTTCATCTTTGATGGGTTGACAAAGTCCATAAATGAAATTAATATTTTCAATAGTACCTTCTTTAGTTACGTTGAACTGTACTATGACATTACCTTGTACGCCATTATCTCTAGCAATAGCAGGATATCTTAGGTTTCTGTATATATAATTTAATAGGGCATTTTCCGAACAAGCATTAAGTAATTCAGGGTCCGTTTCTGCACAAGACTTCCATACGGGTTTTATGTCAGGCTTATTTTTTTGACTGTCATCTAAATTGCTTTGGCTGAAGATAGTGTCAGCTTGATATACACCATTGTTTACTATGACACCGAGCGAATCATACTCAGTAAAGGGACCATTTTTCTGGTCATTTTTGTAGAGATACACAGATTGTGTAAGTCCATTTGGATATAGTTTTTCCCATCTTCCTTCCATCTTATCATTTTGGTAAAGACCTGTACCTGTGCCTGTTTGAAACCACTGTCCTTCTCTTTTATTGTTCTTATACTGTCCTTCTTGAATTAGGGTTCCATTGTCATACCAATTTTTGTAAAGTCCATGTTTAGTTTTTTTATCAGAGGCGTAGGTTATCAACTGTGTAATCTGCTTAGTCTCTGGAAAAAACTGCCTAAAGATAAACGATCCATTTGGCTTTTTAGAAAGTAAGGTGTGGTATTCTGTAAAAATCTCTACCTCGTCATCATCCATAAATTGGGCATACATACCCTTAAATTGTGACATTTTTGATACATGACAACCTTGGATGAACAGTAGTCCAATCAAAATTAAAAGTATATTCTTCATTATATAAATTTTAATGCAAATATTGATTTTCCTTAGTATATCTTGAAGTTTCTAAGTTTTTTTCAAGCAGAATACTTTGATCTAACTGCTGTCCTCCATCACAAAGCAAGGTAGCTTTCTGTTTACCTTAGTGAAACCCTTAGTTTCCTTAGTGGTATAAAACATTAAATAGCTCATTAAAATTCTATACTGAACAATGCGAAGCAAACCCTGCACAACCAATCGTGTGTAGCTTCAGCGGCATCAGCAATTAAAGCCTTTGCACAATTTATAAAGTGCCCC
>DLGT01000106.1:1693-4702 GCA_002482845.1 Saprospiraceae bacterium UBA7687
CCTTAGTGAAACCCTTAGTGTCCTAAGTGGTAAAAAAAACATTTAATCACCCATTAAAATCGGAAACTGAACAATGCGAAGCAAACCATGCACAAGTAATCGTGTGCAGCTTTAGCGCCATCAGCAATTAAAGCATTTGCACAATTTATAAAGTGCCCCTTAGTGAAACCCTTAGTGTCCTTAGTGGTAAAATAAACTTTTAATCTCTCATTAAAATCGGATACTAAACAATGCGAAGCAAACCCCTAAATAAGCAATTCCACAAATCAGCAAATCAGCAAATCCACAATTCAAGCAATCGTGTGCAGCTTCAGCGGCATCAGCAATTAAAGCAATCATGTGAAGCTTCAGCGGCATCAGTAATTCAAAATATCCCGAATCCCTTACTTTCAGTAGTCTTGAATACCTGACAACTTTCTTGTATGCAGTTTTTGATGGGACGATAGGTAAGACCTAGCACTTCCTTAGATTTAGTGTTGTCATACCTTGCAGTGACAGATGTACTTTGGATAGTTTCCTTTGTGATGACAGGGTTTTTACCAGTGATATACGATCGTATTGCTTCCAGTCTCCATACAATACCAGCTAGATTTAGGTTCACCTTTTTTTCTGGTCCTTTTACCTTGAGTTCAGTGGCGATATCTTGCATAATGGATTGGTAAGGTAGATTTTCAGCACTAATGATAAATCGTTCACCATTATGCTGTTCACTTACCGACATGACGGCTGCTTTGGCCACGTCTCTCACATCTACCCAACCATTCGTGCCACTAGGGTAGTAAGATATACCTTTTTTTACCTTAGAGAATATTTGTACAGACGATGATGACCATTTACCTGCACCCAAGATCATAGATGGATTTAGAATGGTCACATTCAGTCCTTCTGCATGAGCACGCCATACTTCTTGTTCTGCAAGAAACTTTGATAGGCCATAGGTCGTATCATACTTGCTATGGCTAAACATCATCTTTTCTGAGATGTCTTCTTCTTGTTTTCTGCGACCTATAGCAGCTATCGAACTGATATGCACAAATTTCTGGACTCCACAATCCATACCTAGGTTGACAAGATTGGCAGTACCATCAGATGCAGTTTGTATCATTTTCTTTTTATCTTTGGTAGAAAATGTGACTATGGCTGCAGCATGTATAATGCAATCCATCCCTTGCAAGGTTTCGATGAGAAAAGGGACATCTAGTATATCACCTTCTATCCAGCTTACTTTTTCGTAAAAATCAGTAGTAAGTTCTTTTTGACTATTGGATCTAGTCAGACAGGTGATGTCCTCGTAGCCATCCATTAACAACTGTCTCACGATGTAACTCCCCAAAAAGCCAGTAGCTCCAGTCACAAATATTTTGCTTTTCTGAGATAACATAGGTATAGACGTATGGATGGATAAAATCAGAGAGTATCACTATTGGATCAGAGCCATTAGTGATACTCTCTAATATTGGTTTTTTATGACTCGAATACTTCTATGGTGGCATTCTTCTTGACAAGATCTGTAAACTTACCTTTAAATCTTGTGGCTTTCACTAAGTGATTATCTATCCAATGATAGTTACCGCCTCTTGGTTTACCCACCAATAAGCCGTGATACTTAAAGCCGATCTTTTTAAGCCATGTTTCAGTGATTTCTCTGTGCTCTTCTGTTCTCGATGTAAAGAATGTAATGATATGCCCTTCATCATACCATTTATTCAAGATTTCGAGCGCATCAGGATATGGCACACAGTGCGCCATTCTTTCTGGTTCTTCATTGGGCACATCATCGCAGATGGTACCATCGATATCGATCAGATAATTTTTTACGTGCTCGGGAAGTACCGGGCTTAGGTTCTGACCGTGTTCGTCTTTAACGTTTTTTAAATCTAGATTCATATTAACAAAGATATTGAATGACTAATTAAAGGTTAGGTAATTTTCAGGATTGATATATTTACCATCGTACCACATTTCGAAATGTAAGTGAGGACCAGTTGACATTTCACCCGTATTACCTATGATCGCTACAGCTTGACCAGTTTTGACGATATCACCCGTTTTTACCAGTAAGACTGAGTTGTGCTTGTAGACAGACACTAGATTTTTTGTATGCTGTATGAATACACTATTACCAGTAGTGATAGATTGGTCTGCATTGATCACAATACCATCCATAATTGATTTGATAGGAGAATCTTTGGCAGCTAGGATATCTACCCCATAATGTTGGATAGCGGGTCTAAATCTTGCTGAAATCTTGCCAGATACGGGCACAGCAAACTTTAAGAAATTGAGTTCTTTGGCTCTTTTGGACTCCAATACGTCTGCCTGATTGATCATTTCAGGTGGAATATTCTTAAGTGCTTCGATAGAGTCTATCTTTTCCACACTCGAATTGTGAATACCACCCGTAAGCATATTCTTTAGTCCATTGGTGTACACATCGTAGGCCTTTACTTCTTCTTCTAGAGCATCTACTTTGCGCGATAACTCTATAAATTTTTTATTTTCTTTGATATCGCCATAGCCAGGGATCAGCCTTTTGACAGGTGTAAAAACTATGAATGAGATCACAAGCACAGACAAAAGCAAAGCCACCACACTTATAAAAATGTAGAAACTAAGTAGCGACAGATTGTATGATCCTACTTCTTCTAGGTTCTCATCATCGAGTATTGATATCCGATAATTATCCCTTAATCTGTCCCACAATTTTCTTTTTACGGGCAATCCGTCCGGCATGGACATTATTTTGATAAAAAAATAAAATAATTTTCCGCAAAAATAGTTATATAAATGCTTTCGTGCAGCAATTTTTATATTTATTTAATAAAATAAGGCATTATCTTTGCACGCTGATTATAATATTAAAACAAATAGTAATATATTTTGAAACAATTATATAGATTTTTTTTCCTGCTTATTCTGTTCAGTGTCATCCTGATATCTTGTGTTACTAAAAAGAAACGCAACGAAACTTCCAAGTTGGGCAAAGCATACCAAAATACCACTGCTCAC
>DLGT01000027.1:0-26921 GCA_002482845.1 Saprospiraceae bacterium UBA7687
CAACTGTTGAATCAAGTACAGCAACTTTTGAATCAAGTACAGCAACTTTTGAATCAAGTAACGCGATCACAAAATCAAGTAACGCGATCACAAAATCAAATGTGACAACTGTTGAATCAAACTAATTAATCAGCGATTCAAATTTTCCATCTCTGATACCATTGAAGGTAATAAGAGAGCTATTAAATGCTTATTGTCTTTTGATCAATTTTTATGGAGTGTAGAATACTTCATCTGCTTACATAGGAATTCAGGTATTTATAATTTTGTGGTTTATATACTCAATTACCTATATAATGACAATCATTTTTAGATTATCAGAAACACGTTTGTCCACACCTAAACCGCAAATTAGCTATAACATGATCTAACCAAGTTTCATTAAAACAAAATGACTTTTCTTATTTCCCCTCTTCCACTTTACTCCATCGGCTAGCGGCCCATGCTTTCTGAGCTTCCACATTAAGAAATGTCCAAGCCAATATCCTACTTGTCTTATTTCCTTGTCCCATAGGGATTGTGCGACTTTCAAAAGCACCTATTTTTTCGAGGGTTTGGTAAGCTCGTTTTAAATTAGATTGTTTAGATATCAGTGTTGAAAACCAGAGACATGAATTTGAGAATGATTTACTTTCCGTAATCATCGACTGTACAAATTTGTCTTCACCACCATCGCACCACAATTCATTTTCTTGCCCACCAAAATTCAAAACCGCCTTTTTTAGCTTTAGATTTTTGATCTTTCTATCACTGCCCGATTTAGCTTCTTCTGCTGATGCATTAAATGGCGGATTACAAATCGTGAGTTCAAAATATTCACCTTCTTGAATAATATTTTGGAAAATATGCTTTACATCTGACTGTAATCTCAATGTAACATTATCCTTCAATAGGTCATTTTCATTTACAATATCTTGTGCTGAAGCCAATGACTTTGCGTGAATATCACTCCCCACAAAACACCAACCAAATTCTTTGACACCAATGATGGGATAAATACAACTCGCCCCTACGCCAATATCTAGACATCGGACATTAGCACCGGAAGGCACTTTACCATAATTTTTTTGTGCCAAAATATCTGCTATATGGTGGATGTAGTCTGCTCTTCCAGGAATAGGCGGACATAAGTAGCCTGTCGGAATATCCCATTGTTGGATGTCATAATAAGTTTTAAGTAGAGCGGTATTCAATGCTTTGACAGCAGATGGATTTGAAAAATCTATGGATTCATCTCCATATTTATTAGGCAATACAAAGGATGCTAAAGCAGGATGTTTTTCGATCATTTTTTTGAAGTCATATCGCTCTCTATGTTTGTTTCGTTTGTGCAATCTAGTTTTTTCAGTAGATGGTTCTCTTTTTTCAGCTACTGCTGGCTTTTTATTATTTGACATCGCAAAGTAATTGTATGGTAAAACGTCTTCTTTCAACTTCCATTCATCCAAAAATTGAAGAAGTGCAAATATGCATTAAATTTATTACAAAATCAAATGCAGAAGGATTGTAATCATAAACATTCCCTCGAATACATCAGAGATCAGGTAGAGATGAGCAAGATATTATAGAATCGAATGGCAGCCATAACTATATGTAAATGATGGAGTGTGGCTGTGATTTAAATTATTATATAGATAATATTTCAAATTCAAAAAGCTTAATAGTATATTTTCAAGTCATTAAGAGAAATAATTAATAACTTTGTTCCACATAAAAATTTTCTAAGATGAGAAAACTAAGTTTTACAATTATCCTAATCTTTCTATTTTCAAAAGCTTCTTCACAAGAGTTAACAATCGGACTAAGAACGTTAAATACTGAAAAAACCTTGCATAAGTACATATTTTATGACACTTTAGGTCAAGAACTATTTTCCTTGCCAGATGCTCATGTGCCTGTCTTTAAACCAATACTTAAAAGAGTCAGAGACCAATACGATTCTTTCGAACAAAACAATTCACCGGTTTTACTTATTGAGGAAGAATCAATATTCTATATTGAACCAAATGAACCTGGTATATTAGTTGGTCCAGATAAGTCTGTAGATGAACAACCAAAGTTCTCGCCATATTTGATAGATAGGACTGGAAAAAAGATAAAGGAGTTTCCATTATTTGAGTTTACATCGTCTTTTTCTGATAGTATTTTTATTGGATACCGAAGTATTGAAAATGGTTATATGTTAAGGTATTTAGATCATTTAGGAAATGAATTATTTGATGGGCAAGAATTTTGGGAGGCATCTCTATTTGTTGAAGGATTAGCATCAGTTCAAAAGAAGGATTGGAATGATGATTGGTTAGTAATTGATATAAAAGGAAAAACGATTGTAAACATATCAAAAACAACAGGACTAAAGATTGACAATGTACTTGAATTTTATGATGGGAATGCAATAATTATTGAATCAAAATCAAATGAACAACTTAAAGATGATGGATACTGTGGAGAAATGAATAGTGATATAGATGAAGGCCAAATGAGTGACAATGACATTAATTGGCTATATAATCTATTGAAAGCTTCTTATTCTTACTATATAAATACTTATTGGTTTAATATCAAAGGTGAACTCAAACCATTCCCAAATCGAAGATGTGTAGGCACAGAATTGTACGAAAGGCAGCACAATATCATCCATAAAAACTTTGTGTTATCCAATGAATTTAAATCTAAATTAGCTCAAAGTAAGGATTTAGGATTGATTGCGGACTCAATAATTACAAAAGATGTTGGATACTACATTTTTTGGGAGACACCAGAAAACTCAATTACTTCAGAATTAGTTATTTATGACCACAACGGACATAAAATACTTCTCAAAGGCTTAGAAGATGGCAGGATTTTAAGCGTACAAGATAGAATGCTGATTGTAAATAAAGAGGACAGTACATTTAACTTTGACTTAGAAAATTTCCAAATTTTGGAAGGAGAATATTTTTCTAACATAACAAAAATTAATTTTAAGTACTATGACTTTGGATTTTCAAAAGATGAGTTCTTTTTGCAAGTTTTTGATAGAAATGGACAATTAACAACCCCCAAACCTGAACTTTTGTACATTGATGATTTTATTAATACTGAAAATCAACCCATTACTGAAAAAGTAGTATTTGATGTCACTAAAACTTTTCCAGATCCAGTTTTTGAAAAAGTAATAAAAGAATTATATCCAGAATGTACTAATTCTGATGGTGATCTAAATTTTAATTGTAAAAGTATTATTGAAACGACTTCTTTAGTATTGGAGTTCAAAAGTATCAAAAGTCTTGATGGAATAGAGTTATTTAAAAACTTAGTCACTTTGGTGATTTCTGGCAATAATATTGAAAAAATATCTAAGTATCCACCGAAATTAGAGAACCTAATAATAAAGAGCAATAGAGAAGTGATAAAAGAATTAATTTTACCTAATTCATTATCTCATTTAGAAATTTTTGAAAGCTATGTAGCGAAAACGATAGACTTACCACCGCAACTTAAGTTTCTTGACATATCAGACGAAGTTAAGATATATGGTTTTCCTGCAAATCTAGATTCTCTTCATTTATATGCAGATTTGAAAACTATTCCTAAATTACCGAACAATCTTAAATTTTTAGATATTCAGTACATTAATTTACCAATTCTACAAAACTTACCAAATTCCATCCAAACACTCCATTGTAGTGCTGAAAAAATCATCAATCTACCATCAAATTTGAAAGAGTTATATTGCAAAACATCCAAAATTAATGGCTTGCCTAAATCTTTAGAAAAGTTAATCATCAAAAATGGAGACAATAGTGACAGTTATACTGAGATTGTAGGCCAGCTTCCGCCAAACCTAACTTCTTTAGTAGTTGATGTAGATTTTCTTAAATTTGACAATGTTTTGCCAAAATCGCTCAAATACTTACATTTTGATGGTTTTCGTGACCATTTTGAGTTGAACGAAGGTTTGGAAACTTTTATTTCTAGAAATTCTGCTGATGCAAATTTTAGTGATTTACCTAAATCATTGAAATCATTAGATTTAGGGAATGGCTTGAGCATGAAAGTCCCAAAATTTCCTCCCAATTTAGAGTATTTGAACTTGGATGGGTTTTCTATTTTTGAAGAATTCGATTTAGGGATATTACCAACCACTCTTAGATACTTAAATATTAGTGGTACAAATTTTAGACTTCCTTCATCACTTCCAGAGAATTTAACATATCTTAATTGTAGAGGAAGCAAAATAAGTACACTTCCTAAATTAAGCAGCCGATTGGATACATTGATTTGTTCAGATAATGAATTGTTGGAAATAAAAAATTTACCGTCAAGTTTAAAGTATCTTGATTGTAGCTCTAATGATAGTTTATCTACTGTATCAAAATTGCCTCTTACGTTAGATGAATTTTATGTATCAGGGTGCAATTTAAAAAATCTTCCCGACTTACCAGGCAAAATCAAAGTGCTCGATTGCCATAAAAATCAAATTACGAGATTACCTGATTTACCGACAACATTAACACGTTTGGATTGCTCCATAAATAAATTAGAATTTCTACCCAGTCTTAGTGATGGTTTAAAAGAATTAAAGATAAGTTGGAATAGCATTAATGCAATTGAAAATTTGCCAAATACAATTACAAACTTTGAGGCAGAACAAAATATCTTAAAAATACTACCCAATATCCCAGATTCCCTAAGATTTATGAATATCAGTGGTAATCACCTTTCTGACTTACCAAAATTGAATCTAAAATTATACACACTTTTAGCATCAGCTAATGCATTATCTACCTTACCAAAATTACCTGAAAGTTTACACCATGTTGACATCACTTTCAACTGTTTTGATAGTCTTTATTTATCCAAGATAGAAAACAAAACACAATATATTAGAAGTAACATTGTGCCAATTGATTGTAATAATATTGAACAAAATAGTTACTCGGATAATTTGACTTTTTATAATTTTAGTTCCGATCCTTATCAAACCTTAATTGACATTTCTAAAGTTCCTTTTGGAGCAAAAATCGAAATTATGCCCATGGATAAGGATTTAGTTCTATTTTCAGGCATTAAATATAAAAATTATTTTGGTCCACGTTTGAGCCCAGGTGAATATAGAATGTACATTGATTTAAAGTTGCATTCACTTATTGTTTCAAGAAATTGACATTCCATTACTAATTAAATGATAAAATGTTCTTTCTGAAGTATATTACTACCTGAATTCAAGTGACAATTCCAATTTTTATTTAAATTTGCTACCACATCAAATGCCACCCTTTTATGTCCAGAAAATCATGGTATAACTTAGGTCTTTATTTAGCTATTATCTCGATATTGCTAAGCTGCCAACAAGAAGATGAACGTCATGGTATCGCTTGGAAAAATATCGAAAAAGGATTGCAAACTGCTTTTATTTCTGCAAAAAACGGTGACACCATCCGACTCGATGCTGGTCATTTTTGGTTTACACGTAGTCTCATGATGGATGGCAAATCAGATATCGTCATCATAGGTGAGGGCATGGAAGAAACCATACTATCATTCAAAGGGCAACAAGAAGGCGCAGAAGGTATCAAAATCGCTAATTGTAAAAACATCCAACTCATAGGCTTGACCGTAGAAGATGCCAAAGGAGACAACATCAAAGTCACGGATACAGATGGTATTCTCTTCTCCAAAGTGAAAGTTTACTGGACCAATGGTGCCAAAGAGAGTAATGGAGCCTATGGTTTTTATCCCGTGCTTTGCAAACGGGTTGTGATAGAAGATTGTGTAGCCGCTCGTGCATCGGATGCAGGTGTGTACGTGGGACAATCAGATTCTGTTGTAATCAGGCGAAATGTTGTTTATGAAAATGTAGCAGGAATCGAGAGTGAAAACAGTAATTTTGTAGAAATCTACGACAACCATACATACAACAATACAGGTGGAATCTTGGTTTTTGATCTTCCTGGATTAACTCAATATGGCCACCACACTAGGGTATATAACAATAAAGTCATCAGCAATAATCACACTAATTTTGCACCAAAAGGTAACATTGTTGGTATGGTTCCACCTGGGACTGGCATCATGTTGTTGGCTACGAGAAATATAGAAATTTTCGGTAACGAAATTAAGGATAATCGTACTTGTCCGACTGCCATCATTAGTTATGATTTGGTGACAGAAATGTCTCAAGACAAAAAGGAAAACGACTCATCTGGTCAGCCTGTCAATCATCTGTACAAATTAGATAGCTTATACGATCCTTATCCAAATCATGTATTCATTCACGGCAATACTTTCTCCAATACACATTGGTTCCCTACCCTAGAGTCAGATTTTGGAAAGTTGTTTTTGACCAAGTTTTTTATGGATACGCCAGACATTGTAATTGATGGATTTTCTAATACCAAATTAAAAGGTGGTTTTGATTTTTGTATAGACCAATCCGAAGCTTCTTTTGCCAACCTAAATATTCCCGAAAATCTAAAAAACATCCTTACCGATCCAAGTCAATATCTGTGTAAAGAAGGCATAGTAACAGAAACCACCTTCAAATTTCCAGGTCAATAATCTTTAAATCTCTCCAAATGTCTAATATATTTCGCAGTAATTTTCTGATCCCAATACTCATTTTCTTCACAATTTCCTCTATCCCAAATGCTTGTAAACAAAAAGAACAATCCGTCCAAATCACAGAAGAAAACTATACACACAGCAGCATAGAAGAAGTAAGAGCTTTGAAAAAACTGTCAGATTACGACATGTTTGAATTACCACTTGCTGAGATAAAACCAAAAGATGGCGTCTTACCTTACGACTTAAATTCGTCGCTTTTTACTGATTATGCTTTCAAAAAAAGATTTATTTATTTGCCAGAAGGAACAGCAATGACGTACCATGAAGATCAAGCATTTGATTTCCCAGAAGGTAGTTTGATCTTTAAGTTTTTTTATTATCCAAAGGATTTCAGACAGCCAGAAAAAGACTTACAACACATAGAAACTAGGGTACTCATTCGTGAAAATAACGATTGGACGGCGCTCACCTACATCTGGAATGAGGCCCAAAACGATGCTTTTCTCACCATCGCAGGCGAAACAAAAACGGTAGCTTGGATAGACGAAGCTGGCAAAAACCAAACTGTAAATTATAGCGTACCTAATCTCATCCAATGTAAAAGTTGTCATGAGTATGCTGGCAAAATGATGCCAATCGGTCCAGCTGCAAGACATCTAAACAAACCTTATACTTTTGCTTCATCCACGATCAATCAAATAGATCACTTCATATCGCTAGGCAAACTCCAAGGTATCACAAGTGCTGCATCTTGCCCAAAATTAGCAAATTATGCTGATACATCCTTGTCAACAGATGATCGAGCACGTGCATATTTAGATATCAATTGCGCGCATTGTCACAGACCAGAAGGTCCTGCCAAAAACAGTGCACTCAATCTACTCGCTTCTGAAAAAAATCCCATCGCCTATGGTGTCATGAAAACTCCGATAGCAGCGGGTATTGGCTCAGGTGGCCTTAAATATGACATCGTACCAGGCAAACCTGATCAATCTATCCTTCATTATCGTATGCACTCTTTACAGCCAGGTGTTGCTATGCCAGAGTTGGGTAGAAAAATGGCGCATACAGAAGGATTGGCATTGATAACGGATTGGATTAATGAGATGGAATGATAGCTTATTCGAAATTTAGCAAATAAATAATGGTAAATTGCTTACCTTTATAATATCATTGTTTCAAAGTGCTTAAGATAAAAATTGAAAACATGAGAGAATTAAGAAGTTGTGATAGGTTGTCATTTGATTTGTAGCACTTTTACCTTTTAATTTTAATTAATGAAAAATAGTAATTCTCACCTAAAAATTAAAAGTTTACTTTTATGCTTTGTCCTGTTTACCTTAAAACTAACTAGCCAAAATTTTGAGATTGATGTCTCTTTAGGCGTACCAAGGTCAAAATTAATATATCATCATAACTCAGAGATTAATGGTACAAGTTCATATAACGACAATGGAAATTTATTTGTGGTAGGTTTCACAAGTAAAGAAAAAAACAACTTTAGACTTCGAACAGAATTGGGATTTCTTTCACTAAAAAATTATATTAGCATCTCATACAAATATGATCAAGGTCAGGGACTACAGACTGAAAACATTAATAGTTTCCTTTTAAACCAAAAACTTTATGTAGGAATATTGCCAGAATATGTTAAAAACAAAAAAAATCATTCTTTTTTCCTTAATGGAGGTTTACTTTTAGCTTCGAATTTATCAAAGCTTTTGGCAAATTCAAACCGGGTCTTGAATCAGGAAGTAAGGAGTTTTGGGATGAGCATAAACTCAGGAATTATTTTTAAAATTAGTTCGATAGGCTTGAAGTTTAATGCTGGATATTCTCGTTTCTTTAAAGAACCGATATTTTCACGATATGAACCGTATACCAGTATCCAAAACATTAATTTGCTTTTTGGAATCATTTACAATGTCTCTAAAAATTAAGTTATTGTAAACCAACTATTTCAAAGTCAATTTTACATACCTATCAAAACAAAAACAATAGTAAATTCGTTAATTCTTAATTCAATATCAATTATCAATTTCCTTTCAGATGAAGACAGTCAAATTTTCAGCAATCTTAATTAGCATTTTATTTTTAACCATGGACGTTAGTGGTCAATTTGGATTGAGAATGAAATACAATAACAACAATTTTTCTGATTGGGAAAATGCATTTGAAGAGCGATATAATACGGACGGAAAACTGTATTCTCCAGGATATGAACTAGGAATTGATTATTGGTTCAAACTTAAAAAAAGAAGGATAGAATTTATGCCTGAGATTTCTTATGCTTTGGCTACTACCAAATACAGTAATGCTGCACTAACCGAAACAAAATTCACCTCCTATAATTTTAATTTTCATACCCAAATATATGCCCTAGACCTAGAAGCTGATTGTGACTGTCCTACTTTCTCTAAACAAGGTCCATCCATAAATAAAGGTTTATTTTTTCACTTTACACCTGGTATAAGTTACTACAGCACTGCTACTACACCAGATCCATTAATTGACCTAATATATCCAGTTACAGATACTGAAGGTATTGCTTTTAAAGCAGGTATCGGCTTAGGTATGGACATTGGTGTGAGTGATTTACTGACCATCACACCTATCATTTCTTATTATTTCAATATGGGAATGAATTGGGAAAATCTTGCCTTATCAGGTGGTCAATTAACAGATGTTTCGTCCAATCCAAGACTACTACAATTTACACTTCGACTAGGATTCCGACCAGATTACGGTAGAGGTCGCAGAAGATAATTTTAATCAAATGAAAATTCCCATTACGCTAAGTCAGGAGTTTTCGGGTGTCCTAGATCAACTGGAGTACACCAAAGATCACTTATTTATCACAGGTAGAGCAGGTACAGGCAAATCGACTTTGCTACAAGTATTTCGAAATACTACCAAAAAAAGAGTAGTCGTACTTGCACCCACTGGAATTGCAGCACTTAATGTTCGTGGTCAGACCATTCATTCGTTTTTTGGATTTCCTCCTAGATTGCTCAATAGATCTGAGATAGAAAAACGAAAAAACTTCCGCATTTATGTCAATACAGACATGATTATCATAGACGAAGTATCCATGGTTCGTGCAGATATTATTGACAATATTGATTATTTTTTACGTATCAATCGCAATGTTAACGCCCCTTTCGGTGGTGTGCAAATGATATTTTTTGGAGATTTATTTCAGTTGCCGCCTGTGGTTGCTACACCATTCGAAAAGCAATATTTCCAAACCACCTATCCAACGCCATATTTTTTTTCGGCACAAGTCATCCATCACATCGAACTAAAGATGGTGGAATTACTCCATGTCTATCGCCAAGAAGAACGAAACTTCATCAATCTATTGGACAATATACGTTTGAACAGTCTGGATTATGATGATTTTATGTACTTGAATGAAAGGCATCTTCCTGTGCCAGCTGAAGATGACTTTTTTATCACTTTGTGTAGTAGAAATGACATTGCTAATCGTATCAATGAAAACGAACTCAAAGCCATTCAACTCCCAGAAGTAGCTTATCAAGCAACCGTGGCAGGCGAATTTAATCCACAGCTCTACCCTACCGAATTTAATTTAGTTCTCAAGGTTGGCGCTCAAGTTATGTTTGTTAAAAATGATTTGCAAAAACAATTTGTCAATGGCACTATCGGCATTGTCACAGAAGCAAATTATGAACGAATCATGGTACGCATTCCAGATGATAATGGTTCTGACAAAACCATCGAAGTAGATCGTCAAGAATGGGAAATCTTAAAATACGAAAATGATGCTGAAAAACCACAACAGATCACTACCAAAGTCGTAGGCACATTCAAACAATATCCACTAAAACTTGCATGGGCGATTACTATCCACAAAAGCCAAGGAAAAACATTTGACAGAGTCATTATTGATATGGGTGGTGGCGCTTTTGAAAGTGGGCAGACTTATGTAGCCTTGAGTAGGTGTAGAACTTTAGAAGGAGTCATACTTAAGCAACCACTAAAAAATCGAGATATTATCGTGGACGACAGAATCACAGAATATTATGAACAGGTTAAATATCTAAGCTAAAGAAGTCAGTAAAATTATCTTAAAACATATAAAAGAACAAAAATATTTACAATGAAACATTACCTCTTACTTTTACTTCTTTTCGGCAACCTCCATGGAATAGCTCAAGAAATTAAATACCTAAGTCCAGCAGTAGGAAATTATATATCTAAGTATCGGTACCTAGTATCTGATGGAAAAGTCGGACAAGACTCTTTATTAATCGGAGAATATAAATTTAATAGTCTTGGGTTTTGTGTGGAAGAATATCAGCAAGATATACTTTCTAAAACGATATATATTTATCAAAACGATTCCATATTACTATCAAGTGACAAATACATCAACGGTAGTGAATATCCTGTCATCCAGAAGAAATACTTTTATGATGACAATAATCTTTTGATTAAAATAAGAGAATATATTTTTAATACTACTTCTAATTCTACAAAATTCAAATACAATAAAAATCTACAATTGACTGATGAAATTGTAAAACGAAAAGATAGGACGACCCAATCAAAAACTAAAAAATATTATATAGATGACTTATTGTCTACTGAAGAAATAATTAGCAAGTCATACGAAAAAAAGAAATTTCATTTTTACGAATACAATAAAAACAAACAGCTTGAGTCATTCTATTATGGATTCAACAAAGATGAAAGAATATTATTTAAAACTTATGAATATAATGCATCAGGAAAGCTAATCAAAATGTCGCAATATGATTGTGACGAACACACTATAGCGTATCAATTTGACAATTTAGGAAACAAAATTTTAGAGAGAAAATTTATAGATGGGCTACTTGTTTCAATAACTAAGATCTTCTATACCAATATTGCCATTTAAAAGTATCAAAATTTACAAAATGGATGGTATAAAAAATTAGGGTACATCCCATTTTTTCATTCAATTGTTAAAAAATTGCTTATGTCTCCATTCAGGGATGGGGTTAACAAAAGCAATTTTTATGAAAGTGCAATTTGGGGGTACACACCAAAATTACATATATTTCCTTTTGCTATACTCTCCGAAAGATATCATTCTACCTGCATCTGCATCATAAAGATTTGCAAACACGCTACTGAATCCTTGCCAAAAAGTTACTTTATTGGTGTACTTTTCGAAAACAGGAAATGCTTCGTTACAAGCCTTTAGATTATAATTCGGAATGGCAGGGCTAAGGTGGTGTATATGGTGATATCCAATATTACCGGTCAACCAATGTAAAAAGAATGGCAAATCATAGTATGTACTTCCCTTGAGTGCCGAAACAACATAATTCCAGTTTTCTTTTGATGACTTGTATACGGTCTCGTACTGATGCTGAATGTAAAAAAACCAAAGTGCATAAGTGCCAAAAAAGAAGAGATTGACTAGTTGTACTACAAAAAAATCTTCAAATCCGATCAAAAATCCTAATCCGACATAAATAATGGCATAGAAGATATTGGCCCATTTTACAGAGTTTTTGACTTTGGCAAATACTCCTTCTTTCAGGAAGGCAAATCTGTTGTAGATCGCTACATAAAAGAATCCACCAATCGTAAACAAATAAAGTGGATGTCTATATATTCGATATTTAATTTTGTCTATTAATTTCAACTTGCTGTATTGCTCCACCGTCAAACACTCTATATCGCCAACGCCCGAATGTTCTATCTGACCATTGTGTGCATGATGAAAGTTATGATTTGCTGCCCAATATTTATAAGGTATAAAAGTAAAAAAGCTACTTATGGTGCCTATGATATCATTGGCAGAACGACTTCTGAAAAAGGACTTGTGCCCACAGTCGTGCTGAATAATAAATATCCTACCAAGCAAAAAACCATTTAGAATGGCTAGTCCAATGACCCAAAAGATGGAGTGACTATATAAATAAAACTGGAGAATCCACAAGGCGATAAAAATCCCATAACTATTTACTACTTGGATGACTGCTTTTTTAGTATCTGGGACCTGATACTTACTCAACATTACGTGCCAATCCTTCAATTCTTCAAGCAATTCTGCTTTATTAAAACCCGACATCTACTATTTTTACGAATGAACCACAAAGCTAATGATAAAGTTGTGATTCATAAAGTGACAATTATCATTATTTTGTAAAAACATTTTTTATACATATTGAACATCGGTGACTTCCTGTTTTCTATTTAAATTCCTACCAGTGTATAACAACGTGACAAGAATTCCATTTAGAAAAATTATGTTAATGATAATTTTATTTCAATAAGTTGAAGCATTGAACATAATTTAATAAATATATCCAGCAATTTAAAAGATATTTTTGAGTCAATATTATACATATTATAGTTTCATTATACTTAGTTGTTTCACAAAAAATGCCAAATAATTTGTAGTTTTTAAGTATTACACTTCATTAAAAGCAAGCCAAAACAATACATTAGCTTCATTTTCAGTATAAAACAAAATAAATATTTAAAACATATGTTCTTATAAATATTCATATCATACTCATTATCAATTTATTAAAAATATAAATAAAAAATTATATAAAATAGACTAAAATAATTTAAAAAACACATACTAAATATACTTAATATGTATTACATTTGCATTGTGTAAGTTTTGGTTATTAAATTGTAAAATTCGTAGTTGCTCGTGAAAAGTCACGAGCACTTTTTTTTGAAGAAACATTAACCTTATTGAGGTTAATTCTAAATAAATAAAATTCAAATACACATTGTCATATTAGTTAATGTAAAAATATTTGGCACGGTATTTGAATTATAAAGAGTATATGAGTTTTGGTTATTAAATTGAGTAATGCCCGTGTTTTCGTCTTACACGGGCTTTTTTATTTATACAAAACCACATATGAACTGTAACAATCGTATTGAAAAAGAAACTACTCTACAATGTATATTCTCATAAAACTATAATCTCCTAATAATAATCCGTTTTACTATCCATCATGGTGTCTTCTCATTGATCTTTTAATTATTAAAACAAAAATTCTATACCAAGTATTAGATATTAACAACTTCCGAGTAGACTATCACTTTGTCATGTAATATTGTTTTATTGTCTAAAATTATTTGATATTTAGGCCCAATCTTATCCACTTCATCAAAAACCTAGAAAAATATTACAAAAAATATTAATGTCATTAAGAAATAAAGCAAAACAAGTAATTTAGACCCAAACTATTAATAACGTATTTAGTATAAATTAAGATAATATTTAATATATCAAGGACTAATCTACTCTAGATTTTCTTTCACTTGAAATCAAGAACATATGACATAAAAAAATATTTGATTGGTATGATTCTTGAATAAGGGTAAGGGTAGTATTTTTGTGTCATATAAAAGTACATTTAATGTTCATCCCAAAACAAACCTTTTCAATATGAAAGTTAAGTCTTTATTTACAGTTTTTGCTTTATTGCTTACAGCAGGATTTGTAAACGCACAAGTTAGCCAAATAAATTATCAGGTTAAATTTAATCCTGTGACCAACCTTTTTGATGGCTATCTTTTGGTCAAAAAAGGAACTGCTACATCCATGAGAGAAAGAGTTCAATTAAATGCTCAGTTTACGGTGGTGGTACCTAGCGGTAGTAATGTTGAAGTTGTAAAGAGCTATATGCCATTACAAAACAATCAAAATTATGAAGGATCAAAAGCAGCTGCCTGGACAGTTTCTAACGTTAAAGAACAACCTTTTACAGACCCTTTTAATGACTATGTATCAATCATCCCTAATTTGTCACCTTCTGCTTTCTACAATGACTTAAAAGAAGGAGATGCTGTAAAGCTTTTTAGCTTTAAAGTTAATTCTGTAGCCAATTGTGGTGCAGATATCAAAATTTATGATGTAAGAACACACTTAAGTTCTTCAGAAAGAGGAATGTCAGGTGGTGATTTTAGCAATGGGTTTACAATGGGCGGTATTGAACAAAAATACGCTGGCAATACACCTGCTCCTACTCCGACCATCGAAGTTATAAAAACAATTGCATCAAAGGTCACAAAACAACAATTAGATCTTGAAGTAAAGTTAAACGATGCTACGCAATATGGTCCTTTCTCATATGAATGGAATGGACCTAATGGCTTTAAATCTTACGAAAAAGATATAAAAATAAAATCGCTTAGTGCAGACAATGTCGGTGTATATACATTAGAAATCACTGACAATAGAGGTTGTAAAGAAGTAAGAAGTATAGAACCAAAAATAAGTGTCAATCAGCTAAATGCAGCCAATCTTACACTACAATCAGAAAACACGACTGATAGTAGATCTTTAGCTGTGAATTTGGTTCAAATCTACCCAAATCCTGCAAATGGATTTTTCAACCTAAGTATTGATGCTGCATCAGGAGCAAAAGTAAATGTAGATTTACTAGATGTATCTGGTAGAGTCATAAGCGGTGGTATCTTTAAATCTACCATTCAAAACAATCATGCAGATGCAAATATCTTACTTAATACAGTGCCTGCAGGTATATACAATGTAAATGTAACTATTGATGGTAAAGTAAGTACACACAAATTAATTGTTGTAAAATAATAGTTTGGCATAGTTTTAGTTAATTATTAAATACATGAATAGATAAAGATCAAAAGATTTTTAAAATTCAAAACATCTGAAAAGAGAGTCGACCGAATTGACTCTCTTTTTTTTTTTTGCTATAACTACACTTATAAGTGTAAACTACCTAGATATTTTAGGCTATACCCACCAAGTTATAATTGTCTCAAAGGGTAAAACAATATTTGATAATGTCATGATTTGTAATAATTCCGGCTAGCTTATTTCCATCAAACAAAGGAATGGAGTGCACTTTATTGGACAAAAATATGTCTGCTGCAAGCCCAATTGTGTCATCTACATCTAATGTGATCAAATCTGATGTCATGATTTGTTTTGCTCTAATCTCACTTCGATTTGGCAATATACCATTGGTGATGTGATCCTTGTACATTTTAAGCAAATCAGATTTACTGATGACACCTACCAAAATCTCTCCATCCAACACTAATACATGGTGAACGGGCATAAGATCAAAAATTTCTTCAATTTTTGAAATACTATCATCAGGCGACACAAAAATGATTTTTGATGTGTTTATCTTTTTTAAGGTTGTTTCCGTATTCATATCTCTATTATTTAGCATAAATTTACGCTAGATAACACCAGACAAATATGACAAAAATCATCCAAAAAGAGAATTCCAAACAGCTAAAATCATTTAAAAACCATACCCTACCTTTAATTATTCTAAGCTATTTTATCTATAACCGATAATAGTACCATCTGGTATGATGGCGTTTTTATTGACGACTACAATACCTTTTTTAATAACATAATGCTCGCTTTCCACGTCTTCCAAGCTATCATTACCCCTAATCAATACATTGTTACCAATCCTAACATGTTTATCAATAATGGCATTTTCTATATAACAGTCTTTACCTATTCCCATAGGTATCTTGCCTGGTATAGACATATCTTCGAGCGATTCGAAATAGTCATTGCCCATGATGTAACAGTTTTTAACAATGGTGCCAAAATCTATTCTCGACCTGATACCTAATATTGAGTTTTCGACCATTTTGGCGTGGACTATCGAACCTTCAGCTACTATTGCTTTGCTGAATGTGACACCTGAAAACTTCGCAGGTGGTAAAAGCCTAGCTCTTGTATATATTTTGTTTTCATTATCAAACATATTGAATTCAGGGATATCATCTGCTAGAGCAATATTCGCTTCGAAGAATGATTTTATATCCCCTATATCTGTCCAATATCCATCATATGCATAACTTACAACGTTCATCCCTTTATTGATCGAATCTGGTATGAGTTCTTTTCCGAAGTCTAATGCACTAGGATTATCATTTAACAATGCTCTTAAAGCAGGTCTACTAAACACATAAATCCCCATAGAAGCAAGATAAATTTTGCCTTTTGCCTTCATATCATCTGTCACTTCAGATGACCAATCAGAAAGCACATCCATTTTCGGTTTTTCTATAAAACTTTTAATTTTGCCATCTTCATTGACTTTCATGATACCAAAGGATGTAGCATCACTCGCTACAACAGGTATAGTTGCGATGGTTACGTCCGCAGATTGCTCCACATGATTGATAAGCATTTCTTCTATATCCATCTGATATAGCTGATCGCCTGACAAAATAAGTATATAATCAAAATCGTAGTAAGCAAAGTTTCTTACAGACTGGCGAACCGCGTCTGCCGTACCTTGAAACCACTCCATATTATTACTCGTCTGTTCTGCAGCTAGAATATCTACAAATCCATTAGAGAAATTATCAAAATGAAATGAGTTCTTTACGTGTTTATTTAGGGATGCAGAATTATACTGAGTCAAAACAAAAATTCTGTACAAGCCTGAATTCAGACAGTTTGAAATCGGAATATCTATCAATCTATATTTGCCACCTATTGGAACCGCTGGCTTTGACCGATCTTTGGTCAATGGGTAAAGTCTAGTACCTGCACCTCCTCCCAAGATCAGGCAAATCGTCTTTTGAACTACACTTTTAACTGGCTTCATACATACATTAATTAAAGATTATTCAATTTATAACCCGATTTATTATAACTCATCGCAATGATAATGAATCCTATTTAAAAATTAAAATCAAATTCAAAAATTATTAATTATTTTATTTTAACAGTCCAAAAACAACCCCTATAATCTACTGGAATTTAGGATCATGTCTAAATTGATATTGTTTTCTATAAGATCTATGGCCATTTTAATTTTCCACGGTGTACTACGATTTATCTTCACTTCTATCTTGCTTATGCGCAGCACAGAACCATAAGTATCAAATTCTGTCCTGATAAGCGGTAAATTATTTTCTTCAATATATTTAATAGTGTGTCTATCCATTTGACCTTCTCCGGTCGCTACTATACCTGAAAGTGGACAGTTCTTTATGCCGTTGTGGTGAGCCATAAATTCTATTTTTTTGATAGCTTCATTTATAGACCGAGTAGCGACCACCAGTAATAAATCTTGCGAACTCTTCAATTCTTTAAGGTCAATCAACGATCCAGCGATGATACTTTCCACTTTATTATCTACAAAATCTGCATTGTAAGTCACTACACCCTTTACAGCTTCTGCCACAGATCTTATAAGTGGATATGCCAAGGTTTTTTCATATGGCATCAAGCCCAATAACGGAAGCCCTTGGTTATCAAGCCATTTACCTACATAATGACGTACTTTATCCATCTTTTCTGGTATCACTTTGTTTATTATTACACCTATGATGGGTACGTTTTCTTCTCTAAATAAGGAAGTTGTCATATTGAGCATATCTATAGTGCTCCCTACACCACCTTCTACAATCATCACTACTCCTGCATTGAGCAATTTTGCGACTTTTGCATTTGACAAATTCGCCACACTTCCTACTCCTGGATGTCCTGTCCCCTCATATATGATGAGTTCGTTAGCACGAGCTAGTTCTTTCTGTGCATTCAGAAGTATATGTTCTAAATCAAATTTCTCTGGTTCGTCTAGATACATCTCGGTAGCACCTGGACCGAGTATGACAGGACTGTGTAGTTCGGGTACAATTTCAAAATTGATCAAATCTGCAAACAAAATGGTGTCCTTATCAACTCTAAGATTCTGTATGTCTAGAAATTTTTGCCCTACAGGTTTACAATATCCAACTTTTAGCCCTTTTTTCATATATGTGGATACAAGGCCCAAGGTAGATGTGGTTTTGCCTACATGCTGACTTGTTGCTGCCACAAAAATATTTCTGTATTTCTGCATATTCTCAGTTGGTGTATTATTGTATAAAAAGAGTAAAATTCTAATGAAAGTCTAAAAGTAAGTTATCTTCAATTATGGACAAAAAAAAAGTAGTATAAATTAATACACTACTTCAAATTACAGCAGAAATTTAATATCTACTTTGCAAAAATTTAAATCTTGAGCAAATTAACCAATCACCCAATTTAAAATATTCAAGCAAAAAGCTGTGAGAGAAGGATTCGAACCTCCAAAGGGCACTTAGCCAAAAGGCAAATTCCGAAGACCGGAATTGTGTGGTCAACCCATACCTTTCGTTTATCGCGTGATCCCTACCCCCGAGACAGGAGGGTATGTCTGCCAATTTCAACACCTCACAATGTTATAATAGTTTGTTTACTCAAATTTAATACACTCAGAAAAAGTACCTTTTGTCTTCCTTAATGTATCTTTTAAAAAAAGCTGTGAGAGAAGGATTCGAACCTCCACGGAGCATTTAGCTAGAGTGTATTAGGATTGAAGTAACGCCAATCCAAATACGCTGTTCGTTTATCACGTGATCTCCACCCTCGAGACAGGAGGGCATGTCTGCCAATTTCAACACCTCACAATGTTGTGATAATTTGTAAAAACATTAAATGAAATTACAAACATGATTTGTCTAACCAAAATTTCAAAAACTATCGTTATTTTATCACGTTTGATGATGCAAATATATAACCTTACGATCCATCTGTTATATTATTTCTAACAAATAGTGTATTTATTTAGATATAATTCAATAATATAACTTTATCATTAACATTCATTCAAACTATTACAACTTTACTCATTTCAGATTAGAAAATATCTAAGAAAAGACTTTAATCATAAAATGAAACCAATATTTGTCAAACAATTTAATAATTTAAATATGTATAAAAATATGATTTACATATTTTTACACAATAAAAAACTCCAATCCGCCAAAATTAAACTAATCTATGATATTGCCTTATTTCGTCCTTTCCACCATGTAGCTAAGGCTAAGGAAGATAGTAAATGCCACACACTCCACCATGCTGCGATCAGCGCCATACCACCCATTCCATCAAAAAAATTAAATATCAGAATAAGCGCTAATCCCGAATTTTGAATCCCCGTTTCTATGGATATAGCTTTTGCATCGTCGGAAGGTAGTTTCATTATTGAAGATGAAAAAAAGTATCCTACAGCCAGTGCAAGTCCATTATGTATCAATACAATAAAAAAAACCAAACCTATGTAGTTCTTTAGGTTGTCTAGATTTCCAGCTACAGCTGCCACCACAAACCCTATAAAAATAAGTAAGCTCAGTTTTTTTACTACTCCTTTAATTTTATTTACTAACATCGGAAAAAAAGTAACACAAACATAACCAAGAATAAGTGGCACTAATATTAATTGTACAATTGTAGATATCATATTCATAAAACTAATATCAAATATAATCTCACCAGCATGACCTTCGGGAATAAACTTACGTAACTGCGCGAAAATAAATGGAGTGGATAACGCACAAAATATAGTAGAAATCATCGTCAACACTACCGAAAGTGCGACATTTGCTCCTGATAGATGTACGGCATAATTAGATACATTCCCTCCTGGACATGCTGCTATCAGGATCATTCCAAGCGCAATGCTATAAACTGGTTGAAACAACCAAACTAATAAAACGGTTAGAAAAGGCAATAGTATCCACTGAGAAATCAAACCAGACAAGACTGCTTTTTTATTTGTTAATACATAGCTAAAATCTGATAATTTCAAATCCAGTGCAACACCAAACATCAAAAACCCTAAACAAATATTAAGCAAAATTACTTGGCCTTGGTCAAAATTAATTTGTATGCTATTGATATCTGTCATTGTAAAAATGTTTTAGAAAATGGAATAACCTGTTTTAGTTGTCAATAATTCTAGAGCTTTCATTCCTGCTTCAGAGTTGCCCTTCGCATTCAATATCGGACCCCAGACTGCTACACTATATTTTTTTGGTAGGATGGCTACAATTCCACCTCCTACGCCACTTTTTCCAGGCAGCCCAACTTTGAAAGTGAACTCACCAGCTTCATCATAGAAACCACAGGTCTGCATAAGTGCATTCATCCTTTTTGTCTGACTCACGGTCATGATTGCTTCACGTGATTTTGGATGAACGCCATGATTTGCAAACAATAAAAACGACTCTGCTAATTGCTGACAACTCATAGCCAAAGAACACATCAGAAAATAAAAGTCCAACACTTCGTTGACGTCATTTCGTATATTACCAAAGCTTTTTATAAAATTTGCCAAAGCTACATTTCTAAAACCAGTATTTTTTTCTGATTCGAAAACGAACATATTATAGTCAATTGTTTGATCTGATGATAAGTAACGGATGAAATTCAGAAAATCAACCTTAGGGTCTTGCAAGATATCTACTAGCATATCGGCTACCACAATGGCTCCAGAATTAATCAGTGGATTGCGAGGAATGCCCTTTTCATATTCCAACTGTACAAGCGAGTTGAATGGATTGCCAGATGGTTCTTTTCCTACTCGATCCCACATTTTGTCATCAATCTTAGAAAATAAAAGTGCTGTAGCAAATACTTTTGAAATACTTTGGATAGAAAATGTTTCCATACTATCACCAATAGAATATGCAGATCCATCCAAAAACTTCAAATATAAGCCAAATTTACTAGGGTCAATTTTGGCCAATTCTGGAATATATGTAGCTATCGATCCAGTATTAGGCTGGTTCTTTACATCAAACAAAATGTCTTCTAGAATCTGCTGCATATCAAATGTGGCGCTATATTATGCGTTCAAATTAGAGTATTTATCTAAAATATGAATGTAAATGTAATATTCATTTGGCAAATAGAGTTACAATAGGCAATAATTTATAAAATAAGTATATATTTGCATTTATTTTAATATGTATTCAAAGGTCATATCAATGAATTCAGCTTCAATATACCTTTTTACAAATTAACGCTCTAACATCGCAAACCATATTTAATTTACAAGCATTTGCCACTTTCAATGCTTATCTCATTAGATTTTTTCTTTGAAAGTTATAAATAAACACCACTAAATGAACATAAAAAGCAGTATAGTTCCTACCATAATTATACTTTCACTTATTAGTTTTTTAGCTTTTCTGATTTATGTCTATTCAGAAAAAAAAGTAGCACCTACTGTTTCACAACTTGTAAAAAAACCTGCTATTATTATAGATACAACACTCAATAGATTAATTGATTTACAAATACAAACCAATCTCCTAAAATATAGTTGCCCAGGTGTAGCAGTGCTAGTCCTAAAAAACAATGAAGTCATTTTTGAAAAACAATATGGTACTAAATCACTACTTACAAATGCCCCAATTGACTCAGAAACTGTTTTTAGATTAGGCTCTGTGTCTAAAGGTTTTGCAGGAATTCTTGCAGCTATTCTGATTGATAAAAATTTACTACATCTCGACGACCCAATTGCTATGTACATCCCTGAACTAACCCTGAAAGCTAAAACGCCAGATAATGTACTTAGAGTCAAACACATTCTCACACATACTTCTGGCCTTACCGAACATGCTTTTTCTAATCTTGTGGACGAAAATAGAGATATGCCTACTATTATCAAATATCTGAATAGCATCGCACCACGTGATAGTACGGGCAAAGCTTATGCTTATCAAAATGCTGCATTCGGTTTGATAGAAAGGGTGGTAGAAAAAGCGACCAACATGTCATACCAAAACGCACTTGATTATTATATTTTTTCGCCTTTAGAAATGTGTGGTAGCTCTTGCACATTTGATGCGATTACTAGTACCACCAATTATAGTAGCGGTCATAAATATAATGGAAATAAATATGGATTTAAACCTGTAGAGTTAAGTCCGCATTACTACAATGTCCCATCTGCAGGTGGTGTTAATGCGCCGATTGTAGATATGAAAAAATGGCTAGATGCTGTCATGGGGTATTACCCTTATGTCATCTCGCCGACAGCACTGTCGCTTGCTTTTACGCCTTATATCAGTACTTCTGATGATGACAAATACTTTAACAAATGGCCAGAAACGGTATCTTCGTCCTATGGTTTAGGTTGGAGAATAATCAAGACACAGAACAACAACTTGATTTACCATGGTGGTTTGGTCAATGGTTTCAGGACCGAAATTGCTTTTGACAAAGAAAAAAATGTAGGTATTGTACTGTTGTTCAACTCTACTTGTGCTTACAGCAATTTAGCCGTACCATACTTTTTTCAACTGCTTGAAGATTATCGTTTGAAATGTGATATTGGATATATCGGAAGTTAACAAATAAACTATATACCTTCTAATTCAAAAGATAAAGTTTCCCATTCAAGCATTTTTGCTGCTAAATCGTCATTAAGTGACTTATATTTTTTATTGGTCTCCATAAATTTAGGATCGCTATAGAAATTCGGATCAGCCAATTTTATTTCTAATAATTGGATTTCACCTTCAAGTTTTTCTATACTTCGTTCGGTGTTTTGAATCTGCTTTTTGATTTTTTTTGCATCTTCAGAGTCTATCTTCTTTACAGGATTAGAGACATCAACACTTTTTACACCATCCGTTTTTTGCATTTCTACATCACGCATATTGTCCAGCTTCTTTTTACCCAAGAAGTACTCAATGTCCCCTAAAAATTCTCTAGTTTTTCCATCTTTGAATTCTACAACTTTGGATGTCAATCCAGCCAAAAACTCCCTATCATGCGATATGACCAATAAAGTGCCTTGATAATCTTTGAGCGCTGACTTGAGTATTTCTTTAGAATAAATATCCAAGTGATTGGTAGGCTCATCCAAAATAAGGAAGTTACATGGTTTCATAATTAAAGACGCCATAGCCAATCTTGCTCTTTCACCACCAGATAAGACAGATACCTTTTTTTCAGCATCATCACCTGAAAACAAAAACGAACCAAGCACGTTTCGGATTCTAGACCGCATTTCTTCAGGCGCTTTATCTTCCATGACTTGCATCACGGTACTTTTTAAGTCTATCAGTTCTGACTGATTCTGAGCGTAGTACGAGAGATGCATATTGGACCCTTCTTCTATTTTGCCAGAAGTAGGTGGAAGTATTTTGGCAATAATTTTTGCCATGGTCGTTTTACCTTGACCGTTTTGACCAACAAATGCTACCCTATCTCCTCTTTCAATAGTGATATCTATGTTGCTAAAAACTGTTTTATCGTCAAATGACTTTGATACATCCACAGCCCTTATCACATCTCTTCCTGATCTTGGCACTTCTGCAAATCGGATGGTCATTGCTTTGCTAGACTCCACTGGAATCTCTATTCTTTCTACTTTTTCGAGTAGCTTTTGCATACTCTGAGCCATCTTGGTTTTAGTAGCACTTGCCATAAACCTACTAATGGTCTTTTCCTTTTGTGCTATATCTCTTTGTTGGTTTTCGTATGCAGCAATTTGTATCGTCTTTTGTTTTTCTTTTTCTTCTAGAAATTTACTATATTTCAATTTATAGTCTATAATGCCTCCCATTTCTACTTCAGCGATTCGGTTGCACACATTTTCCAAAAACTGAATATCATGCGAAATAACAATGACCGTACCGAAATAATCTACTAAATAATTTTCCAACCATATGATAGATTCTATATCCAAGTGATTGGTAGGCTCATCTAGAAGTAGCAAATCAGGTGTACGCAAAAGCAATTTAGCCAATTCGATTCTCATCTTCCAGCCACCACTCAATTCAGCCACTTTTTTAGAAAAATCCTTGTCTGTAAATCCAAGTCCTTTAAGAATTTTAATGGTCTCAACTTCCAATGCAGATATATCAAAATGCTCTAATCTCCCCGAAAGATCTGCAAGGTCTTCTAACATCCGACTGTAAGAATCACTTTCATAATCTTCTCTTGTCTCAAGCTGTACATTGATATCATTCAATTGTTGTTGTAAAGCAAGTGCTTCTGCATGACAAGTCATGGTTTCGTCTAGGACTGTCTGTGATTCATTAAGTTCAAATTCTTGTCTTAGATATCCCACCGTTGTTTTGGATGGAAACTCCAGTCCGCCACTATCAGGACTACTTTGACCAGCAATAATTTTAAGTAATGTGGATTTTCCTGCACCATTACGACCTATCAAACCTATCCTCTCTTTTGGACTTATCATAAAACTAATTTCATCCAGGAGGACTCTTTCACCATATTTCAGGGATATATCTCTAAGGTAATACATGTGCTATTTTTTAAGGACGAAATTATATAATTGAACTAAAATGTTATTACGGTGATCGGCAAAGTTATATGTCTAGATATATTGTATTAATTTAAGCTGACTGAATCAGGCATTTGCGCGATTACTGTGTAGATGTTTCCTTTGTTATGAAGTACCGTTTGCCACAATACAAAAGGTTTTGTTTTAAATAAGTAATTTGGGTCCATCTCATCTAATACCCATGATGGATCTTGCATCTCCTCTTCAAGTTGACCCTCTGTCCATCCTGAATAACCAACAAAAAAACGTATATTATGGTCTTGTATCAGGTCATTCTCCATCAGAAATTTTAATTTTTCAAAGTCTCCTCCCCAATATACTCCAGGACATACTTCTACACTATTATCCAATAAATCACCGACATTATGCAAGTAATGAATACTGTCAACAGCTACTGGACCTCCTATAAAAACAGGTGCCTTCGATTCTGGAAAGTCAGAAATCAATGCATCTATCCTGATATCTAGTGGTTTATTGAGAATAAAACCCGTTGTTCCATGAGAATCATGTTCGCACACTAAAATAACTGATCGCTTAAAATTGGGATCTAGCATAAATGGCTCCGCTACCAGTAATGTACCTTTTTTTATAACCATGTTATAGGGTTTCTGTTTCGACAGCTCTATCTACTTTTTTGATAAGTCCTGACAACACTTTTCCCGAGCCACCTACCTCTACAAACTTTGTACACCCATCTTTGAGCATATTTTCGACAGTCTGTGTCCACTTTACAGCACCCGTTAGTTGGGCGATTAGATTTTGTTTTATGACTTCAGGATCAGTTTCTGGTTGTGCATTTATGTTTTGATAAACTGGACATGTTGGTACATTAAAATGAGTGTCCATGATGGCTTGCTCCAATTCTTTTTTGGCAGGTTCCATTAATGGGCTATGAAAAGCGCCACCTACTTCTAACTGTATAGCTCTTTTTGCACCTGCTTCAGTCAATTTTTCCATGCCGGTAGTCACACCTGATAAGGAACCTGAAATGACAAGTTGGCCAGGGCAATTATAATTTGCGGCTACGACCACATCATCTATTTTTGCACAAACCTGCTCTACAACTTCATTTTCAAGTCCTAGGATGGCTGCCATTGTTCCTGGCACTGATTCACAAGCTTTTTGCATGGCTAGTGCTCGTATATAAACTAATTTTAAACCGTCTTCAAAACTTAATGTGCCATTAGCTACTAATGCTGAAAACTCACCAAGCGAATGGCCTGCCACCGCATCAGGTGTGATTGTACCATTTGCTCTTAATGTGGCAATAGCATGTACAAACAATGCTGGCTGCGTTATTTTAGTTTGTTTTAATTCTTCAGCAGTACCATAAAACATCACTTTGGACAATTCAAATCCGAGTACTGAATCTGCTTTATCAAATATTTCTTTAGCTACTTCATTGTTTTCATAAAGTGTAAGTCCCATTCCTTCGAATTGAGCTCCTTGGCCCGGAAATACAAATGCGGTCATATATTATTTTAAAATTAAACTTAAAAATTCATTTCTTGTCTCCAAATTTTTGAATTCACCCGTGAATGCCGAAGTCGTCGTAGAAGAGTTTTGCTTTTGTACGCCTCGCATCATCATACACATATGTGCCGCTTCTATGACGACTGCTACACCCAGTGGCTTGAGCGCATCATCTATAGCATGGAGTATTTCATGGGTCATTCGCTCCTGAACTTGTAATCTCCTAGCAAAAACATCAATGACCCTCGGAATTTTGCTCAATCCTACCACGTACCCATTTGGTATATAAGCAACATGAGCTTTACCAAAAAACGGAAGTAAATGGTGCTCACACAAAGAATACAATTCTATGTCTTTTATAATGACCATCTCACTATAATCTTCTTTAAACAGTGCAGATTTTAATATCTCACCTGCATCTTGATCATAACCTTGTGTCAAAAACTGCATTGCCTTTGCAGCTCTTTCAGGCGTCTTAGCAAGCCCATCACGATCCACATCCTCTCCCAACATAGATATCATCTCTGTGTAATATCCACTGATTTTTTGGGTGATTTGTTCATCAAAGCTTTCTTTTTTGGTATATGCCATGTTTATTTATTTTTCGCCGTAATATTCGGCATAAATGGTATCTGTCTCTTGAAGCTTGATACAGTGCAACTTACAATCCTTAATATGTGGCTCTAATTGTTCCCAAATTAAAACTGCCATGTTTTCTGTGGTAGGCATCATACCTTCAGGCAAAAAATCAATATCTAAATT
>DLGT01000027.1:26937-42236 GCA_002482845.1 Saprospiraceae bacterium UBA7687
TTCAGATTACTGTGATCTAATTTATCAGTAACTACTTCTCTGATAATCTTACTCAACTTTTTTGCATCGTGTACAAAACCTATGACAGGATCAGGTGTACCTTTTACAGTGACGTATAAGGTATAATTGTGACCATGCCAGTTTTTATTGGCACACTTACCAAAAAAAGCGAAATTTTCATCTTCCGACCATTGATTGATCCAAAGCTTATGCGCTGCATTAAACTTCTCAACCCGGGTCAAATAAACAATTGCCATATTATTCATTCAAAATTGGCCGCAAAAATACAATATTTTGGTGAGATCATTAACTGAAATCTTGTGATTCTTCATTTTTAGTCTTCCTTTTAAAATAGATTGACCAATATTGATCTTCCAATTTTCATTGAAAAAAATATTTTTTTGAATTTAATCGCAAAATTATGTTAAAATCAATATTATTTTTATGAATAAAATCAACCTTTTCTTCCACAATCATACAAAATCAATAGACAATAACAATAACAACAAGATTAAACACAAACGCAATACATTGACTTAGTGGACATTATACTAAATCACATTCAATTTTTTATTCATATTACGATTATTCATATATTATTTGATAACAATTTTGTATTTGCTCACCTTTCACAATGATTGCATCTTTGTATTATGAAAGGGAGTAATTAATACTTCTACTTCAAACTGGTTAAAGAATCAGTCAGAAAATTCAGATATGTTTATGGGATTAAAAAACAAACGGAAAATGGGTTGATATCTTTATAATTAAGTAATCAACCCATTATTCCGACTATCTGAATCACAAATTAGGAATTGAGTTTTGGTTATAAAAGAGATTGGATTTGTGAGCGTGAGATACTCACATATCGTTAAAAGTTTTGGAAATGTTCGTGGGATCACAAGATCAAAAAAATGGTCGTCTGTAAAGATGACCATTTTTTTTTGTCTCTTACTAATTAAGATTACCATGTTATGCTAAATACAAAAAAGGGGCACTGAATGTGAATTCAATGCCCCTTTTTATTTTAAGAATGAATGATGTGTTTATTTGATATTCAACATCTTCATTGTTTTAACCTCATTGTCAAAGATAAGATCATATATCAATATTCCGCTTACACCCAATTGTTCGTTTTGCAACTTGATCGATTGATGACCTTTCACAAAATGATTTGTTGAAGTGTGAACCATTCTACCTGTGATGTCTCTTACATGAAGAGTTACTTCTCCAGATTGTGGTATATTGAAGTTGATAGATGTCTCATTATTCCATGGATTCGGTGTGTTACCATAGACTTCAAAAACTTCGCTCGTATTTCTTATAAACTGAAGACCTAAACTTCTCGTTTCCAATGAATTATTGTAATACTCTGCATTAATGACAGCGATATCTTTAGAAAGATGTCTTGCAACTGTAGAAGCTGTATTTGCACGAAGTACTAAGTCAAATAACTTATCTCCTTGTTGTACAGAAATTCCGTTCTGATCTGACCAAGAGATCACAACATAACCATTCACAAAGTTATAATGGTAATCTTCGATGCCTAATACGCCATCTCTTAGCACCACATCTGAAGCATTATCAACTTTGATCGCAATTTGGAATCCAGTCAAAAATTCAGCTTGGCTTGCCGTCACAGGAATGATATTGTCACCATTCACGGTATAAACATCTTCCACATTCAGTGCAAAACCATTAGTTCTACTAGTCACATCATTGTCTGCAAATTGCGCTTTGTAACTTGCATTGACATCTCCAATTTTAACGCCTATCCAGTTTACAGCCATTGTTCTATTTAGATTATCTATATGGTACTGCTCCGTAAATGGTGTAAGGAATGGATCTTTTGGATCAGGGAATACAAATCCTTTGTCGACCATTCTCCAGCTTTCATTACTTGGGAATTGATTATAAATACCCAAAATCAATTTTCTAAGTTGTACAATATCCGCTGCTGTCACTTTATCATCTTTATTGATATCTGCTGCTATAATTTTGTACGGAGAATTTAACACTTCTGTTCTCAGTATATGTCTTTGGATATAAACCAAATCGAGTGTACTCACACCTTCTGTAGGATTGATATTTTTCTTAGGTACAACATCATATTCCCCACCAGGCAACATATCTGGGAATGAATACAATCCATTCTGATTACTAATGTTTGCAGGCATATTACTACCCATCAATGCTACTTTTACACCTGGTACGTTCTCTTGAGCTTCCGTTTTTACGGAACCCACTAGATTTACAAGGTTATTAGGACACAAATCATCAGGATCCACTGGAGTGATCAAGGTTGTACATGAGTCAAAAACAACTCCTTCTACCCAGAAATAAATGGTAGTTGGTAAATCTAAAAATACTTGGCTACAATTATAAACCCTGATAGTGTCAAATATGTCAAGTGGACTGAATGAAGATGTTATTTCCAACGCACCATCACAATTACCAATAACTGTATAATGTGCGAAAGAAACATCTATCGCTTCTAAGTCATCATTTATAGGCGGGAATGTCTTCACACAATTAAAACTCACATCAAGTGTATCTAATACCTCAATAGTGAAAACAAGAGTGTCAAATGAATTATTACATGCTTGGAAAGCAGTAAAAACAATCTCTGTAATACCTACTGGATACTCATCTCTAATATTTAGAGTTCCATTATTATTGTAATCATTATCTAACGCTAGATCACATCCTTGTGCCGTATGCAATCCATTAGGTAAAAATGCAGTACAACTACCAGGTTGAACATATATCACAGTATCTAATGGACCCAAAATAATAGGCTGTTCTGCGCCTACAAATATGTTTTGAATACCTATAAAGATTCCGCTGTTTGTCCCAGGCACTAGTTGACATGAATCAATAACTGTCCATGTTCTGATCACGGTGTCTAGACATATCGTATCTGGCACTGCGTGATCATCTGTAAATGATATAAAGATATTGGAACAATCTGCATCCGATGTATTCACATCTACCATTCCAGATATATCCACTGAGATACCGCTACATACAAATACGGTCGTATCCGCAGGGAATGTAATATCTGCTAATGTAACTGGATTATTATTTTCGATAGTGATCAACTGCACACATTGTACTGAATTACCGCTATTGTCTGTAGCTGTAAAAGTACGTGTTATTTGTCCCACGTTACAGTCGTTGATATTTGCAATGACAAGTTCAGAAATCTGCAAGTTATTTGGACAATTGTCCAAACCTATTGCTACTCCATAATCAGCCTGTAGTGAATCAATATCAAATGTACTACAATTGACGGTTACATTTTGCGGGCAAGATAGCGTTGGCGGAATAGTATCCACTACCGTAACATCTGCAGTACATGTAAGCGTATCATTTGTATTTGTATTAATAACTGTTAAAGTTACTTCTATGACACCTACATCATTACAGAAAAATTCAGCAGGAGTTACCTCAGCTACTAAGTTGGTACATGAACCATTTGTACCAGTACTAATATCTTCAGGATCTATAGATACAGATCCATTTGGACCTAAGAATACAGTAATATCCTGTGTAGTACAAACTAAAGTATCCGTGTCTACGGTTACTGTCGCTGACGCACTATCTGTACAACCATTTGTACTTGTAACAGTAACTGTATATATTTGATCTGCTAAAGGTGACACTGTAATAGCTGCTGTAGTAGCATTTGTACTCCATAAGTAATTACCACCGCCACTTGCCGTTAAAATAGTAGATTCTCCTGCACATATGGTAAGATCTCCTGTAATGACTGCTATAGGATTTGGATTTACAGTTACTAATACACTTGCAGTTGCAGTACAACCATTATTATCCGTTGCTGTGACTCTATACGTTGTGTTTGCTAGAGGTACAGCTGTGATTGCAGCAGTAGTCTGCCCAGTGTTCCATAAATAAGTTACGCCACCTGATGCAGTCAACAATGTACTTCCACCTTCACATACTGTAGGTGTACCTGCGATGGATACCGTAGGTAATGGATTGACTGTTACGGTTCTAGTACCTGTATTTATACATCCGTTTGCATCTGTACCTGTCACGGTATAAGTTGTTGTAACTTGTGGTGAAACTGTAATGGATGCCGTGGTTTGATTTCCTGGACTCCATACATAAGATACAGCCCCAGAAGCAGTCAAAGTAGTAGACTCTCCTCTACATATGATATTATCACCTACAACCTGAATAGTAGGAAGTGGATCCACCGTTACAGGAATGCTTGCAGTACCTTGGCATCCATTTCCATCCGTTGCAGTCACTATATAGGTGGTATTAACAACTGGATTAACAGTGATAGATGTTGTTGTCTGACCTGTATTCCACAAATAAGTTGTTCCACCCGATGCTGTTAATAGTGTATTGGTACCAATACAGATTTTGTTATCACCTGTAATACCCACATTTGGCAATTGATTTACGGTAACTTGTCTACTAGCAGTGGCGCTACAACCATTAACATCTGTAGCTGTAACAGTATATGTCGTTGTGACTAGTGGACTCACTGTGATAGATGATGTAGTAGCCCCATTACTCCATAAGTAAGAGAAATTACCTGATGCAGTTAGCGTAGTAGATTGATTTCTACATATAACATTAGTACCAGAAACTGTAATTTGAGGTAATGGACTTACAGTAACTAATCTAAACGCGGTAGAAGTACAACCTTGTGCTGATGTCACCGTCACAGTATAGCCAGTATTTGTCGTAGGACTTACTGTAATTTGTGATGTAACTGCACCTGTACTCCATAAATACGTACCACCACCAGATGCGGTAAGTGTGGTAGATCCACCATTACAGATATTATTTCCTTCTATTTGTGCATTTGGCAATGGATTTACTGTTACTGTAATACTCGCTGATGCAGTACATCCTATTTCGTTTGTAACTGTTACGGTATAAGTGGTATTTACGATTGGCTTGACAGTAATTGCAGCCCTTGTATCTCCTGTATTCCATACATATGAAGTGCCACCTGTTGCTGTCAAAATCGTTGAATCACCTCTACAGATAATAGTATCTCCTGTAATTGCTGGTGTAGGAGCATTTTCTACACATATTAATTCGCATATATCTGAATCATTATTGTCTTGAACCTCTACCACAACTTCACAGAAGTCAGTTCTTCCATTACAGTCATGCACCCACAATTCTACTACGTTTACTAATCCAACATCAAAACAGTCAAAACATCTCAACGTATCATTTACATCAGCTGAGAAGCTATATCTCAATGGATCAGTACAACATAAACTCGAACTGCTCGCATTTAATGATGATGCTACAACGCAAGCTTTTTCAATATCTGCCTCACCGTCACCATCTAAATCCCATGGATTAATAGCGACACTGATAGCATCTAGACATACCGCTTGTGGTTTATCATTATTTCTTACTAAGACTAATTGATCTATAGCCACTACATTTCCACAAGCATCTTCAAAAGACCAAGTCACTTTGTGTAAACCAACTGGATAAGTCGCATTAACGATAGACGCAATATGACCTAATCCAGTGTTCGTAAATTGGATAGAACCATCATTAAATAAGTCTACTTTGTATGCCCATCTCAATTTATTATCAGGTGTACAAAGATCTCTACCTGTTACAGAAAGATTTACAATACCATCTACACAATTCCCTTCTTCTGTAAGGAATGTATCAATAGGTACTACTGTACCTACAAAAAATGGTGGAACAGTATTATTTACTTTGATCACTTGTTGGAATGTGTATGGGACATAACTTTGACCCAATCTTTCCATTTCACACCAATCAATAACCGTCCATGTTCTTAATATTTTGTAGCACGCACCAGTTACAAATGTAAATGTTTGATCTGAGTAAGTTGCAGCTGCCATACCACAAGCAGATTGTGTGATGACTGGATAATCATAAGGCGGGTCTAAGTTTTCTGGTAATAATTCATCAACAGAACATCTATCAGACACTTCAAAATCTAATGGTTTTACAACATCTGTCAATGGATTAAAGAAGTCCGTATTTTCTACTGTGATTATTTGGGTACAAGTCACAGAACTTGTAACATCAGATGCTACAAATGTTCTTTGTATGTAACCTACTCTACATGAATTCAATACATATAATGGAGCTAACTCCGTAACAGTAGCGCCACAGGCATCTATGGCTGTTGCTGTTCCATATTGAGTTAAATCTACACCAGTAAAGATTTCAGTACAATCTACAGTTACATCTGCAGGACAAGTAATCTTTGGTGCATGTTTATCTTGTATTTCTACACTTACCATACAAGAATTGCTATTACCATTCGTATCCCAAACTCGTAATGCTACCATGATGGTATCACCAGCATCAGCACAGCTAAAGTCAATGCTTGGTAAAAAGTTTTTATCAGGTATTAATCCTGAAGGTACCATTTTTGCTATTCTCATACTATCTATACCACAACCATCATAACTTCCGTCATTTACATTTTGCGGATAAAGGTATGCTTCGCCATTAGAATTTAAACCTACTACAATCTCTCCTTTACATATTACAGTTGGAGCAGTTTTATCTTCTACCGTTATTACAAAGGTGATTTGACTACTATTTTTACATTCATCATAGGCAGTATAAGTAATGACATTATCTCCCACAGGCAAAGTTACGAAAGCAGGTGATGTTTGGTTTTGCACAAATCCACCAGGATAAGTTACATCCACTTCTAATACATTTGTACATGAATCTGTCACCACTGCAAGCGGTAATGTTACATTTGCTTCACATGCATTGTAAGATGCAGTAGAGACAGTAAAATCTTCTATTGGCTCTATGACAGGTGAAATAGTATCTGTTATTTCTATGACTTGAACGAAAGATCTCAATTCTCCATCTGAACACCATTGCTCATAGACAGTCCAATTTCTCATTATTTTTTTAGTACATCCTATATTACTAAATTCCACATCAGTATATCCTGCATACAAGTTACATATCGGAGCAAATGTAGGATAAAGTGGAATTCCAGCTAATGTAGGTACACCTGCAACCTCTACAGAAGGTCTACCAAATTCATCCTTTTCATAACTATCACATATTAAAACCGAATCGTTAACCATAGTAAGACTATTAGGAAAACGCAATAAGTCTAAATCTGGTCTCTCTACACTTATACGCATAGTACATAACTCAGATTTATTCCCCCATTTGTCAGTCGCTTGGTAAACTCTATCGATATATTTTACAAAATCTACATTACATGTCAATGGTGTAGCTGTTTCGCTTACTATAATATTCGTCACATCACCATCGCAATTATCCCTTTCAAAAGGGCCTTCATACTCATCTACTTTGTAACATGGCAAAATAATATCTCTACATATAGATACAGGCGCATATTTATCTTCCACTTTTATACTAGACCAACAGGAGTTGCCTCCACAACCTTCTATCAATTTTGCCATTACAGTGGTACCGACGTGATCATTAGTCAATGTAGCGTTTGGTATTACATTACCATGTACATCTGTCAGCATCACTACGTATGGAGATGATGACGGAAGTAGGCCTGCTACTAACATTGATGGTGTCACCACGATTTCACAGTCTCCATCCAATGAAACATTTGTACTACCTAGACAAGCAATCGCACTAAAATCTGCAACACCCAAAGCAACTGTAATTTCAGCCGGTGCAAAACAACCAGATGCCAAAGCAGCATGTACTATGTGCTCACCATCTCCGTAAGTGCTCCAGTCTATAGATATTTGATTTGCTGTTGTACCTGCTAAAGTATCTCCATCTACTAACCATATATAAGGTCCTACAGCTCCAGTTGCAGATGCTTCATAACTAGCCAATGTATTAGAACATAGTGACAATGGTCCATCTATGCTTATTGCATTTAGGTTACATACACCACTTGGCGCTGTCAACTGCTCTAAATCACCAAATTTATTCCTAAGCCTTACAGAATATCCTTCACCATCTAAATGGATAGCATTTAATACATAAATGCTAAATCCTGGTGTAGTATGAGGCAATTCTTCTAGCAAATATCCATCAGGAAGTACGATCGGAGCAGCTGGCGGTAATCCACTAGTCTCGTCAAATAGGCCCAGAGATGATTCTACAAACCACTCTTCTCCTGAAAGACTCACGATCGATAATCTCATTTCAAATTGTCCATTATCTGGAGTTGTACCTACCCTACAAGAGAAACAAGGTACATATTCATTAGGTACTAATACAGCCACTTGATCTTGTGAAAAATCATCTTCAACAATAGAAGACAAAAGAGGCTCTTTATCGTTATTACTATTAAAATCTGGATTAGAGTCTACATCAAAACTTGATATATCTCTTCCTAAATGATCAAATACTGATGTGATCTCTGCCATATTCATAATCGCAGATGGCAATTTAATGTCATCATTGATTTTTATAGTGATTTGTGTGGTAAATGATTGACCAGGTTGAAGATTGCCAGAAAAAGTTATTTCTTTTTCCGCATACAAACCATTTTGCGTCCAACTGTCATCTGCCAAAGTAGTACCTTCTGGAAGATAATCTACCAAAGAAACTTTAGAAGCAGCCAATCCACCTTCATTCCTAACGATCAAATCAAAAATTACTAAATCTCCTGGTTTCACCCTTCTTTGTTTAGTGACTTTCGTAAGTGAAAGATCTACTAAATCAAAATTAACAACTGCAGGATCATGATCATCCTCATCCAAGTCACCATTATCATCTACATTGTTGTCGGTGCCGGTATTGGGATGGCCTCCTTTATCATTTGTAACATCAGTGTCAGGTGTTGAATCAAAATCGTATCCACTCGCTAAGCCATCACAACTACTACTAGAAATTTCAGCATAGTTTGTAACTTGTGATATAACTGCATCTTTTTTAACTTGATAGATAAGTTTTACATCTCTACACTCACCTTGCGATAATACTTGATTTTCTGTATAACTTACTTTGGTTAAATCTTGAGATATATTCCATCCAATATTTAAAGCAGGATTAAATTCAAATTCATTGTTGATATAATTTGTTACATCAAACCCCATAGCATCAGCAGTACCTTGATTACAAATCGTGGTAACAAACATGATATCTGAATTGGATGTATAAATCTTTTCAGTATCTACTCTATGTAACAATGCTAAATCGCAAATATTTGGAATGGCAATAGCTTCGCCGTCTTCCAAGGTATTCAAGCATCCTCTGATATCAGTAGAGATATTTCCTAATGCATCTGTTATTGACAATATCTTTGTTTCTAATCGGAATACTCTATTTTTTTCTGATTGGTCAAATTGAAGAGATAATAAAATAGAACCTCTTTCATTAGGTGACAAGGTAGCATCAATACTTGCTGTTAACAACCCATTTTCTAATGTCCAATCACTATTTAATTCAGGGATAAATATAAATCCTTTCGGTAATTTTGCTTGAATGTCAGCACCAGAAATAATGGTACTTCCTTGGTTCAATAATGAAATTTCAAATAAAATGTCATCATTCACTTTGATACCATTATTATTTACTACTGTATTTTCAATTTTCACTCTACATTGACCAGATGGCAATAATCCGATATCGAAGGTATGTTGCGTATTGTTTACCTGTACATTGATTAATCCATTATTACAGATTTGAGTATTAAGTGCTGCGTCACTATCTACTGCGACAAAACCACTTACTTTAGGTGTCAATGTATAGTATGCGCCATCTATAATATAACTATTAGCATTCGCACTATAATGTGTTGCATCGATAGTGATGAAATAGTTTCTATTTCTCTGAAGCCCTTCAGTTACATTCTTATTGTTAAATACATAATTTCCATTGACATCAGTAACAGTTGAAGCTAATACACCACAGTTCTCATCTAATAAATTAATGGTTATTCCGCCGAATCCTTTTTCATTGGCATCCTGTATGCCATTTCCATTTGCATCATTCCAAACAAGATTACCAATTTCTATCTCTGGCAAACCACAAGTAGCTATAATCTCGCCAAAACCTGTTGCCTTACCGAAAGCTATATTTATATCTCTAGTATATAATTCTTTTGATCCATCTTTTGCACCTGTTTGTGTATTATATCTATGTAATCCACCTGAGTAAGCATTTACTTCTGGATCGAATACTGCAGCTACAACAGAATTAGTTCCAGGCATTACAAAAATACTACCAATCGCAGTCTCTGAGTGATATAATGGATCAGTAATCCAATGGTCGTAACCAAAAAATTCACCTCCACCTGGTCCTTGGCCATTGCCTATTCCAGTTCCTGATAGTGTACCTGCTTTCCCATTATTTTCTAATTGCCATGTTCCATTATTATTCCAAACCATCAATAAATCTGGTTTTTGCTCATCAAGTCTATTCGTAGATGTTTTACAATATCTATGGCCTAGTCTGTCTGATAATGAAAGTAACATATTTCCATCATCCGTAAAATCGATATCGGTCAACCAATGTGAATGACCCAACCCATCAGATGGGTAGTCATACCAATATCCTTTGATATAATTTGTTGTAAACACCAATTTAAATCCACCTGTTGTTGGTTCAAATTCATAAACATTTGCTGATGAAGATGCGGCTGACTTAGCAGTTTCTGCGGTACAAGTGACACCTACGTAAATTTTGCCTCCATGATATTTTAATGCAAAAGCTCTATATTCACCATTAGCACAACCAGGATCTGGTATTTGATACGAAACTGTATTAGCTGATGTCGGTGTTACAGTTGGCAATTTCACCAAGGTATTATTGAATAAATTGACTACATACAAATATTTTTCATCTGGTGATGTAATCATAGCACCCAAACCCATTTTTCCTACTTGTGCACCATATGCACAATCAGCTACGTCTGTAACGGACAATGTCCCTACCGGTTGACCCAAGGTAGAGAGTTTAGTATATAATGATGTGGAAAAACCATTTCCGGATGGTATTGTCCTGAATATGGCGTCATGCCCTGATGGTGTCAGCCCAGCATATTGTTTAACAAATGATGCTGAAAATATTTCTTTGGTGCTATTCTTCCAAGCCAAGCCCCAGATAGAACCTGTCTCGCCATGTCCAGCAAGTTTTCTTGGTGGCGATGCACTATTAAATCCATAGGTTATTCCTACGATCGTTGCTTCACTTTTATTTGTATTGGTTGTTCCTTGTACAAAGCATGTTGTGACGATCTCTGTTTTTTCGTTACAGAAATTTTCTTCGGAGACTAATCCGAAACTAACACTACAAGCTGGTACTTGCACAAACTGAACAGACGAACCATTGTCAGCACCCATCAATGATGATGACTGACTATTCGAATGGTTAAATATCAATTTGACCATTTGCCCATCCGTAAGATTGGAAAATGAAAAAGTCCCTGTCTGCCCCGTAGTAGCACTACCTACTAAAGCACCATTTTGATCATAAGCTTGTACCAAAACATTGGCAACGCCTATATCACTTGGATTAATCAGGCCATTGTTATTTGCATCTGCAAACACAATACCATCAATGGTACCTTTGGCGGTTACACATTGACTAAAAACCTGTTGCGGAGAAAAGGAAAATAGAAATAAGGCTATTATATATATATAATAGCGAGGCGCCAGGATGTGGCACGGGTTTACGTTACTGTTTTTCATTTTTTTGACCTTAGTTTGAAATAAAAGTAATAAATATAAATATCTCCCTGCATGACCGAAAAATAGCAGAGAAAAATTCAACCAAATGTGATGGATAACAGACTGCACGACCGAAAAATAGCAGTCAGCTATCGCTGATAATTATTACTGTTTTGTGTGGGATAGCCCTATTTACATTGCTATTAAAGCACTGAGTATTCAGACTATGGGGCAAATATATAAATTAATAATAATATGTTGTATCTTTTTTATTAAAAATATTTTTTTTCTTAATATGTTATAGCAACATTATGTACTGAATGAACACTTAAACCTTTATTTATATATTTAAATATATCATTATATTTAACCTAGCATTTATTCCAATTTTCATACCATCAGATATAATTAAATTAGAGTATGTTTAAAAAATTTCTTAGTTGCTAATCAATAGATTATGGTTCTGGCGATAAAAGAATTAAAAAGTTTAGCCTGTCTGCCGGCTATGTAATAGAAAGGCAGGTGAACTAAACGATGAAATTATTTTGAAGTCAGGTTCATAAGATATTGATTATAAGGCAATAAAAATTTAAACATACCCTTACTTTGTCATATTTAATTCTAATTTTGCACCAAATTTTAGTTATTATGTCTATGCTCACCATCAAATTAAAAAAAGGCAAAGAAATTTCACTTCTGAGAAAACATCCTTGGGTATTCTCTGGGGCGATTTCATCAATCCCCAAAGGTATTTCAGATGGTGACATTATCAATGTAGTAGCATTTAATGATGATTTTTTAGGTAAAGGACATTACCAAGGTGGTGGATCTATTGCGGTCAGAATAATCACCTTTGAAGAAAAAGATATTGACCAAAAATTTTGGGATGGTATTATCCAAAATGCAAAAAAATATCGTGAAAGTTTAGACTTGACTACTTCTACCGCAACAAATACATATAGACTTATTCACGGCGAAGGTGATGGTATACCTGGTTTAATTATTGATATCTACAATGATATTGCGGTTATTCAGTGTCATTCCATTGGTGTACATAAAGATAGTCCTGCCATTAGCAATGCAATTAGTAATAATTATGGTTCAAAGATAATTGCGATTTATATAAGGAGCAAAGATACACTCCCTGACCAATATGGATCTACGGTAGATGATGGATATACGTTGGGAGATAAGGAAGAAACTGTTGTCATTGAAAATGGTGTAAAATTTAAAATAAATGTCATCACAGGACAGAAAACTGGTTTTTTCCTTGATCAAAGAGAGAATAGATTATTATTACAAGCATTTTCCAAAAATAAAAGCGTTTTAAACTGTTTTTGTTACACGGGTGGTTTTTCTATATATGCTTTGTTAGCTGGCGCTCATGTGGTTGATTCTGTTGATATCTCTCAGAAAGCAATGGATCTTTTAGAAGAAAACCTGTTACTAAATAGATTTGAAGGTACACACCAATCTTATTGTGCTAATGTCATGCATTTCTTGGGAGATGATTCACTACCTCTATATGATGTAGTTATAGTAGACCCACCGGCATTTGCAAAAAGCATCCACAAAAGACACAATGCCGTACAAGCATACAAAAGACTAAATGCCCTTGCTTTCAAAAAAGTCAAAAGCGGTGGCTATCTATTTACCTTTTCTTGCTCACAAGTCGTCGGCACTCAATTATTTTATGATACAATTGTAGCTGCCGGAATGGATGCTGGTAAAAGTGTTCGAGTTGTAAAATCTTTAAGCCAAGGCCCTGACCACCCTGTGAATCTTTTTCATCCCGAAGGTCATTATTTGAAAGGATTACTACTATACGTGGAGTAGTACAAAAAAATATTGGAGCTGTAAACTTGTTTGCAACAACTATCTATTGGAGCTGTAAACTTGTTTGCAATACTTCCCATTGAAGTTTTAAATTCATTTGCACCAAACTTTCTATTGGAGCTGTAAACTTGTTTGCAGCATACATCATTGTGTAGTTGTAAACTTGTTTGCAACACTTCCCATTGAGGTATTAAATTCATTTGTAACAAACTTTCTATTGGAGATGTAAACTTGTTTTCAGCATACATCATTATGTAGTTGTAAACAATTTTACAACAATCAACGAACCAGCCACCTTTAGCCAATCCGCTTATTCAACCACTTTCCCATACAAATCATATTCTTCAGCATCCGTAATTTCAATGTTTGCAAAGTCTCCAATTCTTACATATTGGTCTTTAGCATCTACAAGTACCTCATTATCTACTTCAGGTGAATCATACTCGGTCCTGCCTACAAAATATTCTCCTTCCTTACGGTCAAACAATACTTTCATTATTTTGCCCACGCGCTTTTGATTATGCTCAAAAGAAATAGACTGTTGAATATCCATTATCCTATTGGCTCTCGCAGCTTTATCTTCTGGAGAAACATCATCTACAAATAAATAACCAGAAGTATCTTCTTCATGAGAATATTGGAATACACCTACCCTATCAAACTTCATTTCTTCCACAAAATCACATAGATCTTGAAACTCTTCTTCTGTCTCACCTGGAAATCCAACCAAAAAAGTTGTTCTTATGGCAATATCTGGTACCACAGTCCGTGCATATTCTATTAACTCCTTCTGCTCTTGTCTAGTGGTCTGTCGTTTCATCCTTTCCAAAACCGTATCTGAAGCATGTTGAAGGGGAATATCTAGATAATTACAAACTTTGGGTTGCTTTGCCATCGTATCAAAAATCTCACGTGGAAACTTGCTAGGGTACGCATAATGCAATCTAATCCATGTAATTCCTTCTACTTCACATAAAGCATCTAATAACTCAGGCAAAGCTCTTTTTTTATACAAATCCAAGCCATAATAAGTTAGCTCTTGTGCGATAAGTACCAATTCTTTTACACCTATGGATGCAAAATGTTTGGCTTCAGTGACCAAAGACTCAATGGTGCGAGAGATATGTTTGCCTCGCATCAAAGGAATAGCACAAAAAGAACAAGTACGATTACAACCTTCCGAAATTTTCATATAAGCAAAGTGCTGTGGTGTTGTAAGCGACCTTTCACCTATAAGGTCATGTTTGTAATCGGCGTTTAACTTCGCTAACAAACCAGGTAATTCCAAAGTGCCAAAATAAGCGTCTACTTCTGGAATTTCCTTTTCTAAATCATCTTTGTATCTCTGTGACAAACATCCAGTTACATATAGCTTGTCAATACCACCATTTGACTTAATTTCTGCGTACTGCACAATGGTATTGATGGACTCTTCTTTTGCAAGATCTATAAATCCACAGGTATTGATGATAATGACATTTGCATCTTCATTGCTATCATGTATGACATCATAGTCATTTGCTTTTAGCTGAGTAATCAGGTTCTCAGAATCTACTAAATTTTTAGAACAACCAAGCGTGATCACATTTACTTTGTCCTGACGAAGTGTTTTTGTCTTCATGAAATGATTTAAAGTGCAAAAGTACAATGTTACATGCGGAAACTCAAAGATACATCTATAAAAAAGCAAGTATTTAGCAGTACTTCTATATATAAAAAAAGCCCCCCTCCAATTACTTGGAGAGAGGCCATCCCAAAAACCGATTTATCTCTAACTCAGTTCCGAGTTATATCATGCTTCGATTACTCGATGATGATCATTTTCTTAGTAGCTGT
>DLGT01000108.1 GCA_002482845.1 Saprospiraceae bacterium UBA7687
ATTCATTCCACTAAAGCTCAAATATATTTCAACTTGATTGATTCAAATAAAAGCCTTTCAGGCTTGGAAGTGAGTTATAATTTAAATCTTATTAAGCAGAACTAATATATTTCGACTTGGGTGATAAGTTCTTCTTTTACGGCTTCGTTGATGATTTGGATAATTTTGGTTTTGCCCATAAGTAGTTCTTTTTTTAATGGTGCTGAGGTCAAATAGACCCTTAAGATGCCGTCATTAAAGTATATTTTCTGTGTATATCCGCTGATAATAGGGCCCATTTGTTCCTTCCATATTTCTTCGATTTGGGCAGTGTGGTAGCCTTTTGACACACGTTTATTGGTTTGGATGTATTCGCCCAAAACTTCTTTTATACTTTTGTCATTGTGTCTGCCCATGATTTATCTTTTGTTTTTCAATCATTAAAATCACGAAATAGTTCCACAATCAACGGTAAATATACTGTATTCTGTATCTATTTCATTTAGTACTTTAACCATTCTATCTTCATTGGTATCGGTGATGAATACTTGTCCAAAATTATTGTCCAACAGCAATGATAACAAATGTTTGACCCTGCTAGGATCCAATTTGTCAAAAATATCGTCTAACAATAATACAGGTTTTTTGCCTGAATTTGCTTCTAATAGTTTGTATTGTGTCAGTTTCAGTGATAACACAAATGACTTTAACTGGCCTTGTGATGCAAAATGTTTTAATGGTTCGCCATTCATGGTAAATATCAAATCATCTTTGTGAATACCAAAAGACGTCCTTGCAAGTATCCTATCTTTGTCCAAGCTCTTTTTCATCAATGACTCCAAATCTTCTATGTACAACTGGCTTTCGTAGGTGATGCTACAAGATTCTCTTTGACCAGAAATCTCTGCATATGTTTCTGTAAAAATCTCTTGCATTTGAGCTACTTGTGCTTTTCGTTTTTCGAATATTCTCTGAGCTGGTGCGTACATTCCGGCACTCACGGACTCTAGTAGAAGACTGTCAAAATAACGTTGATCTGCAAAAGCTTTTAGTAAGGCGTTTCTTCTTTTAAGTAAATTGCTGTAGAGCATTAGGTCATCCAAATAACTGCGATCAGTCTGCACAATGGTATTATTCAGAAAATTACGTCGTTCTTCACTGCCTTCTAGCATGAGCTGAATATCTGCTGGCGCTATCATCACACACAAAAACTTGCCTACATGATCCCCTATCCTATCTACTTTTTTACCCGAAACTTCGATGTCTTTTCGGTTTCCTGATTGGGATTTGATCACAACTTTTTCCATGTCGGTATTGGTATCAAAAGTGCCTTCGATTCTAAAAAAATCTTTGGACTGCATGATGACCATCCGATCTCCAGATGAAAAATAGCTTTTGCCAAGACATAGATAATACAAGGCATCAAGGATATTGGTTTTGCCCATGCCATTGAGCCCCACAAAAGCATTAAATTTATTGTGAAATATTAAATTGCCAGCTTCATAATTTCTAAACTGGGTGAGTTTTAACGCATTAATGGTCAATATCTTGTTTTTGTACTTGGTGAAGATGCAAAGTTAGCATTCTCAGGAAGATTTTGTGTGAAGGTCGACTATAAAAAGAATAAAAAATTGATCCACTTAAAAAACTAAAACCAATCGATAATCAAACGCTTTTTACCCTAACCCTTAAGGGAAGCATTTGATTATCAATTTAGTATAAATAAACATTATTTCGCTATTCAAAAAAAGACTATTTGGAGTGGAATTAAAAAATATTAAGCAATTTCACCACCACAACTACTACCTGCTCCCGCGGTACAGCCATAACAATGCTGATTCAAGACAACTTTCCTAGTCATTAGGTCCGCCATATTAAAATCTTTAATGTGCTTTGTAGAAGATGCCACTTTTAAGTCCAACATTTGATTAAAATCACAGTCGTAGATATATCCATCCCAACTAACAGACAATGTATTGCGACACATCAAACCATCAATCGTACTAGGATTAAAAGCATCAATAAGCGAAGTCATATATTCTGAATAATTGCCTGTCTCCACGAGATAATCTAGAAACCTACTCACCGGCAAATTGGTGATGGCAAATAAACTATTGAACGTAATGTCGTATCTTCTAGATAGTTGCGATTTGAATTCTGACTGTAATGATGCTTGATCGCCTGGAAGAAATGCACCTGAAGGATTATAGACTAAATCAAGCATAAGACCGCTACCTTCTACACCATAACCTACTTCATTGAGTCTTTTGAGTGCTGCGATACTATCTTCAAAAACGCCATCTCCACGCTGTCCGTCCGTACGAGTCTTGGTAAAGTAAGGCAAAGAAGATACTACATGGACCTTATTTTCAGCAAAAAACTCAGGCAAATCGTGGTATTTGGGATTGGCCATGATGATGGTAAGATTGCAACGATTCATCACTTTTTTACCCAACTTCGTACATTCTTCTACAAACCATCTGAAATGTGGATTCATCTCTGGCGCTCCACCTGTAATATCAACGGTAGGAATGTCGTGGTCTTTTAAGATCTGAAGACAAGTTTCTAATGTAGCCCTATCCATATTTTCTACTTTTTTGTCTGGACCTGCATCTACATGACAATGCGCACAAGTCTGATTGCAAAGTTTACCTATGTTTATCTGGAAGATGGCTGTTTTTACGGGTGTAATGGTGTGACCTACTTTAGAAATAAAGGGTTCAAACTGGTCATCTACCAATGTTTTACCATTTAGCACATCTAATTGGTAAAAAGTACTAGACATTTTATTGTCTGTGGTACTCAGCGATTTTGATCTTTGTTTTACACCCATTTTAGTATAGAATATTGCTTGATTGATTTGATAAGAACACAAAAAAATTACATTAGTTTTGATTTAATGGTATTCATCATAGGCACAGCGTTGACTAATGTAGCACCACCTTTGATAGCAGCGGCTACGTGTACGGCTTCCATCATTTGTTCTTCGTCAGCTCCTGATGACAAACATGAAGTAGTGTAAGCGTCCATACAATATGGACATTGAACTGCATGTGCCACTGCAAGGGCGATTAGATTTTTTTCTCGAACGGTGAGTGCACCTTCTTTGAAAACTTCATTGTACCATGCAAAAAACTTACGTCCCATTTCTGGTTGTAAATCAGTGATTTCGCCAAACTTCTTGAGATCTTCTGGTTTGAAATAGCTCATATATTATCTAATTGAATTGATTATTGAAGGGCGAATTTACACCATACTTTTCGCTTCTAGTAATCAAATTTAAAATATATACGATTGGATGGGTATAATTGGATGTTTGGAGGGATAGAATTGGTGAATTGGGGTAATTGCTGATTTGCTGAATTGCGGAATTGTGGAATTGCTTATTTGCGGAATTGGTGTAATTGCGGATTTGCCGAATTGGGGTAATTGCTGATTTGCTCAATTGGGGAATTGGTATAATTGTGGAATTGCGGAACTGGTAGATTTGCTGATTTGTGGAATTGTGGAATTGCTTATTTGCTGAGTTATTGATGTAGAAAAAGCTTTAAAAAATTGGGCGTTTTTCTATATGATACTTTTATGCATTTGGACTGATACTTTAATGCATCAGTGGGATCTAGTGGGAACTCAGTGGGAACTCGTGGGAACTCGGTGGGAACTCAGTGGGAACTCGGTGGGAATGTGGTGGGAGTATAGTCGGAACGTGTAGGGAGCATGTAGGGAGTTGATAGGGAGTAAGTAGGGAGTATCTATGGAGTTCCTAAGGTGTTACATCGGGAGAACGTTAATTAAAATCCTTATTATTTATAACCAAAGTGTAGTTCGCTTCGTCCATACTAAAAAAAGATTTTTTCAAATTTATTTTCCAATTAGATCGATTATAAATATTTTTTGCAAGTTTTAAATTCCTTGTCTCGATAATTAGTGTGTCGATATCTTCTAAAAAATGATCGCCTTTGTCATGTGCATTTCCAATTTGACCATAGCTTGCAATCTTCTTTACTTCCGATTTCTTTAAGTGTGTTCTACATGTTGAATCATTTTTCAAAACGCTTATTCTTAGTTTATTTACTTTAATGGTTACATTTATATCGTAGTCACTATTGTTTTCTACAACATAATTATTGACCAATCCTGGATCACAAGAGACTAGAAAAAATATAGGTAAAATAATAAATAGTAGATTTCTAATTTTCATTTTTATGGGTTTTAAAAAAGCAAAGCACGGACCTGCCGAGCCCGACATGCCGACAAAGGATACATAATTGTGCTTACGGCTTGTTAATTTTAGCATTCCTTTATACATTTCGAAAAGGTATAATCGATTTAATAATTTTTAGACTTTTACTTGTTGTCATGGATCTTATAAATCTTTTAACACCTGCTTCATGCAATGTACTTCCTAAGGGATGAATAGTTATTACTCTTAAATCCTTTTCCAAATTCAAGTCTAATTTAATAAATTCAACTACAACACCGTTGTTAGAAATTCTAAAGTGTACTTCGTTATCATAAATTTCTGGAAGTGCAATTAGTATTCTAATCTCCTCTTCTCTTGAATAAGCCGAATGTTTAAAAGTATATCTTTTTTCAATCAACCCGTTATTAAATCTCTCTACTAGATTGTGAAATGCATATTCATTGTCACTAACGGTATTATCTATATTTTTAAATTTTATTAAATCTTTTTTGAAAGACTTAATAAAATTTTTTAACTGTTGATACTGTTGGATTTTATCATAAAGTAATTCAACCATAAATAATCCTCGAAACTTTTCCCTGTTCCTATCGATAATGTTGTTGATATTTAATCCAAGATTATATCCATTTCCTTTAGCATAATAGTTCCACATTGAAAGTGAGTCTTCATTTTTACTAAAAGAAAGAACATAAAAATCGTGCATTGAATAAGTTATTCCAAAATATGATTCATTGTAGAGCTCATAATATATGGATTTACAATCCGGATTACTTTCAAACAATTTTGCGAGAATCTCATCAAAGTATTCATGCTCAGAAGGATCATTTAAAAAAGAAATGTGGCTGCAATGAATTTCTGAATTACTCAAAATCCCCATAAGTCCTTGTCCACTTGTATAGTGATATATTATTTCTGTCATATTTTTAAATTATTACATATAACGGGCTGTGAAATGGAACGAACGCAGCGATAGCAAGTCTGATCTCATATCACATGTTACCAGTGGTTGTTTCATTTTTCTGGGTTCTCCATTGGATGAAATGCAGCAACTCTTCCATTTGGCAGTATATGCAATGAGTAATGATTCCCGTTAAAATACAATGCTTTGTTTCCGTAAATTCTGAATTCTTGGCCTTGACTTAATCTTTCGTTTATTTGTGGTAGAAGATTTTCTATTGCAATTTTAAGGATTCTTGTAATATCTTTTTGAGAATATTGAAAATTAGTTTTCCTCTCAAAATGACCTTCTATTTCAAGTTCTTCACAGTGTCTTAGATAAATATGAAGATAACTTTCATAGTCCCAATAAATAGGCAAAAAGGAATTATGATATTCAAGTGTTTCAATTCTGAAACCATATATTGAATCCTTTATTGCTTCATAAATTTCTGGATAATCTTGCTCAAAGACTCCTAATGTCTTGTTTGTTGATCTTATCAATTCCCTTCCTATTTGTCTAACTCTGTCAGACTTAAGTTCTTTAAGCAATGAGTCAAACTCCATTATCTCGTCGTAATCCGCTTTTAGTAGATGCAGTTTGGCTTTGAGTTCAAAGAATCGAATTGATTTCTTTAATGCTCCATTTTCGTCGTATAGCCTGTCTTTAATTAGATTGATATCTTTGGAATTGGGTTCATAGCAAATCAATAATCCACAAAATTCATCCCACTCCTCTACTATCAGTTTTCCACCTGATTTTATCCTTTGAGAGTATAACCAAAGAGTCATTCGATTTGGATCCATATCGGATGGGTCGAAATCTATATTTATCGTATTAGGTATTTCCTTTATTCCAGGTTGATTATAGGATTTCCTGTAATTAAATTTTGACGTTAGTATTTGATATACATCTCCACAGTTGAAACCTTCATTCAAAATTTCTGTCTTTTGATCGTATGTAAGAGATTCATCACTACTGTCTATTTTTACAATTCCCCTCGTTCTCGGTATAGTAGTTTGACTTATAGTATTTTCTAGTTGTTCGCGTTCAGATTTAGAATAAACAATTACACCTGAAACAACCCGACCATATTTAGTTGCGGAATCAGAATACTTGTGAAACTCAATTGATAGATATTTGTCGTCGTATTGTCCATACATTGAATATAGCTCCTCCAATGAAAACTGAAAATTGGTCTTTAGTTGTTCTTCGATTCCAGACTTGAATGTTTCGATTTCTTTTTCGTATAAACTAATTTTTAATTTTAGCTTGTTAATTTCTTCAGACTCGAATCGTGAATTCTCACTAAGCTGCCTTTCTAACGATTCAAGTTCTTCCTAAACCATATCATTTAATAGATATAGCATTCCTTCATTAATATTAGTTCGGATTCCAAACATTGCTTTTTATATTTCTAATTATTGGTAATTTGTTAACAAAGGAATAAAAAAACTAACACCTTTAGGTTTCCCTTAAAAAACAATGTCATTTATAAAAAAGTCCTTTAGATCATTTCACTTCTTTGTTCGTTAGGCCAAATATATGTCAACTTTCTAAAATGTCCAAATCTAATTCCAATTGCTATTCACAATTTCCATTGATACTATATCTGTATTCTTCATATTTTTCGATTTATTTTGGATTAGATTGTATTTATTTGGAATATAATTTTGATATCAACGATTTTTTTCTTTTGTTTCCCTATTTTATTCTTTTCTTATAATCCTTCGTAGTTATCAAAATAAATATCCACCACTTCACTACACAATAATCCTACTTCACTACATACCACCATTATCATCTTACCACATCGATCTACCTTTGGGCTATTGATTCAAAAAAACCAAAAAATAATGTTTGATAAAAAAATGTTTTTAGTTCGATCTTTTGCTTTTACGCTTTGTCTTTTGACGGTTTCTGTTTCTTATGGTCAATTTGACAAACTTAAGAAGTCTGTTAATAAAGCTAGTTCTGATATTACCAAAGTGACTTCATCTGAATATGGTAAAAAAGCCACGAGTGCTGTTACGCCAAAAGCTTCTGAAAAATCAACCAATAGCGCTGTCGCTGAAACACCAAAAGTAAGTGGTCAAAACAACTACTACATCAGCCCTACGGGCAAAGGAAAAGAAGCGTCTAAATCTGCACCTGCCAAAGATATCGCAGCAATTGCCATGCAAATCAAAGCCGGTGATGTCGTGCACATTGCAGCAGGTACATATACGAGTAAAGCAGATCAAAGTTCGGATGTGTTTAGTGTGCCATTTTCGATCATAGGTGGTTACAGTCCTGATTTCAGTCAACGAGATCCTTGGGGACAATACAAAACGGTATTTAGTGGTACCAATGATATCAGTAAAGGATTGACAGCCGAAAGAATTGGTATCCTGACTGACAAAGGCTACAAAGATTGGACAGGTGAGATCATTATTGATGGTATTATAGTCGACAATGGTGCTAGAAATTACTATTCCGATGCTAAAGAAGAATTTATCAGAAGGAAAGCTAGTCCTGAAAAAGGAATGAATCCGACACCTAATACGCCGGGTATAAAAATAAGGACTGGCAGCGGCACCAAGGTAATCGTCAGAAACTGTGTTATCACCAATACTGCTCCCACTCAAGGCGCATTGGATGTTCAGGTAGGCAAAAATGGATCTGCATGGATAGAAAACAACTTGATCGTAAACAATACAGGTGAAGGTATCATGTGCAAAAGTAATCACCATGGCGCGACAGGTCATCCTTCTTACACCATAAAAAACAATACCATTCTATTCTCTTGGAAACATGATGCTATCGCTAGTTTTGGTGGTAATAGTATCATGTTTGACAATGCTTTGAGTATTGTGGCGGAAAATAATGTCTTTGGTTTTGCAGATTTCGGTGGTGTCAATAATGTAAAACAATGCAAATTGGTGACGCTAAAAAACAATCTTTTTGTCGGACATAAAAAGTATGATTACCAAGAGTTTGGCACGGGATTAAAACTAGATGAAATGGAAGATTATGCCAATTATGTGACACGTGAATCGGGTGATAATTATTCCCAAGAAATCAAACTCAATGTCAATAAAAATTGGGCAGAAAAATATTTTGGCAGAGTAGAAATATCAAGGGCAGAAGTAGATGCTGCCGCCAAAGTTTCTAATAGCGGTGCCAATCAACTCAGGTCGATGTTCGGTCTGCCACTACAAGCTAGTTCCGTGTCCAAAGATGCCGAAGTGTGGCTACATAGAATGGCCTTGGAAGATGCGATCAAATTGGGTTTGCAGCCCTATGGTAAAAATAATGGATGTACAAAACCATAAGATAAACTTTTCGATATGTTCCCATGGCCGGAGTTTAATAGCTCCGGTTTTTTAAACAAATAATCTTCATTAAATCATAAAAATACATTATGAATACTTTAAAAACAATCATCTTTATACTACTGCCATTCATCGTGCATGCGCAGAGTTTTCCATCAGATACCAAAGTGCTAGAAGATGTCAAAAATTATCATGGTAAAATAGCAACTGCTAAAGTGCAAAATGACTGGAAGTTGGAAAAAGAATCAGGTTATACCTTTAGCAATATGGCAAAAAGAGTCGTTGCTGCCACTACTGTAAAGGAAAAGGGTGTCAGTAAAAACATCATAGGATTGGCTATTTATGTTCGTGGTGGTGCGGGCGAAAAATGGAATTTCTCTAGGTATTTTGTCACAAGTAGTGGAGTAAACGGTGCCAAAAAATTGACGGTGGATGATTTAAAACAACAGACTATTGATTTGATCAAAAAAGATATAGACAAAGTGTTTTATAATCACAAAGATGTCTGTTGGGTTTATGACATTTCTTTTGAAAGTGCTACTCCTGATCGCACAGATAGAACAGGTGATGTCATCTACAATTGTCATCTAGAATTTGATAAAATGTTTAATGATAGCGAAGGGATTACACTTCCAAATTATCCTTTTGAAGCAGGCGTTATGCGTTACAGGGTTCCTGCCGAAGCATATGTCAGATTGGTAGATGGTGAGATGAGGGTTGCAGTGGTAACTTGGGGATACAATCAAGCCATTGATAAAAAAATGATGAATAGAAAACAATTTGAAAGTCTAACATCCCTTACTTCTCAAAATTTTGTCCAATTATTCGGTAAGGAAGGTTTAAAACTTGAAGATAGCAATACACAAAAAAGTGACAATGTACAAGATAACAATAAAGAAACCCAAACTAAAGAAGGCGATACCAAAAAGAAAAAACTAGGTTTGCCAAAATTAAAAATAAAGGGATTTTGATGGGAATTAGGTCACTTGCTTTATTTTTACATTTTATATTTTGAGTCAACTCTGAAATATACAAAAATTTGATCATCAAAAGTTTTTTACCCCTGCACCTAAAAGGGTATACCCCTGCCCCTAAAGGGGTAACTTCTGATGATCAAATCTGTTTAAGTCAATTAAATATTAAACCTTATTTTGAATATGCGTTTTGGAATGATCATGGTTTTGGTAGGTTTTATGCTTTGCGACTTGCAGGCACAGCCAAACTATGATCATTTCAAAGCTAGAGTAGACTACTTCAAATCAAGTATTGGTAAAGGCAAAAACGTTGCTAATCTCGATATTCTAAATGCGGCAAAAGGCTTAAGTGATAGCATCTTCCAAACAAAATATGTTGACCTTCAAGGAGATATCCTGATGACTATCGGGAGAATAAATCAGCAGCTTGGCAAGATGGGAAATGCAGAAATCTATTACAAACAAGGTATAGCGAAAGGTCGGAAGTACAATGATAGTCTTTGGGTAGCAAACGCTTGTGGCAGGTTAGGAAATTTTTATGTTTTGGAAGAAAGAAATTTCTTGGCTTTGGATTATCACCTGAAAGCTTTAAACCTTCGGGAAGTACATGATAGATCTCGTAAAAGTATAGCAGATACTTACCATAATATTGCGAGTGTGTATATCCAATTAAATAATTTGACCACGGCTGAAGATTATCTAAAAAAGTCATTAAAACTAAAAAACGAACTCAAAGACACCTTTTACCTTGGCATCATCACTACGCTGTTTGCGGATATATACAGTCAGCGTGGCGAGTATCAAAAGGCCGAAGAACATTATCTAAAAGATATTCCCAAAAGACTGCATCAAAATAACTATGAAGGACTCACTATCAGCTTTTTAGGACTTGCAGATAACTATAAAGCTTGGGGCAAAAATGATGATGCTGAGACTTATTATCTCAAAGCACTTCAAGCCTCCGAGACCATAAAAAGACAAAGAAACATTGGCCTGATATTGCTGAAACTAGGTGAATTATACAGAAGCAACGGACAAGCTGATCGTGCCAAAGCAGTGTTTAAAAGAGCCATAGATAATTGCACACAGGTGGACTCTCGATCTTACCAACTCAATGCTTATCGCAATCTTTACCTAATGTATAAAGAAGATGGCAATCTACCTAAAGCGATGGAATATCTTGAACTATTATCTGTAGTACAGGATACAACAGCTAAAGAAGCAGTCGAGATGAAAATGGAAGATATGCAGGCAGCCTTTGAGCTATCAGAAAGAGAAAATAAAATCACTGCCCTCGACAATGAAAACAAAAAAGGAAAACAGTTAAGAAATATATTAATACTCAGTATCTGTTTGTTATTAAGTTCATTAGCCTTTGTGGTTTATGTATATCGCGGCAGGAACAAAGCCTTACATCAATTGACCCAAGAACAAGCACACACCAAGGCATTGCTAGAAGAAAAAGAAGCATTATTGGGTAATCTCCAACAAACGAATTTGCAATTGATACATGCTGAAAAAATGGCATCGATAGGTGTGATGACCGCAGGCATAGCGCATGAACTCAATAATCCTGTGAGTGCCATTCATGCAAGTGTAGAAGCTTTGATGATGGATTTTGAAGATTTACAACCACTTTTTGATAGTCTTGGAAAATTAGAAAAAGAAGGAACAGATCTTGCTACCATCAAAAACCAAATCCAAAACTTAGATTTAAATAGTCTAACTGCTGAATTACAATCTTTAATGAGTACTATCAATAATGGTGCTCAACGGACTGCTCAAATCGTGCAAGGACTAAAAACATTTGCTAGAGATAGTGGTGATGAATATTCTGTTTATAATATCACTGAAGGATTAGAAACAGCGCTTACCATTTTGCAACATAAAATAAATCATCGAATTACCGTCAAAAAGGATTATCAATACAATGGAAGTATCGTGTGCCAGACGAGTAAAATAAATCAAGTACTTCTCAATATTTTAGATAATGCTGTGCATGCTGTGGACCAAGGTGGACACATTAATATCGAAACCAAAACGATAGAAAATGTGTGTGAAATCACCATAACAGATGATGGATCGGGTATGGATGTTGATGTGCAAAAAAAGATATTTGAGCCATTTTTCACCACCAAAGAAGTGGGCAAAGGAACAGGTTTGGGTTTGTCTATCAGCTATGCTATTGTTAAACAACATCATGGTGATATCGTCGTTCATTCCCAAGCTGGCAAAGGGACTAGTTTTGTGATCACATTGCCTATAGACCGAACACAAAGTGGTACAAACGTTTAGTAGCAATTGGTCAATATCGGGATACAAAGGCGCTGCATCCAATTTAGTTTTAACGCTGATTTCCTATCATCTTGGTGGCTTTTTGTTATCCATTAATGTAAGTAAAACGGAGTTAAACTTACCACTTCCTTATTTGATTGTTTTCTCGATACTTTTAATATTCGAAAGAAAGGCAGACCTAAATGTGGTGAGTGTCGAATTTAGTCAAGTAAATGTGTTGCAAAACAGTCGTTGGCAGTGGTTTATGAAAAGCTGGTATTTTGGTATTTTGCTTTTAATGTCCTTTATTTGGCGTACCTTTTTTAGGGTTGTATTGCTTTTATTTCCATTACTTACTTTTGTGTACAAGCATTATGGCTATGCCTATGCTACAGCACCTTGGATTTTAAAAATCCCATACTGGTTGGTGCTCATTTGGGTAGCATACAGAGAGTTACGATTAATAGGAAACGTCATTGAGCCACCACAACATCAAGTAAATTTCGTCCCTGAATGGACATCTCGAGCTTTGCAATTGGTCTTGATCACGTTTTTTATGACCAATCTAAGTGTCATGTTTAAGAGTCAAATCGATATCAGATTTGGATTTAATCATGCATTGTGGTCAAGTATGCCTTTCATGCTCATTGTCTTCACCTTTTTCTATGTTCCCATAAGATGGGTCGAGATTGTGGGTGATGCTATAGATGCTTCGACCAAGACACAAGTTATCATATATTGGGTCACATCCTATATGGTTATGTTGAGTTTATTAGAACCACGATTGATACCACTTTTGCTATCTCACTTCTGAATTTTACCACTTCACTTCATTGTGTTCCCTTAGGCATTTCCTAAAAACTACATTTGTGACCTTAAACCAATTGTATGGGCATTTTACTAGTATTTGTTTTATTCTGTTTGATCTTATATGCTTTGCTAGTGACTAATGGCGTGTATTATTTATTAAAGTTGATATTGATACAATGGATAGGCATAGATTTTTCTACCAAAATACTATGGATAATAATCAATTTACTACTATGGGCTTTATCATCCAAATTTCTGTTTTTTCTAGTCAAAGATGCCCGTGGTGGCACACCAAATATGGAAGGCGTATGGAAATTTTACTTAATTCTAAATACCGTGCTGTTTTTAATAGTATTTTTGTACGGTTATAAATCAAAGTAAATGTCGCAACCCTATTCCATATTATATCTTGATGATGAAGTTGATAATCTCACTGCCTTTAAGGCTGTATTTAGACGATTTTACAATATCCACATCGCAGAAAACGCAGACATTGCTCAGAAGATATTAGCTCAACAATCCATAGATCTGATCGTCTGTGATCAAAGAATGCCGGGTAAAACAGGTGTCGAATTTCTAGAAGAAATAAGTCGTACACATCCTGAAGTGATCAGAATGATTTTGACAGGATATAGCGATATGCAAGCCATTATTGATGCCATAAACAAAGGCAAAGTATATCACTACATCACCAAACCTTGGAAATTTGAAGAGTTAAAAGTCATTTTCGATAATGCCTTAGAGACTTACACTTTAAGACAAAAAAACCTCTTGCTGGAGTCCGAAAAAAAAGAATTGTTACTTCAAAAGGCACAGCAAGAAAAACAACATATAACATCACAATACGAAGTACTCAAAAACCAAATCAACCCACACTTTCTCTTCAATAGTCTTAATACACTAGCATCTATCATAGCCACTGACCAAGATAGCGCTATCAAATTTACCACAAAATTTGCTAAGATGTATCGATCCATTTTGGAACACGGAGAACAAAAATTAATCCCTTTGGAAAGAGAATTGGACTTGATAGAAAATTTTATTTATTTACAGAAAACAAGGTTTGGAGATCAACTAAAACTGACGCTTGAAATCAAAGATAAAGCTTATTCTTTACCACCATTTTCATTACAGCTTTTGGTAGAAAATGCCATCAAACACAACATCATTTCAGCTACGCAACCTATGGAAATATTGATAACCCAAGATGGCGAAAAACTAGTTATCAGCAACCCAATTGTGCCACGTGTATCAACTGAAACATCTACAGGAATTGGATTAAAAAACCTGGCTAGTAGATACCAATTATTGATGCAAAAAGATATAGAAATCTCTCAAGACAAAGATGTATTTAAAGTGATACTCCCATTAATCCCTGATGCATAATTTTGAATGAATATGATGACTAAAGTATTGATTATAGAAGATGAAAAACCAGCTCAGGATCATTTAGAAAGGATACTTAAAAAAGTAGATTCTAGTGTTCAGATTTTGGATAAAATAGACAGTGTAAAAACAGCTGTTACCTGGCTTCAGAATCATCAAGCAGACCTTATTTTTATGGATATCCACCTAGCAGATGGCATTAGCTTTAGTATTTTTGATCAGGTCAAAATCCAGACACCTATCATCTTTACAACGGCTTATGATGCTTATGCCATTCAAGCTTTTAAGGTCAATAGTATTGATTATCTACTAAAACCAATAGACGAAGATGATCTTATCCAAAGCCTTCAAAAATTCAAAACTATACAATCAAAACAACAGATTCCTACGGATTTATTATTAAAAGCATTGCAAAATACCAACAAAATATATCAAGAACGATTTATAGTCCATCGTGGCGAAAGAATGATGAGTGTGACCGTAGACCAAATAGCTTATTTCGAAGGTGAAGATCGATATGTGTACTTAGTTAAAAAAGATGGCTCTAAATTTATCATAGATTATAGGCTTTCAGATTTGGAAGAACTCTTGGACCCTACCCTATTCTTCCGATTGAATCGAAGTTTTATTGCCCACTTTGACGCCATTGCATCTATGCTTCATGTAAGTAAAAGTAGGATAAAAATTGAGCTGCAACCACTGGCAAAAAGAGACATCATCATTAGTACAGAAAATAGCCAAAGCTTTAAAAAATGGTTAAACCAATAATAATCTTACCCCATGCAAATACTTATCTTTCTATCTACTTTATTTACCATGAATTACACTTATCCTATCCTTCCTAAAACAGGACAAACCATCGATTCCTTCATTCCCAAAGGACATCAAATCATTTACCAAAAAGAAGGAAATCTGAACGATGACAAAGTCAAAGATGTAGCGGTGATCATTGAAGCCAAAACAGAAATTGCCAATCTAAAAGAAACGGATCATGCTCAAAAGCCTAGAATCCTGTTTATACTTTTGGGAAGGCCATCAGGTGGATACGATCTTTCGGTGCAGTCTAATGAATCTATCATGCTGAGTGATGACGGTGGCGTGTTTGGTGATCCACTTCAAGAACTATATATCATGGGCAAAACGGTTTGTGTAGATTATTATGGTGGTAGTAACTTCAAGTGGTCGTACACTTACAAATGGCGGTATCAAAATAAAGATTGGTTTCTAATAGGTGCTACACACAGCACAATGGATCCATTCGAAAATAAATTAGAAACTTACGATTTTAATTTAAATACTGGCGTAGCCGAGCAAACTGTCATGCCATATCTAGAAGAAGATGAAGGCAAACCAACCATTAAACCAAAAACCAAAAGATTCAACCCTGGTAAGAAGCCACTATACAAGATGAAGGATTTTAAGTTCGGTGAAAATATGGTGTACAAAGATATCTTTTTCTGATATGGCTAGAACGAAGATAATAGAAAGTACGTGGGATTATCTCTTAGAAAAAGATGATAATGGCGACTTGATTTTTGAAGTAGTTTGTGGCACCGTTGCCATATATACCATCACATTTCGTCTAAATGATGAGGAAGTCAAAGTTTGGGAAAATGAAGGAGAGAAATTTTTAAGACATCTGAGCTACGATGTTAGAGATCACCCGAAGGAATATATGGTGCGTAGGGTTTGAAGGAATGGTGGTTTAGGAATTGGGAAGGAATCGAATTATGTCTGGACTGAAAGGGTGACGCTTTAGTGATTTAATTTGAAAGAAAATATCTTTTGTTTATCAGTCACATTAGCTGCTGGATGCCGCTAAAGCTGCACACGTTTGGGGATACTGCTAAAGCTGCACATGTTTGCTTTTTCAGGGGGTAGCTTCGCATTATTTAGATATTTAATATCCATTGTTAATATTTCATGTTAGAGCTGGTAAATCATGACTATATTTGTAACTTATAAAACCATAAACAATGTGAAAGTGGTGCGAAATGATGCGATCAAAATAGTTAGTGAATAAAAGAGTTAACCAAATGAATATACTCATAGCCGCAGATAGTTTTAAAGATGCCTTAGACACATTTGGTGTATGTGATGCCATAGCAAAAGGCATACAATTGGCTAATCCGAATATCAAAATCACCAAATTCCCACTAGCAGATGGTGGTGAAGGGACGAGTGATATCTTGATGCATCATTTAGGTGGGCACAAAAAAGAGATAGTCGTTTGCGATCCGCTATTAAGACCTATCCACACAGATTATGTCATATCGGAAGATGGTAAGACTGCATTTATTGAGTTGGCCAAATCATCAGGGTTACAGTTGCTTGCTGACAATGAACGTAACCCCATGCTTACATCTACGTATGGATTAGGAGAAATGATCAATGATGCAATACATGAAGGTGTAACCAATATTGTGCTCTCTATAGGCGGTAGTGCGACTAATGACGCGGGAATGGGCATGGCAGTAGCTTTGGGTTTTAGGTTTTACGATGAAGCAGGACAGATGCTCGATGGAAGAGGACAAAACCTCGCTAAAGTAGTACATATGGAAGTCGATGATGAAGTTAAAGAAGCACTCACAAAAATATCTTTTACCACCATCTGCGATGTGACCAATCCATTGTATGGAAGTCAAGGTGCAGCACATGTTTTTGGTGCTCAAAAAGGCGCTACGCAAGAAGATATCTTACTGCTAGATAAAGGATTGATACATTTTGCAAAAGTGATGGAAACAATATCAATGGCAGAAAAAGATGGTGCTGGCGCCGCAGGAGGCGTAGGATTTGGGGCAATGCTTTTTCTACAATCGAAGCTTTGTAAAGGTATACAATTGGTTATGGAAATGACCAAGTTTGAAGATGCAGTTCGTAGATGCGATCTTGTCATCACAGGGGAAGGACGACTCGACGGACAGACTGCTCATGGCAAATTGATACAAGGTGTATCTGCTAAAGCTGCAAAACATCACAAACCTGTTATTGCATTATGTGGTGCACTAATTGCATCAACAGAAGACATTAGAAACTTAGGTTTAAAAGCTGCCTTCTCCATATCTAATGGACCACAATCTCTGGAACAAGCTTTAAAAAACACAACACAAAATCTCGAGCAAACAGCGTTTAATGTTGTAGGGTGTTTGGAGTAAGGTAAATGAGTGATGAAGGTATTGATTGTGATTTGGCCAGTAAAGGTGAGCTGTAAAGGATTTTTAATATTCGGTATGCATACCTTGTGAACTTGTGCTAAAGTGGGTAGTTAACGAATTGCAAATTCTAGATGTATAGGATCGAAGTCGCAGACTTCGACCAGGTTTTCCATAGGGCTATTAATCATTTATCCATGACTTGACAAGAGAATCACGGTCTGATATCTCCGAAGTACTTAAGTAGTACTGTGTTAAATTTTCTAAGTAAATATTGTAATTTTCTTTGCTTATTTTTTCTTCATATTTATTAAAGAGCATCAAAGTGTAATCAGATATTTTCTTTTCAGGAAATGCTAACCAATATTTATAAATTGAATCAGTAGCTCTTTTGTAATACATAAATTGGACCATACTTTCAGATTTAGATAAAGGGTGTGGACCACTTCTATCAAACACAAAATAACTTTGTTTCGGTGCTAATTTAATTGGGCAAGGTAGGTTTTCTTTTCTTAGACGGTTTTCTATATAGGAGTAATGATCCAATACTAATTCGTATTTATTATTAAAAAAATAAAAAGAAGAAAAAATTTGTCCATTTGTAGCTCCTAATAAAATTATTGTATCGTTACTTATGTTTTTAAATTCGGATAAAACCCAATCATGGACATCTTGTATTGGACCAATATTGGTTTTCCAGCAAAATCTACCATCATCACATTTTGCTAGATACATTGTATCTATATTTGTTTCCCATTTTTGTGGTTTGTAACACAAGGCTATATCATGATTTATCCTATCTATTAGATAAGGATTTACATCTTTCATTATTTTTAATGAAATGGATACGTCCGGTAAGTTCGGAGCTTCCGTCTCATGGCATCCTATCAATAGGAGAATTAGAAGTATGGATATATTTTTGAAATAAATCATACTAGTATACTTTCTTAAATAAATAATGTTGCATCAAATAATCAGCCATATGGCCTACATCCATCGGTTGCAGATTGCTACTGCAATCCTATTCTCTACGTATCCTGCTAAAGCTGGACAAGTTTTATAATTCATCATCAACTATCCGCATACCCAATAGTAATGTCTAATTCTAACAGTTCAATTTCAACAAAGTTCCCTTGACTTAAATAAGTTCTAGCACTGCTATAAAGATAATCTTGAGTTTTGTTTACCATACCATTTCTTTCAAGATTAAATGAATGGAAGGACTAACGGACAAGTTACAACCATACACCAGCAATAAGACTATTCCACATAAATATTCACTCATCTTACCACTAAACGATCCGAAATTACATAACCATCACACTTAAAACCTACGTAAAACCCACGACTGCCACCACCAAATAACATGTCTTGGGAGTTTTAGGTACAAAAGCCATGATATGACCGAATATTATAAGTTTCCATTTTGGAGTACCAAATCATATTTGTTGGACTAGGGTAATCTAGTAGCGCAGACTATAAAATACTCCTTGGAAAGAGTGTCTGCCGCGGAACTACTCATAATGTTTCTGTGACAAGGGTATGCAGCGCGGAAACCCCAATAATATGTGTAAAATGATAGTGTGCAGCGCGGAAACCCCCATTTTACGATTTTTATGCCTATTTCCGAATCGGAAACCCCCATTTTACAAATATAATGCCTATCTCCAGTTCGGAAACCCCATTATTTTCACTAGACAAGCGTTTCCGCCCTGGATACCTATATTATGGTCTTTTTTGGGCCATTTTCAGCCCTTCATACTCATATCTTGGCTATTTGAAGGTCGCATTTAAGCTATCATTTGTATATAATTGTTTATTTCTGCCCACATTCATGTGTTCATATTATAAAAACTGCTCATTAACATATTGGATTAAATAGCGATTTTCTAATTTTGTCATTATTTTTAACCTGTGATCACTTTTTTAACTGCCCATTTAGGCAACTATCGTAAAGGAGCATTTCTCATAACGATAAAACTATTACAGACTTTGGCTTAATCTTAAAATTAAACAGTATTTTACGTAGCGAACTAACAATTTGTCATTATTTTGATACTACGAAACATTATTTCATTTATATTTGCTTTCAAATAAAAATTGTTACAGAATATTACTTACAGACATACTAAAACTTGTAAATATGAAACATTTCTTTTACCTTTTGTTAAGTTTGATATCTATCATTTCTACAGCGCAAGAACAAATTACCAATATCGTGGGAGAAGGCTCCACCACAAGATATATCTTGAAGGAATACAATGATGAAAAATATATCATGACCACCGTTCCTTTTGATTCACTCAAAGTGTACAAACTTGTGAATGGTACGGCAATTTTTCAGTATGGTAGGAAATTTGATGGGATTTATAGCATGATTAAATACAGCACCACAAATCAATTTCTATTATTTACTGACATCACGGGCTTCAAAGCTTACAACTTTACCAATAACACACTGCAAGCTATTCCTTACGAAGGATCATTAAATTATACCAATTGGCATGAAGAGAGGGCATTTGGTGATGAAATAATCGTAGAACAAAATACTTTAGATTTTACACAATCAAAGCCGATTTTTTACGACCTAGACACAGATCAATATAAAGTTTTAAATAGTGCGTTAACCTATCTAAAAGTAGGTGATCAAAGACTTTATGCTTATACCAATTTAAATAATATAAGTTCTCAACTTTATGTCATAGACAAAGAAAATCTATCTATCATTGACTCCACTATTATACCATTATTTAGTGGTGGAAAATTCTTTTTTGATGAGGAAGATTATTTCGTTTATGCAACTAAAAATGAAGTAAAGAGATATAATTTTTTAACATCCGAGCATGAATTAGTTAAAAATATTGAACAAGATTATTATACTATTAAATTGAGTAAAAGCAATGATGAATATGTTATCGATGTAATTGAAATTCAAAATCATAATGTAATTCGTGTAAATGCTGTGACATTGCAGAGTAGTCAAGTATTCTTAGGAGATGAATATGCAAATCCTTATCCAGACATTCTCTATGGAAAGTACATCATTAAAGGAGATCAGTTAATTGTCTTGGACACTGCAAGTGGGCAGAAGGTAAGTTTTTATTCATCAACAAGAAAGTCTGAATATACCATTCTGGAAAATAGATACATCATATACTACTTTAATAGTCAACATTTAATGTTGGACCTAGTCACCATGCAACAGCACGTACTTTCACAAATACCTATTAATTTTACCGCAAATAATACTGAAGTGATGTACGACAATGGTAATTATTTAGTAAATTTTGATAATTATTTTGGTAATAATCAAAAGTTATATGAGATCGATCTTGCCACTAAAACAGGTGAGTATTCTAATAAAATACCAGGCACAAACGAAGGACTTAGAAAAGGTAGTCAATTAATAAAAATTAAAAATGATGTAATCTTAGTTAATAGTCAAAACCTTTATGTAGTAAAAGGAAGTAATGCATTAAAACTAAATACAAACCCACTAACCAAAGTAAGACATACAGATTTCAAAGTTCAAAATGACGTCTTGTATTGGTGTGAATATGTAAATGATACTTACAATATCTATACCTTAAAAAATGATGCGGCTGTAAAACTTGCGGCTATTCCTAATCTCAACGGATTGCCGCCTTTTGATATAATTAATTTATATGATTACGTCGTAACTCCAGATGCCATTTATATCGCAAGTTTAGGCTTTGATCATGTACAATATAAATTTGATTTGCAAACAGCAGTATTTTCGAATGTATCAAATGTGAGTAGTTCAGAGTATTTTGGGTTTTATCACAATGAAAACCTTTACTACACAGACGATAAAAAGATAAGTATTTTAAAAGCAGATGGAACCAAAGTTTCCATTGAGACAAGTACAAGCACTCATTTTTTCAATCCTTTTCTCACTTTCAAAAACAGACTATTTTATGGCAATAACGATGGACTTTATGAAATCGTAAATGAGGATTTGGAACTCAAGGTAGAGGTTAAAAACGGCATTGTTGTCAATTATGTCGTACTAGAAGATTACATTAATATAAGTGAATCACCAAACGATTACTTTTATGATGGTACAACATTCCATCACATAGTGAGTAACAACCAATACAGAGGCGCGCAAATTCTAGATGACTATTTTGTCATGTATGAAGGTGTAGGAATAAATTCAACATTGGCTTCTTTACTCAATTATAAAACAAATACTACCATCACTTTACCAAGCGAAGTAGCCAAACTTAAGGATATAAGATTATTCAGAAATGGAAGCAAATACATCATGATGGGTTCAGAAGGGTTCATACAATACCACAAAGTAGTCTTGTATGAAACAGATGAAAATTTGAGTAATTTTGCAAAAATAAACGAGTTTGATGTGACAAGTAATGGTGTCATTTCATCATTTACCGAATATACAAACGAAGGCTTTTTATACACTGGTAATGTGATGTACTTAATGGATACGTTATTAAATTTTGTGCCAATAGATGGTCTTGCTGGTGAAAACCAAACAAGTGCTGTGTTCGTACAAGATGGTTACTTCTACTTCATTGCCATCCACCCAATTAATGGCAGACAACTCTTCAGAATACAACCTTTTTCACTCCGAACTTCTGTAGAGGATGATGCGACTATCTTTACAAAAGTAAACGTCTACCCTAACCCATCAAGCCAAGAAATCTTTATAGAAGGTGATGTTTTTCACTCTGCGGAGATATACAACTTTAGTGGGCATATGGTTCAGAAATCAACCATTGGTGATAATAATAGATTGGATATCAATGGCCTGAATAATGGTGTTTATGTTGTTATTTTGACGTCATCAGATGGAAGTAAAAGTTTGGGTAAGTTTATTAAGATAGATTGATTAACCACTAAGGACAAATAGATAAGCACTAAGCTTCACTGAGCAAACACTTAGTGAGACTTAGTGGAAATCACAGTGAACTTCGTGGTAAAAAAAATTAACCACTAAGGAGACATAGTCAAGCACTGAGCTTCACTTAGAAAAACACTTAGTGACACTTTACCTTAGTGGACTTATTGGTAAAACAAACACTTAATCTGTGTATTATACCATCAGGACCAAGCCCAAAATACCGATTAATCCTTAAAAAGTACCATTTAATTAAAATTCTCAGTATTTTTTCCTCATTGGGATAAAGTATTGTTTATTTGCTGCTCGATAAATGTACTTTGTGTTATGGCCATCATTGATAGTTTACTAAGTCTTAAGCTTTATTTAGAATCTGGAGCTTTTGGTTTTAAATACTCCAAAAACATACTTAGAGAACATATCTTAGATGTGTATGAACAAGGAAGTCAATTTAAGGTGGGAGTTGCCGTTTATTTTAAATTCAAGATAGAAAATGATCGTGCTCTACCCTATTTAGAATTCAAAAGAGTGGAGTTTAATCAAGCTATCAAAACGCTAACTTTTGTTCCTGCTCCAAGTATAATCATGCCTGAATATATCCATATTTCGAAAACAAATAGGGAAGCATTTAATTCCTTCTACTTACCTGCCACTGATATTCAAGCTGGAGAAAACATCATAGAAGGTTATGACTTTTGTATTTTTAGTAAGTCACAATTAGATACTATTACCATGTTGTCGACGGAAGTTATTTTTAGTGGTGCAAAAATCACTTATATGAGTAGTGCTTATTTTCCACCGGCGTCTAAACAATCGCAAGTAGTACAAGGAGAAACCGATTATTTCACTTTAAAACTTGAAGGAGAAACTAATGGCATCGGCATCAATGTTACTTCGGGTTCATTACCAATAATACAGGTCGCAGCTCCATGTCCACCTAACTGGAGAAATGAATAAAACAACACTTAAACCTCGGCTAACCTATAGGTCAATTTATATATAGTGATTATTAAGATAGCCATACATTTATAACAGCTATCATAAAGCTTAGTGAAGAGACGGCAAATTGGTCACATATCAAATATTCCATTTTGTATTGCGCAAATTTTCAAACTCTCCATGTAATAAATTATAATTTGCCCACAAAAGCAACTATTTACATCTATAAATCACTTTTAAATGGGTGAATGTTTCATTATTAAATGTATATTTGGGTTTATTTTGACTCATATTAAATATAAATAAGAAAAACATTTACTGTAATAGGTCAGCATAAGTTAGTTCTATAAAACGGTAAACTTTATTTTGGGTGTCAGTTTCCTAACTTTCGTAGATTTTTAGAACACCTATTCATAATGTCATTAGAAAAGAGAAGCAATTAGTGATGAACCAACCGTACCCTAACATTATTTATAAGATAATAATAACATCTTTGTTTGTTTTCTATTTCAACCTACATGGTAATAGTCAATGTGCTTGTACAAATTGCCCAGTCACCTTACCTAATTCTGGAACTGCAGAAGGTTTTCTAACGATATCTGGCGCTACATCAGGTACGCTCAACGCTACACAATTTGTAAAAGCAGTCAATATAAATGTAGACCATGATGCGCTCAGAGAATGTGAAATCACTTTGATAGCTCCAAATGGAAGTTCAGTACTTTTATCAGACAATTCTGGTATTGCTGTAAATAATAATATTAGTTATGACATTTGTATCCTTGATTGCACTGGTAGTCCTGTACCCGACCCTGGTTTTCCGATCAATTTTACATCCAATGCAAACTATATGACTGGACAGACATATACAGGTTCATATTTTACATATAACGGTGGATGTCTCAGCACTTTGACTGGACCTGTGGATGGTCAGTGGACATTGAGATTTCAAGATTTTATTGGTGGCGATGGCGGAACTTTAAATGATTGGTCAATAGAATTGGCTGATAATGCTGGCACAAGTTGTACATTCGTTTGTGCAACTCCGAGTTCTTGTCTAGCAAATGGTACCTTAGCAAACATACCTCAAAACCAAATATACTGTGAAGGCTCACCAAATCTAGATTTTAATCTAACTATAACATCCAATCCTCCCTTGGATCCGAATGAATATTCCACGACTTTTTTATTACAAAACACGGTAACACAAACAACTTTAGAATATGACCCCAATCAAAATTTTACGGATTTGCCACCGGGTCAATATAGTATTTGTGGATTAGTGTATCTTACCACAGATGGCCCCAGCCTACCACCTATCAATGGGACGAATCTAATTCCTGTTATACAACAGTTGATTGACGATGACATTATTTGCGCGGCTTTTGCGCTTCTTAATTGTTGGACTTTTGAAGTTGAAGAAGCACTCGATTTACCCATCACCATAGAAGGTCCAGAAATTGTTTGTGCGGGTCAGTTAGTCACTTATACCATAATCAATCCTTATGGAAATGATGTAGATCCTACTGTAGGAATTACCATGGGAGGTTTTGGATTCTTTCAGATTGTGGGTGACCAAGTGAATGTTATTTGGCTATCAGGTCCTGGCACTATTTGTGTTTCTGCGGAAAATAGTTGTGGTATGGTAGAAGATTGTATTGATATCAATGTAAACGAATATATTTATGACCCTACTATTTTAGGAAATCCAATTGTGTGTTTTGGTGATATAGAAACCTATCAATTGATACCCTCTCTCCCTATAGATTATACCATCTCATGGGAAGTTACCAATGGTAGCTTTATAAATATCATGGATAATGAAGTTACAGTATCATGGGGCAATGGACCTTCTGGGCAAGTCTGTGCATTTATTTTAAATCCGTGTAATCAAATGACAAATATATGTTTTGATGTGGTGATAACTCAACCTGCACCACCACCCAATATTACTTTGCCATCTTCAGCTTGTATTGGTTCAAACTTCCTGGCAACTCTTAATGATGCTAATCTGTATGAAACTATCAATTGGACTGTAAATCCTGGCTCCATTTTATCAGGTCAAGGAAGTGGGCAAATAACAGTCAATCCAACTTCTCTAGGCACGATAACAATTTGTGTGGATGTGACCTCGGAATGTAGCCAACCGCAGACTATCTGCCAAGATTTACAAATTATAGATCCACCATCACCCACTATAGCAATCATTACACAATGTGGACTTTCGTCAAATCTAACAGCTTCTTTTCCAAATTTTTCATCGACTTATATTTGGACACAAATATCTGGCCCGGGAACGATTAGTTTTAATCCACCTAATGGCGCTTCCACTGATATTACAGCTACCCTACCTGGCGCATACATCATTCAATTATCAGAAACATTAAACGGGTGTACAGGCGTAAACACAATTGCTGTCACGTTACAACCTAATCTTTTGGTTTCTAGCCCCACTTTTGATTGTAATAATGCTAATGGATACACGGTTTCATTTACCATAAATGGTGGTTTAGCTCCTTATACAGTAGATAATAATGCCATTATCGGCAATAGCTTTACTTCTACCTTAATACCATTCGGTTCTGATTATAATTTTATAATAAATGATAGTGAAGATTGTGAGATAATCTTATCAGGTAGTCAAGATTGTCCTTGTGTGTCTGATGCAGGGGTTAGTAGTAGCCAGTTGATAGAAGTTTGTGAAGATCAGTTAGCTGTTGGAAGCTTAGCAACAAGTACATTTTTAGATTTTAATGATATAGGATTTTATGTTTTGCATGATAATCCAGGAACTATTTTATGGAGTATATTTAGTTCAAATGTTGTACCGGAGTTTATATTTATACCCACTCTGCAATATGGTGTAACTTATTACATTTCATATGTTGTCGGAAATAATCTAGGTGGCACTGTAGACCTAAGTGATCCATGTCTTTCCATATCTTTGGGCCAACCAATTGTATTCAATCAAATACCTAGTCCGAATGCAGGGATTGACCTGCAAGTTTGTGGAAATACCTTTACACTCAATGGATCTAATTCTGTAAATGGAAGTACCACCACTTGGAATGTGATTTCGAGTGGTAATATTGACATTGATTTTCCTGATCTATTAAATACCCAAGTAATGGTTGATGGCAATGGAATATATCAGTTTTTATTGGAAGAAAACAATCAAGGTTGTGTTAATGAAGACATCGTAGAAGTAGAAGTTTTTGATGCACTTACGACTCAAATAACAAGCGTAGATTGTGACCCTTTGGATGGCGGATATACCGTGACTTTTAGCATTTCAGGTGGACAAGCACCATACATTGTGAATGGTGATCCTATTGTAGGAAATACCTACACATCTTCACTCATCTCTTCTGGTACTGCCTACAATTTTGACATTGTGGACGGTATCAATTGTTTTACAGCATTGCAAGGTATCTTTAATTGTGATTGTACTACACAAGGAGGAACCATGTCAGCTACTGAACAGATTATATGTGCGGAAGGAGGAAGTGTCAATGCAATTTACAATAGCGATGGAATATTAGATGGAGACGATGTAGGTATGTATGTTTTGCATACAAGTGCCAATAATATTTTAGGTACGGTGTTGGCAACCAATCAAACTGGAATTTTTAGTTATCAATCAAGCTTTAATCTCAATACACGATACTACATCTCTTATGTTATAGGCAATAATTTGAATGGAAATGTCGATCTAAGTGATATTTGTCTTGGCGTTTCTCCTGGTCAACCTGTCATATTCCGAGGCAATCCTTTGGTAAATATCAATCCTGTATCAGATACTTGTGCACTTACAAATATAGTGTCTATCAATCCTCAATCTGGTACAAATTATGTTTGGTCTACCATGAGTAATAATATAAGTTTTGCAAACCAAAATAGCTTTCAGACCTTGGTCAGCGGGACTACCTTTGGTACTTATGATGTCTCATTGATAGCTAGTAATGATGTATGCAGCGACACTTCTACATTTAACATCACATTTAATCAAGCTGTGAGTTTCGGGCCGATTGCATATGAATGTCAAGATGTTACATCTTATGAAACTACCATTCCAATCATTGGGACAGCTCCTTTTACATCAAGTATTTCTTCAACAGAAGTAACACCCAATCAATTACTGTTTGAAAATCTACCATCAGGTGTTGGCACACAAGTCATTATAACTTCTATAAATGGATGTGTAGACAGTACAAATTTGACGTTCAACTGTGCCTGCCAAAGTATAACTGGTACTATGTCAAATACCTTATTAAGCGCTTGTGAAGGTGAATCTGTTGTTTCAGAATATAATTTTGATGGAATACTCGGTGAAGTTGACAGTTTTATTTACATACTGCACACTTCGCCTACCACCACTTTAGGGACGATATTAGCGACATCAGCAGATGGAAGTTTTACCAAATCATCAAATATAGATTTCGGTACGATTTATTACATTTCATATGTTTCTGTAAACTACGACAATGGAAATTATGTGATCCAACCATGTTCTTTTGTGACTGCGGGTCAGCCTGTAGTCTTTTACCAAAACCCAACTTTGACATGGGACGTTATAGTAGCACCTTGTGCGTTAAGTGCAGATTTCGTGTATAGTTCTACTGACAATATTACTAACTTTGATTTGACATTAGTGCCACCCGATGCATTTGCGGTTGTAAATATCCTAGGTATTCTCTCTGACAAACCAGGGATTTATACCGCGACTTTAGATGTTGAAGGGAATGGATGTGTGACTACTTTCACTAAAACTTTCGAACTATTTGATGCTCCTATAGTCAATAATCTCATTACGGAATGTAATGGCCTAGAATTTAGTACGAGTTTCGAAATAACAGGTGGTACAGCGCCCTATTTCCTAAACGGAGATACACCTATAACATCACCTTACGTTAGTGATAATTTTGCAAGTTTGACCAATTTTTCCTTTTTTGTTGAAGACAATAGAGGATGTACTACACCTTTGATTGTGGAGACAATAGAATGTCTATGTATAACTGATGCTGGCTCTTTAAATTCAGGTAATATTACACTTTGCGAAGGAGAAGACCTATCACCTACCCTTATAGAAAACTTTACGTTAGACAGTGGTGATAGTTTTGAATATATTCTGCACGATGGAGATATAAACAGTATTGGTAACATCTTGGTAAGAACAAAAACTCTTCCCATACCTTATGATCCATCCTTTGCAGGAAATACGTTTATATTGACCAGAATAGTTGGACAAAGTGATCAAAATGGGGAAATAAATATTGCTAGTGAATGTTCAGATTTTACAACAGGAATACAAGTTAACTGGACATCAAAACCAGGTATTGCCATATCATTAGAAGAATATACTTGTGAAGAAAGTCCCATTTTCTTTAATATCTCAAACCCAATTGGTGGTCTCTTAGAAGTAAGTATAAATCAGAGTATCGTGGCAGACTTTGGCTATGTGGATGGCAGACTTGTGCTAATCAATGAGAATCTTAAAAATGGAGATCTTTTAACGTATACGTTTACAGATAATTTTGGGTGTACGTATGATGTCGGAAGTGATGTATTAGACATCAGAAATAAACCAAATGCAGGGACAGATGATCAATCTTTTGCAACTTGTAACAATATAGCAATTACAGTTAATCTGGATGACTTTATAACTTTTGCTGATAAAGGAGGACAATGGTACTTGAGAGATTTTACGAACCCAATACCTTCTATATTAAACCTTGAAGATAGTATTAAAGCCAATTTCAAGGTTTATTATACTGTAAATAATGAATGTGGTTCAGATACTTCTTCAGTCGAAGGCATCAGACTTCCTTTACCTGAATTCGAGTTAGGCATAACGGATCCACTTTGTTTTGGCCAATCAGATGGCACTATAAATATTATTCCATTGGACCTTACTCAAGATGTAGATTACTCCTTAGATGGCACTCCATTGGATAATTTAACTATAGAAAATCTCCCTGCGGGTCAGTTTACGATACTAGCTGTCAATAGCTTTACTTGCAGGGTTGAGCAAATGATTGACTTGATCCCACCCGCCGCATTTGATATTGATCTAGGCTTGGACATCACCATCGATCAGGGTGAGACCATTGAAGTAGATTTCACATCTAATTTAGCATTTGAAGATATTTTGTCAACCACATGGTCTTTGCCAAATGGTGAAATCATAACCGAAAAGTTACCAGGCATATCATTTATTGGGGATATATCTGGGCAAGTCAGTCTAGAAATAGTTGATAACAATGGTTGTTCAGCGCAAGATTCATTACAAATAACCGTTAATGAAAGTACAACTGAAATAGTCTTACCCAACATCATCTTGCCTGGATCGACAACCAATGGACTATTTACGATTACTAATGGTACAGCAATTGCAGAAGTGACAACTTGCGCTATATATGACCGATGGGGCAACAATGTATATAACATAGACAAGGTTCTACCCGAACTTGTCGTTTGGGATGGAAGTTTCAAGGGTGCTGATTGTCAACCGGGTGTTTATGTATACAAAATAGCCTTAAAACTTATAAACGGTAAAGAGAAAACATTGGCAGGAGATATCACGATTTTGCGATAATTAACTGTAGTGATTGGCCTTTTTATTTTTAGTCAAAACTTCATAAAATGGCGTTAAGAAGCGAAAACTGCGTGAGCCAAAACGAAAGCCAAATTCGAGTGATAAAGCACGAAGTTCTTATTCCGTTTAGTTCGCATCGCAAATCTCAAAGGCGAGTTTTTTCGGTTTAGCTATTTTTTGATGTTTTGGCGTTAAGAAAATGAAACAGCCTTGACTTTTTGTTTCTTTTGTGTCAAGACAAAAGAAAAAGACGTTAAAATTAATCTATAGTATTAGACTTCATCCACAACCTTATAAATGATGTTCAAAATTTGCAATTTATCCGTTTATTAAATCCGAAACTTCCGTAATAAATATGAGTCAACTCCAAAATCCTCTTTAAATAAACTAATATTAAAATATACTAGCTTCCTGCTTCGTAAGTACCATCCGCATATTTGGCAAATCTGCCTGTGTTTTTGTCGTGCACCACATCATATGAAGGCCAAGGCCAACCACCAAATCTCGTTCTGTTAAACTCATCAAATGCTTGGTGAATCTCTTCTTTCGTATTCATGACAAATGGACCATATTGCATTACCGGTTCATTGATAGGTTTGCCTTGAAGGACAAGGATTTTTGCATCAATGTTGGATATATTTTCTATTTCGAGTGTCATTTCAGACCTTACTTTCGCTAGATTATATTTGGTAATGGTTTGGTCACCAATGTTCAGCTTTTCACCTTGATAAAAATAGATGGTTCTATTGATACCTAATGATGCTTTGGGTAAAATAAATGTTGCGCCAGGTTCGATTTTAACATTAAAAATGGCTACTTCATTTTGCGGATCAGCTGCCCAACTATTTGGAGCCGGTGAAGGTGCTTTATGATTTTCAATCTCGCCAGCAATGACTTCTACCTCTACCCCTTTTTGCTCGCCAACTTGTACTTGATATCTAGGTATATCCTTGCTCCACAACATTTTAAAATGCGGATCTACCATCTTTGATTTTTTGGGAAGATTGAGCCATATCTGGAATAATTCCATAGGATTTTCTTGATCTTCATGTATCAAAGGAAACATCTCAGCATGTTGCACACCACGTCCAGCTGTCATCCATTGCACATCGCCTTCACCATATCTACCAGAAGCACCCATTGAATCTGAATGATCTACAAAACCTTCTCTCACGACTGTAATGGTCTCAAATCCACGATGCGGATGCCCAGGAAATCCTGGCACCGTAGTGCCATGATACATCCGCCAACCATCACGAATGATAAAATCATCTCCAATGGATCTACCTTCTAAGTGTTGTGGTTCGGGTCCCATCTCGCCATTTCCAACAGGAAATTTGTCTTCATGATGGACACAAAACAAAAATGGATCATAAGTATCCCATATAAAGCCCATTGGTTTTATTTCGAGTATTGGTTTTTGTTGCTCTTCTATTTGCATATCTGATTTTGTTTGTAATGAATTCACGCCAGTAACAACACCTACAGTTGCCACTAAAGATGAACCTAATTTTTTGAAAAAACTCCTTCGGTGATTCGTTTCCATTTCTTAATAGATTATATTTGTTATAACAAATGTTTATTAGAATGGTTTGAAAAGCATTTTATAAAAAGTAGGAAAATTGAAATTAAATGAAATATTAATGACATTTTAGTCAAAAAATGAAATATTAAACATCGTAATACACGTAGTTATAAAGTATTTGTATATCTATCGCTTTAATTAATATTTACCCAAAACCACCATAATTTACACCCAAAATATGACGGATACAACTTATTTGAATATTAAAAGTACAAAGCTCCATACTTACGATGCCATTGTAGTAGGTAGTGGCATAAGTGGTGGATGGGCAGCAAAAGAATTAACAGAAAAAGGTCTCAAAGTCCTGCTGATAGAGCGTGGACAAAGACACGATCACGTCAAAGATTATAAAACAGCATCTCAAGACCCGTGGGAATTTGGTCATGGTGGCATGACCACACAAGCCCAAAAATCAGATTATCCAGTCATCCATAGAGGTTGGGCAGCACAAGAAGCAGTCATGGACGCTTGGGTAAATGAAAAAGACTGTCCGTACTCTGAGATAAAACCATTCACTTGGTGGAGAAGTTATCGAATGGGAGGAAGAAGTGTCATTTGGGGAAGACAAAGTTATAGACTTAGTGATTTAGATTTTGAAGCAAATGCAAAAGAAGGGATAGGTGTAGACTGGCCAATAAGGTATAAAGACTTAGCTCCTTGGTACGATGTTGTTGAAAAATTTATAGGTGTAAGTGGCATAAAACAAGGCTTAGCACACCTACCTGATGGACAATTTCAACCTGGCATGGACTTGAATATTGTAGAAAAAGAAATAGCCAAAAAAATTGGAACTCATTATAAAAACAGCCGTCACCTTTTCATAGGAAGAGTAGCCAACCTTACATCAGATTTACCTGGTAGAAGCAAATGTCAATACAGGAATAGATGTTGGGAAGGATGTCCTTATGGTGGATATTTCAGCACACAGTCATCAACATTACCTGCCGCTTTGGCTACTGGAAATCTTCATATTGTCACGGGAGCCATAGCCAAACAAATCTTATATGACAAAGATAATAAGAAAGCAACTGGTGTTGAAATCTTAGATACCGAAGACAATAAAACCTATGAATTTAAGAGTAAAATCATATTTGTGTGCGCCTCAGCACTGAATAGTACTTGGTTAATGATGAATTCTGCCACAGACGTTTGGCCTGAAGGATTAGGAAGTAGCAGCGGCGAACTGGGCCATAATGTCATGGATCATCATTATAACCTTGGTGCAAGTGGTAAAATGGATGGTTTTGAAGAATTTTATACCTACGGCAGACGTCCCAATGGTTTTTATATCCCAAGATTTGTAAACTTGAATGGTGACAAACGCAGCTATCTGAGAGGATTTGGTTATCAAGGATCAGCAAGTAGAGAAGAATGGCAAAGAGATGTAGCAGAACTTGGCATCGGTGTTGATTTAAAAAACATGCTCACTACGCCTGGTCAATGGCAAATAGGAAGCACAGGGTTTGGTGAGATATTGCCACATCATGACAATAAAATCATGCTAGATCAAAGGCTTTATGATAAAGATGGAAATATCACCACAGATACAAACTTAGGAAAACAAAAAACAGACAAATGGGGATTGCCTATCTTAGCAATGGACGCCGAACTCAGAGAAAATGAGTTGAACATGCGCAAAGACATTGTAGAAGAAATGAAACAAATGTTCGAAAATGCTGGCGTAAAAGACGTCAACATATGGGATGCTGGACATAATATGGGACATGGAATCCACGAAATGGGTACTGCTCGTATGGGACTCGATCCGAAGACATCGGTCTTAAATGGTTGGAATCAAGTATGGGATGCGTCAAATGTATTTGTGACAGACGGAGCTTGCATGACGAGTAGTGCATGTCAAAATCCATCCTTGACCTATATGGCATTGACCGCACGAGCAGCAGATTATGCCGTAAGTGAACTTAAAAAACAAAATCTATAATCACAAACATGGACAGAAGAACAATCATAAAACAAATATCAATCTTGACAGGTGCGGCCTTTGTAGGTGGCCAAATATTTATGCAATCAGGATGCAAAACGGATGGACAGACTACAAAAGCATTATTAACAAATGATCAAATAGCGCTCCTAGATGAAATAGGTGAAACCATCCTACCACAAACAGATAGTCCTGGTGCCAAGTCAACAAATATTGGTGCTTTTATGCATAAAATTGTGACAGATTGTTACAGTACTGAAGAACAGAAAATATTTATAGAAGGCTTGGAAAATATCAAACAAAGCTTTGAAACAAAATATTCTACTTCATTTATAAGTGCTAATGAAGATCAGAAGACAGCATTTCTAAATGAAGTAAATACAGAGGCCATCGCATATAGAAAAGCCAAAAAATATGAAGACCCTGAACACTATTTTGTAATGATGAAACAACTTACAATATTGGGTTATTTCTCATCAGAAATCGGTGCTACGAAGGCACTTAATTACATAGCAGTTCCAGGTAAATATGACGGAAGTTACCCTTACAAAAAAGGTGATAAAGCTTGGGCTAGTAGTTGAAAATGGTTAAGAAAGTAGAAGGTTACATCTTATATAAGTTTTGTCAGTTCTTCTTCCCAAATGTCTTCTTCTTCGCCTTAATCCTAGCCTCCGTTTTGTCGATAAATGTCTGATAATCATCATTCAAAACGACAGATTTCAAATTGCCAATCCATTTTTTTACTTCTTTGTATTGAGCCATTTTTTCCTTTAACACGATAAGTTTTGAAAAAATCAAAGGTTTGTCTATTCCTTTGACGGTCAATGCAAAATCAATCAACTTTTCTGCTTCTACACCTTCGTCAAAATCTATCAAAAGTTGTATAAAATAAGGATATACAAAAACAGCCTTGATATCTGCTGCTAATGCATCTTGGAAATATGTTTTGGCAATAGTGCTCTGACTAGATAAAGAATTTAATGAAATGGGGCTCTTTTTCCAAATCTCATCGTTAAAAATACTCGGCGTAGCTATTGCTATGCCTGCGCTTTTTGCCTCGACCTTTGAAAAAATAGTTCCCATTATTATTTAACTTATTATCTAGTCAGAGCACCAACATAATCTTGCAACTGTTCTGCATACACCCTGCCATATAGACAGAGTGTTGCAGCGTTGTTGTTATCACCAGACAAAGCATACTCTAGAGATTCTATAGCTTCTTCTAAATTGTACGGATAGGCATCTAAGGCCTTGACTAAATATTTATCTATCGAACTCATTTCCAAAATTATTTTTTAAATCATTTTTTAAACTTAACCTTTGGGATTTATACCCTTTTTCTACTTTCATTTTTTTGAAATCAGAACCACGAAATGTCCTGACTGGATTGCCACGCTCTATCTGCATTTGGTTTTTCCATTGAGACAGTTCATTGGTCTTTAAGGATTCCAAATGTTTTTCACGGATTTTCACTAAGAGACGGTCATAAGCCAATTTTTTGTTCTGATGCTGTGAGCGACTATCCATGGCTACCACTTGTATTCCTGTAGGAAAATGAGTTGCTCGGATAGCAGAACTCACCTTATTGACATGTTGCCCTCCCGCACCCGAACTCCGCATAGCCTGAAAGGAAATATCCGTATCCTTTACTTCAACATTTTCAGCACTTTCCACTTCAAAAATACCAATATTCCAATTCTTTCGTTTATGGTCTTTGCGTATTTCGCTCTCTCCTATCCATTGTATCGTACCAATCCACGAAGCGACAAAACTCAATGTTTGTTCGCCATCTATAGATAAAAGTGCTGTCTCTACAGACCCATTTTCGTCTCCTGCTATTTTTTGCAATACCTGAATATCTAGTCCTTGGTTTCTTGCTTCATCCATTAAAATCTGAAGTACCCGAGCGACTACTCGGGTACATTCAGCCGGTCCACGACCTGATGTGATTTGAATTAACTTTTGCATGATGTTATCCTTTGTCCATTCTTACTATTTTGGGTGTGAAAGTGCCCATAACATCAACCAATTCTATTTGCAACGACATGACTTTCGTGATGTCTTTGTATGCCATTGGCGACTCATCGATACTACCACCGATTAAAGTCACGCCAGCATCTTTGAGTCGTTTTTTGATCTCATGTTGTGCAAATTGAGATTTGCATTGCGCTCTTGAAAACAATCTTCCCGCTCCATGTGAAGCAGATTGGATACTGTTTTCATCACCTTTACCCACCACAATATATCCTGGCGCGGTCATCGATCCCGGAATGATGCCCGCTACGCCACGAGCTGCCGGAGTAGCGCCTTTGCGATGAACGATACATTCTTTGCCATCTACGATTTCGCGCCAAGCTAGATTGTGGCTGTTGGAAATATTGACCAAAACACGTTTGCCCAATGCTTTGCTAAGTCGTCGATGTATGTCTTCATGACAAGCCGCCGCATAGTCCCCTGCCAAATTCATCGCCAACCAATATTCCATACCATCGTGGGTATTCAGGTCCAACCACGCCAGATGCTGCACCTGACGTGGCAAAGGACACTGCTTCATAGCGAGGGTCGTATAATGTTTGGCAATATTGGCACCCAATCCACGCGAACCACTGTGAGACAAGACTGCAAAATAACTACCAGGTTTGAGTTTCCATTCTGGCAAAGTCCTATCGATATCCACGATGCCAAACTCTACAAAATGATTGCCACCACCTGAGGTGCCGAGTTGTTTGTACGCTTTGTCGACCATACCTTTGAGCAATGGAATTTCTCTAAATTCTTTCCTGTCCAACACAGCATGATCGGCTTTGATCTTGTGCGTTTCTGTCATACCAAACTTAGTGTGGTCTTGGAGTATGTTTTTCAATTCATCTTCCCGACCATTGACATAAGTTCCTGGCAAATCAAAAATAGACAAACTCATCCTACAGCCGATATCCACACCAACGCCATAAGGAATGACTGCATTGTCGGTCGCCAATACACCACCAATCGGAAGTCCATAACCTGCATGTCCATCGGGCATGAGCGCACCTTTAACGGCAACAGGAAGCTTGAGTGATTCGTACAGTTGATACTTAGCGGCATCTTCTATTTCATTTTCGCCATAAATCTGGAAAGGCACCCGTTCTGATTTTAATCGATGCATTTTTAGTTCTACAGGTTTGACTAGACTTTCGGCTATTTTCCCCCAAGTTGGGTCGCCCATATAAGTATCCGGTTTGAGCAAAACTTCTTTCGCTTGTGCCAAGACACTTTCTTTTTTCTCGCGCTTCTTGTATCTATTGATATATCCGAGCGCAATGTTTATTGAATTATTTTGAGGAAAGCCCAATTTAATTAAGTCCTTCCCTGAGATTTTACTTCCCATGAATGATTGATTTTGAATGAAAGTCATTTTGTAAAAACAGCTTTTATTTTTACTCAACCTAAATCCTTCTCTTAAAAAAGAAGGACTTAAGATGCGTTTCTACAAAACGACTTTAGATTAATTTTTTATAAATATAATTACGGTGCAATATGAATTGCAAAACGGTAGGTTTGCCTGAAAAATAATTTCAAGCTTCAAAATGATACCAAACGGGAAATTTTTAGTTAACTCATCCTAAATCCTTCTCTTAAAAAAGAAGGACTTGAATAAAAACAAAAAAGCCCGTTGAAATGTATTTCTTCGGGCTTCATATATCTATGGGAAAGGATATTCTTAAGAGAAATGTAAGCCACGAAGAATGCTGTCAGCAGGTGCTGCGCTATTCTGATTTGATGTGAAACAAGACATAATCTTCGTGTTAAAATGGTTTATAATAAATAACGATGCAAAAGTATATCGGGATGAGGACAGTAAAAAATTATTCTACTGCAATATGTTTTTATTAAGAGAAATTGGGAAGAAATTAACAGAAATTGAGTTTGACAAATAAAGTTTGTCATTAATTAATGTTAAAAAGTCTACCCTTCCTTCAATATATTCCTACTGATCACCAATTTCTGAATCTCTGAAGTACCTTCTCCTATAGTGCACAACTTAGAGTCTCTATAGAACTTCTCTACAGGGAAATCTTTGGTATAACCGTATCCACCGAATATTTGGATGGCATCTGTTGCAATTTGTACGCAAATTTCTGATGCATAATATTTGGCCATTGCCGAAATGGTCGTGACTGGTTGGTGGTTGTTTTTAAGGTGAGCAGACTTTCTGATGAGTAACTCTGCTGCTTGGATTTTGGTCGCCATATCTGCTAGTTTGAAAGAAATAGCTTGGAAATTAGCTATTGGCTGACCGAATTGTTCTCTTTCTTTAGCGTATTTTACGGATGCTTCGTAGGCGCCTTTTGCTATACCAAGTGACAATGCTGCGATGCTGATACGTCCACCATCTAGGATTTTCATTGATTGGATAAAACCTTCTCCTACATTGCCTAACACTTGCGATTTATGCACTCGACAATTATCAAAAATCATTTCGGCAGTTTCGGATGCACGCATGCCAAGTTTGTTTTCCTTCTTACCACCTGAAAAACCTGGCGTACCTCTTTCTACTACAAAAGCTGTAATACCGCGACTGTCTAATAAATCACCTGTACGTGCAAGTACAACAGCTACATCACCTGATTTACCATGTGTGATCCAGTTTTTTGAGCCATTGATTACCCAATCATCACCGTCTTGTACAGCAACACATTGCATACGCATCGCATCCGAACCAGTATTTGCTTCTGTCAGTCCCCAAGCGCCTATCCATTCTGCGGAAGCTAACTTTGGTAGGTATTTTTGTTTTTGTTCTTCGTTACCGAATGCCAAGATATGACCTGTACAAAGGCTATTGTGTGCTGCAAGACTTAGACCCACAGAACCACAAACCTTTGCTATTTCTACTATTACACTCACATATTCTTGATATCCGAGACCTGACCCACCATATTCTTCTGGAACCAACACGCCCATAAAGCCTAATTGGCCTAATGCACGCATGGTTTCCACTGGAAAAAACTGAGGTTCATCCCACTCCATCACATGCGGTAATATGTGTTGCTGTGCAAATGTTTTGGCAGATTCTTCTATCATTTGTAAGTTGTCAATAGTATCTGTATGCATATTTATTTTAACTTTGTTGCTTCAATAACGAGACATAAAGGTAAATGTTTTGGAAGAGATACCCAAATTTAAAGAAAAATTAAGAGATAGCCATATTAATTACAAAATGAAAATATTCACATCTTTCAGTAAATGGTTAGGAATCTTCATGATACTGATAATATCCTACAGAAATGCTTATACACAAGAAACGCCTAAAATTGATTGGCATAAAGATCTGGACTACCTGAAAAATGAGTTACCTATTTTGCATAGTAATTTATTCTTTCAATACCCACAAGCAACATACGAAAGTGATATCGAAAGTCTCAAAAAACAAATTGGCGTCATCAGCGATGAAACTATGTTTATAAAGATTCAGCAATTACTAGTAAAATTGGGTGATTCACATACTAGATCAAACTTCTTGCATAAACTTCCAAGGATGTATTTGCCGATCGTACTTGAAACCTTTGATGAGGGCATTTTTATCGTTGGTACTATAGATATTGATGAAAATGTGATGGGAAACAAACTGATTAGTATCAATGGACATCCTTTAAAATCCATCATAGATAGTGTAAAAACACTTTATGTCGCTGAAAATGACTCTTGGCACAAAAGAAATATTACCAATTATCTGATCAATTATGATGTTCTCAAGTATTTTGGTTTTGTTGATAAAGAAAAAGTGAAACTCCAAATGGAAAATTATTACGGCATCCCTGATGAAAAAACGGTGAAAGCCATACATGTGGAAGATATTGATAATGATGAAGTAGAATATATCAAATTCAGTGGTAGAAAAAACAAAAGACCGAGAACACGAGCAATTTTTGGCCATAAGTACCTGCCAAAAGATAGTCTTTACTTTGTTACGTATAATAGATGTACAGGTAGAGAAAACGAACAAATGTTGGCTATCCAAGATTCACTAAATATTGATATGAATGAATATTGTACTAATCAGCCCAAAACAGACAAAAAATCAAAAGAAAAAACTGAGGTTAAACCACTACCATACTTCCGTCATTTCAGAGATTCAGTATTTCAAGTCATTAATAATCAACCAATTAAAAAATTAGTTTTTGACCTTAGCCGAAATGGTGGTGGCACAACTGCACAAGGCACAGCTATGATAGAAAAGCTAGCACAAATGATCGATACCAACAAAACTAAGGTATATGTCATCGTAGGTAGAAGGACGTTTTCAGCAGCGATTATTCACACCATGCAACTAAAAAGATTACTCAATGCTACCATACTAGGTGAACCGACGGGTGGAAAACCAAGTTTCTATGGTGGTGTTGATTTCAGATATTTACCAAGTTCCTGTTTACGCATTGGATTTTCTGGAAGCCATCGAAAAACAACATTAGATGAAGCTACTGCGAATGCAAATACGATTATGCCCGATGTGCTATTTCCAGTCACACTTGCGAGTGTTACATCAGGGACAGATGCTATTTATGATTGGATATTGAAGCAGTAGTTTATTTGAATTAAGAAGTTTAGATTATTCTTTAAAGTATCATTAATTTTGATTTTACACCACTTCACTTTGACACACTTGAAGTAATAGTGCTATAGAATCTTTATGTGCCGAAACATTAAAATAGAGCTACTTGTTTTAAAAATATGAATTGGTCAGAAATCAAGATTTGGTATATTTTAGCAGGATTAGGATTGTTCCTATTTGGTATCACATTGCTAGAAGATGCTATCAAAAATCTTGCTGGCCGATCATTCAAAAATTTCCTCCAAAAACATACCGGAAACCCAATCAAAGCTGTAATAGCTGGTGCATTGACAACTGGTGTCATGCAGAGTAGCTCGATGGTAATACTCTTAGTGATGTCATTTACTGGTGCCGGTATTATTGGATTGAAAAATGGTATTGGGATGATCCTTGGTGCCAATCTTGGTACTACGATCACAGGTTGGATAGTAGCACTCTTAGGATTTAAAATCAATCTCGAAGACTTTTTTCTACCTGTGATTGCTATCGGATCGCTAAGCATGATATTTTTTAATTCAGCTAAAATCCTTCAAATAGGAAGACTTTTATTGGGATTTGGCCTTATGTTTATGGGATTGGAATACATGAAACAAGGTTTTATAAATTTTGCGCAACATGTAGATTTAAGCTTACTCACAGGAAAGCCGATGTTGTTATTTCTATTGTTTGGATTTTTACTGGCAGCTGCCATAAGATCTAGTTCTGCTGCTATTATGATCATATTGTCATCACTTGCGGCAGGTACAGTGGATCTCACACAGGCAGGATACTTAGTGATTGGTGCAGATCTGGGTACTTCCGTAACTGGTATCTTAGGTACTATCAATGCCAATGCCATTCGTAAAAAAACAGGTTGGTCACAATTCTATATAAATGTAATAACTGCTGTACTTACTGTCATCCTTTTCAAACCTATTTTCTTTTTAATCAGTAAAGCTGGTATCTATGATCCCATCATAGCAGTAGTAACATTCCATAGTAGTTTTAATCTTTTAGGCATCATCTTCATCCTTCCTTTTATAAACAAATTTAGCGAATTAATAGACAAATATATCACCACTGAACGCAAAACAATTTCGAAATATCTACCTTACACAAATACAAAAGAAGTGATATCTGCTATAGATGCGCTGAAAGATGAAACTTTTTCATTTTTACAATTGGCTATTCAAGATAGGCATTCCTATTTTGTAAGTGACAAAAACATAAATGACCATCAAGACTATTTCGCACTAAAAGCTTATGAAAATGAAATATTTGACCATAGTCTAAAAATATACGAAAATAGACTATCAGCTACGGAAGTGACAGAAATCCAAGATCTTTTTTCAGCTATAAGGTCAGCCACATTGGCGGTCAAGGACATGAAAGACATCTACCACAACATGGAAGAGTGCAAGAATAGCAGTCATGACCATATTTATAGTTTGCACAAAAGCATTGTAGAAAATGAACAGTTATTCAAAAGAAAAATTTCAACACTATTGGGTGTCCATGGTGATGACGAAATGACCAAAGATCTACAGGCGGATATTGAAAATAATTACAACAAGATGAAGACGACATTATTTGACATTTATAAATCAAAACAAAATTTCGATTTGGCATCAATGCTAAACATGGTGAGAGAAATAAGAGATTCTGAAAATCTGATAGTCAAAGCGTATGAGTCTTTCCTAAAGGCTAATCGTGTGGGGTAAATTCAATGAGTTGAGTCAAATTCGATAAATTTTTGGAATATTATTGAAAATAAATGTTACTTTTACTTAAGTGAAAATCAGATATTTACATTTATTTTTTAGAGTAAAAAACGGTTGATTTTCATGTTTTCTATTTTTACGAAGTGTACTCATAAATTTAAATTCTTTTTTCTATATAGAAAATGAAATGATTTAATAACCAGTGCTCTGACTAGATAAAGAACTTAATAAATGTTGTTCTTTTTCCGAATATCTGCGTTAAAAATACTCGCTGTAGCTACTGCTACGTCTACGTTTTTTGCCTTGATCTTCAAAAAAATAACGGCCATTATAATTTAACTTTTTATCTTGACAGAGCCCTAGTGAAAAGAATATTTAAATCAATGATATTTTCGTCGCCAAAAGTAACTAAAAAATTAACCCTTCAAAATGTTCATATTTATTACAATTTTGAAAATATAAGAACGAAGAAATTTCAAGTATTGGAAATATATTCGTGTTCATTTGCTAACTTTTATTCAAGTATTCAATTAGTCATTTGATACATTTGGCATAATTCCCCAAAAGAACATGTACTTTTGTGGCTAAAATTGCCCAAAGGCATGGTCAGACAAGTAGAAATTAAGGTTTTTCCGGACAAAGTCCACGATGATACATACATTCACTCGCTCATTCATCAGCAAATGAAAAGTGACGTGCCACTTATTCAAGACATCGTGCTCGTAAAAAAATCTATCGATGCTCGAGGTCGTAGGCCGATTTATATCTTAAGATACGATTTGTATATTGATGAAAAATTTCAAAAAACTGAAGAAGTAATCTCTAGATTTCGGGATGTTGCTCATCAGCCGACTGTCATCATAGTTGGTGCAGGACCTGCGGGTTATTTTGCAGCACTCGAATGTCTAGAGTCAGGACTAAAACCCATAGTGATAGATCGTGGCAAAGACGTGAGAGAACGAAGACGAGACTTAAAATCTATTCAACAAGATGGCGTCGTCAATCCTGATTCTAATTACTGTTTTGGCGAAGGTGGAGCTGGCACTTACAGCGATGGTAAGTTATATACTAGATCTGTAAAACGCGGTAAAATTGAAAAAGTCTTGCAATTATTGGTGGAGCATGGTGCTACTTCTGATATCTTAGTAGATGCTCATCCACATATTGGTAGCAACAAATTGCCAGTCATCATTGCTGCCATTAGAGCAACTATCGAACAATTTGGTGGAGAAGTACATTTTAATCAAAAAGTTACAGATTTTGTCATCCAAGATGGTCATATATTAGGCGTAAAATGCGGTGATACTAGTTTTGATGGTAAAGCTGTCATACTAGCGACTGGTCACTCAGCGCGAGATATCTATAAACTGCTTGCTGATAAAAACATCAAAATAGAAGCCAAACCATTTGCACTTGGCCTTAGGATCGAACATCCACAATCTTATATCGATCAGACACAATATCATCAAGATGAACGAGAAGAAAATCTGCCAGCAAGTAGTTACAGTGTAGTCACTCAAGTAGCTGGCAAAGGTGTATTTTCATTTTGTATGTGTCCAGGTGGACTCATTGTACCAGCGGCAACCACGCCAGGCGAGATTGTTGTAAATGGGATGTCACTAAGCAGGAGAGATAGTCCATTTGCCAATTCAGGATTTGTGACTTCTATCGAACTCGATGAATTAGAAAAAAATGGATATACGGGCATTTTTGCGGCAATGAATTTCCAAGCTGATGTTGAAAAAGCTATGTTTGCAGCTGGTGACGGTAGTCAAAAAGCGCCTGCACAACGTGTTGATGATTTTGTGAACGGTATTGTATCCTTAGAGTTAAATGAAACATCATATATTCCTGGTTTAATTTCTGCACCTTTACATAAGATATTACCAACTTTCGTCTATAAAAGATTACGTCAAGGATTAATCGACATAGACAAAAAAATGCGAGGATACAAAACCAATAAAGCCAATATCATCGGTGTAGAAAGTCGTACGTCTGCCCCAATCAGAATACCTAGAGATACAGAGACATTATGTCATCCGGAGATTGGTGGTCTATTTCCATGTGGTGAAGGTGCAGGATATGCAGGAGGTATCATCTCCGCAGCAATGGACGGTCAAAATGTGGTCAAAGCGATCAAAAAATGGATGGATATCAAAAAATGATCGTATAATATCGACTAAAAATTATACTTTTGCAGTATGAAGGATATCGCAGATTTATTAGGTAGGATATTTATTGCCTTTTTATTTATATACGAAGCACTAGATGCCTTGGTATTCTTTGACAAAACCAAGGCAACAATGTCGGCATATGGACTGACATGGAATCAGGACTTTCTTTTGGGAACCATTATTTTTATTTTGTTGTTTGGAGCAATCCTCGTTTTAATTGGGTATTACGCTAGTTTTGGAGCCATTTTACTTACATTATATTGGTTGCCTTTTACATTAATAGTTTATTCATTTTGGGACGACCCACAAGAATATCAAAGACTGCACGCTTTATATTTTATGCGTAATCTGGCCATGATCGGTGGATTGTTATTATTAATGGCTAATGGCGCTGGAAAATATAGCATAAAGAGGTTAATATATATTATGAAACTGCCACAATAACTCGATTTATTTGACTTAATATAAAACCAAATCATGAATTTCAAATTATTTACACCTTTACTTTTTTTATTTTTTACAGTCTCATCACAAGCGCAACAAACTTGTGAATATCAAGAAGGTTCATTCGAAAACTGGACTGAATTTGTGGACTCTTCTTTTGTTGAATACGGATTCGATCCTTTATTTATTACGTTTCCAAATTTTCATGCATCAGCTTTTAGAGTATTTGTCATAGCTTTTTCTGGATTTACTTTTCCTGAAGGAAGTCAAGAGCACTATGATTTTGTGTCTTCAGGCTATGGAATTACTAAAAGTAACGACAGCTATGATGGGGATTTTTCTGCCAAAGTGAGCGGTGATGCCATGATACCTTACGCTGATTTATATTCTGTCCATCCTTGTAATGAAGATACCGATAAATTGACTTTTTATCTCAAACATATTGGGAATAGCCCTGACACATTGGATTTATATTTTTTTAGAGATACATCCGTAACATCATTCCCAGCTAATGAGTCCCAACTTTTAGATTATCCATCATACATAGAACATCGGATAATCAAAAGTGGTACCGATACTTCATTTATAAAAATAGAAATTCCTTTTACTAAAAATTTTGAATCCGCTCTTGCAGACACTATATTTGGTAATTTTATTGTATCTGGTAATCATCAGTTTTTTATAAATGGTGGCCAGAGTTATTTCCTCATTGACAATGTAAAATTTGAGAAAAATGGCATTGATAATGATGGAGACGGTTTTAATGCTGATGTAGATTGTGATGATAATAATGCAGCTGTAAATGCTGATGCTGTAGAAATACCAAATAACAACATTGATGAAAACTGCGATGGCATTATCTTAATAATTGATGAAGATGGTGACGGTTTTAATTCTGATGTAGACTGTAACGACAATAATTCAGCTATAAATTCTAGTGCAGTCGAAATTCCAAATAACAATATTGATGAGAACTGCGATGGCATCGTTTTAATAATTGATGTGGATGGTGACGGTTTTAATTCTGATGTAGACTGTAACGACAATAATGGAGCAATAAATCCTAATGCTATTGAAATTGCAAACAATAATGTGGATGAGAATTGTGATGGCGTTATTTTAATAATTGATGAAGATGGCGACGGTTTTAACTCTGATGTAGATTGTGATGACAATAACTCAGAGATCAATCCTAATGGTATTGAAATTCCAAATAATGGTATTGACGAAGATTGTAACGGAGCCGATTTAATAAGTAGTACAAGCAATTTAAACAACTTGTCATTCTCTATACATCCAAACCCTACCAATCAATTTATCAACATAATAACTGGTGAAAACTTGGATAATATTCAAATTATCAACCAAGTTGGACAAACGTTATTAATGATTGATGGTAAAAATAAAGAAAATTTGGATTTAGAATATTTACAATCTGGTATTTATTTTATAAAGATTACAGCAAAGAACAATATTAGTGCGCATAAAATATTTATAAAAAAATAAAGGCAATTAATAAAGTATAAAAAAAGGGTTGAACAAAAGTTCAGCCCTTTTTTATTTAAATGATGGGCATCCTATAAACTTATTTTACTATTCTTATCTTTGCGTTTCAATCGTAGTATCCCGACATGAGCATCAAGGCATTTATAGTACAAAAAGCAGCTGCATTTACAGCAAAAAGAATCAATAAATGGAAAAAAACAGCCGTTTCTGATCAGCAAAAAATTATGCTGCAACTTACGAGTAAAGCAAAAAATACACTTTTCGGGAAAGATCATCATTTTGATAAAATCCGAACTTATGAAGATTATAAAAAGAATATACCCGTAAGAGATTATGAAGCGCTGAGACCTTATGTGGACCAAGTGACAGAAGGGAAAGCTAACATCCTTTGGCCAGGAAAACCCAAATATTTTGCAAAAACGTCAGGCACTACTAGTGGTGTGAAATACATTCCCATCACGCACGATAGTATGCCGAATCACATCCATTCTGCACGAAATGCCATGTTAAACTACCTACATCAAGTTGGGAGTGCAGACATTTTTAAGGGTAAATTGATATTTTTATCGGGGTCGCCTGTTCTAGATGAAAAAGGTGGCATTCCTACAGGTAGATTATCAGGTATTGTAAACCATGAAGTGCCAAAATGGATCCGTACAAATCAGTTGCCATCTTACGAAACCAATTGTATAGATGATTGGGAAACGAAGCTAGAGAAAATAGTTGAAGAAACTTTGACCCAAGACATGAGATTGATCAGCGGCATACCACCTTGGGTACAAATGTATTACGAAAGAATTCTCGAGAAAACGGGTAAAAAGACCATTCGAGAAGTATTCCCAAATTATAGCCTATTCATGTATGGTGGAGTAAATTTCGAACCATATAGAGCAAAACTAGAAGAACTTGTAGGTGGTCGAATGGACAGCATCGAGACCTACCCTGCTTCTGAAGGATTTATTGCTTTTCAGGATGATAAAAATGATTCAGGATTATTATTAAATACCAATTCTGGATTATTCTTTGAGTTTATACCTGTAGAACGCGTTTTTGACAAAAATCCAGATCGACTGATGCTCGACCAGGTGGAATTGCATAAAGACTATGCCATCATCATAAACAACAATGCTGGACTTTGGGCTTATGACATCGGCGATTGTGTAAGATTTGTCTCCTTAAATCCTTATAAAATCTTAGTTTCTGGTCGTGTGAAACATTATATCTCTGCATTTGGAGAGCATGTGATCGGCAAAGAAGTCGAAGAAGCAATCCTTACAGTTGCAAATAAACAAAAAGTTAGCATCACAGAATTTACTGTGGCACCACAAGTCAGCCCACAGGATGGAAGTACGCCTTATCATGAGTGGTTTGTGGAGTTTGACCATGCACCATCAGACATAAAGACGTTTGCAGCAGAAGTAGATAAAGAAATGTGTATTCAAAACATATATTACGACGATCTTATCAAAGGCAAAATACTCCAACCACTTATCATTAGATCACTTAAAAAAGATAGCTTCAGAGATTATATGAAATCTCAAGGAAAGCTAGGTGGTCAAAACAAAGTGCCGAGATTGAGTAATGATAGGAAAATTGCTGATCAATTGGTGCCATTTCAACTTTCAGATCAAGTATAAAAATATACCAAGTTTAGTACATTCATTTTTCTAAAATGGTTAAATTTTACCTTTTTTGTTCTTAAAACAAAACTTCAATTATAATCTTTTGTTTATGAGATTAAGAAGTTGTAAATTCAAAATTTAATTATTACATCAAATAAAAATAACATTATGTATCCTGTAGAGTTAACTACACCAATAGCAAGAGATTTGACGGAATTCGGATTTAAATCTTTACAAAATCCTGAAGCAGTGACTGAGGTACTAGACCATAAAGAAGGTACTGTTCTGTTAGTTGTAAATTCTGTGTGTGGTTGCGCCGCTGCAAATGCAAGACCTGGTGCAAAAATGTCGGTGACAGGAGATAAAAAACCTGATCAATTAGTAACAGTTTTTGCTGGCGTGGATAAAGATGCTGTAGAAAAGGCAAGAGAATTTTTATTACCTTATCCACCATCGTCACCATCTATTGCTCTGTTTAAAGATGGTAAGTTAGTGCACATGCTAGAAAGAAGACACATAGAAGGTAATTCAGCACAAGCTATTGCATATAACCTTCAGAGCGCTTACGAAAAGTTCTGTTAAGTCAGACTAAAGAAAAGTATAATAAAAAAGGCACTTCATTTCTGGAGTGCCTTTTTTTATTTCTAATTTAAAAGGGAGTGCATTATTGGTCAATTTTTATAAATGATTTGACCATTTTTGAACGAGCACTTACCAAGTGTAAAGAATACTTACCTGATGGAAGATTTTCTATATTTATTCTTTCATTACCATCAATAATTGTTCCTTTAAGTATGATAGAACCTTGATTATTTGCGATATAATAAATTGCCGATTCACTTTCATTTGATATCACATCTATATAATCAAATGCTGGATTTGGATGTATAGACAAGGAGGTATTTCTGACCATAAATTCACCAGGATTATCCGTAAAATTAGAACTTCGAGCGTATCCAAAATCAAAATTATCTACGGTTGTTGCTCCACCTAGAGTCAACAAACGAGTTGTGCCTGTACCATACTGATTGGTGATTTCACTGTCACGATCTTGATTTGCACCTGTAAATAAAATATATTTTTTGCCACCATATTCTGGTACTTTGCAATAATACTGTCCCGGATCTAGGTTATTGAGTTCATATTTCCCAAAAGCATCTGTTTTTACTGATTTGACAAAAATGTGAAACTTATTGAAAATCAGTATCAAGACATTAGACATTAAGGAATCATTACTATCTCTAAGGGCATTTCCATTAGCATCAAACCAAGCTACACCTTTTAAGGTCGCAGTGACCTTTGGGTAGTATCCTGCATCGATATATTTCATGGTGTAATTATTGTCTAATATTACCATATCTGAACTACCATCTACATTTACATCAGAATCTTTATCTGGATCGACACCCATATGTTTGGCAGTAAATACGTGATCTCCTGGTGCTGAAACTTGTACGTAACATCCACCTTGCTGACCAGAAACAAAAGCATACATACCAGCATGATTCGTTTTGAAAGTTTGTAAAGTGTTTTGATTTATATCTCTAAGTTGTACATCAATGAGTGAAGATAGTTTTTCATCCTCTGTACGCACACCATCTTCATTGGCATCATTCCATACATTACCCATTATCACTCTATTCGTTGTGGATTGAATACCTGCATCAACATCCAAAAACGTACTACCATGAGCTAAAGAAATCAAAGGTGTCGTACCTGTAATGTCCACATCACTATCTAATGCACCACTACTACCTGCGTATTGTAATGTAAATTCGAAATTATCTGGAAGTGAAAACTGTAAATAATAAAGCCTCTGTCTAAGTCCTTCGAATGAATAAAAGCCATCTGCATCCGTCACAGCAGTAGCTAATGTAATTCCACTTTGGCTAAATAAATTTACCGTGATATCAGGTACTCCGGGCTCTCCTGCATCTTGAATACCATCTTTATTAAGGTCATGCCATACTCTATCTCCTATGGTAGCTGGCTGATATGCGCCTGCATCTATATTGGTTATATTTTGACCAGGCAGGACTTCAAAAAGATTGGTCGTTAATGGTCCGTTTGCATTGGTGATGTCGTTATCAAATTCTGGATCACCCACATTAGGCGCTGAAATAATATAAGTCCCTGATGGTATATTAAACTTGACATAGTAACGGTCAGGTTTTACATTTGTAAATTGGTAAAAACCAGTAAATTCATTGCCTTGTTGGACATTTGTACGTGTACTATCGACTAAGATGCCCGTTTCAGTAAATAGTTGAACTAAAATATTTGCAATACCTGGCTCATTCGTCTGATAAAGTCCATTACCATTCAAATCCAACCAAACCCTGTCTCCAATACTTCCAGTTTGTACATAACCTACGTCAATATTATCATAATCTGCCACTAATAAGAAATCTCGAAGAGTGACTAGACCGTTACCATCTGCCTTGCTATTTAGATTCTGATTGATTGGGTTTTGATTTACAAATGTAAAGCCATCCACAACAGAAAACTGAAGACTATATCTTCCGACTGCTACATTGTCAAACAAATAAGATCCGTCGGTAGCAGAAGTAGTCGTTTGAACAATACTTCCACTTTCATCAATCAATTGAATAGATACACCATCTATACCAGGTTCATTAGTTTCTTGCAATCCATTGTTATTCAAATCATTCCAAACAAAATCTCCAATGGTGATTTTCTCTGCATATCCAAGGTCAATATCATTTAGTGTGTCTCCAGGAAAAAGATTTAAAACCCTAGTACTTCCAAGACCAAATTCATTAGAAATATCACTATCTAATGGTACAGAAACACCTGAATAGATGACAAATACCTTATCACTCATAACAGGTCCCGACACATAATAATCGTCAAATGGTATATCTGAAAACGTATAAGTTCCACCCGAAACTGTCAATTGCGAACTGACAAATGTGCCTCCCATTTCATACAAACTCACTTCCACACCTGAAAGGGAAATTTCAGATACATCTCTCAATTTATTATTATTTGAATCTTGCCAAACACGACCTTTTATAACACCTGCAAGTGGAGCCTTGATAACATATCCTGCGTCAATGTCAAGGCGATTTCCATTTGGTCTAATATTAAATATGGCTGTACTTCCATCTATGCTAGATACCACATCAGAATTAAGTAAGGAATCTACACTATTTTCTACAGTAAAACCGAAGTTATCTGGCATACCAAAGCTGACAAAATAATCTCCATAAACCAAATTATCAAAACTATAAAAACCAGAATTACCATTTGCAATAGAAACATTCGTTACTGTAGAATCTATAAGTGTCCCTGACTGATCATAAAGTTTCAAAACAATACCATTCAAACCTTCCTCATCATCATCTTGAAGTCCGTTTTCATTCGTATCGATCCACACATAATCGCCTACAGATGATCTACCCACAAGTCCCGCACTGATATCAGTTTTATCTTGTCCATTGGCAATGACGAAATTTGCAGTAGTGCCATCAAAAATATCAATAACATCTGAATTCAATAAATTGTCATTTCCTTGACCAAAGAGTGTGAATAATAAACTATCTGGTCGATCAAATATGATGCTATAAGTGCCAGCTAATAAGGAAGGGAAATTGTAAAATCCATTCAAATCAGTCGTATCTAAGGCTAATGTATCTCCAGCATCATTTAATAAATAAACTAAAATACTATCTAAATTTTGCTCTACATTATCTTTAATACCATCACCATTCTCATCAAACCAAACAAAACCCGACTGACTACCCTGAACAGAAATTAACCCTAAATCGATATTCAATTGCGAAGTATTGGAAACTAAAATAATATCTCTACTGAAAGCTTCATTATTAATTTTATCAAAATCAGAATTGAGTACATCGGAAGATAACTCTATCATGGTAATGTCAAATCCATTAGGAATGGCTGCTTTTATGGTATATGTACCTGGAATTAGGTTATTAAAATTGTAAAATCCAGAAGCATCAGATATTGTATTTGCTATTTCGTCGCCAGCAATATTTCTCAAAACCAATGAAACTCCTTCTATTCCTGCTTCGCCAATATCTTGCAAACCATTTTGATTTACATCATTCCAAACAAAATCACCAATGGTCGAATATCTATAAAGTCCAGCATCTACATTATTAATAATATCGTTTGATCCAATAATTAATGTTTGAGTACTTCCAGTCAAAGGGTCTGCATCTGAATCAATATCTTCATTACCAATAACATTAGCTTGCGTAAAAATATAATCTTGTGGAGCTTCGAAAGTTAACGTATAGGTACCTGCAGGAAGATTGGTAAACTGATATTTCCCTGCATTATCTGTGATAACTTGTGCGTTAAGGGTAGATCCATTTTGAGCTGTACCGCTTAAAAGAACTTTTACACCCAATATTCCTGGTTCGTCTGTATCTTGGAGTCCATTTCCGTTCATATCTTCCCATACAAAATCACCAATTACGGCTTTTGCTTCAGAAATAAATCCTGCATCAATATCGGTTTTTATCTGTCCACTTATGATCTCGACTTCATATACATTTCCTAAATCGTCTATATCGCTATCTTTTGTATCATCAGCGTCTTGATCAGCAAAAGTGGGTTGAAATCCTTCTCTAATTTCAAATTCGACATCATAAAAAGCTGGCTTTAAATTATCGAAATAATAACGGCCAGTTCCATCCGTAAATGTTTCTAAAATGACAGGCATTGGCAAATTCAAACTTGTGAGTGTCACTTTTATACCTTCGATACCTACTTCATTTTCATTTTGAATGCCATCTTCATTGACATCATTCCACACATAATCTCCGATGGCTCCACGTCTGAAAAATGCGGCATCTATTGTATTAATTTGTTGCCCATTTTGAACGGTGACCATAAAAGTAGTTGGCGATTGTGACTCATAACCTGTTGGTGTGGTAAAAGTAATGGTGTAAAAACCAGCTATCACATTAATAAAAACGTATGAACCTTGGGCATCAGTAGTTGTAGTCATTTCTACTAAATTGCCAAAAATATCTGTTCCTGACAAAGTGATCAACACGTCAGCTATACCTGGTTCACCCATATCTGAGATTCCATTACAGTTTAAATCTTCCCATACAAAATCACCAATGTAACCAAATGCTATTAACCCAGCATCTAAGCTGAAATCTGAGTTATTATTATTTACAGAAAAAGATATAGTATTTCCACTTTCAATTAAATCACTATCAATATTTTTATCAGTACCGACCATGTTCAAAGTAGATATAAAACCCATTGGAACGTCAACTGTCAGTGTGTATGAACCTACAAATATATTTGAGAAACTGTATGCTCCATTTTGATCTGTTGTGGTGTTCAAATTGACTGCAGTACCATTAAAATCTATACCAGAAAGCTGAATATTGACGTTTGCTAATCCTGGTTCTCCTGCGTCTTGAATACCATTTGCATTTAGATCATTCCAAACAAAATCACCTATGGTTACGCCACTTACCAAGCCAACATCGTTAGAAAGATCGTCAATTCCGCTTATAAGATTTATATTTTCGATAAGACCATTAATTGCGTCAGAATCAACATTGTTAACACTACCTTCATTTGATGGGCTGAACATAAAACCTCCTGGTAAAGACATATTTATATTATATGTACCAGGAACCAAATCATCAAATAAATAATAGCCATTTCCATCTGTGATGACAGATGTAGCGACTGGATTTCCATCACCACTAGTGCCATTTAATGATAATTCAATACCTTCAATTCCAAGTTCTCCAATATCTTGAATACCATTTCCATTGACATCTTCCCAAACAAAATCTCCTATCGATGCCAATCTATACATCCCTGCATCATAGGTAGTATTCTCTTCTCCACTCATCAACATGATATCTTCAATCGTATTTCCTACCACATCATTATCAATAGCGTCATTCGCACCGACATTATCAATACTAAAGTAATAACCATCAGGTAATGTAAAAGTAAGTCTATAAATACCTGGTTTTAAATTGTCAAAAATATAGTAACCATTTTCATCTGTGATTTGCGTTCCTATTTCTATAATTTCATCTCTGCGTATTTCTACTAAGTTAACCGATACATTTACCAATCCTGATTCATTCAAATCTTGTAGACCATTGGCATTTAAATCTTCCCACACAAAGTCACTTATGCTACCTAATCTATAAAGTCCAGCGTCAAAATTAACTAACAAATCTCCACTACAGACCATTATATTTTCTACTACACCATTGAGCGCATCACTATCTTTGGTCTGATCGTCGCCTTGTGCAAAAAGTGTAAAGAAATAGCTATTAGGTGCTGTGAAAGTTATCTTGTAATTTCCTGGTTTGACATTAAGAAAACCATATCTACCCATCAAGTTTGTTTTGGTCTGAAGAGTTACAGACTGACCATCTCCAGCAATTCCTTCGAGAAGTACATCTACATTTGGTAATGGGAGTTCACCATTATTTTGAATACCATTTCCATTTTTATCCTCCCACACAGAGTCACCTAGTTTTGCGGTCTGATAGAAACCTGCATCAACATTATTTTTAGGTCCAGCAGTATTAAAAGTAAATATTGGAGTACGGCCATTGCTGTCTATTTTACTATTTATGGTATTATTAGAATTGTTTTTAAAAGTTGCCAAATAATCTTGCGGAATTCCAAATCCTAATTGATATTTCCCAACAGACAAACTATCAAAGGAATACAAACCTGATGTATTACTGAATGTAGAATCTAATACAGATCCTGTTTCATTATACAAAAATATTTTGATATTCTCTAAACCTAATTCAGTACTGTCCTGTAAACCATTATAGTTTTTATCAAGCCAAACATAATCTCCAATAGATATTAATGGCGTATAGCCAAAATCTATTGCTTCAATACATTCTCCAATTATGGTTTGTATCAAATCTGTCGTGCCAAGACCATTTGCATTAGTGATGTCACTATTCAAATCAAGATTCGTACTATCGAAAAGAACCATTTTGTGATTGGCCAATTCAGGAACTTTGATAAAATATTTGCCAACATCGATATCGTTAAATAGATATTTGCCATTAATATCAGAGTACACAGTATCTACAGCAAGTCCTGAATCTGAATACAAAATGACCTGAACACTGTCCAAAACACCTTCGCCAAGATCACGCAGCTTGTTGTTATTCCCGTCTACCCATAACAAACCTTTTATTTGGGATGATGTACAATTTTGGTATAAAAACTTTCTACAACAGGTCTCTGCATAGGTGCCATCATAATTATAAACATCTACACATATCTCATGAATACCATATGAAGCATAAGTGATCTTAAGATCAATTGTTTGAAACGAAGTGGATGCAGAAACCATATCAAATCCCGCTGGATAATGCCATACGTAGCTTCCCTTTTGTTCGAGTTTATCAATGTAGAAAGTCAGACAATTTGCATCACAAAAAGAATACAATGGGGTATAATAAACGATAACTTCTACCCTATCCATAGATATCTCAATGGTATCCTGATCTATATTCCTAAGTTGTATTTGAAAACCAAAATTTGGATTATTTAATTCATCAGCGGTCCAAGAAGCGCCCCACGTATCCACCTGTGAACCATACATCCACATATGATCTGAACTATCAGGACGAACAGACCAAGCTTTTTGGAGTTTTGCAGTATTAGCTTTGTTAGTTCCTTTCGGTTCGCCATCTGCATCTAGCAGGACGACTTCTAATTCGTCAATGTGCTGATATTGGGTAGATTGCCCTTCCATGACCAACATGATACCATCTATGGTCGATCCTTCAGGAATTTGCAAATTCAGGTTATTGCCCATCATGACTCTAGACCGTTTGAAATCGGGTAAGACAACTTTTGCCTTCTGATCATCAGCAAATTTGATTTTACTCAGATCTTGCCACTTCATAAACTGCGGAAAAAATATTTCATTTGCAAATGATGTAGTGCTAGACTTAACTTTCACACTTGGTTCCATACCGACACCGATAGGACAAACGGAAGTATTTTGTGAAGATAAATTAATGATTATCAATAGATTGACTAACCAAAAAGAGACTATCTTTAAAAAGACGTCTGTGAGGATGAGTTTCATATTTTTAAATTTTTGCTTAGATATATTACTAAAACAATATTTGTAGAGACCTATTAAAGAAGCAAAAATAGATAAACTTTATTAATATATATATAAATCACATATATTTATTAATATTTTTTTCAATAATTTATAAATGACGAAAATTGCAGGTATGTATTCACATACATAAAATTAAGATTTGTAAGTAATTCACAGTCAAATTATGGAGTATCTATAAAATCATCATGTGAAGAAAAGTAATATCATAATTTAGTTTGAAAAACTATTATAGTTATCATTTTCAGTCAATAAAAAAAGCTATGTCCATCCTAAAATGAACATAGCCTGAATAAACCCGTTAAGCTTGTAAATTTAAATTCAGCTACACAATATTGGCCTCAAGTACTTGAATTTCTTCATCTGTAAACAATCTTGATTTTGTAATAAATCTTAAGCCCAAAGGAATTTCTAAAGAAAAACTTGCGCCACGACCTTTGACTACATCAATGATTAACTGAGTATGCTTCCAATATTCAAACTGATCTCTTGACATATAAAACAAACATCCATGTATCTCTCCTAGACAAACGTCTGAATTATCGAGCATTAACTCACCATCCTGAAAACACATCGGAGAAGATCCATCACAACATCCACCACTCTGATGAAAAATCAATTTTCCAAATTTAGCGATTAATGTATCAATTACAGCAATTGCTTCATCGGTGACTAATACTCTTTTGACCATAATTACCTATTTTTAGAAAAAGCCTAGTGCTTTTTTGTCATAGGAAATAAGCATATTTTTTGTCTGACGATAGTGAGCTAACATCATTTTGTGCGTTTCACGACCAATACCTGACTTTTTGTAACCTCCAAATGGAGCGTGTGCAGGATATGCATGATAACAATTGACCCAAACTCTACCTGCTTTTATTCCTCTGGAGATCTGAAATGCTTGATGCATATCTCGAGTCCAAACGCCAGAACCTAGACCATATAAAGTGTCATTTGCTATCTCTAGAGCCTCAGCTTCATCTTTGAATGTAGTCACACAAAGTACAGGTCCAAAAATCTCTTCTTGGAACACACGCATCTTATTATTGCCCTTTAAGATAGTAGGTTGGATGTAAAATCCACCTTCAAGACCTTCTACATAAGCTGCATCTCCACCTGTAAGTACTTCACAACCTTCTTCTACACCAATCTTTAGGTAACTTAATATTTTTTCATATTGGTCATTTGAAGCCTGTGCTCCTATCATAGTTGTGGGATCAAGTGGATGCCCCATTTTGATAGCTTTAGTTCGTTCAATGACTCTTTCTATAAATTTGTCATAAATACTTTCTTGCACTAACAATCTAGAAGGACAAGTACATATTTCACCTTGATTTAAGGCAAACATATTAGCTCCTTCTATACATTTATCAAAGAAATCATCATCTGCATCCATGATACTTTCGAAGAAGATATTAGGAGATTTACCACCTAATTCAAGTGTGACAGGAATAATATTTTTTGAAGCATATTGCATGATAAGTTGGCCAGTAGTCGTCTCTCCAGTGAAGGCTATTTTATTTATTCTTGGATTTGTAGCAAGTGGCTTTCCAGCCTCTATCCCGAACCCATTAACAACATTAAGTACGCCAGCTGGAAGAATGTGCTCTATCAATTCCATAAGTACCATAATACCAGCAGGTGTTTGTTCTGCAGGTTTTAGGACGACACAATTACCCGCTGCCAATGCAGGAGCGATCTTCCAAGTAGCCATAAGTAATGGAAAATTCCAAGGAATAATTTGGCCAACAACACCTAATGGCTCAGTGATATTCATAGATACAGTATTCGAATCTAACTCGCTCACGCTGCCTTCTTCTGCCCGGATGACACCAGCGAAATATCTAAAATGATCAATGGCCAATGGAAGGTCAGCAGCACGTGTCTCTCTGATAGGTTTTCCATTGTCCCAAGTTTCAGTTCTAGCAAGCAACTCAAGATTTTGCTCCATTACATCAGCCACTTTTAGCAATAGATTACTTCGAAAAGTAGCAGATGAGCTATTCCAAGCAGGCGCAGCTGCCCAAGCAGCATCAATAGCTAATTCGATATCTTCTTCAGTAGATCTTGCAATTTTTGTAAAAACAGCTCCATCAACGGGTGAAAAATTTTCGAAATATTCACCCCGAACTGGTGGTGTCCATTTACCACCTATGAAATTGTCATAATGACTTTTGAATGTTGGTTTTTCTACAGCATTTTGGGCTGTTGTTAGAATGTCGCTCATGGCTTTATGATTTAATGATTAAAAATAACTAAACTTTACTTTTCATTTCATATATTAATCAATACAATTAACTAATACAAAAACAATATCACAAAATTATATACTGTAGACATAAGAAATAGATACGATACTATCAAAAAGATGACCGATTCACTCAATGACATAAATCATATTAGAGAAAATATCAAAAAAAGGTGTAATTTCGTATTATAATTAGCCAAAAGTCAACAGAAATCGTCAATAAAGCAGCCAATATGTTATTATCCGATAAATTTTATTCTGGAAGAAAACTCCAAACTTTGGTAGAAAACCAAACATCTTATACACTCAATAATGCAGCAATGCATATTTTTGAAACACATCAAACTGCTGATCGGATTCTTTTACAATTTGACCAACCAGTATTGGCTAGTATGCTTCAAGGTAAAAAAGTTATGCATCTTAGGTCTAAACAAGCATTCGATTTCCTACCTGGGGAATCATTGATTTTACCGTCTGACGAAGTAATGTGTATTGATTTTCCAGAAGCAAATATGGATAGTCCTACAAAATGTATGGCTATGGCAATATCTGAAGACAAAATCAGAGAAGTCATTATGATCATGAATGAAACTATGCCTAGATCAGAAAATCAAGAATGGTGTTTTATGGATTATAACTTCCATTTTACCAATGACACTGGAATCTACCATATATTGCAAAGGCTTTTATTTCTTTTTACAGAAAATCATCCTGCCAAAGACCTTTTTGTGGATTTTATGCTTAAAGAGCTTATCATCAGAATCATGCAAGCCGAATCTAAAAAAATATATACAGATCAGGCCTTGCATATGAACACTTCAAATAGACTTGCTTATGTAGTCAATTATATCAGAAAAAATCTACAACAAAACCTAAATGTGCAAGACCTCAGCCAAAAAGCCTATATGAGCGAGTCCAATTTTCATAAAGTTTTTAAAAACGAACTAGGTATATCACCTGTAGAATTCATAAATAATGAACGTATAAAACTAGCAAGTAGCCTGTTGCAAGACCCAAATATCAAAATCAAAGAAGTGTATATGGAGTGTGGATTTGAAAGCAGATCATATTTTAATAGGCTATTTAAAAGAAAAAAGAATATCTCTCCAAAAGAATTTAAAGATTCAGTTCAGAATTAAATTTACAAACTTACTCAAATCAATTTAAGTGGTATTAAGTTAATTATTCCTTTGATAATCAAAAGAGATTTATTCTTCGCCTTCTAAAAATAGATTTGAAATTACCTTGAAATGGATATCTTTTGTGTCTTTGGCGGTAAATACCAATCCTTCTCTAATGGTTTCATTTCTCAACTGAGAAGATCCATCTGCTATTTTTAATAATTCCATGACGGTATCAGGTAGTACAAAATCACTTGAGATAAGTGGCACAATAGGTATTTGATATACGCTAGCAAAATCATACATTTCTTGTACATTCATATATTGCTTGATGTCTATATCGTAGATTTTGAATAACCTAAATTCAGTATGATTGATTTTATATGGATTGCTTTGTATTTTTGTCCCTATCAATTCACCTTGCAACGCTAGATTTCGACCTGTATTTTTTATAATATTTTCAATATCCATTCGCCTTGCTGCATTCCAATAAGCATTTCCATCTGTTTCTTTAAGTTCGAGATTTCGAGAGCAAACGCCAAAATGACCATCACTCAAATACACGGTACAGCTAGAACCATCCAACTTTTCAGTTACAAAATACTTGTGATTTTTTAGCCATTCGTAGTCAAGATTTTGCACACGTTCTTCATCTGTTTTGGGAATATATCCTGGAAACTGTCCCAATACTTCCCCAGAAAGATTCTCTGGAATTGGTGGCTCATACTTTATAATACCTAATAATACAGATACATCATCTCCCACATTGTACGAATGTCCATCACCTAAAACACTCATCGGCAAGATTAAACCTTGCGACAACTCGCCTCTCAATCTTATTGTTTTTAACCTGAAGCCTTCTAAAACACCCATTTTGCGAAAAGATGATTTTCTTAAAAACTCAAATTCTGGTGTTACTGGCAAAAAACTATCTATCTCACAGTAAACCACTTTGTCACCAACTTCATATTTATTTTTTTGGTCAATAACCTGCCAACCTTCTATCATATAAATACCAAGTTTTTCTGCATTCGTGTGCTCTATAACTTGTGAAATTACCCTTATACTTGCCAATTTTCTCATTTTTCGCTTATATATTTTTAAAACAACCAATTAAACGCAGATCTAGTTCATTTTTAATTATTTGGACTCTCAATTATATAGCTTCTGACATTAAATTTTACACAACATTAATCAATATCTTGAATGATCTGATTATAAAAATCCATAAGTTGAACTGCTGTGCCTTCAGATGAAAACCTATCATTCACATAGGCGTAACCATCACGACTGAGACGATCATATTTTTTCATATCATTGATTTCCATCATGGCGAGACATATTTCATCAGGATCATAAGGATTTACCAATATGGCTCCCGGACCAGCTGCTTCTGGTAATGAAGATATTAATGAAGTGATCACTGGCTTATTTCTGAATAAAGATTCTATCACAGGTATTCCAAATCCTTCATAAATGGATGGAAAAACCAAGGCAAATGAATGGTCATATACAGCCAGGAGTCTTTCATTGCTGATACTATTCACAAAATAGAAATAAGACTCCAAACCATGATATTTGATCATATCATCGACTTTCTGTTTGTATTTTTTATCGCCTTTTCCTATGACCACAAAAGGTTTTCGATATTCATCTGGTAATTTGGCATATGCAAAAACGATGCTTAGCAAGCCTTTGCGCTCAATAATCGATCCCACATAAAGATAATAATCATTCAAATTTGCTAAAGTGTCGTCAAGCTTTGCTTCCTCATCAAATATCTGAAAAACATCATTACATGATTGGTAGATGACGGAAATTTTATCTTCTCCCACTTCATACATAGATATTAAATCTTCCTTTGTGCTTTCGCTTATCGCAATTATGTGATCAGCACGACGCACCGAAGAACGATATTTCCATTTATACATCCATCTATCCCAAAGTCCAAATTGCTCAGGATATTTTTCGTAAATAAGGTCATGAAATGTGAGTACCGTTTTTATATTTTTACGAATCCCAAAAGGAATTTCATGACTCAAACCATGAAAAATATTAGGCTTGAGTTTATTGACATCTGCTGCCATTCCCACAGATCTCCACAATGGACTATTAAAAGAAGGTGTGTGGATGATAAACTTCTCATTATCCAAAAAATATAAGGTTTCTTCGTTTTTTGTAATTTTGGGTGTAAATAAATGGTACTCATGCTCAGGAAAATAGGTTTGTAAATTTCTTACCAATGACCTACTGTAATTACCCAGTCCAGTAAAATTATTAAACAATCTTTTTGCATCAAAAGCAATGATCAATTTTTGATTTTCCATGTATTTTACTTAATTTAAGATGGAAAAGAAATTTTACCCATAAAAACACTTGGTACTCCTCGACGATTACCAAAGTCTATAGGTTTTCCTGCAAGTGTTTCGTTTGCTAACACTGCAAAAAGTACAGCTTCTTTTGCATCGCCAGAAATACCTAACTCATCACTTTTTTTAAAGTTACAATTTGGCAATAACGATTTAAGAATATCTACCAAATGTTGATTATGTGTCCCACCACCACTCAAATAAATGGAAAAAGATTCATTTCCAATAACTTGTTTAATAGCATCAGCGATGGTGTCAGCACTAAACTGACACAGTGTAGCCATCATATCTTCACTGGAAATATTTGATTGATCAGATGCATTGAAAATATCTTCTACAAATGTCAGATTGAATAATTCTGGACCTGTGGTTTTGGGTAACTCAAGATTAAAAAACGGATGACTTTTTAGCAAGTGTAATATTTCTACATTTACTTTCCCTGAAAACGAAATAGAACCATCTGCATCATAAGGCAAATCATAATATTTTCGCATCCATGCATCCATAAGTGTATTTCCTGGACCAGTATCCGTAACAAAAACAGCATCCGCAAGACCAGTCGAAGGTAGATATGTGAAATTTGCGATTCCTCCAATATTTAACATGATACGATCTTCTCCTTTTTGGGAAAACATCAGATAGTCTCCATAAACGGCAAGTGGAGCGCCTTCACCACCAGCTGCAATATGTTTTTGTCTGAAATCACTGACGGTTATCATACCTGTTTTTACAGCAATTTGATCTCCATCACCTATTTGCAATGTAGCATGATTAAAATCTGTATCCATATGCTGATGCTTAGGTACATGCATGACCGTCTGGCCGTGGCTTGCTATTACATCCACATCATTCTTTGATATTCCATGAGATTCCAGAAAGGTATTTACCATCTCACCATGCAGTGTTCCTATCCATTCGTTGAGCTGTACGAGATATCGAAAATCAACTTCCTTTTTTGCAAATACTCGTCGGATTTTCTCTTTTATTTCTTTATTATAAGTGATGGTCTCAAATGCATTAATAATTACTTTTGTATCATGACCGGAATCCGATATTGTACAATAAGCTATATCCAGGCCATCAAGCGACGTACCAGACATCAACCCAATAATATTTCGCTGACTTTTAGACCCAATTTTGTATAGTTTCTCAATATTTGCGTTCATAAAAACTACGACTTTTAGATTAAAGAATTAATGTAAGTCAATCCAAGAAACAACTTGCCCAGCTGCTCGATTCTGCGAAAAATCTGTTGTCTGTATCCTCTAAACTGACATATGTATAATTGGAAAATAAGTTTTTCAACATGGTACTCTTACCAGATTGTCTAGGTCCAGTGAGAGCCAGAATAGGAAACTTTTTCTCGTATGATAAAAGTTGTTCTACAAAATATCTTTTTATGCTCATGATAAAAATTTTAGAGATGTAAATATAGATAAACAAGCATCAGTAGATAATAAAATGTAAAATAATTTATATGTAACTTTGAATTTGCAGTGATATCTACTTTGAATTTGAAGAAAACTCCACTTTGAATTTATAGAAGACAAAAGTACATTAATAAAATCTTAGAAAACCATTCTACAGGTAGACTGTTAGTTGCAAAAAATAAAAATGAGCCATAAAAATTTCGTAATAATAGGTGGTAGTAAAGGTATAGGCCATGCCATCGTCCAACGATTAACCCAACTAAACCATAGAGTTATAGTCATCTCAAGGTCTTTAGATCAATTGGAATCAAACCCTCTAATAGAGTACATCCAAAAAGATATCACCAAAGATGAGCTATCTCCTAGCGAGTTACCGGATGTCATAGATGGCCTGATCTATTGTCCAGGAAGTATTGTTTTGAAGCCTTTCAAATCTTTGAGCGAAGAGCAATTTAGTGAAGATTTTGCTATCAATTGTTTAGGAGCAGTAAAAAGTATAAAAGCTTCGCTCAATGGACTTAAAAAATCTGAATCTCATCCAAGTATAGTTTTATTTAGTACAGTTGCGGTATCTCAAGGTATGCCATTTCACGCATCAATAGCAGCTGCAAAAGGTGCTGTAGAAGGTCTCACAAAATCATTAGCGGCAGAGTTTGGACCGACTATCAGAGTCAATTGTATCGCACCATCATTGACAGACACTCCTCTTGCTTCCAAGATACTTTCTTCACCAGAAAAAATCCAAGCTGCCGAACAAAAACATCCACTAAAATCGATCGGAAATGCAGATGATCTTGCAGGGATGGCTGTTTTCTTACTTTCTCAGGATGCTAAGTGGATTTCGGGTCAAATATTACATGTGGATGGTGGGATGTCTACTTTAAGAAGTTAATGATATCATCCAATATAGCAGGCGTAGATTTTGGTTCTAAGTTGGCTGGGACTACCGTATTGACATTTCTAGAAAATGGTTTTCTAAAGTCGCTCCAAGTTGACAAAGGGGTAGACGCGGATAATTGGTTGATGAATTTGGTTGTCCAATTTGGCTTTACACATGTCTTTATCGATGCTCCACTTTCTTTGCCTGGTGGCTACTTTGGTAATGGTGATGATTTTAGTTACAGAAAATCAGATAGAATATTGCGTGCCATGTCTCCCATGTTTCTAGGTGGATTGACAGCTAGAGCCATTAAACTGAAAACGGAATTATCTAAATTCGGGATTCAGGTAATCGAAGTTTATCCTAGTGGATTCATTAGAAATCACGATATTCTTAAAGGCTTTTATGACAAAAAAAACTTAACAACCATAGTCAAAATGTATGAAGAACTGAGTTCCATTCTATCAGCTAAAATAGCTGTAAAGCCTACAAATTATCACCAATTAGATAGTATAATTTGTTGGGATATTGGTTGCCGTTATTTAAATGGAAATGCCAAATCAATTGGAGATGCTGATGAAGGGCTTATTTGGATATAGATTTTTTGACAATTAATTTTTTACTACTAAAAACGACTTTATAGTTTTATTTATCGTGAGATTCAGAATATATTCACCTGATTTACAAGCAGAAATATCTAAACTTTGAACATTTTTATTGGACATCATCATTTTACCATCAGTAGAAAATAACTCTGCCATTTCAGCAAAAGGAAAATATACCACACTGTCAGTGGGATTCGGATAGATGACTACCGATTTTTGATTTTCGTCACTTAAAGAAGAAGGTATGAGACTACAATCTGTAAACGTAGTTATTTTTTTCTGAAGAATGCCATTATTTACTTGCCAAAATTCAGCATCAAAGTCATTGATTGCTTTCCAAGTATTTAGATCAAATTTTGTAATCCCATCTTTAGTACCTTTTAATCTTTGAACAATGACAGCATTTCCGTTATTTGTGGTCCAATGAGCCTTGACATTTTCCGTGAGAGATACTGGTTTCCAGTCATCTTCACAGTTGACTTCCATAAAGTAAGCATATTCTGGATATTGTGGTGTATCACCAAAAACCGTAGCTATATTATTTTCGTCTATGCACACCACTGTTGATTCATTGCAAGCTATTGCTTTTGCTCTAATATTTCTCTCAAAAGCAGCTTTAGCAAGAAATACCATTAATCTACCACTCCGGCTACGATTATCAAAATGAGAATCAAAGATCGTATTAGCAAAAACCGGCGTTTGCAGGAAAGTATTGTACTTAATGTTATTCAAGTTTGGATGATAAGGATTTGCCAATGCTTCTGCACTTGTCACACCTGAACCCAGTGGAGCATACACCAGATTACCTAATATCATCATGCCAGCACTTGTACCACCTACTACTTTTGTTCTTTCTTGGCATATGGTTTTTAACAATTCACCAGTTTCAGTACCAGCCCAATAATCGTGATATTTCGTCTGGTCTCCACCAGCTATAAAAATAATTTCTGCATTTCTAATTCTATCTAGGATGTATGGCTCAGATGAAGCGGATCTACTCAGAAATAATATTGTTTCTACGGAGTGTACATTTATTCCGAGTTCGTCATATAAATAATTATTGTAACCATCACTACCTGATGCACGCAAAATCAATACATCACCTCCTTTTGCTCTAGAAAGCATCCATTTCATGGCGTCATCATTGTCTGTACCACCACCAGCTAAGACAAAAGCAGGTTGTACATTTACTGTTGCATTAGTAGCATTTCCAGTCATAAAACTAGTATAACTTTGCCCCACGACATAGCCATAGAAACAGCTATTCAAAAATAAAAACAGAAAAAACATTACGATTTGTCTCATAATATTGTGTGGGTGTTGCTGAAGAGTGCCCGGAGCGGGACTTGAACCCGCACGTCCTAACGAACACATGCCCCTCAAACATGCCTGTCTACCAATTTCAGCACCCGGGCTAATAAGGAATGCAAAATTAGATGTATTTTTTATATATCAAAGAAATATTGGCTGTAATTTTAAAAAACGGTAAGCTTACTTTTTTTATATTTCCTAAAGATTCTATTTAAGCATGATTAAAGCTATTACTTAAATTATCTGCTACATTCTTGCTTCATTCTAATTATTATTGCTATTTTCGTCTTTTAAAGCCAAGCTTATGTTTTATACGTTTTTTAATACCCTGGTCAAAGGTTACCTAAAATACAGACATTATCGGATTAACACCATGTATTCCAATCCTGTGGAAACACAACTTGAAGTATTCATTACTTTATTGGATAATTTAAAAAACACAGAATATGGAAAAGAACATAAAGCTAGTGCTATAAACAACGTCTCTGAATATAAACAAGCATTTCCTATCGTAGACTATGAACAATTATTCCCTTATATCGATAAAATGATGAAGGGTGAAGAAAATATCCTGTGGCCTGGTAAAGTCCATTGGTTTGCAAAGTCATCTGGAACTACAAATGATCGTAGCAAATACATACCTATCACAGACGATAATCTTTTTGAAAACCATGTAGCAGCTAGTTGGGATGCTATGTCTATTTTATATAGTAATCGACCTGATGCTAGAATCTTCGATAGAAAGAATCTTATCATGGGTGGATCATTGACACAAATGAAGGACAAACTTGTGATAGGTGATGTTTCTGCCATATTGCTCAATCGAATGCCCGCTGTAGGTAGACCATTTTATTCTCCTGACTTTGAGACTGCCATTCTACCCGATTGGGAAGATAAAATAGAAAAAATGGCGCATCAGTGTAGCAAAGACGATATAGTCATGTTTGCAGGTGTACCCACATGGTCGCTTGTACTTTTCAAAAGAATATTAGAGATCACAGGTAAAAAAAATATCAGAGAAGTATGGCCTAATCTCCGTACTTACTTCCATGGTGGCGTTGGTTTTGATCCGTATATTGACCAATTTAAAGCACTAATGCCTGGTAATGATATCGAATATTATGAAGTATATAATGCTTCAGAAGGATATTTTGCGGTACAAGATCGTGTCAATCAAAAAGGTATGCTATTATTGCTCGATAATGCTATATTTTATGAATTCATCTCTATTGAAAACATGCACGAAGACCAACCAGATACATTAACCATAGGTGAAGTAGAAGTTGGAAAGGATTATTGTATAGTCATCAGTACCTCTTCGGGTTTGTGGAGATACAGGCCAGGTGATGTGGTCACTTTTGTTTCTGTCCATCCTTATCGGCTTATGGTTACAGGCCGTACAAAACATTATATCAATGTATTCGGTGAAGAAGTCATGGTGGCAAATACCGATAGAGCAATAAAAGAAACTTGTGAATTGTGTGGCGGCAAGGTCAATGATTACACAGTAGCACCCATTTTTATGGAAAGTAATAGCAAAGGAGGTCACCATTGGTTAGTAGAGTTTACAGAAGAGCCACAGGATATCGCTATCTTTACCGAACAATTAGACAAAAAATTACGTTCTATTAACTCAGATTATGATGCCAAAAGACATAAAGATATCGCTTTACAAAATTTAGTTATTGAACAAGCGCCAAAAGGAACTTTTCACGATTGGCTCAAATCAAAAGGAAAGCTTGGTGGACAATCTAAGATACCTCGGTTATCAAACGAACGCAAATACATCGAAGACCTTCAGCATTTTATAAAACAAAATAATTAATTGATGAACGAAAGTTTTGAGCTCATTTATCGAGAGTTAAGCATCAGTAGTAATGAACAAACCACTGAAGATGAAATGCTTGAAATCATCGCAGATAGAGTAGAACATTTCCTTAAATATGATAAAGATTTATTAGTTTCATACCTATATAGACTTGATATTGAAGAAGATACAATAGAAAAGGCACTTAATGAAGTTAGTGAAGATCCTTTACATATTGTACTTGCAAAACTTATATTTAATAGACAGAAACAACGACAAGAGACCAAACTCAAAAATAAGGTAGAGCCAATAGAAGGTTGGGAATTTTAGACCATAATGAAAATATATACATCCAAGGGTATCATTTTTAAATCACTAAAGTACTCTGAAACGAGCATTATCTGCGATATATACACTCGTGAAAAGGGTCTAAGATCATTTATCATTTCTGGTGTCCGAACGTCAAAAGCTGGTTCCAAAGCTGCTATTTACCAACATCTGAACCTTGTAGAACTGATTTCTTACGACCAAGACGCGGACAAACTTGCAAGAATTAAAGAAATCAGACTTGATCACCATTACCAATATATCAATACCCAAGTAGTCATTTCTTCTATTGCGATTTTTATGCTCGAGGTGAGTCGAAATGCAGTGAGAGAAAAAGAAGCAAATACAGAGTTATTTGATTTTCTGGAAAATTGGTTAATGTATTTAGACAGTGGACCAAGTGCTAATCCATGCATTCACCTATTGTTTATGCTTCAGTTAAGCAATGAGTTGGGTTTTGGACCTATGAATAACTTTAGTCAGATAAACTGTTTTTTTGATATGATGGAAGGTTCATTTTCAGATAATATCATCCCCGAATACAGCTTAAATGAAGAAGAAAGCAAAGCATTCAAATTATTACTAGAAATAAATAGGGACCAAATCATGAACATATCCATCCCTAAGTCACTTAGAAATGTTATGACAGAACATTTGATTACCTATTTCAGACTACATATTAGTGGATTTAGAACTTTAAATTCACTAGAAGTATTGAGAAGTGTTTTGTAGTTCTGCTTTAGAATTTTGTTATGTAATAATCTTCTTTTTCTCTCATCAAGCGTATGTCTTCTTCGGTTTTATCACCGTATCCAAAAAGATGGAGAAGACCGTGGACCATCACCCTTTTCAGTTCTTCTTCATAGGATACATTGAAGTCTTCAGCATTCTCTTTTACTCTGTCTAGGCTAATGTAAAGGTCACTTTCCACTTCGTCACTTTCTTTATATGGGAATGTAATGATATCTGTATAATAATCATGACCAAGGTACTTTATATTGATATCGAGCAAATAATCGTCGCTACAAAATATATAAGTAAGGGAAGAAATATTTTTCGACTCGGATTTACCAACATTTATTAACCATGATGTAAAATCCTCTTCCTGAGTGGGAAATGGATGTTCAACATCGTCTGCTAAATGAAAGGATATTTCTGCCACTGGTGAATCTTTGGCCTAAGCCATTTCATTTTTAAGGTCGAAGTACATTTCCACTGAACGCCCGCCATTGTCAAAGGAGATATTATCTGACAATGCTTTCATAATGTAGACTCCTCTGCCTCCACAACAATCAATATTCTCAGAACAAGTAGGATCCGGAATTCCACCAGGATTAAAACCTACACCTTCATCAGTAACACAAAAGGCAATACCATTTTCCTTTTCCCTCACATGGATTTCGACCATCTTCGATTCGTCGTTTTTATTGCCATGGATAATCGCATTATTTACCGCTTCGGTAAGACTAATGAGAATATCTGCATATTTTTCTGAATTAAAGTTAAAATCAAAATCTAAATTTTTTAGATATGACTCAACTTCAAGTATGTTGTTGGGATTGGATGTTATGGAAAGCATTCGATATTTCATTTAATTAATAATCATTTAGGATTTAACCAAATATTGTGCCGACATCATTGACTGTCTAAGGGTGTATAAAAACAAAAACAAATAAAAATATTTAAACAACTGAAAATGTGTACTTTGACTTTGTTCTAAAATGCTGATTTTGTTTTTAAAAGATTTTTATTTTATAAAGGATTAACTTCTTATCATTTGACTGTTTTTAAAGATTTATAATAATCATCTACTAATGACTTGTAATAAGGTCTGAGTGAAGGTGATACTGATTTGTACATATCAACTTCAGCTTGTCTTTTCTTAAGATACTCCTGAAGTGAAGGAGGTATCTCTCTTCTCTTTTCTTGTGCGGTTTCAGCTTTACGTTTATTGTCCAGTTCCCTTTGACGTTCAGCTTTTTCGGCTTCTAATAGACGTGTTTCTATATCTTTCATTCTAGACAAAGTCTCTGTATTCAATCTTTTATTAACAAGTTCCGTCTCGATTTTATCCATATTATTGATGATATCATCGATTTCTTTAGAGCCTTGTCCTTGCTCTTTTTTATCATTCTGCAGCTCCTGAAGCGCTTTACGCATTGCTGATTGTCTGGCAGCTGCTTGGGCAAAATCCTTGGCAGAATTACCATCTTTGCCGTCTTTTCCCTCTTTACCTTCTTTTCCGTCCTTGCCTTTTTTACCTGCTTTGTCCATTTTGTCTTTCATCTCCTTGAGCTGTTCAGAGAGTCCCTGCTGCCCTTCCGTGATCTTATCTAATGGCACTTTACCCTTTTTGCCTTTACCTTTGCCTGTACCACCTGGTTTGTCACATGAACCACTACCTGGAGCTCCTGATGCCTGGTTTTGTGCATTCTCTAGCGACTCATTCAGCATTAGTGCGAGATCATTGACATTCTTCATGGTACGTCTTTGTTTCTCTTGACCTTCAGGAACTTTCCTTTCTTCTAAGTCCGTCAGACTTTCCTTCATATTATATTTAATCTCTGCGACTTTGTCCATCACAAAAGATTGGATATCAGCGTTTCTATTACTTAATGCGACTAAGGTGTCCTCTATCAACTTAAAATCTCCCACCAACTTAAACTGTCGTCTAATTGATTGCGGATAAGCAGGTGTGGTGACCATAAATTGGTTTACATCTTTCACCAAAGCTTCTTGTTCAAATGAAAGTGTTACGAGATTTTCTAGCAATTGTCTGAGTGTTTTCACATCTTCTGATGCTTGATCAGATGCGCCACTTTCCATGGAGTCACTCATTTCTTTGGCTTGCTTCTTCATCTTTTGAGCAGCTTTCTTCTGAGATTTAGCTGCTGCTTTATTGTCTTTTTTATCTAATTCTTCCTTACTTTTCTCCATGTCATCTTTGGCGTCATCCATCTTCTCTTCATTCTTTTCGCCCATATCCTTTGGAGGAGAAAGTTCTTTATTTTTCTCTTCCAGTTCTTCTTGTTTTTTCTTGAGATCTTCGAGTTTTTTCTCTAAGGCTTCTTGCTCTTTCTTTAACTCTTCATTACTTTCCTCTTTCTTTTCCGTTTTGTCTGCAAGTTTTTCTTGTTCTTCAGCCAATTTCTCAAGTTCTTTTACTTGATCTTTTACTTGCTTTTCCATTTCCAACTGCTTGTATAATTCAAGCATTCTATCCATTTCTTTTTCAAGTGTTTCATTATTCATTTCGAATTGCTCCAACATTTGTACAGCATCTTCTTTCTCTAACTCTTGTAATAACTCCTTGATTTTATCCATTAGTTCTTTGGTCTCAGGATCAAGTGCTTTCTCAAACAAATCTTTGAGTTTTTCTTGTTTCTCCAGAATTTCTTCGGGTTGCGTTTTGAACTCTTCTTGATTTTTCATATTCTCATCAAGCTTCTCCTTTGCTTTTTCAAGCTGCTCTTGAAGTAATTTCTGCTCATCAAGGAGTTTCTCCATCTCCTTTTTATCTTGCCAATTAAGCTGTTTTTCTTGAAGTAACTTTTCTTTAAGTTTCTTCATATTATCTTGGAGCTTATCTATGTTTTTCAATGCATCCTTAAGATCTTCTTTTATGGCTTCGTCATTTTGCTCTTCCATAAGTTTGACTTCTTCGAGACTAGGTTTCTCATAGGTCATTACTGATGTTTTAGCTGATTTACTGCCATTCACACCATCATTATCGAATACTTCGAAATAGAAAGACAACTTTTCACCAGGTGCCAGATTGACTTTATTGATATCAAATACATGATCAAACTGGATCTCCCTACCCTGTTGTTTGCCCAGCTTTACGGTTTGCAAAGGTTGTTGACTTCCATTTTCTTTAGTAATTGTATAATTAAACGCCAAAGCATTCAAACCATAATCATCTGATGCATTCCCGATAAAATAAACCAATGACCTATCTAAACTATCAACGATTTTTTCAGCAGTGATCGTAGGGAACTGATCTTTCAATACACTAATACTATATACTAAACTATCTGCATCAGGTACAAGTTTATTGGTCAAAAACAACTTATATATTTCGTCATTTTTGGCATTTTTTGTATATCTGAATCTTGTTTCATCCCTTCTTTCAGCTTTGGTAGGTATACCAGATTCACCAAAGTACATGGTTATATCTTCTGTCTTTAGAGCATCAAAAAGCCATGTCATCTTAGTACCTTCTGGAACAACAATGTCTCCAGTATTTTCTATAATCTCATTCTTCCTGCCGACATATGATGGGAAAGTAAGCTCGATATTAAAATCAGCTAAATTTGGTTTTTCTAAAACTTGTAGTTTGTATGGTACAGACAGTACGCTCCCTGATCTCAAACTAAAATCAACGTCTTTTTGTACATTTCGGAATGTGTAAACAAATGTAGTAGCATCTATTTTTTCCATTTTGTATTCAAAATCATCGATCAAAACAGACACTTCATTTGGGATAACATTTCCAGTGACACTTACCTCGAGTTTGTAATCCTTATACTGTACAACTTTCAATTCAGTCTCATCTACTTCATAAGCAAATGGTGCTGCTTTTGCATATTGTTTATCGTTATTTATAATTCTAGAAGTTCCATCTGTGATAATGCTCGGTGCTGCAAACAACAAAACAATTAGCAACAAAAATGGAGGTAAAGCGTACTTTAGATATTGTCTATTTTTATTAAGATCTATAGCAGATTTGAAGGGTACAAGCTTAATTGCGTTGGTTTTTTGCTCAATACTGGCAGTAATTAATGCGGCTTGGCTTTCGTGGGTTTCTTGTTTTTTAAGTTGTAGTATGTTTAATAATTTATCTTTTACATCTCCGAAATGATCGCCAATAATAAGCGCTGCTTCTTCATGTGAAATTGTGCTACCTAGTTTAAAGTACCTGATTAATGGGTTCACAACCCAAACACCAAAACCTGCTACTGTAGCTGTTAGAAATGAATAAAAAAATAACTTTCTGACTCCTGTGCTAAAGTAAAAGTTGTATTCTAAGACATTAAATAATAAGAACAAGGCCAATACTACTGCAATGGTGTAAAGACTTCCCTTTATCAATTTATTGATGTAATATTTTCTGATAAATTGATCTAACTTTTCGATCAACTGATTATAATTGCTGCTCTGTATGCTCATACTTTTTTTTATCCCGTTGCTCAAATTTTTAAATGATCAGCTATAAATCCCCAAAACCCTTTAACTGACCGACATCACTAAACAAAAACAATTGGCTTTTCGTTCAAAACATCAGGATTATATTACATTTTAACAAATTTAGTTTATAAAATTTAAAGATTTATAAAGCCATTTCTAATTAAAAAATGCAATAAAACCTTCAAATCTATCTAATTTGATTTCTTATTATTGTAAAATCTATGTGTAACTGATGCTAAAACACGCAAATTACTCCATTTTTACGTAATTGTCAATAGGACACTGTGTTAATTGTGCTCAGAAACGTCGATTATTATGATAATTCTTTTCTTAAGCGCTGTTTTAAAGTTTTTTCAAAAAAATACGAACCACATCTATGATATATTCGATAATTGCAATCGCAGATTGCAAGACCATTAAAGTCCGTTACTTTCTGCAAAGTCTTTTTATTAAATAATATAATTCATAGTTCAGACAAATTTGTAAAGTGAGCCTCGAATTATGAATGAGTATTAGTGATCTTGGTAATTCAGCAACTATTCCATCAATTCATACAAAAAAAAATACCCGAACCAATAAGGATTGATCCGGGCATTTTAGGCTTAAAAATAAAAATATTCTTATCTATTTCTGAGTGCTATCAGAAAACTATTTAATTCTTCAATCGAATAAAACAAAACTTCACGTGGCTTGCTACCTTGGGCAGGTCCTACGATTCCTAGTTGTTCCATCTGATCCATGATACGACCTGCACGATTGTAACCTAGTTGCATTTTACGTTGGATCAATGATGTAGAACCATGCTGTGATGATACGATCAATCTTGCAGCATCTTCAAAATTATCATCAAGATCTGAAGCTTTTAGGTCTGAATTACCAGATCCACCATCATCATCACTTTTGTATTCAGGCAAGTAGAATGGTTCTGGGAATCCTTGTTGGTCTGAGATAAACTTGATAACTTCTTCTACTTCTGGCGTATCCACAAAAGCACATTGCAGTCTTACAGCTGTACTACCGATGCTCAAAAGCATATCACCTGCACCTATCAATTGATCTGCTCCACCACCATCAAGGATAGTTCTAGAGTCGATTTTTGACGTAACTTTAAATGCTAATCTAGCAGGGAAGTTTGCTTTGATTGTACCTGTGATGATATTTACTGAAGGTCTTTGAGTTGCTATGATCAAGTGGATACCGATAGCTCTTGCCAATTGGGCTAACCTTGCTATAGGCAATTCAACTTCTTTGCCAGCTGTCATGATAAGATCTGCAAATTCGTCAATAACTAGTACGATATATGGCAAAAACTTATGACCTTCTTTTGGACTCAATTTTCTATCTGTAAACTTCTCGTTGTATTCCTTTAGATTTCTAACCCTTGCTTTTTTAAGCAAATCGTATCTATCATCCATTTCGATACAAAGAGAATTTAATGTATTAATTACTTTGCTTGTTTCTGTGATGATTGGTTCATCTTGATCAGGAAGGAATGCTAAGAAATGTTGATCAAGACTTCCGTAAGGGAAAAGTTCCACTTTTTTCGGATCTATTAAGACCAATTTTACTTGAGATGGATGCTTCTTATATAGGAGAGACATCAAAATAGTATTGATACCTACTGACTTTCCTTGTCCTGTCGCACCAGCCACTAGTAAGTGAGGCATTTTAGCGAGATCCGCTACAAATACTTCATTAGAGATAGTTTTGCCTAGTGCGATAGGAAGCGCCATTGTCGATTTTGTAAACTTCTCAGACATAAGCACCTCTTTAAGAGATACCATTTGTTTGTTTTTATTTGGCACTTCGATACCAATCGTACCTTTTCCTGGGATAGGTGCAATGATACGAATACCCAAAGCTGACAAACTCAAAGCGATGTCATCCTCTAGATTTTTGATCTTAGATATCTTGACTCCTGGCGCAGGAACAATCTCGTACAAAGTAACAGTTGGCCCGATAGTCGCTCTGATTTTGGTGATTTCTATCTTATAATTAAGAAGTGTGGCGATAATTTGATCCTTATTTGCTTCTAATTCTGCTCTATCTACTTCCGCTTTCTGATCATCATATTCTAATAGCAAGTCTGTAGTTGGCATTTTGTATCTAGACAAATCCAAGGTAGGATCATATGGCTCGACATCGTCTTCCAACTTGATGGCTTCTATCTGAGATTCAGGAGCTACAGGTACGGTTGCGAGACCGTTATTGGCTGGTGTTGCTACATCTTCTTTACTAATCAATGTAAAGTCCAACTCTTCATCATCAAAATCTAACTCCAAATCGGGTGTCTTACCGACTACTGGTTTGGGAGCAACTGATGCTGAAGGCAGGTCTAGCTCTAACTCGTGTTGTTGCGTTCCTGCCTTTGCATTAGCTGAAGTCGTTGGGATGGCTCTCTCGTGATTTTTTGAATCAGAAGGCCTTAAAGTTTTAAGAAATAACTCTTCTATATCGTCCGTGATACTCTCTGCGGTACTTTTTTCTTTTTTCGGTTTAAATTCACCATCTTCTACCCCTTTGAAAAAATCCATTGATGGCATACTGATACCTGCTAGTGGATTAGAAAAAGTAAGATTATCAAAATTTGGGTTGAATCTCCACATAATGTAAGCTCCCATGGTAAATAGTAATAAGAAAAATAATCCTATCTGCCCTATAAAGTTGGTAAGCCAAAAACAAGTGCTCTCCCCAAAAGCGCCGCCCCATGTAAAGTCTGATCTTCTAAATACAAACTCTAGCAATAATGAACTAAATGCCATAATTACAAATGAGTTTCTGGCAAATATTGCGAAAGGTATTAATGATTTTCTTCTTACTAAGTCAAGGCCTAGTCTTATCAATAATACTACAAAAATCATGGATGGTAAGCCAAATCCCCAATAAAAGAATGCATTGGATGTGATAGCTCCTAGACGACCTAACCAGTTTTGAACACTTAGGTCTGCTTGTAGAAGCATTCCCCATGAAAACTTCAGAACTTTGTCCTGATCCATCTTCCATGTGTATAGGTAAGATACGAATGAGATAGCTAGGTATATAGCTGCAAGAATGAGAATGACACCTAATATTTTAGGTAATCGCTCGTCGCGCCAGTTGAATTTTGGCGCCGATGGGGACTTCGGTTTTTGCTTTTTAATAGCCATAATACAATAATCGGTTTTTTAAAATAAATACTCCTAGTTGAAATATGCATTAAGTACCTTACCGTAAATTCATTAACCATTAGAAATATATTTAATACAGAAAACATCACCTGTGACCGAAAAAATAATGTATTACTTTCTGTAAAAATCTACTTATAAATGTGTTAATTTTGTTATTTGAATAAAACGGTATCAAATTAATACGAGCACAAAGATATGTGAGAAAAACAACATATTATAATTATTTGTAATATATTTTTTACTGTATTTATGAGTTATACGATTTATAAAATAATATAATATTTATAATTCATTGACAATACATAAATTACATATGGTAATGACATTAAAAAATTCTTTAAAATTTCTTAATAAATTGTGATATCCATCATCATCCTTCAGGTAGTAATTAAAAAAAATTATCTTTGCGGCGTTTTCGATAACAGTCATATGTTTTTGGGAGATAATTTCTAACCTTAACCACATTATAATGAACGCAAATATTTTTATCGCAGGTAGTGGTGGCATCGGTCAAGCAGCAGGTTTAATCCTATCTGAGTTTGGCATTATTGATGCTACCGTTTATTTTGGCGACATTTCTCAACACGCTATAGACAGTGCTTTGACCTTTGTAGAAGAAGGATGCACTAAAACCACAAAAACACACGGTGTACTAATGCCTACGGAAGGAAGTAATGAAAACCTAGACAATGTACTTGCGACATGCGATATTATCCTAGATTGTCTGCCAGGTAGTCAAGCACCTAGAATGGCAACATTAGCAAAAACACATGGTTGTCATTATGCTAATCTAACGGAATATGTACAAGAAACTAAAGATGTCATAGCAATATCTGAAGGCGCTGATACTGCATTCGTTCTACAGACAGGTTTAGCCCCTGGATTTATAAACGTACTTGCTCATAGACTTTATGAAGAGTTTCAGGCAGATTTTGGTGTAGATGTTGTAAATAGTATGCATATGAAAGTCGGTGCTATCAGTAAAAACGCACCATCTCCACATTACTATGCATTCACATGGAGTCCAATCGGTGTTGCAACCGAATATCTCAAAGATGCAGAGATTGTAAGGAACTTTAAAAAGATTAAAGTACCGGCATTATCAGGATTAGAGCGAATCATCATAGATGGGGACGAATATGAAGACAACTTCACATCTGGAGGAGCGGCTGATTTACCAGATGCATTTGCTGGGAAAGTGAAAGATCTTGATTACAAAACATTGAGATATCCTGGACATTATCAATGGGTAAAAAATACTATGTCCACCATAATGAATAGCGAAAATAGAATCAAAGCGCTAGAAAATATCATGTTGGAAAACATTCCAAGTGTAGAAGATGATGTCGTAGTAGTTTATGCTTCTGTAGAAGGAAAAGATAAGCATGGTAAACTGAGGAGAAAGGAAAAATCATATAAAATCTTCCCTACCCTAGTCGGCAATAAACATTTAAGAGCCATTCAAACCACTACAGCTGCTCCATTATGTGAGGTAGCTTATATGTTGTTAAAAAACAAGTGGAAAGGGACCATACTTCAAAGTCAATTATCCACTTCTGAATTTTTGAATGGACCATTTGTTACTGCTATTTATGGCAAATATTAGTTTTACAAATCTCAGTATTTGTATTTTTTAAACTATTTACATTACAAACGTATTAATTTTTTTTAAAAATATACAAAGACACGGCAATTAAACTTAATTGCCGTATCTTTGTACTAAGATGCAAACAAAGGAACAAATAGAACAACTTTTTAAGTCAAAGGCCAATTGGCTTAGAAGTTCTGATTTTAATTATAATTCTGCTTATTACCCAATTTTGAATAAATTGATTCATGAAGGCAAGATTGTCAAAGTAAAAAGAGGACTTTATCAATATGTAGATCATGAGCAAAATCAGGAATTAGAAGTTGTAACGAATTTGTATCCTCAAGGGATTGTATGTTTATTTTCTGCTTGGGCTCATTATGAACTGGTAGATGATATACCTAAATCAATACATCTAGCATTTCCACACAAATCAAAGCCATTATTACATCCTTTCCCTCCAATAAAAGCATATTTTTGGTCGCAAAAGTACTATGAGCTTGGTGTAGATGATAATACTGAAATAAGAATATATGATATTGAAAAATCAGTATGTGATTCCATAAAATTTAGAAATAAAATTGGAATAGAAATCACTGAACAAGTTATAAAATCTTACATGAAACTTAAAAATCGCAATATAAATAAACTTTTAAAATATGCTTCCGAAATGAGAGTAGAAGAAGTTATTAGACCATATCTACAAGTTTTATTATGACGAACACTGCATCCATAATTGCAAAACTGAAACAAATCAGTAAAACTAATGAAACTACTTTCCAAATGATTTTATTTAGATACTTTCATGAAAGTGTAATGAGACGGTTAAGTAATTCTAATTATCAAAACAATTTTATACTCAAAGGTGGAAACTTGATTTATGTTTGGCAAGGTATTTTAGCAAGACCGACAGTAGATATAGATTTTTTAGGAACTAACCATCCAAACGACTTTACCATAATTACAAGAACATTTCAAGATATTTTATGTCAAGATTCCACTGATGGAGTCATATTTGTAGTAACTGAAATAACTCATGAAATAATTAATGAACATAATGATTATAATGGAGTAAGATTAATAGTACCAACACTATTAGGCAACATAAAGCAAAATATCAAGATAGATATAGGCTTTGGTGATGTTGTAACACCAAGACCTATTTATATAGAATACCCAAACCTACTATATAGTGACCACATCAGAATAATGGCATATTCTTTTGAAACTGTTATAGCTGAGAAATTTCATGCAATGGTAAGTTTACCTAAAATTAATAGTCGAATGAAAGATTTTTTTGATGTAAATCTTCTGCTAAATCAGCCAAATCTAAACCATGACTTGCTATTTTCTGCTATTTCTGAGACTTTCAAGAACCGAAATACATTTTTCGAAAGTGACATGATTTTATTTCACGAAGATTATCAAAGTGACCCTGCTAGGAACAAGATGTACGAAGCTTTTTTGAATAAAATAGGGGTAAATGAGAAACAAACATTTGCTCAAGTATCAAAAACCATTTTTGCTATGCTATTTCCCATTTATCAAACGTTAGAACGAAAACCAATCTAATATAAAAAACAAATACCAAAATCTAAAAGATTATCTACCTACTTAATTCCTTGATATTTTTCCAACAGAGTAGGATTGGTTTCACCATCTACCACTTGCGTGATGATGTTCTTTATTTTATTAAGGAAATCAATATTTTTTGTATCGGATTTGGCTTCTTCTCTACTTGTGACATCTTCAGCCATTTTGATCAGGGTTACGGTTGCCAAATATTTTCTAAACATGTTCCCATCTTTATTTGTAGCCAATGCTTTCATCACATCTGCTGCATTATGAAGTATACTTAAATCTTTACCCATCAAAAACTCATGGTATTGACCATAAAACTCAAACATATTGTTGATGCCTATCGTTTTTGATTTTGATTCTAGGTAAACCACACCATCAGCATCTTCTGCGGTAATGATACCAGCAAGGGTTGCAGCGAGGTAGTCTGTTTCGTCTTTTTTGTACTTGTCTATAAATGGTTTTGCTCTTTCAGTGTCTATATTTCCCAAAACTTCTAATGCTATCTGAATGACAGGATACGCTTGCTCACCATTTAATATATTTTGACATAATGTCGTAGGATCAAAATCTTCCATTTCCAATAACTTTACCAAAGCACCACGTCTGACTTCAGAGTGTGGGTCAGAAAATGTTAAGGATTGCAATTCATTGATATATGCTGACGAACTCTCGGGACGGATGGCATCGATACCCATATTTCTAATCAAATAAAATGGGTCTTTTATGGCTTTATCTATTAAATCAGCATTTCCATCGTTGGTACTTGTAAATGCAATCACTTTATCCATAAAACGATTAGACAATTTGAATTGTGCTTTGTATTGTTCGGGTGTTTTATTTTCATTAATCATAGCTAAAAGTACATTTTTGCCATCAAAAACATAGGTGGCAGGCTGCGCTTTAAGATCTTCTATCAAAATTCTTTGCTTTTTTTCATTGATCACCACAGGATGATATTGGACTGTACCGTCTTCATAATACAAAGCAATATCTACTGGCAATTTAAAATTTTCATAAAAACCTTTGGGTGTATTTGTTTGATCTACTTCTACTAACAAGACGTTGTTTTCATCATTGTATGTGTACGTTACATCAAGGTGTGGATGCCCATTACCCAAAAACCACTGATCAAAAAACCAATGTAGATCTTCACCAACCGTATCTTCAAAAGCCATTCTCAATTCATCTACTTCTACAGCGGTATATGCATTGTCAACCAAATATTTGTTTAGTCCAGCATAAAAAGCTTCGTCGCCAAGATAATTTCTCAGCATATGTAATACAAGGCCGCCTTTATTGTAGCTGTGCGCGTCAAACATCTGCTCTTTGTCATCGTAATAATAATGGACTAGTGGATGAGCATCTTGGCCGAACACTTGGCTGTAATAACCATTCATTTCATTCATACGATGGTGCTCTGCCCTATCCTTACCGTATTTATTTTCGAACCAAAGATATTCTGCATAGTTTGCAAATCCTTCATTTAATGTCAAGTTGGACCAATCTTCACAAGTGACTAAGTCTCCAAACCAATGGTGCATCATCTCGTGTGCAACTATGTAATCATTGTCATTATCGATGAGTTCTCTCGTTGTTTTCTGGATAAAATCTCCAAAAACTACAGCACTTGTATTTTCCATTGCCCCTGAAACAAAATCTTTGACCACAATTTGGGCGTACTTGTCCCACGGATAAGGATATTTGAGTTTGCTAGAAAAAAATGACAACATCTCGGGTGTATGATTGAATATTTTTTTTGCATGATTTCGCCATCCTTTCTCTACTATGTAATGAAGTGGTACTCCATTCCATTCATCCATTTCTTCATGAAATTCGCCAACTGCAATCATGGCAAGATATGGCGCATGTGGTTTATCTTGCTTCCAATGATCCGTGCGAGTGCCATCCTTATTCACCGTACTTTTTATCTTTTTCCCATTAGATAGAGTCAGGTATTTATTATCTACAGTAAGGATAATTTCTTGTGTAAATCGCTCATTAGGTTTGTCAAAAGTGGGAAACCACTTACTATTATTTTCTGTTTCCCCTTGTGTCCAAATCTGGGTCGGTAAGTCTGGGTCTGTACCTGTGGGATTTATAAAAAACAATCCTTTATCTGAGGTAATAGCTTCACTTCCAGATTCTTCATTTTGGTTAGGCTTTGCCGTATAATCGATTAGCACTCCGAACTTTTGTGAAAAAACATAGGTGCTATCAAGTGAAATTACTAGTTTTTTACCATCATAACTATATTTTAAATCTTTTAAAGTAACATCTGATTTAATGGAATGAATATCGAAACCAACGGCATCGAGTGTCACTTCAGACATTGGTTTAAAAAATGGTTTCAAGGTAAGATGTGCTTTTCCAAGTACAAACTGACTATCCATTAGAAAGCTCAACTCTAGTTTAGTGTGTAATAAATCATATGCCAAGGTAGCGGAGGGTCTGTATTCCTTTGGCAATGAATCTACATTTGCTGAATCCGTAATTACCAAGGTATCTAGCATTGTTTCGTCCAGCAATTCTTCTTCAGAAGGTTCATAAACGACTTCTTTGGACGTACCACATCCAGAAATTAATATCATTTGTGCAGCACATATAATACATGCCAACATTAATTTATACACCATACGATAGTTGAGTTGCTTAAAAAGTGTGCAAAAATATAAAAAAGAAGTCAGTCTCTTAAGAAATTACCCATCAAATTATTCTATGCTAGTATTCATTTATTAATATCAGACATGGATAACGATTTATTTTCATCTTTTATGTTGGAAAGTGGTGATTGATTTTCGAATAGATCTTTTGTGTCAACCTTAATTGTCAGATTTTCTGGTGTAACATCTTCTTTAGCATTTTTGATGGGTGCAAAAAGGCTAACTACAACAAATATCAATGTTAATATTCGTTTGAACAACATATGAGCAATATTTAGGTGCATTATCTAACTCGGGGATAAAATTAGTCATCTACCGCGAGATTTATAGAAATTTGAGACGTAAGATATTTTACAAAGACACACTTTTGTGATGATTTTATCTCAAAACATGAGAAAAATGAGCTTTTGAAGGTAAGAAATAGGCCAAATTGCTTTTAGCATTAGGGTAAATCAACATGGGATTCTGTACGTATGACTTTAAATTCAACAAAATAGAAACGAAATTAATAAAGTTTTGACCATCATTCTACTTTGATCTTGATGAAAGCTAGATATCTAAGTTGGAAATGGGATATAGTTATAAGAGAATGTTATAATTAATGGATTTTCATTATTATCTGGTGGAAATATCTACGAAGCTTTTAAGGAGCGTCATTGGAGTGTTGTGGGAGCGTCATTGGAGCGTGTATGGAGCTTGGTCGGGCCAAGGTCGAGACAACCTCGGCACAAAGTCAGGACAACGTCGGGACAACCCTTATGTGGTTTTTATAAAAAATGGTAGTTTTGGTGAGTTTAGGGTTAGAATAAGCAGATATTCAGACTTGTGCTGGCTTTTGATTTTTTGTTATATACGCTGGTATAAAGATAAGTTTTTTTGACAAGAAAATGGAAAGGTTTTGAAGATTTTTTAATGAAAAATTTAAGTACCGCTAAGGCTAAAAGGCGGTAAGGTATGTCAAATATCGGTAGCACTTCTTTTGTGTTTTTGTTCGGTACCTAAAGGCATGGGGATTAGGTTTCAATTTTGTTTTTTCTACCTATATTTTGTATCTAACGGGACAGGTTTTCGATGTCATTTGGTTTAGTTGAGTTTTATATCTCGCTGACTACGCAGATTTCGCAGTTGTT
>DLGT01000068.1:0-33604 GCA_002482845.1 Saprospiraceae bacterium UBA7687
TGGTCAAAAACGTTTTGGACAGTTATGAAATAATATATTAACTTTATGCTAAAATTTGATTTAATAAATAAATCATAATTATTATGATTATGACAAAACATCAAATTTTAAGTCTGCTTTATTCTGGAGATTATACAAAATGTAATATTTTTTTCATTTCTGTAATTAGTTCTTTTAGATGTAATTAAAATGAAAATATTTGATTAATTTTGTAAATGAATTGAAAGATAAATTATATTTAATAAAATATATTTAAGCTTAATCTCCTTTAGGTAGCAATTTATAGCCTGCATGTAGTAGTAGTTAAACTCTTTAAATGGAAAATATAATCGTAACAATTCAGCTGTTAGTAATTCTAACTTAATTTTGTCACAATTTTTGCAACTTTCAGGCAAAAATAGCGCCAAAATTAAGTTAGTTTTCCATTTTTACCACGGATTTACATCCATGGTTAATGATATTTAACCCCTTTTGGGGTTTTAACTGAATAGTTACATATAACCAATAAAATTATAAACATATGAAGTATTTTTGTATATTCAATTTAATTCTAATGGGGCATTTGCTTAGTGCGCAACAACAAGGTAGTATCTCTAGTGCTTCAAATTCTAACCGTGCTCCTTTTTCTGTCGGAGAGATTTATGTAAAAGGAAACCTAAGTGGATACGTTGGTGTATTTTCATTTTTAGTTGGCAATGATTTGCTGACATCATTAGTGGATATTGATATAGCAGACGATTTTTCGATCGTACCCAATCCTACCAATGGCAGATTTGAAATAAAAACTGCAGGAAGTAGTATACATAATATACAGGTGATCAATGCATCAGGTATCGTCATTAAGTCATTTCCAAATGATATACAAGGTGATATCAGTGACTTATCTCCAGGTTTATATTTTTTACAAATCAATCAAAAAAATACTTTTAAAATCATTAAAAATTAATCATTATGGGAAAATTAATCTTAAATATTGCATGTTACCTTATTGGATTTTCTTTATATGCTCAGGTTCCGCAGGCTTTTAGTTTTCAAGGAGTTGCATTTGATACAAATGGAAATCCAGTTGCTGATAAAAATATTGCGATAAAAGCAGAAATTTTAAAAAACTCCCCTACAGGAAATGTTGATTATAGCGAGACACACTCTACGACCACTAATGCAAATGGATTATATTCATTAAGTATCGGACTTGGTCTAGCAACTACAGGTGTTTTTGATATGATAGATTGGTCAACGGGTCAAAAATACTTATCCATTTCAATCGATCCCAATGGGGGCACCAATTTTGTGTCCATGGGCGTGAGCCAATTGTTAAGTGTACCTTATGCATTGGTTTCAGGCAGTTCTTTAGATACTAAGCCAAAGATTTATGTAAAACCAGCACCGTTTGCTGTAAAAGCCGTAGTAAAAAATAATCAAGATTTCAATGGATTAGGCAGTATAAAATACACTTATGAGTGGATACAAGGTACACCAGAAGACATATATGTGGTGTATGACGGACTCCCGAACAACATAAATATTTATACAAATGCAGTAGGTGGATTTGGTTTGGATCCTACTGAGGTCAGTACTTCAAAATTCGAAATTATTACAGACGGCATTTTGAAAAGGCAATCATTTTTGGGAGTGGCTGATAAGAATATAAATGTACCTATTGGAACATACCAGCTAACTTTAATTTTTAAGACTAAAGACGGTGAAGTATTATCTACGTTGCCTTATGTATTAAGTGTTGAATAATTGGAAAAATAATGTTGTGTATTATTTTTAATCAATTTTGTTATTGGAAGGGAAGGACTAGCATGATTTCGTGCTGAAGTTGTGGTAGCATTTGCTCCACAGTGGCCTATTGAAGATGAGCTCAGTCATGATATTTTGATTCTAAAAAATTTATGGGGTGTGCGGTATAGTTTGGGTTGGGAGTGAGGTTTATTGACTACTAAATATAATATCTTACATTACTTATACTTTGCTAAGAGTTCATCGCTTGTCTTAAATTTTTGTTTTCTGAAGTCAGCTTCAGATTGGTCTATACGATTGTCCAATTCTTTTTGGGTCATTGGTTTAAATGTTTTGTTAATTTTTGTTTTTTTATCTTTCTTCAATATTTTTTCTAAAAGAGTAATAGTCTCCTCACTTTGGAGTTTTAAAAATTCTTGAATAAACTCTAATTTACGAGATTCTAAATTCATATTGTTTAATTTTAAATAAGATATGGCGCTATCCGTGTATTTATATCACGATTTAATCCAAGTAACCAATATTTATGCAAATATAAGTGGTTTTTTAAAGTTTTGAGTAATTATAAATCTTAAGTCATGGTTTTAAAAGTCAATTTTGGGTATCTTATTATAATTACAAGGGGAAAACTAGGATAAAATACCTACATTTGATTATAAAAAAAATAGATATCAATTTGCAACTCAAAGAGGGAAACATAAAGCTAAATTGTTTTTAGAAGATAACACACAAAAAAAAGACCTTGTCAATATCACAGAAAAACCGTGATTCGACAAAGTCTTATTGGTCTAATTATGGGGTTTGAAGTTTAGGGTTTTATTATTTTGGAAACATCTCCTGATGGGAATCTTACAAAATAAATCCCTGATGCAAAATCTGTTGTATCTAGTGGGCCATTGTAAGAAGTTATCTCCTTGACTGTCTTACCATGCATATCAGTAATGATGATTTTATCTGAAGAATTTAGTGATTCATTCATGGAGAAAGTCAATTTGTCTGTAAACGGGTTTGGTGAGATATTGTATGAAATGTCTTTTTCGTTTTTGACAGCTACGATGGATGAATATTCAAAACGACCATCAAAGTCTGTCTGTTTTATTCTGTAATATATAATGGATGAGTGATCGGTATTTTTTTGATCTATAAATGTGTATTCATTAGTTTCATTGGTATTGCCCGCTCCTTTGACTGTGCCGATGTTTTCAAAGATTGTACCACCATTCATGCTTCGTTGAATTTCGAAATAATCATTGTTGACTTCTTTATATGTTGACCAGAAAACATGGTTTCCTTCATTTGTTTTTTTGGCTACTACGTCTCCCCATTTGACTGGGAGAACTACTGTACCTGTTTGTGGAACACTTACGCTGAAGATTCTACTATACTCATTTGTATTTCCGTTGTAGGAACATATCCTTATCTTTAGGGTATTACCGCTAATTCCACTTTCTGTAATAGTTCCGCTAAAATTCTGATTAAATGTACTGGAATTTCCACTCACAGTATATATACCACCAGGATCACCAAATTGTTGGGGTAAGGCCACCCATGTTCCGCCGTTTACTTGATAATCCACTTGGATAAAATCTGTATTATCAAATGCTAAAGCTTCAAAAGGTATGGCAAACGATCTTGGTCCAGCTGGCGTAGATATATCTAAGACAGGTGTCGTAAAACAAACCTCTAAATCTGTATTGCGATATTCTAGCGCTCCTGCTACGGTTTTGGCATAAGATGGAGTTGCTGAAACAACACCAACAAATGTACCTAGGGCAACCGACCAATTAACACCAGACAAATCGGTGACAAATGGCGTAACTGTTAATGCACCTCTCTCCGCAACATTAAAATCTTCAAAATATTGACAAAACAAAGTACTTGGTAATGTAGCGAATACTATAAAGATGATAGAATTAAAATATTTCATGGTTGTTAAATTTAAAGGGTTTAAAAAATTAATGTGTTCACTATTTTATTGAACGTAGTGTTTTTTTAAAGTTATAAATGACCAAGAAGCTTTATATAATCTTCTTGGTCATTTTAAATATATCAATGTTTACTTAAGGTCTTGAAGGGAATATTCCTTCTGTGGCAATACACCAATTCATCACTAAGTATGGAGGTGTGACATTTAAAGGTTGGTTACCACCTTGTAACATTGCAGGAGCCATGGCACCAGGCAAAGTTGCAGGATTGCCATAAATACTTGCTTCTCCAGCATTTTCAGCACTTGCTGGTACATGTCCTGATGGTTCGAATGTTGTTCCAGGTGCATTTGAACATTTGAGCATTACTGGTGCGGATGGTAAATTTGCAACTGCAACAGAAACAGAATTTGTACCAGCCTTTTCGCCCAAAGCATATGCACGAAGGCCACCGCCTTGTCCTGCACTGAGACTAGATCTACCTTGCATATCAGGTAAAGCAAATGTTGAAATTCCATCGCCACCATATGTAGTACCTAGGACTGCAAATAATGCATTATTTTGTGCAATAGACATTAATTGACCTTGACAAAGAGCCCATCCTCTAGGTGCAAAGGTGCCAGCGAAAATCATGATTTGACCAATTATTGGATCCATTTTTTATGTTTTTAGATGATTGATTAATTATTGTGGTTTAAAATTATACATATGAACATTATGGTCTGGAAGGATAAATTCCTTGCCAAGCTATACACCAATTCATAACTAGATATGGTGGTGCAATATTTAAAGGTTGATTTCCACCTTGTAACATTGCAGGAGCCAAAGCACCAGGTGCAGTTGCTGGATTACCATAAATACTTGCTTCTCCAGCATTTTCAGCACTCGCTGGTACATTGCCTGATGGTTCGAATGTTGTTCCAGGTGCATTTGAACATGGGATGTTTATTGGGGCATTTGGGAGATTGGTGACTAAAATGTGTACTGAATTGGTTCCAGCCATCTCACCTAAAACTTGTGTAGGTAATCCTTGTCCTGTACCAGCACCTAAACATGTTCTACCTCTCATGTCTGGCAAGGCAAAAGTCGTAACACCATCACCACCATAAGTAGTGCCTAATAAAGAAAACAACGCTGAATATTGTGCGATGGGCAACAACTGACCATTACACAAAAACCAGCCTTTAGGGGCAAAATTGCCCGCAAAAATCATAATTGAACCTAAAATTGGATCCATAATGTTTAAAATTTTATAGGGTTGTTAAATAATAGAGAAATACTAGAAGCATTATCAAATATTACATTTTGTATTACTTCTAGTGTGCTGCAAAGATATGATAGGTCAAAAAGGTATATAAGCGTATAAATACTAGGTTGTTTTATACGTATTTATACGGGTATGGATAAAAAAATGGCTACTTTGGATTAAGTGCTTTGTAGTATCTGAATTTTGTATCTTTGCAGGAATACATTTCAATAAAAAATAGTATTTTATAATTGAGTCCGCTCCGAAAATACGAATTTATTGATAATCAACCGTTTTTACCCTTGACCCTAAAGGGAAACGTCTGATTATCAATGAAGTAGTAATAAATTTTTCTCATTAATTAGTACAAATGACTTTTAGGAGTGGACTCATAATTTTTAAAATCTCTAAAATAATATAGCTTTACGCAATTATTTATATGCACCATAAAACATCAAGTAACATCTCTTTTATTCTACTTGCAGCAGGCGAATCTTCTCGTCTTGGCTCACCTAAGCAACTGCTGATGTACAAGGGTAGAAATCTAATGCAGCATACCATCGATCTTGCTCAGACGCTTGGTATGGAGACGGTCATCGTACTTGGCGCTTTTAAAGATGAGATACTTGCTGAGGTAGATGTTTTGGGAATAGAAGTGGTAGAAAATATAAATTGGAGCGAAGGGTTGGCGTCTTCTATACGATGTGGGTTGAATAGTGTGTTGGAGACTAATCCTGAGACAGAAGCGGTTATTCTTGTTTTGTGTGATCAACCATTTTTGACCACTGAAATTTTGCATGAGATTGTTGAAAAATACCATAGTTCTGGTCAGTCTATCGTTCATTGTTCGTACGGTGATGTTTCTGGTCCGCCAACTTTATTTCACAAATCTTTGTTTCCTTATTTGATGGAGTTGAAAGGTGGTCAAGGAGCCAAAAAAGTGGTGGATATGTTTCCCAATTTGGTTGCTTATATAGATTTTCCGAAAGGGAAGTTGGATATTGATACCGCAGCAGATTACCATCAATTATTACAAACAGAGTCAGACACATGATGACAGATGCTTTCGGTAGAGTACATAATTATTTGCGCATATCTCTCACAGATAATTGCAATCTGAGATGTACGTATTGTATGCCGGAAGACGACTATGATTTTACGCCTGTGTCTCAACTGATGCAGCCTGATGAAATACTTACATTAGCCAAAATATTTGTGGATGCCGGTGTTACGAAGATACGACTCACTGGTGGCGAACCATTGGTCAGAAAAGATGCAGCCGATATTATCCGTTTGCTTTATACCTTGCCAGTGGAACTTACTATGACGACCAATGCTACTAGATTACATCTTTTTATCGATGTACTCAAAGAAGCTGGTCTTCATTCGCTCAATGTAAGTCTTGACACTTTGCAAGCTGATAAGTTTATATTATTGACAAAAAGAGATCAATTTGAGCTGACGTACAGAAATATCATGTTGGGCCTTCAAGAAGGATTTCATATGAAGGTCAATGTGGTGGTAATGAAAGGTGTCAATGACAATGAAATAAATGATTTTATTGCGCTCACACAAGACATGCCTTTGCATGTAAGATTTATAGAGTTTATGCCATTCAGTGGCAATCATTGGAGTAGTAATAAAGTGGTGACACTAGACGAAATGCTTCAAATCATTGGTGAAAAATATCAGTTTTTACCCATCCAAAGAGCGAAACATGCTACAACCAAGGGATATCAAATAGAAGGATTTGCGGGCACATTTGCCGTTATCAGTACGATGAGTGCCAATTTTTGTGGAGACTGTAACAGACTCAGATTGACTGCAGATGGGAAGATGAAAAATTGTCTATTTTCTAAAGAAGAAACAGATTTATTGACAGCACTTCGTCGTGGGGAAGATGTACTTCCGTTTATATTACAAAGTGTACAAAGCAAAGCCAAACAACTTGGTGGCCAAATGGTAAGCGACTTTACCCATGTGGATGCAGATGCGATAAAAAATAGAAGTATGATCACCATTGGTGGTTAAATTCAAGTCTAATGAGTAAAAACATGATCCCATACGCAGAAGCCATAGATATCATTTGTCAGCGCACTCAGGCATTGACATCAACTATTAAGCCCATTTCAGATACGCTTGGACTTGTGCTTGCAGAAGATATATATTCTCCTATTGATATACCTGGATTTGATCAGTCGGCTATGGATGGGTATGCTTTATGTCTGGGAAATGAGGCTGTAAAACCATCATATTTAATTGGTGGCGAAGTTGCTGCGGGAGACGCTCCTGGTGAAGTGATTGATACTAATATTGCCATAAGAATATTTACCGGTGCTTCTGTGCCTAAGGGATTTGACACGGTCGTCATGCAAGAAAAGACAAGGATTGAAAATGGAAACCTTTTTATCACAGATGATCTTGTTACATTAGGTCAAAATGTGCGTTTGCAAGGTGCTGAGATAAAAACTGGAACATTAGCATTACCGAAAGGCAGTTTTCTTGCACCTGCAAGTATTGGGTATTTGGCAGGTATGGGCATCAGTGAAGTATCTGTTTTTCCTAAACCAAAGGTCACACTTATTATCACTGGGAATGAACTTAAACAACCTGGTGAGCTGTTAGATTATGGACAAGTTTATGACGCAAATTCTTATACACTAACTGCTGCTTTACGTCAAAAAGGAATATCGGATATTCAAGTTGTTTGGGTCAAAGATGAACTTGAAACATTGTCAGAAACGCTGATGGTTGCCTTAGAAAAAAGTGATTTGGTCTTATTGACAGGAGGGATAAGTGTAGGAAAATATGATTTCGTCCTAGAATCTACACAAAAAAATGAGGTGGATGTACAATTTTATAAAGTCAAACAACGACCCGGAAAACCTATTTATTTTGGGACAAAAGACAAGACTTTGGTCTTCGGTTTGCCTGGTAATCCTGCTTCTGTTTTGACGTGTTTTTATGTCTATGTTTCTATGGCTATTGACTTACTTTCTAATCATCAAAAACAAACTTGGACAAAGGCTACCTTGATGGAGCCGTATACAAAAACTAATGGACTTACCCATTTTTTGAAAGGACATTATGCTGATGGACTAGTTAAGTTTTTGGGTGGTCAAGAGTCCTTTAGATTGAGTTCATTTGCTGAAGCCAATTGTCTCATACGAATAGATGAATCAGCGACAATTTTGGCGGCTGGATCAGCAGTTGATATTTTACTTATACCATCTTAAAAAGAAACTATGGAGGAGTTGATTTTTTATGGTTTATTATTTGTGGTTGCATTGCTATATGCGTCTGTAGGTCATGGTGGTGCGAGTGGATATTTGGCATTGATGGCTATTTTTGGTATGAGCGTAGATACGATGAAGTCATCCGCTTTGATATTAAATTTGTTTGTGTCATTAATGGCGTTTGTACAGTTTTACAAAGGTGGTCATTTTAATTTTAAGTCTTTTTTACCGTTTGCCTTAGCTTCAGTGCCACTGTCTTTTGTGGGTGGATTGATTCATATTGATAATAGCATATACAAGATTTTATTGGGTGTTTTTTTGATGTTTGCAGTGATTAGAATGTTATTTTTTAATGATTTTAAGCGTACTGAGAATGCTTCTCCATCACTAATTGTATCTTTACTCATAGGTGGTAGCATAGGTTTTTTATCAGGACTTTTGGGCATCGGTGGTGGTATCATTTTATCTCCAATTTTGATATTGTTGTATAGTATGAATCAAAAACAAGCAGCTGCGATCAGTGCTATTTTTATTTTTGTCAATTCTTTTGCAGGACTAAGTGGTCAGTTGGCCAAAGGTGTAAACATTGATCCCCTAATCTATTTTTATGTAATCATTGCGTTTGTAGGTGGTACAGTTGGTTCGTATCTAGGCGCATCAAAATTGAACCATCGTGCATTAAAATATGTCTTAAGTCTTGTATTGTCAATTGCCATTTTTAAATTATTAAATCAATAGAGTTCACTCCGAAAACACAAAATGATAGATAATCAACCGTTTTTTACCCTGACCCTAAAGGGAAACACCCCTGCCCCTAAAGGGGTATAACTTTGATTATCAATGCAGTAGAAGTAAATATTTTTCATTTTAATTGAAATAAGGACTTTTCGGAATAGACTCAATCAATAGAAGAATAAGTACTAAATCAAATTGTATGAGGATAAAAATATTATTATTTGGACAATTAAAAGAAAGGTTGGGTGCAGATTTTATTGAGATAGAAGGTGTAATGGATAGTGATTTGTTGATGGTGAAATTAAAAAGTGAGTTTCCTGTATTATCTGAAATATCTTTTAGAGTAGCTGTAGATAAAAATTTGATTTCAGAAAAGGTTGTTTTAAGTGAAAAATCGGAGGTAGCTTTGTTGCCGCCTTTTTCGGGAGGGTAGTGGCGTTGCAAACTTTGATTGCAATTTATAATTTATTATTGAATTGCAACACTTGTCCAGCTTTAGCGGGATTCAAATCATATAGAATCGAAGTCACAGACTTCGACTATCGGTTGGAAGTCGAATTTTTGGCACAAAGGCACCAAGACACTAAATATATCTAAGGGTTACATTGTTGAAATTTAATCGAAGTCACAGACTTCGACTATCGGTTGGCTAGTGGAGTTGCAAACTTGTTTGCAACAACTCCTTTTTTCTTGCAAACAAGTTTGCAAGTCCAATAAAAAAAAAATAATGGAGCGGTATCAAAGACAAATCATATTATCACAATTTGGTCCTGAAGGCCAAGCTAAGCTCGCTGATGCTAAGGTATTGGTCGTAGGCGCAGGTGGTTTGGGTTGTCCTGTCTTGATGTATCTTGCTGCTGCTGGCGTGGGGCATTTGGGTATAGTGGATCAAGATGTAGTCAGTCTTTCTAATCTCCAAAGACAGGTTTTGTACAAAACGGAAGATGTGGGTTTGCCCAAAGTAGAAAGGGCTGAACAGTATCTTTTGGAAATGAATCCGGATGTTAAAGTCACTTCGTATTTTACATATTTAACTACAGAAAATGCTTTGGAAATTGTACATGATTATGACATCATAGTAGATGCATCGGATAATTTTCCGACGAGGTATCTTGTCAATGATGCTTGTGTATTGCTGGACAAAGTTTTAGTTTATGGTGCTGTATCTAATTTTGAAGGTCAAGTGGCCGTGTTTAATGCTGACTTAGGTGATGATAAAAGATCGTCCAATTATAGAGATATTTTTCCCAATCCACCTATGGATAATGAAATAGGTAATTGTGCAGAAATTGGTGTGTTGGGTGTTTTGCCTGGCACCATAGGATGTATTCAAGCAAGTGAAGTCATAAAGCTGATAACAGGCATTGGTAAACCATTGGTCAATCAATTGCAGACCGTCAATCTACTTACCAATCAATGGCAAACATTTAATATCCATGCTTCTACTGAAACTCGACCATTGATACCTGATGACACAATTAGTTTTAAAAATAATGATTATAGCCTTGCTTGTGGTCCACTTCAGAAAATGGAGATAGGTGCAGCAGATTTTCAAGCTTATTTTGATAAAGAAGATGTTGTTTTTGTAGACGTACGAGAAGCTTTTGAAAAACCAGAGATTGATTTTTTTCATCATAAAAAATATCCACTTTCAAACTGGGAAAAAGAAGTCCCAAGTTTTCAAGAAGGTACCATCATCCTTTTTTGTCAATCAGGTAAAAGAAGTTTAGAAGCAGCTAAGAAACTTTCTCAAATATATAAAGACAAAGAAATTTTTAGTTTAAAGAATGGTATCTTGTCTTGGCATAATAATCACAAAATAATCTCAAATGAGCCATACTAAAGTAAAAAATATATTCATCCAAGGTGCTATCTCACCTTCATTTATCATGGAGCGTATTCAGAAACATAGTACCAAAACTGATATTGGTGCCCATAATATATTTATCGGACAGATACGTGCTGATGAAAAAGATGGACATCAAGTCACAGCCATTCAATATACTGCTTATGAGGAAATGGCACTAGAAAAGATGTCAAACATTAGAGAAGATATCTTTGTCAAATATCCCCTTACTTGTCTACATGTTTACCATAGCCTTGGTTTGGTGCCCACAGGGGAGATATGTTTGTTTGTATTTACATCAGCGTCACATAGGAAAGAAGCCATCGATGCTTGTGAAGAATTGGTAGAAAGGATAAAAGTTGAATTGCCGATATGGGGCGAAGAAATATTTGATAACGGATCTCAAACTTGGAAAATAAATAAATAATGGTTGACATCACACACAAAAATAATACACTACGTAAAGCCATTGCATCTGCTATGGTCACGGTATCAAAACCTGAGACGATAGACAAGATTATCAATAAATCAATACCTAAAGGTGATGTCTTTGAGTTTTCGAGGGTAGCAGGTTTATTTGCGGTTAAAAAAACATATGATGTCATTCCTGATTGTCATCCGTTGCCCGTGGAATACACCAATATCAGACACCATATAGAAGGACTGACCATCAAAATAGAAGTGGAAGTTCATACCATTTACAAAACAGGTGTGGAAGTGGAAGCGATGCATGGTGCTGCCATAACGGCACTTACCCTTTATGATATGCTGAAGCCGATAGATAAAGGCATCGAGATATCATCTATCAAACTAGAGTCAAAAACTGGTGGTAAATCTGACTCAAAAATCAATAGCGAAATGCCGATCAACTGTGCAGTCATCGTTTGTTCGGATACTATTTCTGCTGGTCAAAATGTAGATGCTTCAGGAAAATATTTGGCTGGCAAACTTGAAGAGATGGGTTGCAACATGATGCATTTTGACATCATACCTGACGAGGCCGAACTCATACGAGCATCGGCGCAGCATTTTAGCGATGTTGGTGCGGACTTATTGATTTTTGTAGGTGGTACAGGACTATCGCAGAGAGATGTGACGCCACAAGCCGTAGCTCCACTGATAGAGATAGATGTACCTGGCATCATGGAGCGATTGCGAAGTTATGGTCAAGATAGAATGCCATATGCTATGTTTTCTCGTGGTATTTCAGGATTTATCAAAGATACCTTGGTGATCACGTTGCCAGGTTCCCAAGGAGCTGTGAAAGATGCTGTTCAGGCGCTTTTTCCGCATGTGTTTCATGTGTTTAAAGTGCGTGGTGGATATCGGCATGAGTGAAGAAGTTAATGAAATTATGCTTGACTGTTTATAATGATTGTGTGAATTATAATGTTTCCATTTTTAACAAATCCAAATTGTTAAAACAATTCTTCCTTGCAATTATAAATGAATTTTTACCTTTGCGCTTCATTTCTTTAAAACATCATCAAAATTCGTCACCATGGACACTATCATAGAGCATTTGATTCAAGAAGAGTTACAACGTCAGAGACAAGGTATTGAGTTGATTGCATCAGAAAATTTTACTTCTCAGGCTGTTATCAATGCAATGGGTAGTTGTCTTACCAATAAATATGCAGAAGGATACCCTGGCAAAAGGTATTATGGTGGCTGTGAAGTCGTTGACAAAATAGAACAAATCGCTATAGATCGACTTTGTGCGCTTTTCGGTGCGGAGTATGCCAATGTACAACCACACTCAGGTGCACAAGCCAATGCTGCCATATTTTTAGGAGTACTTCAGCCAGGAGATGCTATTTTGGGATTTGACTTATCGCATGGTGGTCACTTATCTCACGGTTCGCCTGTGAATTATTCAGGCAAGGTGTATCAAGCTAATTTTTATGGTGTAGAACAAGAAACTGGACGCATAGACATGGACAAAGTAGCTGCTAAAGCGCGCGAAGTTCAACCAAAACTCATCATCTGTGGTGCATCGGCATATTCTAGAGATTGGGATTATAAAAGATTTAGGGAGATTGCTGATGAGGTAGGCGCGCTTTTATTGGCAGATATTGCCCATCCTGCGGGATTGATTGCGGCAGATTTGCTGACAGATCCATTGCCACATTGCCATATTGTTTCATCTACGACCCACAAGACATTAAGAGGACCGAGAGGAGGTATCATCATGCTCGGCAAAGATTTTGCAAATCCATGGGGAAGAAAAACCAAAAAAGGGGATCCGATCATGATGTCAACGATATTGAATAGTGCTGTATTTCCTGGTATGCAAGGTGGTCCATTGGAACATGTTATTGCAGCAAAGGCGATTGCTTTTGGCGAAGCATCACAAGATAGTTTCAAAGAATATGGCAAACAAGTCATTGCCAATGCAAGTGTTATGGCCAAAGCATTTACAGATCGAGGTTACCAAATCATCTCAGGTGGCACAGACAATCATATGATGCTCATAGACCTTAGAGCCAAATCAGCAGATATCTCAGGAAAAGATGCCGAAAATGCGCTCGTAAAAGCAGATATTACCATCAATAAAAACATGGTACCATTCGACAGTAGACCAGCATTGCATACGTCAGGCATTCGTGTCGGTACAGCGGCAGTGACTTCACGTGGATTTAAGGAGGCAGATTGTGAGCAAGTAGTAGAGTGGATTGACGCAGCGATTATGCACAAGGACGATGACACCATGCTCAGTGATATCCGTACTAAAGTAAATGGTTTTATGGCTAATTTTCCATTGTACGCATAAATGTGATGATACTTTTAAGGGTGAATAGGAACTTTCTTGATTTTTACATTGTTAATTGGCTAATAGTTAAGTCCACTCCGAAAATACAAATTGATTGATAATCAGCCGTTTTTTACCCTGACCCTAAAGGGAAACTTTTGATTATCAATGAAGTAGAAATGAAGTTTTTTCATTTTATTTGAACTAAGGGCTTTTCGGAGTGCAATCAAAAGTTAAAATAGAAACTTAGGATTTTTTTATTATTTAATTTGTCATCTATAGTCTATGTATTTTGATAAAGAAAATGACATCATGGCACAATTACTTGACCTACCATCTGCACCCCAAGTGCTAGAAAGGTTCAAAGTGGCGTTGGATAATGAGAAGATCAAAAGAAAACAATTTTATGCTGATATAGATGATGACATGAAAGCCGAGTTTATCAATGGCGAAATCATCATACATTCTCCCGTAAAAAAAGAACATACGGATACAACATTCTTGATCACTCAATTAATGAGAAATTTTGTCGTTATCAATGAACTTGGTTATGTTGGATATGAAAAAGTTTTGAGTGCATTTACACGCAATGATTATGAACCAGATGTGGTCTTTTTTAATGCTGAAAAAGCCAAAACATTTAAAAAAGGCATGTGGAAGTTTCCCATTCCAGATCTCATCGTAGAGGTGGTGTCTAAATCTACAGAACAAAGAGACCGAAATCTAAAGTTTCATGATTATGAGTCTCATGGAGTGACCGAATATTGGATCGTAGATGCTGATAAAGAAACGGTAGAGCAATATTTACTTGTAAAAAACAAATATACACTTCATTTCAAAGCCACTAAAGGCAATATAGAGTCCAAGGCCATCAAAGGATTTACTGCAGATATCAAAGCTTTTTTTGACGAAAGTCTTTGTTTGGTGGAACTTAAGAAGATGATTGGGTAATTAGGAGAACAAATTGGTTTTTTTGAGGTAATCAATTTTTTTACTTTTAAAACTTCAATTGGCTACAAGTTCACTTAAATGATACTTATAGCAGAATGAATCATTCAATATGGCTATAACTATATAAAAAATGATACTTATAGCCAGATTGAAATTAAGTTATCAAGGCTATTCCTTAATTCTTTCAAATATTTTTTACTACTAAGTTCACTAAGATTCAAATTAAGAACACTTTAATTATTTGGAAGTAAGCTCGTTTTATTGGCTTATTCGCTTAGTCATTAATAAACAAAGTCAAAACTCTGATGTTAGACAATCCTTCTATAATTAATAATAAAAGGTAAATGACGCTTGATTTTGTACCATTCGAAGATATAGATAAAAACAAATGGAATGGCAACGTACATTATTCTCCAAATGGAAATATATATGGCTATCACTGGTATTTAAAAAGTGTGATAAAAGAATGGGATGCCATCATAGAAGGTGATTATCAATCTGTGATGCCGATTCCCAGACGAACTTTGACTGCTTTTGAGCAATCGCTTCTACCTTACTTAGGTCCTTACACCGTCAATGGATATTCTGCTCTACGGGCACAATCATTTTATATGACATTGAAAGAACATTCCAAAAATAGTTATTATGGTTTTAATGATAGATTTGGAAAACTGATGGAAGTCGAAGATGAAAAACTCATAGTAAAGCATCGACATTATATAAATCTTCAGCTCACCTATGATCAGATAACAGAAAAATATCAATCGAAGGCGCATCAGCTGCTCAATGATGCTACGCTTCAGACTTTTGTTTATGGGAGTGATATAAAACCAGAGACGCTGATCGAAAATGAAGACCTAAATGATGCAGAAAAAAGCATTTTGTATAGAATCATGTATAATGCCATACAGCGTAGTGTGGGTTGGAGTCTAAAAGTAGAAAATAAAGATAGTGGTGCTGTAGCAAAATCATTTTTCATAAGTGATAAAAGCGGTATTTACGAAATATTCTCATCTAGTCAGAACGATGAAACTAATCATTTACTAATGTTAGATACTTTAATAAGGAGCAATGCAGGGAAACCTATGAAACTGTATACGCATCCGAATGGTGAAGAAATCAATACACTTTTGGGTGGTGAAACCTTAGAAATTATGGTCGCGGAAACGTCAAAAAAACATTTTATGGCTGGAATAAAGTCATTTTTCGGACTGAAATCATAACAAATTGATAACCTTCTGAAAGCGCTAGAATTTGGTTAGTGTCAGATAATGTCAAAAATAAATTGGTCAAATTTTGATTTTAAGTGCCCATTTGTCAAAAAAATTGCAAAAAAAAACCGTTCAATTAACAAATTTACTTCATGTATTAACAAGTGTTCTTTAATGAATTAATTAACATTCAAAAAGACTATATCTATGTAATAGGTTGATAATCAGATATATGCAATAATTAAATATACCAAAAAAAACTTTAAAAATGTGGATAAAAACTTTTTTCAAAAAGATACCAGCCAATGATATTTATCTATATTTACACCGTAATTTAATCCTGTACTCAGTAAACATATATGGAAAACAAAATAAAACGAGATTCGGCCCTGATAAATTTAGTGTCTGAATTTGAGTGCAAATTTGAGCAAGGAGAGGTTGGTTACGTGGACGAAAAAGTGTTCCTCCAACTTTTAGAATATTATGAAGACGAGTATTTATTTGACAAAGCATTGGAAGTTGTAGATTATGCCATTGCTCAATATAAATACAGATCGGAATTTTACATCATTAAAGCTAGACTCCTTTTGTCCAAGACGAAGGTAAAAGATTGTCTAGCATTACTTGATATTGCTGAAAATATTGCCCCATTCGAGAGAGAAATCTCCATCATCAGAGCAAGAGCACACGCCATAAATAAAGATTTTACGGCAGCACATAATATACTAGATGACCTGAAACTCGGAGCCACCAAGAGTGACTCTGTAGATATCCTGATCGCTGAGTCTTTCATATACGAACATATGAAAGATTACAATGCTATGTATGATGCGCTTTCTAATGCTGTCCTCATCGACACCAAAAATGAAGAAGCTATGGAGCGTATTTGGATCAGTGCAGAGTTGTCTAGAAGGTACGAAGATAGTGTACAGTTGCACCTGACGATCATAGACAAAGATCCTTACAATTACCAAGCGTGGTATAATCTAGGCCATGGTTACAATTGTATATGGGAGTACGAAAAAGCAATAGACGCACTTGAGTATTCATTTATCATCAACCCAGAGTTTGAAAGTGGTTATCTAGATTGTGCAGACACTTGTCTTCAGATCAGAAATTACGAAAAAGCCCTTGAGATTTATATCGAAGCCAACAATAAGTTCGGTCCGAATAATGAATTGATGGTTAATATTGCACATTGTTATATCTATCTCAATAGAATCGGCATCGCGAAGCAGTGGTTGCTCAAAGCTATCAAACTAGATGGATATAATGACGAAGCTTACTTCTTGCTAGGTGAGTGCTATTCTCGTGATCAAGTATGGTATAATGCGATCAATGCATACCACAAGGCCATAGAGCTAGAAAACAGAAGAGAAGAGTATTATCTAGGTCTTGCAAAAGCTTACCTTGCCGTAGAAGATTATAACAAAGCGACGGTCAATTTTCAAATGGCTACGCAGACAGGTCCTGAAGATACATTGTATTGGAAAGAGTATATCTGTTTTTTGATCAAAATGGGATTGCACGACGAGGCTATCCAAGTGTTAGACGAGGCAGAAGATCATACATATGGTCCTGACTTGCTTTATTGTCGTGCAGTGACAGAATACTTCCTAAAGAATAAGGTAGATTGTCTAGAATTGCTAGAAGAAGCATTGATGGAAGATTATGATCAGCACACCTTAATTTTTGAAATCGCACCGGAGTTGAAACTCGACAAAGAGATCAACTCTATGATAAAATATTTTGCAGACTAATCTCGGTCTGAACAAGAATTTTACTCTTTTAATAACCAAGACTGAAGGGCATTTCTTTTGCAAAAAAGAGTGCCCTTTTTCCGTTTAATGAAAAATTAAATACAACATGATATAAAAAATGCTGCTAAAGCTCCAAATTTTATATATTTTTGTACTTGACTTATAAAGTACGTAAAAAACATGAAGCTTTATCTGAAAATTCTAAATATGATACAAAAAGGGATACTCCAATTAATATGTAGGATAATCATCTTAGGTTTTGTTATTTTTAATGGTGTTATTAATGCACAAGGCGTCAAAAATGTAAAGCAATACTATTCAGATTCGGATGTAGGTATTTTTGTGCATACCACTGAAATAATGGATGGGTATAAATTCTTATTTATTGATCTTAGCGGTAAGATGGGTAATTTTTTTTATGATGAACACCTAATAGATGAACAACTCCCAAATAACGCTGTAAGAAAGAACCATTCAGTCGTTATTAAAACAGATATGGATAATAATTATATAGATCATTTTAAATATAGTGGTTATACTTATCATTCAGTTGCGCATGGTGATGACATTATTTTTTTTCCTGTTCTTGATACAAGTATAGTAGATTGGTATGAGCAACATAACATAATTGGGTTAGATAAAAATTTTAATGAAATATACAAAGAAAATATAAAGGGTGGTGGCTTTATAAAACTGGAATATTGGGATAATTTTTTATTCATACATGCGTCTAATTGGCTTTCTCAACCAATTATAATAGGTAATGATTCAATGCAAACTAATAATGTGGCCACGCATTGCACTATGAAAAGAGATTATAAAAATAAAAAAAATATATGGGAAGTAATTGCGGAACGTGAATCTCACGCTAGAGACGAAGAAATAAATGTAAGTTCAACTGGTGAGGTATATATTTCAGGTGGTTTTGGTAGCAGTACCAGTGGGGCAATTGCAATAGGAATGGATACACTTTTTACACCCAATTATGATGGCTTTATATATAAGATAGATAGTAATGGTAGATTACTCTACATGAAACAAGTGTATGGAAATGGAAGTGAATCAATAACAGAATTGATGATTGACGATAATGACAATGTTTATATTAATATAGTTTGTTCTGGACAATCAGATGAAATGATGTATAATGGTATCACCTATCCATTGGCAAACCCATTTTCTGGTTATAGATCTAACTACATTATGCGACTGAATGATGAAGGTCATGTTATGTGGTCAAAATCTATAGGGGGGCAGTGGGTACTGTTTCAAAACATCATATCTATGGATGATAATACGCTATTGTTGTGTTTGAATTATACAACACTTAAAATTGATGAAATTGAAGAAAGCAACGGTTCGTCATTTGTTTCCTTAAATAAAAATACGGGGGATGTGGGAAATCATTATAAATTAGAAACCAATTCAAAAATGTATATGTATTTTGGATCCCAAAAGGTAACATCTTCAATTATTTCAAGCCCAATTTCTTTGCTAAAAGAAGATGATGAAACAATTATATTCATGGGAAAAGAATATTCTTCGGACAATGATTATTACAATACTATAAGTATATATTTTGATATAAATTTTGATGAATTATCAAATGTTGAGCAAAATCTGAAAGAAGAAAAATTATTTGTATATCCTAACCCAATGTTTACTCCTAGCTCATTACAAATTTTTTCAGAAGTATGTGTTCACATAGCTCAACTCATTGATATCAATGGAAAGGTAGTTTTTGAAAAAAAAGAAGATAATATTAGAGAAATAAGTTTAGAAAATTCACAGACTATAGTATCAGGAGTCTATTTCCTTAAATTATATTCTGGCAATGGTGTTGTCATAAAAAAAATAGTTATTCATTAAATTTTCAAACATAAACTATGAGAAAATATCATTTAACGGTTGTATTAATAGTTTTGACATGGGTAGTAGGAAAGTCTCAAACTACTTGTACGGGTGCTGAAATGATAGAATATAAGATATCTCGACCATATAATAATGGTTCAGGAAATTTTACAGCAAATCTTCCAACTTCATTAAATCACATTCCGGGAGCGCCTCCTGTTTGTTACATAGGTGGTTGGGATAATACAGGAAAGATACTTGAAAAAATCACATACTATAATCCTACTGGAGCTTTTACTGGACGTATATCCACTAATCAAATAAATAATCAAGATAATTATGAAAAGCTATATCCTTATTTTGAATTAAATAGATTAGTTACATTATTCCCATCATTAGCTCCTCCTGGGAATGTTCTTTGTCGGATTAGTGCTATTGCAGGTGGTGGTGGTTGGGCCCAGGGACAATTTATTTATAATGATGAAGATTATGCCACAGATATGTTTAGTGTCGTACAAGGAGCACTTTCTTATAGATTTACACCTTTTTCGATGAATGATGATGGCATGACTAAAGGTATAAAAGATTTTATAGCTCAGATGTACAAGTGGGAATTAGGATTTACTACACATACTTGCTTTTCTGACCCTGACCTTTTTGATCATCAAAGAAGAACTGATTATACTGAATGTTATAACTTATCTAATAATACCGATCACAATGTCCAAGTTTGGTCCACACTATTAATGAAAATATACACATTTATGAAAACACACAATAACAATGATATTGAAACTATCAATAAGTGCATTAAGATTACTGAAATGATGCATGATAATTTACCTAGTACAGCAAGTCAAATATCAGCAGCAGAGGAATTATATAAAGTCATAAAAAATGGTGATTATGTAAATCAAAATGGTCTCTGTGCAATAAGAACCATCATAACTGACCACTACAAATGTTTAAACCCTAGTACACTTAGACCAAATCTTGATGATATCGCAGATTATTACATTGCAGATGAAACATCAGATAACGGTACAGAACGAAATCCTTCCAACACTTCGGAGTGGGAAAGTCCTGCTATTATCAATAGACAAAGTAATGATGGACTCTTCGAAAACCAAGCAGCTGTCGTCGATGTAGAGAATACACTTTATATAGAAATTGCAAATAAAGGGTGCGATACAGTGACCGATGCTGTGTTACAAGTTTATTACGCCTTATCACAAACAGGTCTCACATGGGATGATGCTTGGGTAGAAAATGTTATAACAGTAGGAAGCGGTACTATCTTAGCAGGCGACAAAATAGCCGAAATAGCCATTCCTTCTATAACATCTCAGTCCATCAGAATTCCAATCACTTGGACACCACCTGATATCGAATCTCTCAATGTCCCAAATTCAAAGATCAATGTTTTGGCAAGAATTGTATCTGCCGTCGATATGATGAGTGAAGTCGAAGTAAAAGACGTTAGAACTAATGTCCGTAATAACAACAATGTAGCTTGGAAGGTCTTAAATCTTATAAAGTAAAAATTAACTATTACAATTAAAATAAATATATGCATACTTTTTGGACATTTTTAATAATCGTGTTTTTATCGAGTACTTTGGGTTCTCAGCAAGATATTGTATCAGTAAAAGATAATTTCTCAGTCGGCTTAATAAATTGTACTTCTTCATCAATTTCATTTAAGTATGAGAATCCGTTTATAGATTATGAAGAGAAAAATGGTTTTTTACCAGTAACTAATTTTTTGGGTGAATGTGTTTTAGGCGATTTTACAAAAAACGGGACTAAATATGTAGTAAATGATAAAATTACTTATTATTTCTATAATGATGTATTCAATAATTTTACAGGCATAAAAACAATTCAAGAAGTATCCGGTCAATATAATCTAATGTACACATATTACCATGCTAATGAATTTTTAAAAACAATACCGGAAATTATGGATAGTTTTTCATTTCCAGTACAATTTAAAGAAGGTTCTGTAGGCGCTTCATATGACGGAACTAATATACTTTATCAAGCAGGTTCAGATTGGCAAAAAGATATTTCAGGTGTGATAAGTGGTGTTACAGCATATTTATTTAAAGGTTTTGACTTATTGTCCTCTTCAGGATTATCATTAGGGACACGTGATTTTATGGCTCAGCTTTATAAATGGGAAAATACAATAGATAAAACTCATAAAATATTTACTTCTCCTAAACTACCAAAGAGAAGTACAAATAGTGAAGTGTGCTATAATCCTTCTATGACTGCATATGCAGAAGATAACGGTCCAGTTTGGGCAACTTTATTAATGAAAATACACACTGATGTTATTAATGATTATGATGTTTCCATGGACTTAGCATTTAAGTCGATGAAAAAATTTATCAAAACTGATGGTCAAGTCCAAGCAGCAGAAAAATTATATTCCTTGATTAAAGAACCTGATTTTGGACTTAATCAAACCCAAATCTGTGCAATAAGAACCATCATAACAGACCACTACAAATGTTTAAACCCAAGTACATTGAGACCAAAGCTTGATGATATTGCTGATTATTACATTGCAGACGACACATCAGATAACGGCATAGAACCAAATCCTTACAACACTTCGGAGTGGGAAAGTCCTGCCATCATCAATAGACAAAATAATGATGGACTCTTCGAAAACCAAGCAGCTGTCGCCAATGTAGAGAATGCACTTTACATTGAAATTGCAAATAAAGGGTGCGACACACTTACAGATGCTGTGTTACAAGTTTATTACACTTTATCACAGACAGGCCTCTCGTGGGATGAAGCTTGGGTAGAAAATGTAATAATAGTAGGAAATAATACTATCTTAGCAGGTGACAAAATAGCCGAAATAAACATTCCGTCTATAACATCTCAGTTCATCAGAATTCCAATCACTTGGACACCACCTGATATCGAATCTCTCAATGTCCCAAATTCAAAGATCAATATTTTGGCAAGAATTGTATCAGCCGACGATGTGATGAGTGAAGTCGAAGTAAAAGACGTTAGAACTAATGTCCGAAATAATAATAATGTAGCTTGGAAGGTCTTAAATCTCGTGAAGTAAAAATTAGCTATTACAATTAAAATAAATATATGCATACATTTTTGACATTTTTAATAATCGTTTTTTTATTGAGTACTTTGTCTTCTCAGCAAGATATTGTATCAGTAAAGGATGTTTTATCACAAACAAAGGATTCTGACACTTCTAAAGCAGGAACAGGATCATCGCAAAACTTTTTAATGTGCGATTCAGAAACAATTACATTTGAATTTAGAAACCCATATACATCTAATGGTATAGATGGAGAAAGTTTTTCTGGAGAGTTACCAGTTTCTCCCTTCAGCACGAACTGTAGAGTTGGTGACTTTGAGATTGATCCTTCTACAGGTCTGAAACCGAAAGATAAAATTAGATATTATGATCAGTTACCAAGTTTAATTCATCCTAACAATGTAACTACTAATTATCCAATGATGTACACTTATTTCCATGCTAATGAATTTTTAAAAACAATCCCAGAAATAAGAGATCAAATTATGGGATCAATATATTTTAGAATTGGATTCACAGCAGGTGTTTCATATAATGGGACGGAAATAATATTTGAGAATGAAACCTGGCAAAAGGATATTTCAGGTGCAGTAACCGGAGTCACAGCATACCTCTTTAGAAATGCTAAACCCCAACAAAATACAGGTTTAATAGTGGGGACAAGTGATTTTATAGCACAGCTATATAAGTGGGAAAATACAGAAACCAACACCCATAACGTTTTTACTGGAGACGGATTACCTGGAAGGAAGACAGATAATGAGAATTGTTATGATCGTACCTTATCATTTGCACACAATGCCCCAGTATGGTCAACATTGCTTATGAAAATACACACAGATGTCATAAATGATTATAATATCTCGATTGCCATGGCTTTTGAGTCGATGGAAATATTTATTGAATCTGATGGTCAAGTCCAAGCAGCAGAAAAGTTATATTCCTTGATTAAAGAACCTGATTTTGGACTTAATCAAACCCAAATCTGTGCAATAAGAACCATCATAACAGACCACTACAAATGTTTAAACCCAAGTTCACTGAGACCAAAGCTTGATGATATCGCAGATTATTACATTGCAGATGACACATCAGATAACGGTACAGAACCAAATCCTTCCAACACTTCGGAGTGGGAAAGTCCTGCCATCATAAATAGACAAAATAATGATGGACTATTCGAAAACCAAGCAGCTGTCGCCAATGTAGAGAATACGCTTTATGTTGAAATCACAAACAAAGGGTGCGACACACTTACAGACGCTGTATTACAAGTTTATTACGCTCTATCAGAGACAGGTCTCTCATGGGCTGATGCTTGGGTAGAAAATGTAATAACAGTAGGAAGCAGTACTATCATGGCAGGCGACAAAATAGCCGAAATAGCCATTCCGTCTATAACATCTCAGTACATCAGAATTCCAATCACTTGGACACCACCTGATATCGAATCTCTCAATGTCCCAAATTCAAAGATCAATATTTTGGCAAGAATTGTATCTGCCGACGATGTGATGAGTGAAGTCGAAGTAAAAGACGTTAGAACTAATGTCCGAAATAATAATAATGTAGGTTGGAAGGTCTTAAATCTTGTAAAGTAAAAATAAATAATCAATCATCACAATAAAATCAATTTTATGAATAAGATCGTTTTAATAATTTTATTTTCTTTGGTCGCAATTATTAATAGTTTTGGTCAGATAATGTTCAATTTTGAAGACTGGAAAACACCAGAAAGAGCTGTGCCATTTGATTGGTCAGAACCAGAAAATTGGACATCAACCAATAGACTCACCGAGTTTATTAACCCAGGTATTACACAGACTTCTGATGCATATGAAGGAAATGCTGCTGTTTTGATATCATCATTACAGATTTTCGGGACGACAACAACAAGTAGTTTGGTTTTGGGTAATGGCTTGCACGACTTTAAAGCAAAAACAATATCACTCGATGGAGCAGGCTTACCAATTGACCAAAGGTTAGTAAAGGTTTCTGCTTGGTACAAATACGAAAACAGCCAAAATACTGGTGCAGGAAGTGTGGAGATAATTGTGAGCCGTTGGGTCCAAAATGAAAATAAAAGGACAATTTTAGCCTACGAAACTGCCAAACTTCCATTGTCTGACAGTTATAAACAAATGGAGATTAATCTTGACATTGATGATTATGTACCTCAGATGGATAGTGTTATATTAGTTTTTCATAGTGAAGAAAATACAAATGGTGCTTTGGGTGTTGGAAAGTTATATGTAGATGATGTACGGTTTGGATATGTGTCAAATACAAATAATCCAATTGATCAGCAAACATACATCATCCACCCAAATCCTGTGTCAAAAAATGGTTTCCTAACCATAATCGACCATCTTAATGAACCCAAAAATATCAGATTATACGATTTAAATGGTAGGATAGTCAGAAGCGAAAATACAGAAACAAGTACTTTAAGATTAGATCCATTCTTAGAGTCAGGTCTGTATATTTTAGAGATAGCAACTGATCGAGAAATGTTCAAGTCAAAAGTCATTATTACTGAATAGGTTGATGTTAGTTGGGAATTCTTTGTTTGTCAAATTAATTAGTTTCTAAATGAAAATCTAATTTTCAGAAGGAAAATTGAGCGTATAAATAAGCAAGACTATTNNTATTAGCTTTTTCGCAGCAATGTTCATTTTATTTTAATGTTCACAAAACGTGAACAATCGAATATTGTGAACAGAAGTAAGGTGTTTTATGATAATTGTCAAGGTTATGTCGATAAAATTTATTTTTCGCGTGTAAAACATATTAAAATTAATAATAATGTATTAATTTTGTGTTTTCAGAATTTTATCATATAAATTTGTTCTAAGATGAAGCCAGTTGTCACAGAAGATGCCACTCAAAAACTCAGAGATTTGATCGATGCCACCGAAAAAGAATTCAACCACGAATTGAAAATCACACCTGGTGAGGCAAAACGTATCGAGTTGATCAGAAGGATGAAGGAAGATACTGACAAAAAGGAATATATGATCATGTTTAACGGGCTGATCATCGCACTTCTTTTGTCAGGTCTTGTACATTTTTTTATATACAAATCTGTCTTTACATTGATAGGTGTTGTGATAGGATTGGTCTATTATCTATTTACAAGACAAAAGCTCAAACTTGCTACCTACCAACTTGCAGAACATAAAAACAACTTTGACAAATACCTTTGGGAAGGTTATCACCTTAAGGAAATGAGATATTCCGCTGTAAAACTTGCCTACTTTTTATTCTTCCCGCTTGTGGCTGTTTTTTTTACAGATATCATGTCTACTCGTGCGGAAGGAATGTCTATATTGCTGAGTGTCTGTATTGCTGCATTTATCAGTGCGATAGGATGGTTTATCTTTTTTGTAGATGACAAAAACATGCTCGAAACCATTGAATCTGATCTGAACTCATTGCAATATTTGTAAGATTATAGCGTCTTCGATACGGATTATTTGAGCGTTTCCCCGAATTACACCTAGTTTAAAATTCCTTTTTTTTAACCCTGACCCTAAAGGGGACAAAATGAATTTTAAATCCACTCCGAAAACACAAATTGATTGAAAATCAATCGTTTTTTACCCTGACCCTAAAGGGAAACGATTGATTTTCAATGAAGTAAGAAACGAATATTTTTCATTTATTTGAACTAATGACTTTTCGGAGTGGACTCAATTTTAAATTAATTTCTGTGAAAAAATAAGATACATCCGATTACTTCACCGTACGACCACTAGCCTTATTGGTGCTAACTTTGGTATTATTCTTTTTGTCCAAGTCTACCATCAGGTAAGCAAATGCGCTTTCATTAGTCGTTTTATAGACTTTATCTCCATATGTGACACTGCCATATCTTCTGTCCCAATCTTTTGCAAGTAAGACATATCTGCCATTAACCTTTTCTGAAGGGCCAAAAACTAAGTATTTATTATCATCTGATGCATCAAAACCTACGGCATAATGATTTTTTGTAGGAGAAAATAGGAATGCTCCTTTTGTTCCTTTTTTGATAATGACTTCTTCTACTTCTCGACCATCTACCATCTTTATTTTACCATTCGTAATGACCGACTCTCCACGACTGATATCTCGCCACAAGATGATATCATTAGAAAGATAAAATTGGATTTTGCGCAATTCACTATCTGACCATCGATTGTCATCGTGGATGTCTTTAGTGTAATATTTGAGTGTAGGTGCGCACGATGCTAAGGTCGCTACGATGAATGCAAAAATTATTGTCCTCATGATGATTGGTTTTATTAATATGATATCAAAAAAACGTCTTTATAACCAGATTGTACTCAACCTTAAGAAAGTTTAACATCTACATTAACCTTTTGATAAGAATCGGTGGACTTTTTTATAAGTAAACAATCATAATTGAGTCTGCTCCTAAAAGTCTTTGAATTAAAGAGCAGTAAAAATACTGGTTTCTACTTCATTGATAATCAAACGTTTCCCTTTAGGGAGAAGGGTAAAAAGCGGTTGATTATCAAAAGCTGAGTGTTTTGGGAGTGGACTCGTAATCTTATTTCATCTTTTGGGTGTATACCGAAATTGCTGGTTGTTTAAAATTCTTTTAGTTTTACCCTGGCCCTAAAGGAGACAAAATGAATTTTAAATTAGTTTTTGTGCAAAAATGGGATATACCGAATGAATCAACCTACCTTTTCTGTGCAAAAAACTCAGTCATTAAAGCTGCACATTCATCATGTTTGATTCCGTATTCAAGTTTTGTTTTGGGATGTAGGAGCTCTTTGCCATAACGCATAAAACCACGTTTTTCGTCACTAGCGCCATATACCACACGGTCTAGTTGCGCCCATGCAAGCGCACCTGCGCACATAATACAGGGTTCGAGTGTGACATAGAGCGTACATTCATTCAGATATTTATTGCCTAGGTACGAGCTAGCAGCCGTGATGGCCATGATCTCTGCATGTGCTGTAACATCATTCAGAATTTGGGTTTGATTATGAGCTCGTGCTATGATCTGTTTTTGGCAAACGACTACGGCTCCTACGGGTATCTCACCGGCATCTCTTGCTTTTTCGGCTTCACGGAGTGCTTGACCCATAAAATAGTCATCAGAATAAATGGACAACATTGGACTGATTTTAAAAATGAAAGTGCAAGAAAAGAAAAATATTTATGGTAGAAAATAAAAAGGATGAAATACTTGTAAAAGCTTTGATTCAAAAAGAAAAAACCCTCAGAAATTACTTCCTGAGGGTTTTATAGGTGCGTGAATGGGGTTTACTTTATATTATTTCAGTTTAATGATTTTATGGGTAACATGTACCCTGTCATTTTGTGAAATTTTTAGAATATAAAATCCATTATTAAGTAAATGTAGGTCTACTATACCATCTGCGTTTACTATACCAGATATCAATGTTCTACCAGAAGCATCAGATACTTCGTAATTGGCATCAGTTGTAAGACCTGCTATTTGGATATAGTCATAGAATGGATTTGGTTGTACTTTTAGATGGGAAAGTGGATTTTCGGCTATTCCGTTTACAATTTTTGCATCCCAATATAGGTTGACTGTTGCAGCATCAGTAGAACCACTTTGTTTGATGGCATTGTGTACTTCAGGATTTAACTCTAGAATACTGCTTAGGACGGAGTTTTTATTGGAAATGTATTCAAATTTAAACAATTCATCATTATTTCTTAGTGCTGCACCTTGAGGAAATACAGATAGATCTGCGCCCCATGATATTTGTATCTTATCATTTGTGATAACGACATTTTTGGATGGGTCAAATCCAGGTAACAATTCACTAGTAATATTGGTAATGTTAATACCCTTGTCTTTAATAAGGTATTCGAGCTTAACAGCCACAAGATTTTGATTGCGGTCGCTTGTAAAAATGGTCTCATATCGCTCTCCATTATTGAGGGAGTTATCTTCTGCTTTTAACACGGTGTAAGCAGGACTATTTACAAATCCATCTTGATAATAACTACCGTTTATATCACCCATTTTGATACCTACGAATTCATTTCCATAAATTAGATTTTTAGTGTTTATGAAATATGGAATATCAAACAAACCGCCATTTGGAAAATCATAATTTTTGTCAACAAACGTCCAAACTAAATTATCTGGCCATGTGGACAAACCTTCAAGAAATTTTCTAAATTCTATAAGATCGTTTGCAGTAACAGCACCATCTCTATTTATATCTGCTGAAATCTTTTGATAAGGATTTAATTCTATAAAGCCCAAAACAGCTTCATAAAGTAAAATAATATCCATAATATCTACACCATCTTGAGCGTTTCCAAGTTTAAAAGGTTCTATATTATATTCTAAATTTGGATTAAAGTTTAATGTTGCACAGCCAGATGCATCTGTAACACCTGAACCCATACTTACATTATTGATTGGCTCACCATAGAATGTAAATGCACAGACTTGATTCAGATTATCATGATTAAGCGTGATCGATTGGACATAAGTGCTCGTAATGGTTGACACCCAATTATGGATCTCCCAAGTTCGTTCTATCAGCTTTGTATCTTCATCAATATTTGTGACCACATCATAAAAAGTTATTTCGTATGCTGATGTACAATTTTCTACAAGTCTTGGTTCCACATCATTGGGATGAACGTCGGGATTGGTTCTTAAAGCATTGAGCGAAACGCTTGAATTGTTCACCGTTATATCTGCTGGCCATTCTACAGCATCGGTATCAGTATGTCCAGAAGTACAGTCACCAATTGGAGTATTCCATGGTAGCGTGTCGCAAATTTCAAGTCCTTCTGCATAGACCCTAAAAATTTGTATGTACTGATATGTCTGCGCATCTAACCAATCTAATACTGTCCATGTTCTTAATACTTTTTTGCTTTGTGAAAACTGATTTACAATCCCAATTTCCATATCTGAATACCCCATATAAATCACTGGGCAATCAAAATTAATGATTTGAGGTCTTACGTTTTGTGAAGGGACACCATGGATGGTCTCTAATTCTTCTGGTGATAATCGATCAGCACTAGCTCCTTCACATACGTAAATATCAAATCCGCATGGCCAATCAATATTATCACTATTGGTGTATCCTGACTCGCAATTACCAGGATTTTCATCTGGACATCTAGTATCACATACAACGAATGTGGAACTACATTCAGTTACTTTTGTCACGATAATTTCCGTCTCACAAGTGTTGCCTGTATCATTATCGGTCACTGTACCTAAAAATGTTTTTCCTTCGTCTTCCCATTTAATTTCGTTACTAGATCTTATGATACCATTATAAGCAATCATAATTTGAAGGTTAGCATCACAACTGTAGTTACCTTGCAAAAGGAGCTTGGGTTCAATTTTTGTTGATGAAAATGGATTTACTTCTACAGTAATTTCTTCCTTACAAATTAATTCAGTATTTATATTAGGAACAGTATAGCTAATGGTGGTATTTGCACTGACGAAAGTTCCAGAATTGTCTTTTACAATAAGCTTCACTGTCATTGGATTAGGACTATTGCAAGTGATTTGGTTGGGAATGACTTGTACAGATTCAAAGCCACAGTTATCATAATAATGTGCTAATATTTCTGGTTGAATAATGTATGGCTCAAAGGAATTTATTGCTACAGAGACATCATCATACATTTCTAACACGGGTGGCAATTTGTCTTGAACAATAACTTTACAAGTACATTGACTTATGACATTTTGGCTATCATAAGCAGAGAGTTTAACTTTTATATTTTTTCCTACATCATCGCAGAAAAATTCCGAGCGACTAATTGTTAAGGATATAAAACCTTCTGAACCATCGTCGATAGTAAAAGGTGTTAAAGTTGCCTTTCCATTATTATCAACAGAAAACAAAACAGATTCGTCACATATTGCTGTTGCATTGTTTGCAGTTTTGCTCGATACTGTAAAATTTGATACACATGAATTGGTACTTAAGTCAGATACTGTTGCTTGAAAATTTCTGGTCCCTAATTCATAATTTATAATATTGCCGGGCACTACATTTCCGTCAGCATCTTTGATCTCTAGAATGAACCATTCTTCTTTAAAGCCACTCAATTCCAAAAAATCAGAAGGCAACATTTCCAAAGATTGGCCAGGACTAATGGCAAACTGTTTGTCGTTTTCACAGGCCAAAGGGTCAATTCCTAAAGTTCCGTTTATCTTTAAAATTCCACTGCACATTTGTTGTGTTGGAACATGAGTCACTTGATACATGAATTCCCTATTAAACAGTGTAGGTGGGAAAAAATTTGGGACCGTGTTGCCGCCCTGGTCTTTAAAAACTACAATAAAATCAGTTGGCTCATAATCTCCAATTGTTTCAAAAAAACCATTGTCAACTACAAAATCAATGCCATAAAATTCTCCAGGTTGATTATTTACCAAAACTGTAGTCAAACCATGACATTCCATGTTTTGTGCACGCAGATTAGTTAGATTTATTACAATTAGTAAAATGAGTAAAATAATAAGTTTAAAATGTTTCATGATAATTTGTTGTTTGTATGCTCTTTCACAAGCACGAATGAAATAATGTAAATGAGAAGGATAACATCTATTGCGCAATTGGATGATTTCTTTATGTTTGTTTTAAAAATTTATTCGGTATCCGAGATTAAATCTGTATGATGAAATGGATGTTTTTATATTCATACTACCTTCAGATCGCTCCATAGATCTCCAGTCGTATGACAGTCCTGTGGACAAAGCACCAAGTCTACTTAGACTCCATTCCCAAGCGATCCCACCACTGTAGCCGAGTCTAATGGACCTATATGGATTGCTGGCGAAATCATACTTTTTTAGCTGACCATTTGATGATAAAAATCCACCTTCAGAGCCTGTCCATACTTGAAAGATAGCGCCCCCATCGATAAGAAACTTATGTCTGTAGGTATTGACCAAAAGATATCTAATTGTGATAGGTACGTCAACACTATGATAATATGAGTGCCATTTGGATTTGGTATTGGTTGTCGTAGTTCCATTAACAGAACCTTGTACATTACTAGCAAAACCTGATTCGTCAATGATGATTTCGGTGACATCTTGTTTTGTGGTTGATATGTAGTCAGTGGATACATTCTCCAATCGTGTGGTGTACCTACTGTATCTCAATCCGGGCTGTAAGTACCATCTATGACTTAATTTTATGTCTGTCGATGCGCCTGCTGTAAGATATTCTAATGGCTGCTCGGCATGCAGAAATTGTGAATTTTCGACAGAGGCATTATTTTGAGTTTTGTGTTGGAGCGTGAAAAATCCTGCTCCGACTTGTAAGCGTATATTATAGTTTTTCTTACTCGCTACTTTAATATTTTCTGATGGGAATCTATTTTCTCTAAAGATTTGTGTACTAATTATTGGTAAGAAATGGGCAACATCATCTGTACGATTTTCATCTTCTGCAATCAGTACATCATTTGTGATATTGGGATGTACTTGTGAAGGTGTTGGCGTGATAAAAACCGTCTTGTTATTATTTTCAATCTCTACATTTTTTAATTCTAAGGCAATTTCTGATACATGAGTGTTTGGTGAAATGGTATTTTCAGATAGAATATTATTACCTTGATGGGTTAATTTTTTATTTTGGTTAATACGAAAAGGTGCTTCATTTTTAATTTTATTATCGGCTACAATAGCATTGTTTTGACTGTTCAGAGTTTGACTTCCTTTCTGATTTATTGGTTGTGAAACTTCATTTATTAGATTGGTCAATTCTGATACATTGCTGCTTCTTTTTGGTAATGAATTATTGGAAACAACTTCATTTGGTGGTGTATTTGATGCCATAAGATTTGTTTTTTGGGTGTCAAACATAAACCATAAACTAAGACTTACCAAAGCAATACCTACGGTCCAAAACCATATAAATACTGGTCTTCTGCGCTTCTTTTGTGGCACATGTGGTTCTAGTTTGTCCCACAATTGCTCGACGTCAATCGGCGTTTCATGCTGCTCGGCTACTTGTCTGATATATTTATCTTGTTCCATATTAATGGGTCATTTGTACTTTATACTTTAATAATAAATCTCTCACCATTTTTTTTGACCTAGTGAGTTGGGTTCTTGAAGTGCTTTCTCCGATGTCCATCATGGCTGCTATTTCTTGATGCGAATATCCTTCTATCACATAAAGATTAAATACCAATCTGTAAGGCAAAGGCAATTCTTCTATTATCTTTATTATACCTGATTCGTCATCAAGTGTAAAGGTTTCGTTGTTATCGGAGACATCATAATCAGTGATTTCTGAATCTACCATTACCTGCTTTTTGCGCAACTCTTTGAGGCACGTTGTAGCAGCTATTCTGAAAAGCCAAGACTTAAATGAACCTTTGGCTTCGTATTGTAAAATGTTGTTAAAGATTCTAATATAACTTTCCTGAAGCATGTCTTCTGCAAAATGTCGATCGCCCATGTATCGTACACAAACAGACATCAACGCAGGAGAATAGACACGGACTAGCTCCTTAAAAGCCGCCTTGTCGTATGCTTTGCATTTTTGTATGATTTCTGTTTCTGTCATTTTATAGCACTTTACGCTTCTAAAACTCCTTTTTTATCTGAAATTCTCCTTCCACATTTTTGTATCCTGCTGTCAGTGGTGATAATGTTTTTACCCAAAACCGACCTTTGAAATATCCACGTATTAAATCGTCATTTTGGAAGTCGAAATGTGTTATTTCAAAATGTTCAAATCCACAACCTTGTGTCGATGTAGGACAAAATATTTCATATCCTTGACCTTCAAACGATTTTTCGCGCAGGAGGATATTGAGTCGGTTGTCTGCTTTTTTACCTACGCCATCATCAGGGACAAAAATGGTCAGTACGACATTGGATTGTTCATCCTGTAAGTCAATGGACCACCTACCATCACTATTTTTTTGCGTTTTGGTCTGCCAATACATTTTATTGGTACCATCTATGATCAAATTGAAGTATGGATTTTTTGCTCTATCACAAGCAAACCAAGTACCTGTCTGAATGACATCTTCTACGCGCCATGTGACCATATTTCCTTCTTCACTTCCATCTATTGTTGATGTGCTTAGGGACATTTCACCACTTTCACACACCGGCAAAAGTACATCTGTGGAAGATCCTTTGGCAAAATAGTAAGTGGTTTGGTCTGTATGATTTTTTAGAATATAGTCCATGTTTAAGTCGCCATTACAATCTTTGACCTGACCTACGATTCTAGTAAAAAGTTGGCTA
>DLGT01000068.1:33652-40917 GCA_002482845.1 Saprospiraceae bacterium UBA7687
TCCGCCCACATGCAGCCTTTACTTCTGCACTTATATCAGCGTCTGCTGGTAAAAAGGCAAACCATTTACCTTGTGCTGATGTGAAAACACTTTGACGACTTTGTCCATCGTGTAAGTTGATTCTGATATTTGAAATAGGTGTATTTTCTAATGCCAATTGGCCACTCACATAAATACCTGGTTTACTTTTCGCAATACAGTAATAGCCAGATTTTTGATATGTGAAAGATTGGTTATTATCTTCTGTTTTCACTGGATGCCAAATTGCTTTATCATAATCGAACGACCAAATTTTTATGCCATTTTCTTGCAGATATTCAGATGTTATGCCAAGTTTTGTTTCAAGTGATTGGCCATTTTCAGACGTTACATCTAGAAAAAAAACATCATACATTTCAAGGTATTTGTGCTCTCCATTAATATCTTTTCCCACACGATTTGCGGGTATTGCAGTGATGTGAACATCATTATTTAAATCAGGACTGAAGTGCGTGATATTAACTTTGGTATTGTAGCTGTTTCCATTGAGCGCATAAGTATTTGGTTGCGTGGTTAAAGTTGTTTTTTCATTTATAGCTATATTCATTTTTGTATCGTGTGCAAACTCAACTTTATTTCGATTTTCGAATACCGTCAATACCGAATAATTGATATCATTCTCAACACCTGAGACGCTGAATATTGATGTGGCACCTGATGCAGGATTTATGGTCAGTTTTTCTCCATATTTATTTACTAGTTTGCCATCAAAAACGACAAACGATTGTGCCAAATCATTCTGTTGTTGTTGATTGTATGTCGCATCAAAATTTATTAAGGCTTCTCCATTTTCGTTTATCACACGAACTGTCTGCGTCGTAGAGATGGTAACTCTTGGTGGATCATTATGTTCGATGCGAATGATTTCTTCTTCATTTGTATGACAAGATGATATCAAGAGAATCCCAAGCACAGCTAACCAATTTATTTTTATATACTTCATAACCATATTTGTATTGCTATACATACATAATCCAAAAGTAATCAAAAACGCTACAGGAGATGTCGATTTTTTAAATTATAAATTTTTGTTATTGTTGTGATCATAAAATTTGACGTTAGGGCAAGAACTAAACAATTGAACTTTGTAAAGCCAATAAACGTTAATTTGTAGTAGTTACTTTTTACCATTTATAGTCTAATTGATTTTAATCAAAATAAAATGTTTACAACAGATTTAATTAAAGAAATTCAACGTTTACCACTTACCAAGAGGGTATATGTTGTGGAAGAAACTTTAAAATCAATCAAAAGAGAAGAGTCGCAAAATCAAATGAAGTTAGCTGCCGACGAGCTTCATGAAGACTACGTAAACGACAAAGAACTAACTATTTTTACTTCTATAGATTTAGATAATTTTTATGAAGCAAAGTGACATTTGGTTGATTGATTTGGATCCGACGAAAGGTGCAGAGATTCAAAAAGTTCGTCCAGCCATAATTATAAATGATGATAGTCTAGGCAGATTGCCTTTAAAGGTGGTCGTTCCTATCACTGACTGGAAAGACCGATACGCAATAGCTCCGTGGATGATAAAAATTGAACCAAATAGTAGAAATGGATTTTCCAAAACATCAGCAGCAGATTGTTTTCAAATTCGTTCTTTATCAAAAGAAAGGATGATAAAAAAAGTCGGTTCTATAGATGAATCAACACTTAGCGAAATTAAAGTAGCGATATCGAAAGTAATAGGTTTTTAAAATGTAAAAAATTTAGTAAAACATGTCGCCATTTTTTTAAAAAAAACTACCCATTCACCGTTCCTCTTAAACTAACTCCAGCTCCAACCAATAGCAAGCCAGGTTTTCTCCATACATTTCAAATTGATATTCACTTTTTTGAATGAAACCACATTTTTTCAGTACATTTTGTGAAGCGATGTTTTCAGTGTGTGCGGATGCATATAAAGTATGGACGTTAAGCTGATTTTTGGCATAACCTATCCAAGCATTCGTAGCTTCAGTAGCATAGCCTTTGCCCCAAAATTCTGGACGGAAACGATAGCCTACGTCATAAAAGTCTACATGCCCGTTGGTCACTTCATTCATAAACTTTAAACCTGCCCAACCGATCATTTCTCCTGTAGATTTCTCAATGACAGCCCATCTACCTATGCCATATTGTTCATATTGTTTTAGGATGTTTTTGAGATAAAAATTAACGTCATCAAGGTTAGAGACCGGACGATTTCCCAAATATTTCATGACGAGTGGATCTGAATCCAATTTATATAGGGCATCTACGTCATTCGTATTTAATGGTCGCATGAGGAGCCTTTCTGTTTCTATGGTTGTGGGCATGAATGTGCTGTATATTAAAAATTAAAGTTCAAACCATTAGCGTAATAGCCTATCTGAAAATATGACTCAACATAGGATAAGATACAAAATTACTATAAGAAATGTAAACAATAAAGTTTTGAAGCATAAAATACCAAACATATAGATGCACCACTATCTAAACTTGATTTCAGAAACATTTCATTTTTATTTAAAATTGTTGTACCACGTTGGTTTTTCAATTAAAATATTCTTTAATGAAGGTTTTAGAAAGCAGTTAGCGATGACGGTGTGTAGTGGGAGCGTATAGGGACCGTCTATTAAGCGAGGTCGGGCTAACCTCGGGAGAACCTTGGCACAAGATCGAGACAACCTCGGGACAACCCTTGTTCGTTTTTAGTTGAAAACGGTAGTTTTGGTAGCTTTTTGGTCATTTTAAGGTCACTTATTATTAGTACTCTTTAAGTGATTGCGACGAGGTGATCTAGGTATAAAGATAGGTTTTTTTTGGGTAAAACGTCTAACGATTTCTTGGATTTTTTTTTAAAAATAATAGGGTTGCCACCAAGTCTCGAAGGCTCAATGTTTTTTGGCGACAGAAGAGAATGTAGCCACTTGATCGAATTTGTTTTTGATTTATTGGAAATGCAAGCTTGTTTTCAGTCAAAATGGATATGTTGCAAACAAGTTTACAACTCCATTATAATTACCCAATAAAAAAAGGCTCGTAGTGTTATAGACGGGATACTTTGAGACATCCGATCGGTTGTTTGTCTCGCAGACTTCGCAGATTTTGCAGATTTTTTACTTTGTTAGAGTTTAATGGTGCGCAGATCACAAGTTGATTAATTGAGTCTTTTCTATGAACTTAAAAAAATGTTTCCAAGAAGCTTCAACAAATTGCAATATTACGTATCGTATTTAGTGAATATGTAATCAAAAAATTAAATTCCCATCAATAAGTTCACATATTTCATCATATTCAATAAAGAAATATGTATTTCTTTGAATCTTGTATCTGATTATAGCCTAAATTTGTCTTATTATTATGATTTAGTTTATTATCTATACTACATAAAACAATATATACACCATCATCACGGCTTCAAAATAAATAATCAAGAATGAAAACAAATCCATTATTCACACTAACACTAGTACTCATCGTACTCCTATCTATACTAAGCTGTACCAAGACCGAAGAGATAGACAAACTCCCACCTATGACCACAGAAGGTAAAAATACCTTCGGATGCTTAGTCAATGGTATAGCCTGGATACCTGAAACGGATGGAGGATTGTTTAATGAAAAATTAACAGCACGATATGAAAATGGAGGTCTAAGTATTCAAGCAAGAATCAGAATAAACAGTGGAAACATTCGACAGAGCATTATTGTACCCGCTGATTTTACAGACTTAGGAATTTATAAAATCCCGCCTTCTCCATTTGTAGGAATACTTCACTCAAATGCTCAAAATCAACCCATGGGTACCATTGAATGCACTTCTTATAGGTGCATCCCCGAAGATACAGAAATAGAAATATTATATATCAATACCAGTCAGCGAATTATATCAGGAAAATTTAGTTATAAGAATTTAAAGAATGATTGTAGTGATATTTTGAATATTACTGAAGGCAGATTTGACGTCAGGTATTGATATAAAACAACAGCAGAAGAAATTTTAATATAGTTTAATTTTATTTTTTAACATTCAAAAATCGATTATTATGAACCGATTCACACGGCTTTCATTAAACAAAAGAACCAATGCTAACCCTTTACGTCAAGAAGGAAAGTTAACTTAATCTTTTTTTATAGTAAGGAATTTTGGTTTGATCTTACTTCGATGAATGTGTGGGAACCGATAAGATGTCTTTGAGCCATCGCATCGGGTAGGGCATTTTCATTTTTTTATGAAATAAATTTGAATCCTTTTTGTTAGGAAATGATTTCTTCCTACTTTTGCAGATGGAAACATTTAATAATAACACCCAGATAGAAGAGGCACTTACCTTTGACGATGTGCTTCTCATTCCTTCATACTCAGAAGTCCTTCCTAGAGAAGTAGATATCTCCACCCAGCTTACCACAGACCTTTGGCTCAATGCACCCATCGTGTCGGCAGCAATGGATACGGTCACAGAATACAATCTCGCTATTGCGATGGCAAGAGAAGGTGGTATCGGCTTTATTCACAAAAATATGACTGTAGAAGCTCAGGCTAATCAAGTAAGAACGGTAAAAAGATCTGAAAGTGGTATGATCATGGATCCTGTCACACTTACAGAAGATGCCGTAGTACGCGATGCATTATTACTAATGAAAGCCAATAAAATAGGTGGTATTCCTGTCATAGATAAGTCTAATAAACTAGTCGGAATCCTTACCAATAGAGACCTTAGATTTGAAACCGCTGGCGAAAGGAGCATTACGGAGATCATGACAAAAGAAAAGTTGATCACAGCCCCTGAAGGTACAACCTTAACGCAAGCCAAAGAAATACTCCAAAAATATAAAATCGAAAAACTTCCTGTAGTCGATAATAATAACATTCTGAAAGGGCTGATTACGTACAAAGACATCATGAAGCTCGAAAATTATCCAAATTCTGCTAAAGATAGCCACGGACGTTTGTATGTAGGAGCGGCTGTAGGTGTCACAAAAGATCTTTTCGAAAGGGTAGAAGCTCTCGTTCACGTAGGTGTTGATGTCATATGTCTAGATACGGCACATGGTCATTCTAGAGGTGTACTCGATGCAATAGCAGCGGTGAGAAAGCAGTATAAAAGTCTACAAATCGTTGGTGGAAACGTAGCCACAGCAGATGGTGCAAAAGCGCTTGCTGATGCAGGTGTCAATGCTGTAAAAGTAGGTGTAGGACCCGGAAGTATATGTACCACAAGAATTGTAGCAGGTGTGGGTGTACCACAATTATTTGCCATCATGAATGCTGCTCGTGGGCTGAAAGGCACTGGCATTCCTATCATTGGTGATGGTGGTATCAGATACACAGGTGATATCGCAAAGGCATTAGCAGCTGGAGCAAGTACGATTATGGCAGGGTCATTATTTGCAGGGACTGAAGAAGCACCTGGGGAGACCATCTTGTTTGAAGGTAGAAAATTTAAAGTCTATAGAGGTATGGGTTCGCTCGGTGCCATGGAACTTGGGAGCAAAGACCGATATTTTCAAGATGTAGAAGATGATGTCAAAAAACTCGTACCTGAAGGGATAGAAGGAAGAGTACCATATAAAGGATCTGTATCAGAAGTGATGGTGCAATATCTCGGTGGACTCAGAGCTGGTATGGGATACTGTGGTGCAAATACCATCAAAGATATGCAAAAAGCCAAAATGGTAAAAATATCAAGTTCTGGAATACTAGAAAGTCATCCACATAACATCACTATTACTAAAGAATCGCCAAACTATAGTAAGAAAGGATAAAATTTTTTATTTTTTTTAATATTGATATTAATACAATTTTTAATTCGTTTATGGCTGCCAGTCATATATTTAAAAAATGTATGAAAATAATTCATATATTTAGAAACTAAAATAGGACATCCGACGTTATTAAGACAGTTGCAGATATTAAATTACGTTGTATATTTGCAGCATCCAAAGACAGTAGTGATAAATCTCACATTTTTTTCTACACATATTTGGGCACATCATTGATAAGTTTGGCATGGTTTTGGAATGATATCATGCATAGAAAATATAATAGGTATCAATACCTTAAAGAAGTAGTTTTCTTATTTTGAGACCTTAGTCGAAAGAGCCCTAGTATCTAGTTACCTGGGCTCTTCGCATTTTAAGGAGTTTGGTAATGAAAAAATATTATTGAATTGGATTAAACTTTCATTATATTATATTGTCAAAAGGCCATTCGTTAACACTTAAAGCGCATAGACACATGAAAGCAATCATTTTTTTTGTAAGTTTTTTCTTAACTGCTACTTTAGCATTTTCCCAAGATGATGCGACCGCAGAACAGACAGGTCTTCCAGGAGATCAATTCAGCTTAGAAGGAGCCATAGAAACATTTAAAAAAGCTACATCACCAGAAGAATTCGAAAAATTACTAAACGATCAGAATAGTGGTGTCAATAATTTAGATTTGAACGAAGATGGGGACATCGATTATGTCAAAGTCATCAGCAAACAAGATGGTGATGTACATTTGTTTATCCTACAAGTATCGGTATCAGAAAGCGAAAATCAAGATATTGCTGTCATAGGATTAGAAAAAACTAAAGATAATGAGGCTATTTTACAAATCATAGGTGACGAAGACATGTATGGTGAAGAAATGATTGTAGAGCCATCTGATGGCAGTGAAGAGTATGACACAGATATAAATAAAGAAGGACCATCTTCATACTACCCAAATAGACCTGTGATCATTGTGAATGTTTGGACATGGCCATGTGTTAGGTTTGTGTATGCACCAGCTTATAGACCATGGGTTTCTCCATGGAGATGGCGTATGTATCCTAATTGGTGGAAACCATGGAGACCATTAGGATGGGCAGATTGGCGTCCAATAAGATACAGACATCATGGACCAACTGTAAGAATAGTTCATAACCACAGAACGGTAAAAGCGCATAAAGTATATCGTCCAGTACGTGTAACATCTACCACTGTCAGAACAAGACATTCGGCAGCCCATGCTAATTATAAAGTGACAAGATCAAAAACTAAAGTTACAGGTCCGAGAGGAAACTCTGTCACTAAAAAGACAACGACCGTCAAAGGAGCAAGAGGTAATGTCAAAGGGCAGAAAACTACTGTCAAAAGAAGTAGAAGAAATTAAAGTTAAAAAAGTTAATTAGAAGTAATAAAAAAGGCACTCAACATAGGGTGCCTTTTTTATTTTAGATTACAGATTATGTTTAACTTTTTATTGACTTATAATCAATATCTTATGAACC
>DLGT01000068.1:40964-55088 GCA_002482845.1 Saprospiraceae bacterium UBA7687
AAGAAAATTTTTAAACATACTCTAGTATCTCATTATAAGAGCACTATTTATTACAAAAAAGCCTTATATTTGCTGTCATAAACAGAATTATGGATAATAAATCGCTCAAGTTATTTGTAGGTAGTAATATCATATCAGTTGTTTTTGCCTTAACGCTCAATTTTTTAGCTGTATTACTTCCGATCAACAATAAAACAACAGCAGAACTTTCTGAGCTATACCCAAATTATTTTGTGCCAGCAGGTTTTACCTTCAGTATATGGGGCATTATTTATTTATTATTGATTGCATTTATGTTTTATCAAGGATTTCAATATTATAAAAACAATCAAGCAACCAATAAAATTATAAGCAATATCGGACCTTGGTTTTTTATATCAGGCCTTGCAAATGGAAGTTGGATCTTAGCATGGCACTATGAGTTTGTTTCCCTTTCAGTTGTCATCATGTTGGTATTACTATATTCCTTACTAAAAATTTATACCACTGTTCAATCTACAAGACCACATAAGTTATGGGATAATGTTTTTATTTTGACCATGTCAAGTGTATATTTGGGTTGGATTAGTGTAGCTACGATTGCAAATGTCACCGCATTATTAGTTAGTAAAGACTGGAGTGGTTTGGGTATTAGCGAACCAATGTGGGCATCTGTGATGATCATTATTGCTGCGCTATTAGGTATACTGGCCATTTTAAATAGACAAGATATTCCATATGCCTTAGTTATCATATGGGCTATATGGGGGATATTTAGCAAACAATCTGTACAAGAATCTGAGGCATCCCAAATGGTGGCCACCATCGCTAAATATGCAGGTACGATGCTGTTTATTTATTCTATATTAACTAGCGTAGGAAGGAGAACTTACTATAATTTACCACAAAGCTAAATTAAATTTCAAAAAGATTTTCTTTAGGGAATCGTCAACTTTACCAATACCAAATTTACAAAAAAAATAAAATTAATGGTACTGTAATCAGCATCATCTTCGTTTTACTTTATATCTAAGACAAAAAATGTTAAAAGAATCTTTAAAAATATGTTTGATAATTTTGGTTTTACTTCCATTCCTAGGATGCGAGAAAGAAGATGAATCAAAATTTAATGTTATAACATTCGCAAGTATTGTAGGGAAATATAAAGGTTCTTCTACGGTTTGCAATATTTTTCCTATGGTTCAAGATACTATTTGTACATCAGCTGTGGACAATACGATGAATATCTTTATTATGAATAAACAAAATATAGTTACTTCAGATGAATCAGGTCTGTATGGTAGTGATACACTTTCTTACATAAAAACGGAAGTCATCAATGGTGGGAATCAATACTTATTTTCTAAATCAGACATCAGTTTGATTTACCAAGAGAATGATAAACAAGTTATTTATGAAGATAAAACTTATAATTTGAGTTCAGAAGTTTCAAATATTTTTACTGGAAAAAAGTAACCAAGTGGTCTAAACCTTTCCAGTAAAAATATTTAAAAGCTATTAAAATGTAGCATTAAAAACTTATTCTACTACCGTGATCTTAAGCATATTGGTACGGAATCTTTTGTGAAGCGGCATACTACCTGTATTGATGACTATGTCACCAGCTTCGATGGCACCTTCTTCTATCAGAATGTTATTGACATCTTCAATGGTTTCATCTGTTGTGGTGAACTTCGTATACAAATAACCTTTTACACCCCAAACCAAACTTAATGTATTCAGCATGTATGCTTTATCAGAAAAGATATGGATCGCACTTTTAGGTCTATAAGAAGATATCTTGAATGCAGTGTAACCATTGACGGTAAGTCCCAATATTGCTTTAGCATTTAACTCTTCAGCCAATCTTGGTGCACTTAGACACAACACATCTGATAAGAATGTTTCTGATTCTTCGTCAGGTTGTGGTCTTTTACCATGCATTTGGTAATGTTGCTCTGCTTCAGTAATGATTCTATTCATTGCTTCTACAACAAGTGCAGGGTGATTACCTACCGCTGTCTCACCACTCAACATCACAGCGTCTGTTCCATCCAATACCGCATTTGCTACGTCGGTTACTTCTGCTCTAGACGGTGATGGATTTGTAATCATACTTTCCATCATTTGGGTAGCGACGATAACTGGTTTTGCTTTTTGGATACAACGAGCGATGATCATTTTCTGAAGTGCTGGAAGTTTCTCTATTGGCATTTCGACACCTAAATCTCCTCTTGCTATCATGATCGCATCAGAAACTTTGATGATTTCTTTGATATTCTGAATAGCTTCTGGCTTTTCGATTTTTGCGATTACTTTGGCAAAGTGTTTTTTTGCTTTTATTCTTTTTTGAAGATCTTTCACATCCTTTGCAGCTCTCACGAATGAAAGGGCTATCCAATTGATAGGTTGGGTAAGGATATAATCAAGGTCTGCAAGGTCTTTTTCAGTCAATGAAGGCTGAGAAACCTTTGTATCTGGTAGATTTACACCTTTATTAGAAGACAGTACACTACCGAACATGACCATTAGTTTCACTTCATCAACTTGATTGGTTGAAATGACTTCTAAGACTACTTTACCATCATCGACAAGTACTTTTTCGCCTACTTTTACATCTTGAGCAAACATTTCGTAGCTCATGTAAATTTTGTCTTTATTACCAATACATTTTTCGCTAACAAAAGTCAGGATATCACCTGGCGCGATGTCTATAGCATTATTTTCTATTTTACCAACTCTTAGCTTTGGACCTTGAAGGTCAGCAAGCATACCTACGTGGACATTATATTTTTCGTTTATTTCTAGGATGTTATCTATGACCTGCTGATGCTGTTCGTAAGCTCCATGCGAAAAGTTGAGCCTGAAGACATTAACACCTGCTTTTACAAGGTCAAGAAGTGCTTCTTTACTGCTTGAAGCAGGTCCAATAGTAGCTACTATTTTGGTTTTTTGGTGGTTTGGTACATGGATTAATGCAGCCATAAAGTATATTGTTTTAAAATGCGGGGCGAAGATAGTGTATATTTTACAATAATTCCAAATATCGGATTAAAACAAAATGTATTTAACATTAAATTTAATTTCGATTAGTGAATAATTGGAAAAGTTAAAAGATACCAATTTTTTGGGAAGTCAAGCAAAAAAGAGAATTTCTGACATTCTGACGTTTTATGGACTTAAAAACCCAATTTTAATGTGTTGTTATATGTTTTTGGAATATAATTTTGAATGGAGGGGTAAGTGCAGATTAAGATTGAGGAATAGGTTAAGATTGAGATTAAGACTAAGCTTGATGGTAAAAGTATTGGCACAAAATAAATGCTTACTTTATAAAAGCGAGACGCTATAACTAACCCAAGCTTCGCGAGTACGTGAAGCTTATCGGAGTTGAAATTTAGGCTAAGGTTAAGGTAAGATTAAGTTTGAGAATTAGACTTAAGTTAAAAGTATCGGCACTAAATAAATGCAGCCTTAATAAAAGCGAGACGCTTTGACTAACCCAAGCTTCGCGAGGACGCTAAGCTTATCGACCAGGGATGCTAAGCTTAGCGAAAGTAAGGTTTTAATTCATCAGAAAAATACATCAGTGCATTTTTGACAGGAAGTGGTAGTCCGCCACCAAGCGCACATAAAGATCCAATTTCCAAAGTCTCCAAAAGGTCATTCAATAAGTTGATATCCATTTTGTATTCGGTCGTCATGGCTTTATCTATCATTTCGTAACCACGAGTTGAACCCAATCGACACGGAAAACATTTGCCACAACTCTCATGCGCCGTAAACTGAAATAAATGTTTGATATATTCAATAATAGGGTAGGTCTCAGGTAAACAAACAAATGAACCATGACCTAACAAAAATCCATGACTAGCGAATGATTCAAAATCAATGGTCAGCTTTGACAACATGGACACAGGCACCAATCCACCTAATGGACCACCTATGTGGATCGCTTTGATAGGCTGTCTAAATCCACCACCCAATTCATCGATCACTACGTTCATTGGTGTACCCATATCTACTTCATAAATACCAGGTTTGTGAAAGTAACCATCTAACGAGAGTAATTTTGTACCCGTAGATCTACCTAATCCAATGTCTGCAAAGGATTGTCCACCATGCTGCATGACAAATGGAATATTCGCTAAGGTTTCTACATTATTCACTACTGTAGGTTTGTTAAATAAACCTTGTTGGGTAGGGAATGGAGGTCTCACACGCACTTCAGGTCTTTGTCCTTCTATGGAAGATAATAAAGCTGTTTCTTCACCACAAATATAAGCGCCTTGTGCTTTGATGATTTTGAATTTGAAATTAAAATCACTTCCAAATATTTGATCACCTAGCATTCCATTTTGTTCTAGAGATTGAATTGCATCAGCGACGATGTCAATAGATTCGGGATATTCCGCTCTGATATACAATACGCCCCAGCTCGCACCCGTGATAAAACCTGCAATGATCATTCCTGTCAATAATGGAAGTGGACGTTGCTCCATGATGTATCGATCTGAATATGCGCCAGGGTCACCTTCGTCTGCATTACAAACTATAAATTTGACATCAGAAGCTGTATCTCTGCACGATGCTAGTTTGAATGATATCGGAAAGCCTGCTCCTCCACGACCACGAAGCCCAGATATTTTTAATTGATCAATTAATTCATCTGATGAACGCTGAAGACAGGTTTTTAGAATCGTTTCACATGTATGAATATCAAGATTTGGGTTAGTGAGAATAGGCGTGCCATAATGATCGACGTGGTAATGATCAGTTGTTTTTTCTTGGTGGGAAATGATGTTCGGTAATTCATTTATGGCATCTCCAGAATAGTTTTGACCGTTGTAATGGAAGGCACTATTTTCGTGGCAGCGACCAAGACAACACATTTCGCCGATCTCTTCTTTGGAAAATTGCGTATTAATCTTGTCAAAAACTTTTGCTTGTGTTCCTGCTGTCATACATGAGGTACCATTACAAACAAATATTTTTTTGCCTTGATTTTCTTTTTTTAGGAAGTCATAGAAAGAGACGGTGCCATAAATATTAGCAGCACCAAAAAGGAATTCGTCTTTTAGACGTTGCATTTCAGAGAGATCAGGTGTGCCAGTTTCTTTGGCGGCATTCCCTAATCGGTCAAAAAGATTATTTTCAAGACCTTTGCGACCGGATAAATGGCTCAAATTCTTTGACATAAGATGTGGCTTTAGATATTTAAAAATGCTAATTTTACAAACCTAAATTGATGTCCACAAACCTAAGTTCGTGGTTCCTTCATTATTGAGTGAAATCATTCACTAAATTTGCTAAGCAACCATTTAGTCATCCTTAAAATGGAAGGACTTTTGAGCCCCTTCAAAAAAATATTTACCAAACTTTACACGCCTGTTTTAATTGCGGTTAATATGGTTTCAGTTTTCTTTAAGGCTTTTAAAATTAGACATCTTAAGACTTATAATAAACAAAGCACAAATTAATCCATTTTTGGAAATGGACAAATGAATCTTGAAGAAATATCTACAACCTAAACCAAATATTAGAGTATGTTTAAAAATTTTCTTAGTTGCTAATCAATTGGTTATGGTTCTGACGATAAAAGAATTAAAGAGTTTAGTGAACTAAACGATGAGATTATTTTGAAGTCAGGTTCATAAGACATTGATTTTAAAGCAATAAAAATTTAAACATACTCTTAGAATGAATTAATGATCGTGACAAATTCATCTGCATTTAGAGATGCGCCACCTACTAATCCACCATCTACGTCTTCCTGTCCGAAAAGTTCTTTAGCATTGTTGCCTTTTACAGATCCACCGTAAAGAATACTAGTACTATCTGCCACTCTTTTACCATATTTTTTCTGAAGCATGGCTCTTATAGCTGCATGCATCTCTTGTGCTTGTGCTGGTGATGCTGTTTCGCCTGTACCTATTGCCCATATTGGTTCGTAAGCGATCACTATATTTTTCATCTCTTTGGCGTCAAGCTGAAATAATGATTCTTCTAGTTGAACTTTCACATGTGCGACATGTGTGCCAGCTTTTCTGATGTCAAGTGCTTCGCCACAACAAAAGATAACTTTCAGACCTGCGTCTAGTGCTGCTCTTAGCTTTTGTGCCAAGATGGCATTGTCTTCATGGTTATATTCACGTCTTTCTGAGTGTCCCAAAACAACATATGGAACCTTCATGGCAGCAAGCATAGATGGAGAAATCTCACCCGTATATGCACCTGAATTCTTGTGGTGACAAGTCTGAGCAGCTAATAACACCTTTGACTTAGAAGATATCTTCTTTTGCAACGGAAAGATATGTGTAAAAGGCACTGCGAGTATGGTCAATACATTTGCATCTCTTTCTGAGGTGGCGATGTGCTGAGCTAGTGCGATACCATCATTTATGGTGGTATTCATCTTCCAGTTTCCAGCGGCTATTTGTTTTCTACTCATGACTATTTGAATCTATTTTTTTTAAGAAGGGCAAAACTAATTATTTTTTGTAATAATCAAAGAATAAAAGCGAGACGCTTTTACTAACCCAAGCTTAGCGAGACGCTAAGCTTTACGGATGTTGAGATTAAGAATGAGATTTAGATTAAGACTTAGAAAAGGATTATGTCTTTTAAAACCGAGATTCTTTTACTAACGTAAGCTTCTCGAGGACGCAAAGCTTATCGGAAGGAAGCGAGACGCTTTAACTAACCCAAGCTTAGCGAGGACGCTAAGCTTAGCGTTGCTATCCTTGCACATATAGTCTTCTTACCCTTCCTGATATTCTGCTTAGTATCTCGTATGGGATAGTTTGACAGACTTCTGCAAGTCGTTCTACAGGTTTTGTTTTACCAAAGATGATTACTTCATCACCTACTACAATATCCGTTGCTTGACCGATGTCTACAATAGTCAGATCCATACAAACATTACCAATGATGGTATATTCTTGACCACGAATGGTGACGGTGTATTTGCTATTGCCGGCAAGTCGTAAAAGTCCATCTGCATAACCAATATTTATAATGGCAATTCTACCATCTTCTGATGCGATCCATTTTCTATTATAACCTACATATTCAGATGCGGCTATTTTTTTTATCTGGACAACAGTTGCTTTCAAAGTATGTACTTTTTCTAACTGTCCAACAATGGTAGACGTCGAATCAATGCCATACAATCCCAAACCTAGTCTAACCAAGTCAAAATGGTATTGTGGAAAACGAATGATACCTGCTGAATTTAGAATGTGTTTGGCAGGTTTATATCCTATTCTAGCTGTTATTTGGTCGTAATATTGGTTTAATGCTGCTACTTGTGCATGTGTGTAGGCATCATCTCCGGGATCTTCACTACTAGATAGGTGAGAGAAAATGGATCTTACTTTGATATATTTATTTTGAATTAGCAATTCTACTAATTCTTCTATATCGTCTTTGCTCAATCCCAACCTATGCATACCTGTGTCTAACTTGATATGGACATTAAAGTTTTTATTTTCATCCAATGCTACAATGGACATAATCTCTACCAACTGATCGATGGAATATACTTCGGGTTCAAGATCGTATTTGATCATATCTGGTACACCATTTCTGTCGGGATTCAGTATGATGATGGGCAGAAGGACACCTGCTCTACGCAACTGAATACCTTCATCAATAAATGCAACCGCTAGATAACCTACTTTTTTGAACTCTAGAAATCTTGCCAACTCTTCGCTACCGCTTCCATAGGCGGATGCTTTTATGACGGCAATGATTTGTGTGTTTTTAGAAAGATGGTCGGTAAACACCTTCATATTATGCTCGATAGCTTGCAAATCTGTCTCTAGCGTCGCTGAATGTGCTTTATCTGATAGTGCGTGTATGAGTTTCTCAAGATGAAATGCCCTAGCTCCTTTGACTAAGATGGCTTTGTTTTCAATGTCCTTTTGGGAAAGCTTTTTAATAATATCTTCAGTCGTTTCGTAATATGAAAAGAGGATGAATGGATCTAAAAACTTCTCCAAAGATTTGACTTGACTTCCCACGCCTATGACATGTACTATTTGATGTGCATGGATAAGATTGGCCAATTGATGGTTTAATTGGTTGGGATCTAGACCAGTCTGCATAAAATCAGAGAGTATCAACATTTTCTCTCGTGAACCTGCCTGCTGACTTAAAAACTCTAAAGCGATTTTGAAAGATTGTAAATCGGCGTTGTACGTATCATTAATGAGAATGCTGTGATGCATCCCATTTTTCATCTCCAGTCGCATAGGAATATTCTGGAGTTTCAGAATGGATTCAGAGATGTCATGGATGCCAATACCTAGATGCAACATGAGTGCTGTACAATGCAGTACATTCTCCATAGAAGCACTATCAGAAAATGGTATGGTCAATGCATATTCTTTCTCTTGGAAGACAATGCGAACGAGCGTCTGATAATTTGACCTTTGGATTTCGATGATTCTATATAAGGTAGCATCGGCACTTTTGCCCCAACTAAGCAATTGTTTATCATGGAAACGCTCTCTGATGGCCATACTCACGATGAGATCGTCTTCTTCAAAAATGATGGTTTTTGCTGTAGCAAATAAGTTTAATTTTTCGTTTAGTTTTTCTGCCAAACTGCTGAATCCTGCTGCATGTGCATCCCCAATCATGGTAAAAAGCCCAATCGTAGGCTGCATGATGTCAGCAAGTTTGTACATCTCATTAGGCTGCGAAATACCTGCTTCAAAGATACCAAGCTTGTCACCATCTTTAATTTGCCAGACGGAAAGCGGGACACCTGTTTGGGAGTTGTAACTCTTCGGGTTTTTGACGATTTGTCCATCGTGGATCATCTGACTGAGCCATTCTTTTATCGTGGTTTTGCCATTGCTACCAGTAATGCCTACTACTTCGATTTCTTTATAAACATTACGATGGTAAGTGGCTAATTTCTGAAGAGCAGCTAAACTATTAGGCACTATAAAAAGATTGACCTTACTACTTACTAAACCAGGATTTTTTTCGGCAACTATGTTTTTGATACCTTTGTCCATGGCATCTTGGATAAATTCATAACCATCGAGCATACTACCCGAGAGTGCAAAAAAGAGTGTTTCTTCGGGAGACTCGATTTTTCTAGTATCCATAGAAAGCCTAGAGACTTGGGCATCTTTATTTGCGAGTAGGCTAGGTTCGGAACCTAATATTTGAGCAATTTGGGTAGCGGTGTACATGGATGAGTTTATCTTAAATTACAAATCAAAACCAATATCTCTTCTATAATTTTTACCATCATAATCTATCTGATCTGCATTGGCAAGTGATATTTTTACCGCTTCTTTGAAATCTTCGTGTAATGTGGTGATCGCCATAACTCTGCCACCATTGGTCACAATATTTCCATCTTTCTGTGTAGTGCCTGAGTGAAACACAATACTGGATGAAACTTGATCTGCTCCACTGATCACTTTATGTTTTTCAAAATCTCCTGGATAACCACCTGATACCATCATGACGGTAGCAGCTGATTTTTGGCTGATTTGGAGTTGCGTATTTTTTAAATTTCCAGTGAATACATCAGAAAATAAAGTTACGATATCTGACTCAATTCTTGGAAAGACCACTTCGGTTTCTGGGTCTCCCATACGACAATTATATTCAATAACAAAAGGATCATTGCCTACTTTGATGAGACCAAAAAAGACAAATCCTTTATAATCCATACCTTCTGCATGAATGCCATCTATGGTAGGTTTTACAATGGTATTTATGACTTTTTGCCACATGTCATCATCTATAAATGGAACAGGAGACACAGCGCCCATACCACCAGTATTGAGTCCAGTATCGCCTTCGCCTATTCTTTTGTAGTCTTTTGCTTCAGGAAGGATGACAAAATCCTTTCCGTCCGTAAGTGCAAATACTGAAAATTCTATCCCGTCAAGGAAAGTCTCAATGACAACTTTTTCTGATGCTTTGCCGAATTGCCCATTGAGCATTTCAGCAAGATTTTCTTTGGCCGTTTCTACTTTATCTACGATTAGAACACCTTTTCCAGCTGCAAGACCGTCTGCTTTTAACACATATGGTCCACTAAGCGTATCCAGAAATGACATTCCTTCGTCTATATTTTCTTGACTGACTTCGAGATAAGCGGCTGTAGGTATGTTGTATTTTTGCATAAATTGTTTTGCAAAAGCCTTACTACCTTCTAGTTGAGCCGCATATGCGGATGGTCCTAATACGTGGATGTGTTTGGTGTCATCTGATTTGAATGCATCGGTGATGCCATCTACAAGTGGTGCTTCAGGTCCTACGACGATCATAGAAATGTCATTATCGAGCGAGAACTTTTTTAGACCTTCAAAATCATTAATCTGCAATGCAACATTGATACCACAAAGTGCTGTACCAGGATTGCCAGGTGCAATGAATAGCTGTGTACAGTTGGGACTTTGCGCAATTTTCCATGCCAATGCATGCTCACGACCACCGCTTCCTATGATAAGTATGTTCATTCTTGTTTTTTTGAATTTGTGTCGCAAAAGTAATAAAAAAGGTTTAGAATACGGTTAAGGCTTAGGTTTAAATGAATGGGAGAATGAGTGAATGAATGTGAAAAGGAGTGAATGATTTAATGATCGAATGATTGAATGCGGAAAAAGAGTAATCCCAACGGGATGATAGGATTATAGAATATATACCCAATGTCAATTTAACACTGAAAGGGTGATATCTGATGTGATTTGGTGATGAGTTATCATTTGATGGGGAACGGGTAAATGACGCAAACGAGACGTTTGCACTAATTCAAGCTTCGCGAGGACGCGAAGCTTAACAGTGAATAAACCTTCCACATCCGTTCCTTACACCATTCATAGGTATGGATATTTTATACTGTGAAGGAATAGTCCTTCTGCAGGTACACTCCAGTCGTGGCCTGTTCTTTCTTTTTTTGATAATGCTGATTTCACTTCATCTATGGTGAGTTTTCCTCGGTCTACATTAAGGCACATGCCTACTATGAGTCTAATCATTCCTCTCAGGAAACGATCAGAAGTGATGTGGTATTCATAAGCGTCTCCTTTTCGTATCCATTTGCTTTCTGTGATTTTACAGTTCATGGTATTGACATCTGTATGAAGTTTGCAAAAGGTCGAGAAACCTGTAAATTCTGAAATAATGGACGCTGCCTCATTAAGTGTGTCGATGTTTGGTGCTCCGTAATGATAAAAAAAGGAATTGGGACTGAAAGGTGTTTTGGCAGTGTGCAGATGGTAGATGTAAGACCTTGAGATAGCGTCAAATCTAGCGTGGGCATCATCATGAACGCTCACAATATCATGGATGGCTATATCATTAGGCAATATTTTATTTAATCTGTAGACTAGCTGTGGAATATCATTGATACCTTCATGGTCAAAATGTGCATAATAATCCATAGCATGTACGCCCGTATCTGTCCTGCCACAACCCATAATAGCTACTTCTGTCCTAAGAAACTGGTAAAGTGCTTTTTCTATGGTCGGTTGTATGCATAATGTGCCAACGTGTGGCTGACCTTGCCACCCATTGTATTTTGTACCACAATATGAAAGTCGAATAAAGTATCTAGGCAATAAATTTAGATTTTAAGTAAACGCAAAAATGACATTATCACGGTTAAAAACCTAATAATGGATAAAGAAATTATAACATCACATTGTCATTAAGTACTAAATTTATTAAAGTTCATTTACCCATTATCCTCATTAGTTCATCTTTGTAAGAAATGGAGACTTCAACTTCACTGCCATCTTCGAGCGTCACATATCCACCTGCACCTTTGTGGTAGGATGTGATGGATTTAGTATTGACGATGTGAGATTTGTGTATTCTTACAAAATGATCGGGCAGCAATTCTTCAAAATATTTGAGAAAACGACACACCATCTTTTTTTGTTTGCCTTGCAGAAAGATGTCTGTGAAGTTTCCATTCCCTTGGAGTCTGACCACATTTTCTGTTTTGATCACATCAAATCCTTCGATTGTAGGTAGTACAAGTTGGTGCAATTCTGATTTTTTCTCTGCGAGATTTTCTAGTAATATTTTGTTTCGGTTGATGTGTTGTTTTTGGTCAATATTGGTTTTTACCTTTTCTACAGCAAGGATGAGTTCTTCTATACTAACGGGTTTTAAAAGATAATAAGCAGCTGCTTTATTAATGGCTTTGATGGCATACTCGGCATAAGCAGTGATAAAAATGGTCTCAAAATGTACATCGCTACAAGCATCAAGTACGTCAAATCCATTGCCAAAAGGCATCTCCACGTCTAAGAATACTACATCGGGCTTCACATTATGCATCATCGGAACAGCTTCATGGATATTGGATGCTACACCTAACAACTGAATAGATGGGCAATATCTTTTGATATAATCCGCCAGTATTTCCTGAGCGATTTTTTCGTCTTCTACAATGACAGCAGTGATCATAAAGTCTTGTTTTTAGGTATTTTATCGGCAATGTCGGATGGAAATGTGATGTGTATTTTTGTTCCTGTACTATCAACTAAATCTTCCGTATGACATTGAATATTAAGCGAATATAGTTCATTAAGTAGATTTATTCGTTGGGTGATATTGTCTGTTCCTTTGCTTTTTCGCTCTCGTTGATGGGCAGTTTTGAGTTTATGGCTTTCTGCTCTTCCGATGCCATTGTCTTCTACAGTTACCTGGATGGAATTGTTATTTTTTGAAATGACTACTTGTAACAATCCCAACGAATCTTTATAGCGGAGTCCATGCCAAACTGCATTTTCGAGATGTGGCTGAATGATCATATTAGGAATCAAAACATCATCTTGGTCTATGGCATCATCTATGTGCAGTGTGTAGGTAAACTTGTCATTGAATCGTTGATATTCGAGTTGCAAATAATTTTTTATCATGCTTATCTCCTTCGACAACGGGATGAAATCGTGAGCGGAATGCTCTAGTACACCACGCATCAGGGTAGAAAACTTGGTCAAATATTGATTGGCAGTTCTTTCGTCATGTTGAGAGATAAATTGATTGATACTGTTGAGACTATTGAAAATAAAGTGAGGATTCATGTCTTTTCTCAGCGACTGTAGGGCAATGATTTTGTTTCTACGTCGTATAGATCGGAGCGATTTGTAAATAAAAATCATCAATATTCCTAATAAGACAATACCACCTAAAAGTGCATAATTGATGGTGTTTTGTGTGGAGATAAGTTTGTCTTTGAGTACTTGTTCTTCTTCCAGTTTTTTGATTTTTTGTTCTGTAAGTGCGATCAATTCCAAGTCTTGGAGTGTGCTGTCTGCTTTGATAACTTTCTCGAGATCTTTTAGAAATGACTTGTACAGTACCACACTTTTATTCCCTTCGCCCATGAGTTGATATACTTCTGCGAGCTTGCCCACGATGTCACGAGCTTCGAGGGTTTGTCCGGTTTGAACAGCGATTTGATAAGATTCTTCTAGTGCTTTTGCCGCTTCAGCTTGGTCATTGTTGCGTAGATAAACTTTGCTTAAATTCTGGATGGCTTCCACTTTTTTGGGTGGATTATTTTGAATTTCGGGTTGTTGGATGAGTTTTTTATTAGACTCGATAGCGCCTTTTATATCATTGTTTAGAATGTAAGTATCCGAAATTTTGTTGGTCAATGAAATGAGTTGATCGGGATTGTTTTTGGTATTATGGATAGCATTTTGATAATTGTTGATGGCAGGACCAAGATTATTACTACGCACTTGTGCATCTGCAAGTTGGATGTATGTTTCTGGTAATTCATCTTTTAGCTCAGGTGATTGTTCTATTTCTTGGACTTTGGTTGTTATGATTTCTTCTTCCTTTTCGGCAGAAGTGTTGCTAGCTGCTAACCGTTCTGCATCTTTTTTATTGATAGATTTTAATGATTCGTCCTTGGATTTAGCACCATAATCAGCCGCAGTGTTATAGTTTGAGTAGGCCTTTGTTTTTTTGGATTGAGCTTCTTGAACTTTGGCGATTCTACGCGTCACTTCAGCAAGTGATTTGGTATCTTTTATTTTTTGATAATAGATTTCGGATTTTAAAAAATAGGATTCGCTCGTGGGATAGTCACCTGCTTTTTCGTATTCGTCGCCTAGGGCAAAATATGCAGCTGCAATCTTTTGATCATCA